>NZ_JAVDQB010000013.1:0-102258 GCF_031454055.1 Roseobacter sp. N2S
TCTACTTCCGTACAACAGATGTTACGGGCACAGTTGAGCTGCCAGAAGGTACAGAAATGGTGATGCCAGGCGACAACCTGAAGTTCAACGTTGAATTGATCGCACCTGTTGCTATGGAAGCCGGCCTGCGCTTTGCGATCCGCGAAGGCGGCCGCACCGTTGGTTCCGGTGTTGTTTCCAAAATCCTCGACTAAATGACCCAACCGGTTCTACCGGATTGTTGGTTGAAAATAAGAACGGCCATCCTGCAGGGTGGCCGTTTTGCGTTGTACACCTATGGATGTGGATGGAGTGTAGCCTTTTGTGGTTTTGTGCCAGTCAGGGCGCCCAATGTGTTCAGGTTTTCTACGGCTTGCTGACGTCGGATATTTTCCCAAGAATTCGTTTACTTAGTCTTTGGCGGAAAGTTTCCCTTGCCACTGTTGGAAACCATGTGTATTGGACGCCAATTCGCATTGCGAATGCCTAAGAAGGCGGGATTCGGTCCCGCCTTTTGGGTTCGACGAGGGCAGTTGGAATGAGCCAGCTGTCGTCCTATCAACTCGTAGCCTGAAAGGGCGAATGATATGCAAAGCCAAAATATCCGTATCCGGCTGAAAGCATTTGACTATCGTGTACTGGATGCCAGCACACAAGAGATCGTCAACACTGCTAAACGTACCGGTGCGCAGGTTCGTGGGCCAATCCCACTGCCGAACCACATCGAGAAATACACTGTTTTGCGTGGCCCACACGTGAACAAGAAATCTCGTGAGCAATTCGAAATTCGTACACACAAGCGGTTGCTTGATATCGTTGACCCGACTCCACAAACAGTAGACGCGCTGATGAAGCTTGATCTTGCTGCTGGTGTGGATGTCGAGATCAAACTTTAAGGGGGCATGAATAATATGTTGCGCTCTGGTATTATCGCAAAGAAGTTGGGCATGACCCGCTTGTTTATGGAAGACGGCAAACAGATTCCTGTAACCGTTCTTCAAATGGAAAACCTGCAAGTTGTTGCACAACGCACAAGTGAACGTGATGGCTATTCCGCCGTTCAGCTTGGTGCTGGTGCTGCAAAAGTAAAACGCACTTCCGCTGCTATGCGTGGGCATTTTGCTGCTGCCAAGGTTGAACCAAAACGGAAAATCGCGGAATTCCGCGTTTCCCCTGACAATCTGATCGAAGTCGGCGAAGAAATCATCGCGGATCATTACTTTGAAGGTCAGTTTGTTGATGTGTCTGGCACGTCCATCGGTAAAGGTTTTGCCGGTGCGATGAAACGTTGGAACTTTGGTGGTCTGCGCGCGACACACGGTGTTTCCGTGTCTCACCGGTCCCACGGTTCCACAGGTCAGTGTCAGGATCCTGGTAAGGTTTTCAAAGGTAAGAAAATGGCTGGTCACATGGGTTCTGCCCGCGTGACGACTCAGAACTTGCAAGTGATCAAAACAGACAGCGAACGCGGTCTGCTGATGATCAAAGGCGCTGTTCCGGGTTCTAAAGGTGGTTGGGTTACTGTTAAAGATGCGGTTAAAAAGCCGTTCCCTGACAGTGCTATCCTGCCAGCTGCGCTGCGTTCTGCCGCTGCTGCCGCTGCCAAAGCTGCTGAAGAAGCCGCTGCCGAAGCTGCCGCTGAAGAAGCTGCAGCCGCAGAAGCTGCTGCTGCCGAGGCTGCTGCCGCTGAAGAAGCTGCTCTGAAAACTGCCGAAGCAGAAATTGCTGCTGACGCTGAGAAGAAGGAAGGCGGAGAATGAAACTCGACGTGATCAAACTGGACGCTGGTTCAGCGGGCTCGGTCGACCTCGACGAGGCGATCTTTGGCCTGGAGCCACGCAAAGACATCCTTCACCGTGTTGTGCGCTACCAACTGGCAAAACGCCAGGCCGGTACACACAAAGTTAAAACACGGTCGGAAGTCAGCTATTCCACCAAAAAGATCTATCGCCAAAAAGGCACGGGTGGCGCACGCCACGGTGCACGCTCGGCGCCGATCTTTCGCGGTGGTGGTGTTTACAAAGGCCCAACGCCTCGTAGCCACGCGCATGATCTGACTAAAAAGTTCCGTAAATTGGGGCTGTGCCACGCACTGTCCGCAAAATACGCAGCTGGCGAGTTGGTTATCATCGACACAGCTGACATGGCGTCTGCAAAAACTGGTGAATTGGCGAAAGCCGTGAAAAACCTCGGTTGGAAGCGCGCTCTGATCGTTGATGGTTCGGAAGTGAATGCAAACTTTGCATTGGCTGCCCGTAACATCGACGGCGTGAATGTTCTGCCAAGCCAAGGTGCCAACGTGTATGACATCCTGAAAAGCGACACTTTGGTTCTGACCAAAGCTGGCGTTGAAGCATTGGAGGCACGGTTGAAATGACAACTAAAGCTGAACTCTACGACGTGATCCGCAAGCCGATCATCACTGAAAAAGCAACAATGGCTTCCGAGCATAACGCTGTTGTTTTCGAAGTAGCGATCGACGCGAACAAACCACAAATTAAAGAGGCTGTTGAAGGTCTGTTTAATGTCAAGGTGAAGGCTGTGAACACATCCATCACCAAAGGCAAGGTTAAGCGCTTCCGCGGTAAACTGGGCACACGCAAAGACGTGAAAAAAGCCTATGTGACCCTTGAAGAAGGTAACACAATCGACGTGTCTACCGGACTTTAAGTCGTCTGAAAAATGTTAGAAAAAGCCCTCGGCGAAAGCTGGGGGCTTTTTTGTATGTGAAACAGCATAACAGGGCGATGTGCGTGCTTTGTTACACGGGCTTTGTGAATCTGTTGCATGGTTGGGCTACTCGGCACCTGATTTCAATTCAGGCCGAGGGGCATCATGTACAATAAACTCGCAACCGAAAATGGCATTTCCGTGCTGCAAACTTTTGATTCCGGCGTTGGTGAGGCTGGCTCTGAGGTTGTTGCCTTTGAGGGCGGCAATGTGTTTGTAACCAACGGCGAAGAAGACAGAATTGATGTCTTTAGCGTTTTAACTGGCGGCAAAATCGGGGCGCTTGACCTGACCGAGATTGACGGGTTTGCAGGGGTGAATTCTGTGGCTGCAAACGGCGGTAACATTGCGGTAGCGATTGAAGTTGATCCGGTTGATGGTGAACCTTCGGCGGGTAAGATTGCGGTTTATGGCATCAACGGGCTAAAGCTTTTGGGTGTGGCCGAAGTTGGCACTTTGCCCGACATGGTGACCTTTAGCAAAGACGGCACCCAGATTTACACTGCGATTGAAGCGGAATTTGATGGGGATCTGGCGACACAGGCCAAAGGGGGCATTTCGGTCCTTGAATTTGTTGACGGTGAACTGGTTGCCCAAACTTATGATTTCACGTCATTTGACGGTATGGAAGACGATCTGCGCGATCTTGGCGTTCGGATTTTTCCGGGCGAAACCGCTTCTGATGATTTTGAGGCAGAATATATCGCGATTGATCCTGCAACAGGCAATCTGTTTGTGACCCTGCAAGAAGCCAATGCTGTTGCCGTGTTTGATGTTCAAGCCCGCGCCTTTACCGATATTCTGCCCCTTGGCACCAAAGATCATTCGCTAACGGGCAATGGCATGGACGCCAATGACGACGATGGTGAAATCAGCATTGTTCCGCAAAACACCCAAGGCTTGTACATGCCTGACGCCATTGCGGTGACATCGTTTAAGGGGGAAACCTATTTCCTGACCGCAAATGAAGGCGATGATCGGGGCGACTGGGATGAAGGCGGCGAAGCTGCGCGTATTGGTGATATTCTGGACGGCGAAGTCACGGGTGTTAGCATCGACGACAGTGTGGATACAACCGGACTAGAGCGGCTGACCATTTCGATCATTGACGGGGACACCGATGGGGACGGCGATATTGACGTTCTGCATTCCTACGGCAGCCGCAGCTTTTCGATCTTTAACGCCAATGGCACGCTTGTTTTTGACAGTGGTGATGATTTCGAACAGTTGATCGCGCAGCACCGTGTGCCAAATGCGTTTAACAATGACGATTTCCCATCTGATGACAGCGGTGTTGTGGATGAAAACCGGTCCGACAACAAAGGACCAGAACCCGAAGCCATCACGGTCGGCTCTTTTGGGGGCAAGGACTTTGCCTTTATCGGTCTGGAGCGGGACAGCGGTATCATGGTGTATGACATCACAAACCCGACCAAGGCGAAGTTTGCCACCTATATCGAGAGCAGTACCAACGGCGATCTTTCCCCCGAAGTGATCCAGTTTGTATCTGCCGCAGACAGTGGCACCGGCAATCCCATGCTGGCGGTGTCTTACGAAGTTTCCGGCACAACGACCATGATTGATCTGGGCGCGCGTGTGGACGGAAAAGGCGACTTCCACAAAGGTGTGGCGAACGGATCATTGTTGGCAGACACAATCAAAGGCCGCGCGAAAGATGATGCGATCAATGGCGGCGCAGGCAATGACACCCTCAAAGGTGGCGCCGGTGACGATGTGCTGACGGGCGGCGTTGGCAATGACAAGCTGAAGGGCGGGGCAGGGGCAGATAGCTTTGTCTTTGATTTCGGTGATGGCGCGGACAAGATTAAATTCTTCACCGAGGAAGATATGATTGATCTTTCGGCCACCGATCTGAAATACCGCCAGCTTGATATCACCGAGGTTTCGGACACGCTGACAAAAGTGGCTTATGGGGACGACTTGATCACCGTCACCCATGATGCAAGTGTTGAGATTGCCAAGGATGACTTCCTGTTCTGAGTATCAGGTGGGGTACCGGATAAGGGGGCGCGGATTGCGCCCTCTTTTGGTGTTGGGTATAACTGGGATCAGTAAACTTCAGGGCTGTGCCAAAGCCCAAAGCAAAGAAAACCCCTTTAACACTTGACCCTTTGGGTGCTCTTTCCTACAAGCCACCATCCGCACCGTCCTAGATTCGTCTGGGGCGTTGTTGTTTTGGGCGTTTAAAATTTGCGCCCCCCTAAATCGGGCACCTTCGGGGGCCTATACACTGGAACCTTCGGGGTCCTTAAATTAAGCAGGTTAGCCCCTGCTTCAAAAAACGGAAGACAGTAAGAATGGCACTTAAGTCGTATAAACCGACGACGCCAGGCCAGCGTGGGCTGGTACTGATCGACCGTTCAGAGTTGTACAAAGGTCGTCCGGTCAAAGCCCTTACACAGGGTTTGACCAAGAATGGCGGTCGGAACAACACTGGGCGGATCACGATGCGTCGCAAAGGCGGTGGGGCGAAACGCCTGTACCGTATCGTTGATTTCAAACGGAACAAAATGGATGTACCGGCCACGGTAATTCGGATCGAATATGACCCGAACCGGACCGCGTTCATCGCACTTATCAAATACGAAGATGGCCAGCAGGCTTACATCATCGCACCACAGCGTTTGGCTGTTGGTGATCAGGTGATCTCTTCGGCAAAGGCTGACGTGAAGCCGGGCAACACAATGCCGTTCACAGGTCTGCCTATCGGGACAATCATTCACAACATCGAACTGAAACCAGGCAAAGGTGGCCAGGTTGCACGTGCCGCTGGTACTTATGCTCAGTTCGTTGGTCGTGACGGGTCCTACGCACAGATCCGCCTGTCCTCGGGCGAGCTGCGCATCGTTCGTCAAGAATGCCTGGCAACTGTTGGTGCGGTTTCTAACCCTGACAACAGCAACCAGAACTTCGGTAAAGCGGGCCGCAACCGTCACAAAGGCATCCGCCCGAGTGTTCGTGGTGTGGTTATGAACCCTGTCGATCACCCGCATGGTGGTGGTGAGGGTCGTACATCCGGTGGTCGTCACCCTGTTTCGCCTTGGGGTAAACCAACTAAGGGTGCACGCACTCGTTCAAACAAGACTACGGATAAATTCATTATCCGGTCCCGTCACGCCAAGAAGAAGGGTCGTTAATAGATGCCTCGTTCAATATGGAAGGGCCCTTTCGTCGATGCTTATGTGCTTAAGAAAGCAGAAAAGACTCGGGAATCCGGCCGCAAAGAAGTTATCAAAATCTGGTCTCGTCGTTCGACGATTCTGCCACAGTTCGTGGGTCTGACTTTTGGCGTTTACAACGGCAAAAAGCACATCCCCGTCAACGTGTCCGAAGACATGATCGGCCAGAAGTTCGGTGAATACTCCCCAACGCGCACATACTATGGGCACGCTGCGGACAAAAAAGCGAAACGGAAATAAGCCATGGGAAAGTCTAAAAATCCCCGTCGCGTAGAAGAGAACGAAGCGTATGCCGTTTCTCGTATGCTGAAAACCAGCCCGCAAAAGCTGAACCTTGTGGCGCAATTGATCCGCAACAAACCAGTTGAAAAAGCCCTGGCCGACCTGACGTTTTCCAAAAAACGTATCGCTGCTGATGTTCGCAAGACACTGCAATCCGCGATTGCGAATGCTGAAAACAACCACGGTCTGGATGTGGATGAACTGGTTGTCGCCGAAGCTTATGTTGGCAAAAACCTTGTCATGAAACGTGGACGTCCTCGGGCACGTGGTCGGTATGGCCGCATCCTGAAGCCTTTCGCACAAGTTACAATTCTGGTGCGTCAGCCAGCAGAGGAGCAAGCATAATGGGTCAAAAGATCAATCCAATTGGCTTCCGTCTGCAAGTCAACCGCACATGGGACAGCCGCTGGTACGCCAACAAGCGTGAATACGGCGATCTGTTGCATGAAGACCTGAAGATCCGCGAATTCATCAAGAAAGAATGCGCGCAAGCAGGTATCGCTCGTGTGATCATCGAACGTCCGCACAAAAAATGCCGCGTGACAATCCATTCGGCACGTCCGGGTGTGATCATCGGTAAAAAAGGCGCTGACATCGAAACACTGCGCAAGAAGCTGGCAAATCTGACAGATTCCGAATTGCACCTCAACATTGTTGAAGTTCGCAAGCCGGAACTGGACGCACAGCTGGTTGCTGAATCTGTTGCACAACAACTGGAACGCCGGGTGTCTTTCCGTCGCGCCATGAAGCGTGCTGTACAGAACGCAATGCGCATGGGTGCTCTTGGTATTCGTATCAACTGTGCCGGTCGTCTTGGTGGTGCTGAAATCGCGCGGACTGAATGGTATCGTGAAGGTCGCGTTCCGTTGCACACATTGCGCGCGGATATCGATTATGCACGGGCCGAAGGTCTGACTGCATATGGTATCATCGGTATCAAAGTGATGATTTTCAAAGGCGAGATCATGGAACATGATCCATCCGCACGCGAACGTCGTCAGGCTGAAATGCAAGAAGGCGGACCATCGCGTCCACCTCGTCGCTAAGGAGAAGATAGATGCTATCACCAAAGCGTACCAAATTCCGCAAGGCGTTTAAGGGCCGTATCCACGGTCTGGCCAAGGGCGGTTCCGATCTGAACTTTGGGTCATATGGTCTGAAAACCATCGAGCCTGAGCGTATCACTGCCCGTCAAATCGAAGCGGCTCGCCGCGCGATGACACGGCACATGAAACGTCAGGGCCGTGTTTGGATCCGGATTTTCCCCGATCTGCCAGTAACCAAAAAACCAACCGAGGTTCGGATGGGTAAAGGTAAAGGTTCTGTTGAATTTTGGGCAGCCAAAGTTAAACCAGGCCGTATCATGTTTGAAATCGACGGTGTTACCGATGCTGTTGCCCGTGAGGCCCTGCGCCTTGCTGCAATGAAGCTGCCGGTTAAAACCCGCGTCGTTCAACGCGAAGACTGGTAAGTGGTGTCGGGCTGAAGCCCGACCTACAACACAAATTTTGGACCCTCGGCTGCAAAGTCGGGGGTCTTTTCTATTTCTGTCAGGGTGTTTTGAATAAGGCTGGTTGACGGGCGCGTGGGAACACAGCGGCCGTTCGATTTTACGAAGGCTTAATCAGTCTTAGTGCAGACGGGCGTGGACGATGTAGCCGACGATCTGTTCTTCGCCGAGTGCCCGCATGGCTTCGACGCGGTGATATCCCTCGATCAGAACATAGCCGCCGGTTTTCCCTTCGCGCACACGCACGGGGGTGGTCTGGCCGTTTTCTAATATGTCCTCGGCAAGCGCCTCGACCTTGGCGGGTTCAAGGGTTTTTTTGCGTTTGACCGGAATGCGGATGTCGGCGATTGCGAATGTTTCTTTGACTGGCATGGGGCGACTGTGCGCTTGATCTGCGGGCTTGGCCAGCAGTAGTTTTACCGAGCTGTTAAATTTGTCGTGTTGGCCGCCGTGATAGCATCGGCTATGCACGGGACATGAGCCAGATTGATTCCCTCTTTGTGACCCGCCTGTACCGTGCGCAATTGTCTGAACAAGGCGCGCCGATTGATGCCGATGAGCTGGAGGCAACCTGCCTGTCCATCGCCGATGACGACGAGGCTGGGCAGGAATGGTGCGAGGAAAACGACTTTCCGGGGTATACCAGCTACGCCAGTCTGGATGATTTGCCGTGGCGTTTTCCGATCTTTAAGGATTTGGTCAACGTGCTGGACGCCCACGTGGCTGCCTTTGCCGAAGATCTGGCGTTTGATCTGGACGGGCGGGCGCTTAAGCTCGACAGCTTGTGGATCAATATCCTGCCGACGGGCGGCATACACACCTCGCATATTCACCCCCATTCGGTGATCAGCGGCACCACTTATGTGGCCATGCCGTCCGATGCCAGTGCGATCAAATTCGAAGACCCCCGTCTGGCTATGATGATGGCCGCGCCGACGCGCAAGAAAGATGCCGGGTCCGGTTTGAAAACGTTCCATTACGTGGCGCCGAAAGTGTCTGATGTGTTGTTGTGGGAAAGCTGGCTACGTCATGAGGTTCCTATGAACATGTCCGACGAAGAGCGGATTTCGGTCAGCTTTAACTATGCGTTAATCGAAAAGCCTTAGACGGAAATGTGACCGTGTCCTCTCTCGACAGGCTGGCATTGCGTTGGTAGCGTGCCGCAAATGACTTCAAGATCCGAGGGCAGTGCAATTTTTACCCGTCGTTCTATCGTTCTACCGCTTCTATTCACCTTAATACTGGCCGCTTGCGGGGGCTCTGGTCCTGATCGCATGCCGCCGGTGCAGCAATCCGATATTGCAAAGCTGGAAGCCCGAATTCTGGCTCTTGGTCCCGAGGTTGATCCGGCCGAGGCGGCGCGGGCAGCCACGATCGCCTTTAACTATCCGCGTCAGTTGGCGGTGGAATATGGCATCACCGACCCGCCGTTGATCCACAACACCAAGGTGAATGCAGGCAGACGCCCCCGTGGGCTGTGCTGGCATTGGGCCGAAGATATGGAAAACCGCTTGGCGGCTGAACATTTCCAAACACTTGATCTGCACCGCGCTATTGCCAATTCTGATGTGGCGTTCCGGATTGACCATTCCACGGTTTTGATCGGCGTCAAAGGCGGCACCATGCGCGATGCGATTATCCTTGATCCTTGGCGGTTTGGCGGGCTGTTGTATTGGGGAACGGTTGCGGGCGACACGAAATACAAGTGGCTGCCCCAGACGGATGTGCTGGAACGCCGCGCGTTAGAGCGGGCGAACGGGTAGGGGCCAGTTGACGGTTTTACCCCGCCCTTGTGTGAAAATCTAACTGTGATGTTGGGTGCGTCGGGGAAGCGGCCAGCGCCCGTGCCTCCGTCAATGCGGTTTAGGTCTTCGATACCGGCCAGATCAACCAGATCATCGCCGTCTGTGCCCGTTAGCGTTCCGCCTTCTGGGATTGGCTGATCGTTTGGTCCAGTATTGCCAACCCGGATTGAATAGTCGGTGCAGTCGCGCGCGGTAAGCATCAAAACCACTCCTAGTAACAGTAAAGCACCCTATAACATGATAAAGACCGTGTAAAAACCAACTGTCGGTTGGGTCGTGAAATGCAAAAAACTTTCACCTGCACGGGTGCATGCCGCGAGGCGCCCGGCACAAAGAAAGTGCTGTGTTTATTGAAACAAAGGTTAATCACTGGGCTTTTAAGGGATAAACGGATCACGGTTTTAGACGTATTCATAGGTGGCGCCACACATTTGAAACAGCGTCTGGAGCAGGAGCGCCCCGCCCGCACTGTGCCACTGCATTTAAAAGGCTTGCCACGTCCCCGTATCCCGCCTATAGAGCGCGTTCATCATCCACTCCATTGGAATCAGGGTGACGCTTTTTGCAGCGGCCTTCCAATGATGTTGAAAAAAAGGAAATGGCTATGGATGCCAACGAACTTCGGGGAAAATCCCCGGACGAACTGCGTACTGCACTCGTCGAACTTAAAAAAGAAGCGTTCAACCTGCGATTCCAAGCGGCGACAAGCCAGCTGGAAAACACTGCACGTGTACGCGTGGTCCGCCGCTCTGTTGCGCGCGTGAACACAATTCTGAACGAAAAAGCTGCGCAAGCAGCGGCTGAATAAGGGAGGTATGAACAATGCCTAAACGTATCCTCTCTGGAACTGTGACCAGCGATCAAAACACACAAACAGTGACTGTTTCTGTTGAACGTCGTTTCACACATCCGGTTCTGAAAAAGACCATCCGTAAGTCCAAAAAATACCGGGCTCACGATGCGAACGAGCAATTCAAAGTTGGTGACAAAGTCCGGATTCAGGAATGCGCGCCAATTTCGAAGACCAAACGCTGGGAAGTTCTGTCAGACGCCTCTTGAGGCCCTGCTGAAACCATCAGTTAATCGAAACCCTGGGGCCTAGACTGCATTTAGGTCCCCAAAGGTCGGAGTATCTACCATGATCCAGATGCAGACCAATCTTGAAGTGGCTGACAACAGCGGTGCTCGCCGTGTTCAGTGCATTAAGGTTCTGGGCGGTTCCAAACGGAAGTACGCTTCCGTTGGCGACATTATTGTTGTTTCTGTGAAAGAAGCCATTCCACGCGGTCGCGTGAAAAAAGGCGACGTTCGCAAAGCAGTGGTTGTGCGCACCGCTAAAGAAGTCCGTCGTGAAGACGGCACAGCAATCCGCTTTGACAGCAATGCTGCAGTTATCCTGAACAATGCGGGTGAGCCAGTTGGCACACGTATCTTCGGCCCAGTGGTTCGCGAGCTTCGCTCCAAGAACTTCATGAAGATCATCTCGCTTGCGCCGGAGGTGCTGTAATGGCTGCTAAACTGCGCAAAGGTGACAAAGTCATCGTTCTGACCGGTAAGGACAAAGGGAAAGAAGGCGAAATTTCGTCTGTAAACCCGACCACCGGTAAGGCTATCATTTCTGGTGTGAACGTGGCGATCCGTCACAAAGCCCAGACACAAAACTCTCAGGGTGGTCGCGTACCAACCGAGATGCCGATCCAACTGAGCAATCTTGCTTTGATCGATCCTAAAGATGGCGGCCCGACACGGGTTGGCTTCAAAATGGACGGTGATAAAAAAGTTCGTTTTGCCAAAAAATCGGGAGAAGTGATCAATGACTGATTATACTCCACGCCTGAAGGCTGCGTATCGGGAAACCATCCGCGCCGCCATGAAAGAAGAGTTCGGTTATAAGAACGACATGCAAATTCCCAAGCTTCAGAAAATCGTTCTGAACATGGGCGTTGGCGAAGCCGTTAACGACTCTAAGAAAATCCGCTCTGCTGTTGAGGACATGGCTGCAATTGCCGGTCAACAACCAGTGATCACCAAAGCAAAGAAATCCATCGCTGGTTTCCGCGTTCGTGAAGACATGCCTTTGGGTGTGAAAGTTACGTTGCGTGGCGATCAGATGTATGAATTCCTTGATCGCCTGATCACGGTTGCATTGCCTCGCGTTCGCGACTTTCGCGGCGTTTCGGCCAAGAGCTTTGACGGTCGTGGCAACTATGCCATGGGCCTGAAAGAGCACATCGTGTTCCCAGAAATCGACTACGACAAAGTAGACGTGATGTGGGGCATGGACATCGCATTCAACACGAATGCGGACACAGACGCGGAAGCGAAAAGCCTTTTGAAGCACTTCAACGTGCCTTTCACAAGCTAATCGCGGACAGGAGAAAACATCATGGCTAAATCTGCAATGATCCAACGCGAAGTGAAGCGTCAGGCGCTGGTGGCTAAATATGCTGCCAAACGTGCCGCGCTGAAAGAAATCGCGACAAACATGGATCTTCCTATGGAAGAGCGTTTCAAGGCCCGCCTGAAATTGGCGGAACTTCCTCGCAATTCCTCTGCCACACGTCTGCACAACCGGTGCCAAGTAACCGGTCGTCCTAAGGCGTATTATCGTAAACTGAAAATGTCCCGGATCGCGTTGCGCCAATTGGCGTCTGACGGTCAGATCCCTGGCATGGTCAAATCGAGCTGGTAAGGAGAAGTACATATGAACGATCCTATCGGTGATATGCTCACACGTATTCGCAACGCTCAACTGCGCGGCAAATCCACAGTGAAAACACCTGCTTCCAAACTGCGTGGCTGGGTTCTGGATGTTCTCCAGAGCGAAGGTTACATTCGCGGCTATGAAGCTGGCACAGGCGCTAACGGTCACCCAGAGTTGGAGATTTCTTTGAAATACTTCGACGGTGTGCCCGTGATCAAAGAACTGAAGCGGGTTTCGACCCCTGGCCGTCGCGTTTATTCAAACGTGAAGGACATTCCTTCGGTTCGTCAAGGTCTTGGCGTTTCAATTGTATCGACATCCAAGGGTGTTATGTCAGACGCACAAGCGCGCGCAGCCAATATCGGCGGCGAAGTCTTGTGCACAATCTTCTAAGGAGTTTGGTATGTCTCGAATTGGTAAAAAACCGGTCGAGCTGCCCAGCGGCGTAACTGCCTCTGTGTCCGGCCAGACCGTAGAAGTAAAAGGCCCTAAAGGTACACGTACCTTCAAGGCTACAGATGATGTAACGCTTACAGTTGGTGATGACGGTGTGTCGATCAAACCTCGTGGCACGTCCAAACGGGCGCGTCAGCAATGGGGTATGAGCCGCACACAGATCGCAAACCTGGTAACCGGCGTGACGACTGGCTTTAAGAAAGAGCTGGAAATCAACGGTGTTGGTTATCGTGCGTCCATGCAGGGCACTGTCCTGAAATTGGCGCTGGGTCTGTCGCATGACGTTGAATACCAAGTGCCGGAAGGCATTACGGTAACTGCACCCAAGCCGACTGAAATCATTGTTGAAGGTATCGACCAGCAAGTTGTTGGTCAGGTTGCTGCAAACATTCGTCAGTACCGCAAGCCAGAGCCTTACAAAGGCAAGGGCATTAAGTACAAAGACGAATATATCTTCCGCAAAGAAGGTAAGAAGAAGTAAGGAGCGCATAAGATGGCTATTAGCAAGAGAACTCTGTTCCTTAAGCGCCGTATGCGCAACCGGAGCAAAATGCGGAAGGTGGCTGCTGGCCGCCCCCGCTTGAGCGTACACCGCTCGTCCAAGAACATCAGCGTTCAATTGATTGATGATGTGAATGGCGTAACCCTAGCATCTGCTTCCTCTTTGGAAAAAGATCTGGGTATCGTTGGCAAGAACAACGTCGAAGCATCCGCCAAAGTTGGCGCGCTGTTGGCGGAACGTGCGAAAAAAGCCGGTGTTGACACCTGTTATTTCGACCGTGGCGGTTTCTTGTTCCACGGTAAAGTTAAAGCGCTTGCAGACGCAGCCCGTGAGGGCGGTCTTAAGTTCTAAGATCTGTAGGTGGGCTTTATGCCCACCTCGATGATCCAGGGGGCGGCGGTGTCGTCCCACTAGGATTGGAATATTTGGGGAATTCCCCACACTATCTAGGAGGCCAATGATGGCTAGAGATGACAATCGCCGGGGTCGCGATCGCGACGAAAACCCGGAATTTCAGGATCGCCTTGTTGCGATCAACCGCGTATCCAAAACAGTAAAAGGCGGTAAACGCTTTGGTTTTGCTGCGCTGGTCGTTGTTGGCGACCAAAAAGGTCGCGTCGGTTTTGGTAAAGGTAAAGCCAAAGAAGTCCCCGAAGCGATCCGTAAGGCTACCGAAGCTGCGAAACGCAAAATGATCCGCGTTCCGCTGCGTGAAGGCCGTACATTGCACCACGACATGGAAGGCCGTCATGGCGCTGGTAAAGTTGTGATGCGCTCTGCACCACAAGGTACTGGTATCATCGCCGGTGGTCCTATGCGTGCTGTGTTCGAAATGTTGGGTGTTCAGGACGTTGTGTCCAAATCCATCGGTTCGGCCAACCCGTACAACATGATCCGTGCAACTATGGACGGTCTGGGTAAAGAATCCAGCCCGCGCAATGTTGCACAACGTCGTGGCAAGAAAGTTTCTGACATTCTGCCAAAAACTGACGCTCCTGCGGATGCACCTGCAGACGCCGAAGCTGCGGAGGCTTAAGTTCAATGGCTAAAACAATCGTTGTAAAACAGATCGGCTCCCCGATCCGTCGCCCCGAAAAACAGCGTCAAACGCTGATCGGTCTGGGCCTGAACAAAATGCACAAAACCCGTGAGCTGGAAGATACACCTGCTGTGCGCGGTATGGTTGCTAAGGTGTCTCACATGGTAGAGATCATCGAAGAAAAAGGTTGAGTGGTGTCGGGGTAAACCCCGACCTACGGCTTGAGATTAACGCCTCCGCTTTGCGGGGGCGTTTTTTTATTGTAGTGGTAAGAAATGGCAGTTCAACGAATAATCCTTCTAAAATTCCCTGAAAATACGACGTCATCACAGCGCCATAAGGTTCGAAACTTTGCAGAAGATTTGTATTCTGAGATTGAAGTTAATGGCGTGGCTGAAATGGGTGGGATGGAAGCGGCGGACACAATTTGCGGCATAGGTGGTTGTGAGCTGAGGGTTAGCGTGGCGAAAAGCAAGGACATCGCCACCGTGCGTAAGGTCGTGATGAAGTTGCTTGCCGATCACTATTTGGATGAAAATTGTACTGTTGAGTATAGTTAGAAATTCGGCCGTTCCGCTTGCGGGACGGCCTGCGCCGACCTCCCCCATGGGAGGCGTAAACGCCCCCCGAGGTCTGCGAAGGCCTGTCGTTTTGGCACGCCCTTCACGTATATTCCATTTACCCAATCCAAACCCTTGCCACACATCCCTTTCCCCTCTAAACACCCGCAATCTGGGCTCCGTCCCAGAATCACATCGTAACGCCGTGTTTGCCCTTTCGTCGCTGATCGGGGGTAGTTCCGGCAAAAGGAGATAGCGACATGAAACTGAATCAACTTTCAGACAACCCGGGCGCAACCAAAAAACGCAAGCGTATTGGTCGTGGTCCTGGTTCCGGCACCGGTAAAATGGGTGGCCGTGGTATCAAAGGTCAAAAATCCCGTTCGGGTGTGGCTATTGGTGGCTACGAAGGCGGTCAGATGCCTTTGTACCAGCGTCTGCCAAAGCGTGGCTTTAACAACATCAACACAAAAACACATGCTGTTGTGAACCTTGGCCTGCTGCAAAAATTCATCGACGAAAAGAAAATCGACGCGTCTGCGCCGATCACTGAAACCGTGCTGGTTGAATCCGGTCTGGTTCGTCGTGTTAAAGACGGCGTTCGTGTTCTGAACAAAGGCGCGATCACTTCTAAAATCGACCTGACAGTCACAGGTGCATCCCGCACCGCCGTAGAGGCCGTAGAGGCCGCTGGTGGCAAGCTGACAGTCACCAAGCCAGCAAAAGTAGCTGCTGACGCCTAAAGCGTTTCAACTTGATTCTGAAGCGCTGGGAACACTGGCGTTTCAAATTAAAGTTAAAACCCTTGAATTGGGCTTGTGAGCGGTGGACCTGCCGCTTACATAACTCACGATCAAGTTTTTCGGCGCCGCGCGACCTTGCTGATTGGTCTCGCGGCGTTTTTGTTTTTGTCGCACCATTCGGGACGCCGCACGGTGCGACCATATGAAAGGGACGTTCATGGCTTCTGCTGCTGAACAAATGGCTTCTAATCTAAGTTGGGGTGCCTTCGGTAAAGCGAAAGAACTGCAATCTCGTATCCTGTTTGCTTTGGGTCTTTTGATTGTCTATCGGATCGGGACGTTTATCCCTGTTCCGGGCATCGACGCTGGCGCGCTGCGGGAATTTGTGGAGGGTGCGCAAACAGGTGTTGGCGGTATCCTCAACATGTTCTCGGGTGGTGCGATTGGCCGGATGGCGATCTTTGCGCTTGGGATTATGCCTTATATTTCCGCTTCTATTATTGTGCAGTTGCTAACGGCCATGGTGCCGCAACTGGAACAGTTGAAGAAAGAGGGTGAGGCTGGCCGCAAGAAGATCAACCAATACACCCGCTACGGCACCGTGGCGCTGGCGTTCTTTCAGGCCTACGGCATGTCCCGCGGCTTGGAAGCAGGCGATCTGGTCACGACACCGGGCTTTTTGTCCTTCCAACTGCCTGCGATTATCACGTTGGTGGGCGGCACCATGTTCCTGATGTGGCTGGGTGAACAAATCACGGCTCGGGGCATTGGCAACGGGATTTCCCTGATCATCTTTGTGGGCATCATCGCGGAACTTCCAGCTGCGCTGGCACAGTTCTTTGCCTCTGGTCGCTCTGGTGCGATTTCACCCGGTGTTATCGTTGGCGTTATGGTGATGATCGTCGCTGTCATCGCCTTCATCGTGTTTATGGAACGGGCCTTGCGCAAGATCCATATTCAATACCCCAAACGTCAGGTTGGCATGAAGGTCTACGGGGGCGAGTCGTCGCACCTGCCGATCAAGATCAACCCTGCGGGCGTTATTCCACCGATCTTTGCATCTGCTTTGTTGCTGTTGCCAACAACCATTTCCACATTCTCGGGCACACAAACCAGCCCGTTCATGAACACGCTGCTGGCGTATTTTGGCCCCGGCCAACCGCTGTATCTGTTGTTCTTTGTGGGCATGATTGTGTTCTTCAGCTATTTCTACACAGCCAACGTGTCGTTCAAAACTGACGATGTTGCGGATAACCTGCGCAAGCAGAACGGCTTTGTCCCAGGGATTCGCCCCGGTAAGAAAACCGAAGAATATCTCGACTATGTGGTCGCGCGTCTTCTTGTTTTGGGTTCTGCTTATCTTGCGGCGATCTGTTTGTTCCCTGAAATCCTGCGCTCGCAGCTGTCGATTCCGTTTTATTTCGGCGGGACATCGTTGTTGATTGTTGTGTCGGTGACGATGGATACAATCACACAAGTGCAATCCCATTTGCTGGCGCATCAATACGAAAGCTTGATCGAAAAATCCAAGCTGCGTGGGAAAAGCCGCAGCAAAACCAAAGGTGGGCGTCGGGGCCGCTAACGCGGGTTTGACCGAAATCTTTCGGCGAAAAATGACGGGCCGCACAAGTTACTGTGCGGCCTTTGTCATTTTTACCGCCTCCGTTTGGCGTGCCCCCCTTGCGTGCGACCTGTATGCGCAAGTATACGTTTCTTGATTTCGCGCGTGGGTAAATAACGTTATAGCTGTGTGCGTGCTGCGATATGAAGGGAATCTACATGAATATTATTTTGCTTGGCCCACCGGGTGCTGGTAAAGGTACACAAGCCGCGATGTTGGTGGATGAGCGGAATATGGTGCAGCTGAGCACTGGCGACATGCTGCGCGCTGCACGGACATCTGGCACTGAAATGGGCAAGATGGTTGCTGGCGTGATGGATCGCGGTGAACTGGTCACAGACGAGATCGTCATCGGCCTGATCCGTGAGCAACTTGAAACAGCAACAGCAGATGGTGGCTTCATATTTGACGGCTTCCCGCGCACTCTGGCGCAGGCCGATGCGTTGAATGACCTGCTGGACTCTGAGGGGCAGACCTTGGACGCAGTGATCGAAATGCGCGTGGATGACGCTGCATTGGTTTCGCGGATCACGGGGCGCTATACTTGTGCGAACTGTGGTGCGGGCTATCACGACACAGCCAAGAAACCCGCCAAAGAGGGTGTCTGTGATAAATGTGGCGGAACGGAATTCAACCGCCGTGCGGATGATAATGAAGAAAGCCTTAAGACCCGTCTGATGGCCTATTACAAAGACACCTCGCCGCTGATCGGATATTATTATGCCAAAGGCCAGTTGCAAAGCATCGACGGGCTGGCCCCGATTGATCAGGTCAAAGCCTCGATCGCTGGGGCGATGGATTAAACCCATCGACGACCAGACAGTTTTCACCAAAGGCCGCCTGATCAACAGGCGGCCTTTTTGGTTTAGCCCAGATGGATTTGACCTTTGGGATATTTCACTCGTGGCACACTGCGGGTGGCCAGAAAGAACCCAAGTGTCAGGGGGCCGACGCGGCCCAGAAACATCAGGCAAATGATCAGCGCGCGGCCGATGCTGTCCAGTTCAGATGTGGCGCCCCGTGACAGGCCGACCGTTCCAAAGGCGGAGGTTACCTCGAACACAAGGTCGATGAACTCTCCGTCGTGGGAAATGGAAACGATGAAGATGGCGACAAAAATCACCACGGTGCTGACAGTGGCCAGTGCCATGACTTTCATGATTTCCTCAACGCCCAGGCTGCGGCCAAAGACCTGAATTTCGGTGCGGCGGCGAAAAAAGGCGACGCTGGCGATCAGCAGCACTATGACGGTGGTCACCTTAACACCCCCCGCAGTAGAGGCGCTGCCGCCGCCGATGATCATCAGGAACATGGTCATCATGGTGGTGCTGTCATGCATGGCGCTGGTGTCAAGCGTGTTGAACCCGGCTGTACGCGGTGTCACCGCCTGAAACCAGCTTGCCCATAGCTTTGCCCCGACTGTAGGCAGTTGCCCAAGGGTGCCGGGGTTGTTCCATTCCAATGCGGCGAAAAAGAACCAGGCAAACAGGATAAATATTGCGGTGCCGACGATCATCAGTTTGCTGTGCAGGGTCAAACGCCCCCAGCTTCGGGTGCTGAACAGATCGGCCACCACCACAAAGCCAAGCCCGCCAAGGATGAACAGGGCAGGGATCACCAGATTGATCACCGGATCATCCACCCATTGGGACAGACTGTCTGGAAACAGCGCAAAACCTGCATTGTTGAATGCGGAAATACTGTGGAACAGTGCATTCCACAGGCCCTCGGCCCAGCCGAATTCAGGCACAAAAACGAAAGCCAGCAGGGCAGTGCCTAACAGTTCGCAAGTTAGTGAGACCACTAGGATGATGCGCACGATGGCGGTCAGGTTGTGCAGAGAGGTGTGATTCAGGTCTTCGCGCAGGATCAGCCGTTGAGGCATGCCGATGGGGATGCCCATGGCCGATAGAACCAGCACGGCAAAGCTCATCAGGCCTAACCCGCCAAGCTGGATCAGAACCATGATGACAAACTGCCCGAACAGGCTAAAGGTCGATCCCGTATCCACTACAGCCAGCCCCGTCACCGTCACAGCCGAGGCAGAGGTGAAGATCGCATCGCCAAGGGTTACGCCGCCGGTGTTGGCGAAAGGCAGCAGCAGCAAAAGTGCGCCCAGAAGGATGCAGAACAGATAGAGCAGGGCAAGCATCATCGGGGGCGGCAGGTTTGGCAGGCGCCAGCCCTGCGGAACGGGAATGCGCGGCGACATTACAGGGTCGCTGCGAAATTACGCAGATCGGCGCGGCGGCCCAGAAGGATCAGTAAATCGCCTTTGCGCAATTCGCAAGCGTCCCCATCGCGCCCCAGATATTCCGTCCCCCGCATGGCCCCGATGCAGCGCAGGTTGAAATCCTCGTTGTGGGACATTTGGTCCAGCGTTTTGCCTTCGAGTGTTTCGGGGATACGGAAATTCACCACATGAAAGCCGTTTCCAAGGCTGACGTAATCGCGCACCAGCGGGTTGTGCAGCACTTGGGCCACATGCTGGCCCACTTCTACCTCGGGGTGGATGATGCGATCTACTTTCAGTTTGCTGAGAATACGATGATGGGTTTTGGTGGTGGCTTTGGCCCAGACCACAGGCACGCCGATGGTTTTCAGGTTAATGGCCGCAAGGATGCTGGATTCCAGATCGGCCCCCATGGCGACAACCGCAACATCACATTCAGCGACCCCTGCCTCCCGTAGGGCGGAGTCATCTTTGGCGTCAACAATGAGGGCTTGGGTCAAATCCTCGGCGTGGTTGTTAACCAAAGATTCGTTGGTATCAATGCCGATCACATGGTTTCCGAACCGCGCCAGTTCCAAGGCTACCGTGCTGCCAAAAGAGCCAAGACCGATAACAGCGAAAGTGCTGCGCTTTTGTAGTAGGGATCGTTTGCCGGATTTCATAAGAGCCTCTTATCTGCTGGCAGTGTGTAGACAGCTTTTAAAGGAGGCGGCGGGGGGATCAAGGGGAACCCAGCTTCTGGGTCTTTAGTTTTTTGTGTCTGTTTGCGCGGACAGGTGACACATTTGCAGGCGTTGCACGGCCAACGTAACGCATTAGGGGCGGTGACACTGCTAAAAGGTGCGGCAAATAACGCTGGCTTTTTGGGTTGCTGCCTTATAGACCTTGTTAACCCCGAAGGGCGAATGAGGCGCGTAAAACAGCCGCGTTATGGCCCTAACCTTTTGGCAGAGGGGTTGACCTTCTTTTGTACGGCGTGTATCGCACAGCTTCTTTAAGGAATCGGTCATTTTTCGCTGATTACAGTGATTCGTCAGATACCCTAATAAGAACTGGCCTGATGCCGTGGTGGTGTTGGGCTTTTGTTGTGAAAAAAGGTTCTGGAAACACGGAGCCGCAACCATAAGGAAGAGCCCTTGGCACGTATCGCCGGCGTTAACTTGCCGACCCACAAACGGGTCCCAATCGCCCTTACATATATTCACGGCATCGGTAACACGATCGCTGCAAAAATCTGCGAAGAAACCGGTCTGGATGTTACCCGCCGGATCAACGAACTGTCCGATGCGGAAGTTCTGAAAATTCGCGAATACATTGACGCAAACGTCGACGTCGAAGGTGACCTTCGTCGTGAAGTTTCCATGAACATCAAACGCCTGATGGATCTGGGTTGCTACCGCGGCCTGCGTCATCGTCGTGGTCTGCCTGTTCGCGGACAACGTACACACACAAACGCTCGTACGCGTAAGGGCCCAGCCCGCGCGATTGCTGGCAAAAAGAAATAAGGAGGGCTTGAACTATGGCACGTGAAAAACTTCGCGCAAAGAAGAAGGTCCGTAAGAACATCACCACTGGTGTTGCTCACGTTAACTCCTCTTTCAACAACACAAAGATCCTGATTGCAGACGCCCAAGGCAACGCAATCGCATGGTCTTCCGCTGGGACTATGGGCTTCAAAGGCTCGCGTAAATCCACACCTTATGCAGCACAGATGGCTGCTGAAGATGCTGGCAAAAAAGCGCAAGAGCATGGCGTGAAAACGCTGGAAGTCGAAGTTCAGGGTCCAGGTTCTGGCCGTGAAAGCGCATTGCGCGCCTTGGCTGCTGTCGGGTTCAACATCACATCTATTCGTGACGTAACCCCGATCGCACACAACGGCTGTCGTCCCCCAAAACGTCGTCGGGTATAACCCGCAGCGTCAAGAATTATCGGGCCGGTTCAAAGGGATCGGCCCGCGTCATTGCAATACCCTCGGGCGTTCCCGATCAATCGGATCCGATCGGCGGACAGGAATGGAGGATTTATGATCCACAAGAATTGGCAAGAGCTTATCCGCCCAACTCAGTTGGACATCAAACCAGGTGGCGACCCACTGCGTCAGGCAACATGTGTTGCTGAACCGCTGGAGCGTGGCTTTGGTTTGACACTTGGCAACGCGCTGCGGCGTGTTCTGCTGTCGTCGCTGCAAGGTGCTGCGATCACATCCGTACAGATCGACAATGTTCTGCACGAGTTTTCAAGCGTTGCCGGTGTACGTGAAGACGTAACCGACATCGTTCTGAACCTTAAAGGTGTGGCTGTTGGCATGGAAGCAGAAGGCACAAAACGTGTGTCGATTGCAGCCAAAGGCCCGGGTGTTGTTACAGCTGGTGATATTTCTGAAACCGCTGACATTCAAATCCTGAACAAAGAGCACGTGATCTGTCACCTCGACGATGGTGCTTCGCTGTTCATGGAAATGACTGTGGAAACCGGTAAAGGCTATGTGGCCGCAGACAAGAACCGTCCGGAAGATGCGCCGATCGGCCTCATTCCAATCGACGCGCTGTTCTCGCCTGTTGTGAAAGTGTCTTATGATGTTCAACCGACCCGTGAAGGTCAGGTTCTGGACTATGACAAACTGACACTGAAACTGGAAACAGATGGTTCCATCACACCAGAAGACGCGGTGGCCTATGCTGCGCGCATTCTGCAAGATCAACTGTCTGTGTTTGTGAACTTCGACGAGCCAGAGTCCGCTTCCCGTCAAGAAGAAGAAGACGATCTGGAATTCAACCCGCTGCTGCTGAAGAAAGTAGACGAGTTGGAACTGTCCGTGCGTTCCGCAAACTGCCTGAAGAACGACAATATCGTGTATATTGGCGATCTGATCCAAAAAACCGAAGCCGAAATGCTGCGCACGCCAAACTTTGGTCGGAAATCTTTGAACGAAATCAAAGAAGTCCTGACCGGCATGGGTCTGCATCTGGGTATGGATATCGTGGATTGGCCACCGGACAACATCGAAGATCTGGCTAAAAAATACGAAGACCAGTTCTAAAAATTCGGGGCGCGGTTTCGGTCGCGCCCCAAAATGCCCACGCTGGTGGGGAACATCCGGGTAATTCTGCCCCAAGGAGTGCGACACCCACGCAGGTGCGCCAGACAAAGTATAGACAAGGAAGACTAAAATGCGTCACGCACGTGGTTACCGCCGCCTGAACCGGACACACGAACACCGTAAAGCGTTGTTCTCGAACATGACAGGCTCGCTCATCGAACATGAGCAAATCAAAACAACTTTGCCAAAAGCAAAAGAACTGCGCCCGATCATGGAAAAACTGATCACATTGGCGAAACGTGGCGATTTGCACGCCCGTCGTCAGGCCGCTTCCAAGCTGAAAGAAGATCAGTACGTTTCCAAACTGTTCGACATCCTTGGCCCACGCTACAAAGACCGCCAAGGTGGTTACGTGCGTATCATGAAAGCCGGCTTCCGTTACGGCGACATGGCCCCAATGGCGATCATCGAATTTGTTGATCGTGATGTTGACGCGAAAGGTAAGGCTGACAAAGCCCGCGTTGCAGCCGAGTTGGCCAGCGAAGAATAAAACCGAAGAATAAAAACCGATAATATTCGGGACAGTAGGAACCCCGTCAGGCTGTAGTGGTCTGGCGGGGTTTTTTAATGAGTATTTTGGGAACATTGAAACGCCCGAGTGGCTGGGGAAACCGTGGGAAGTTTGTTGCGTCCTTGGGGTTTGCGGGTCACACTATGGGGCAGTTGGAAATGGGTGGTCGGGGTTATGGCAGATCTTTTTGATACATTGGGGGGCGATGAGGACGGCGCTGCAACGGGTGCTGCGCGCAATGCACCTTTGGCAGATCAATTGCGGCCTCGGCGGTTTTCCGATGTGATTGGCCAGCAGCATCTGCTGGGCGTCGAAGGGTCTTTGCGGGTGATGCTGGAAAGCGGTCGGCTGTCCTCGATCATATTCTGGGGTCCGCCGGGGGTTGGGAAAACCACGCTTGCTAAATTGCTGGCGGATGAAACCGAGATGGAGTTCGTTCAGATAAGCGCGATCTTTTCAGGTGTGGCCGATTTGAAAAAAGTGTTTGAAGCGGCCAAGTTACGGCGTCAAACAGGGCGAGGGACAGTTCTGTTTGTGGATGAGATTCACCGCTTTAACAAAGCGCAACAGGACGGGTTTTTGCCCCATATGGAAGACGGCACCATTGTTCTGGTGGGGGCGACAACCGAGAATCCCTCTTTCGAGTTAAACGCCGCTGTTTTAAGTCGCAGTCAGGTGATGGTGCTGGAGCGGTTGACCCTGAAAGATCTGGAATTGATGGCGCAACGGGCGGAGCAATTGGTGCAGCGCGCGCTGCCATTGACCGCCGATGCGCGCGAGGCCGTTCTGGAAATGGCCGACGGGGACGGACGGGCGCTGATTAATATTCTGGAGCAATGTTTTTCATGGAAAGCTGCCGGTAAAATCGGCCGTGATGATCTATCCAAGCGGCTGTCGCGGCGTGCGCCGAAATACGACAAATCGGGCGAGGAGCATTACAATCTGATCTCTGCCTTGCATAAATCTGTGCGCGGTTCTGATCCTGATGCCAGTGTTTACTGGCTGTGTCGGATGCTGGCGGGGGGCGAGGATCCCCGGTTTCTGGCGCGGCGGATCACGCGGATGGCAGTTGAAGACATCGGACTGGCTGATCCGCAGGCGCAGGCTTTGTGTTTGCAGGCGTGGCAAACATACGAGCGACTTGGCAGTCCCGAGGGTGAATTGGCTTTGGCGCAGGCGGTGATTTATCTGGCATTAGCACCGAAATCCAATGCTGCGTATATGGCCTATAAAGAGGCGGTGAAAGCGGCGCGCAAGACCGGATCAGAGCCGCCGCCAAAACACATCCGCAACGCGCCCACCCAGTTGATGAAAGACGAAGGCTACGGTCAGGGCTATGAATATGACCATGATACGAAGGATGGGTTTTCGGGGCAGAACTATTTCCCCGACGGCATGCGGCACGGGGTGTATTATGTTCCGGTGGATCGCGGCTTTGAACGTGAGTTAAAAAAACGCACGGAATACTTTGCTAAACTGCGCAGTTCTATCAAGAATAGTTAGCTTTTACTTGATGCCTCTCTGGTGTAGTTGCGTACCTTGAGTTTGCACAACTTACGGTAGAAAAGCTGTTCCGGTTTGCGATACACCTCACTCTATGGTTGAATGCGGACGTGAGTAACGCGTAATTTGAGGGGGGCCTCGTTTCGACATCTGATTTGCCCGTTGGAAAATTGATATTACAAATCCTTTTTACCTGTAAATGTGACACCCTAAAGTCCGACGTTCAGGTCGAAGCTATCCAGAAAGACATTTGGGCTCGGTGTATGGAGCGCAAAACAGGAGGCTTTTTTCTGCGGTCGGGGGAATATTTGGTTGGGTTGTTCGAAGGACAGGACAGTGTTGTTATCGGTCAGATCGAATACTTGATCCGTAAACACAAGGTATCGTCTGTGTTTGTTGTACGCGAGGCTGTATTGGAAACCCGTGACTGGACCAGATGGAATAATGAGGTTTTCAGCCTTGAAGACCTGTCCGAGTTCGAGCGCAAAAAGTTCGAAGGCCTTGCACAGATTGTCGGGATTGCTGTAGAGGCGAACCAGAGAAGCAGCCATGTCCGCTAAAGGGCGTGTGGGCTGCAAGCGAAAAGTGCCCTGATTGATCGGTGTGCACGTCAGCGCAGAGGTCTGGATGAATACGGTGTTTCAAATAGCAATAGGCGGTGGTCTCGGGGCTGCACTGCGGTACGGCTCTATTCAAGGGGCGGTGCGGGTGTTGGGCCTCGGTGCGCCCGCCGGTGTGTTTGCGGTGAATGTGGCCGGATCGTTTCTGATGGGTCTGTTTGCGGTCTGGTTTCTGGAACGGGTTGGCGAGGCGCGGTTTGCGCCTTTTGTCATGACCGGAATTCTGGGCGGTTTCACCACGTTTTCAGCCTTTTCACTGGATGCTATTCTTTTGTGGGAACAGGGGCGTGGCGGTGTTGCCATGGTCTATGTTCTGGGGTCGGTTCTGGGCGCGATTGCTGCGCTGTTTGTCGGAATGATAATTATGCGGGCGGTGCTATCATGAGCGGAGTACAACATATTGCGGTGGCCGAGGATGCTGCGGATCAACGGCTGGATCGTTGGTTGCGGCGGATGTTCCCGCAGGTCAGTCAGGGGCGCGTTGAAAAGATGTGCCGCAAGGGCGATCTGCGTGTGGACAAAGGCCGGGTAAAGGCCAGCACGCGGTTGCAACCGGGGCAGGTGGTGCGTGTGCCGCCCTTGCCTGATGAAGGTACCGTTGCGATGAAACCCGAAGCGGTGATTTCGGATGCGGATGCGCAGATGATGCGCGACAGTGTGATTTACCGTGACGATGACATTATCGTTTTAAACAAACCTGCGGGGCTTGCCGTGCAGGGCGGTTCAGGTCAAACGCGCCATATTGACGGTTTGGCCGATGCGCTGCGCTTTGGGATGGAAACAAAACCAAAGCTGGTACACCGTCTGGACAAAGACACCAGCGGTGTTTTTGTGATGGCGCGCACGGGGCGTGCAGCGGCAGGGCTGGCGAACAGTTTTCATTCCCGTATCACCCGCAAGATTTACTGGGCAATTGTCGCGGGCAGCCCGTTTCCCAAAATGGGCACCGTGCGTTATGGTCTGATCAAGGCAGGTGGCCATGGTCCCAATGGTGCGGGCGAACGGATGCATTGTATTCACCCTGATGAGGTGGAAAAGACTGATGGCGCGAAGCGGGCGACCACCGATTATGCGGTGATCGAGGCTATGGGCCAGCGAGCGGCTTGGGTTGCTTTGGTGCCGATCACCGGGCGGACCCACCAGTTACGGGCGCATATGGCTGAAATCGGTCATCCGATTATTGGCGACGGCAAATATGGCACCAACAGCCAGACCAATGACGGCGAAGGCTGGGGCGCGCAGTTGGGCGGCTCGGTCAGTCGCAAGCTGCATTTGCACGCACGGTCCCTGTCGATCCCCCATCCAATCACTGGCGCAAAGATGAGCTTTACCGCGCCTTTGCCAGATCACATGGCACAAACTTGGGATTTCTTCGGGTTCGATCCGAAAGAAGCCCCATCAGACCCGTTTGAAGATCAAGAGCTGTAAATTATGAGTTTTTTCAAGGCGAAGCGGTTTTGGACCGATGTTACTGTAGCGCAGGCGGATCAGGGTTATGTGATCCATCTGGACGGGCGCGTGGTGAAGACCCCGTTGAAGCAGGATTTGGTGTTGCCAACGCAGGCTGCCGCTGAATTGGTTGCTACGGAATGGGATGCGGCTGAGGGGGAGTTAAATCCTGCGGCCATGCCTGCAACCCGCTGGGCCAATGTCTCGGTTGATAAAATGGGCCCGCAGTTTGACGGGGTTGTGGATATGCTGGCGGCTTACGGCGGCAATGATCTGTTGTGTTACCGCGCAACCCACCCGCAAGAATTGATCGCCCGTCAGGCGGCAGTCTGGGATCCGCCTTTGCAATGGGCTGCAGACCATCTGGGCGCGCCACTTTTGGTGACCAAAGGGGTCATTCCAATCGACCAACCGAATCAATCGCTTGCCAGATTGCGGACGGTTGTCGGTGGATTCGACTGCTTTGAATTGGCAGCTTTTCACGATCTGGTGCAGATTTCGGGCTCTCTGGTGCTGGCATTGGCCGTTGCGCACCGCGAGATGGAGGTGAATGCGGCGTGGGAGGTGGCTCGGGTCGATGAAATTTGGCAAATCGAACAATGGGGCGAAGATGAAGAGGCGATGGCCACGGCCGAGCTGAAGCGCCAGAGTTTCGTTTTCGCCGACAGATTGATGACCTCGGTGTCCAAATCGGGCGGTCAAGCGAGTTATTAGGTAGTGTATGCTGACCTATTTGACCAAAACCCGTTGGGCGTGTTTTCCTGCTTCATCGAGTCCCATCCTGATTGTGGGAATTTTCCCAATAAATAAAGGTCACTAAGTCTGACCTAATCTGTTCACGCATGTAAACTTTACGCGCGAACAATTCCTGATAAATACCTTGACCTTGCACACGCCTGCTCACAGTATGGGGGCTACTTTTTTGGCTATGTCGGAAGAGTATGAAAAGCTGGGTAAACTCTCAGCATGCCACCAACCTATAGGTGGCTCATCAGGAAGAGGTAAAAATGAAAAAATCAACATTCTTCGGCGCTGTTGCCGCGGCCACTATGACCGCAGGCTTTGCAGCTGCTGGGACACTCGACGACGTTAAAGCAAAAGGTTTCTTGCAGTGCGGCGTAACAACCGGTCTTGTAGGCTTTGCTGCTGCTGACGCCAATGGTAACTGGGACGGCTTTGACGTTTCCGTCTGTCGCGCGGTTGCTGCGGCTGTTCTTGGCGACCCACAAGCGGTTAAATTCACTCCGACAACTGGTAAGACACGCTTCACAGCGCTGGCTTCCGGCGAGATCGACCTGCTGGCCCGTAACACCACATGGACATTCTCACGTGACGTCGATCTGAAGTTCACATTCATTGGTGTAAACTACTATGACGGCCAAGGCTTCATGGTTCCAAAAGAATTGGGCGTTTCTTCTGCGAAAGATCTGGATGGCGCGACTGTTTGTATCCAAACTGGTACAACAACAGAGCTGAACCTGGCGGATTTCTTCCGGTCCAACAACATCTCTTACGAGCCTGTTCCAATCGAAACAAACGCAGAAGCCCAACAGCAGTACCTTGCTGGCGCGTGTGACGTGTACACAACTGACGCATCCGGTCTGGCTGCGACACGTGCGACCTTTGAAGATCCAACAGCACACACTCTGCTGCCGGAAATCATCTCCAAAGAGCCACTGGGTCCGCTTGTACGTCACGGCGACGACCAATGGGCTGACATCGGTCGTTGGACATTGAACGCTTTGATCGCAGCTGAAGAGCTGGGCATCACATCCGCAAACGTTAAAGAATCTGCGATGACTGCGGGCAACAACCCGGAAATCAACCGTCTGCTGGGTACCGAAGGTAACCTGGGCGAGCAACTGGGTCTGTCCGCTGACTGGGCGAAAAACGCAATTGCGGCTGGTGGTAACTACGGCGAGATTTTCGCACGTAACATCGGCGAATCCACTCCTATCGGTCTGGCCCGTGGCCTGAACGCACAGTGGACTGATGGCGGCCTGATTTACACGCCTCCTTTCCGCTAAGACCTATGAATGGGCGCAGCATAAGCTGCGCCCATTTCACTTAGGCGACAGAAAAAACGAACTATACAAAAAAAAGGCGCAATCAGTTCGCCACGTGTATGCGTGGACTTGGAAATTGCGACCTCAAAAACAGAACAAGGGAGCGTGGACACATGTCTGCAATTACCGATCCTCCAAAGGGCGGCTTCCAATTCAGTCAACTTATTTACGACACCCGTTATCGGTCCATGACGATTCAGATCGTGGCGCTGGTGTTGTTTCTGTTGGGTGTTGGATGGCTACTGAATAACGCTGCGCAGAATTTGGCAGCCTTGGGAAAACCACTAAGTTTCGGTTTTCTGGGCGAGGCTGCCGGTTATGACATCAATCAAAAATTGATCGAATATAACAACCAGATGTCCCACGGGCGGGCTGCATTGGTTGGTGTGTTGAATACCCTTCTGGTGGCTGTGCTGGGCTGTGCCCTTGCCACGGTGCTGGGGGTTGCGATCGGTGTTTTGCGGCTTTCCAACAACTGGATCGTCGCGCGGATTATGACGGTTTACATCGAAACCATCCGCAACGTGCCTGTGTTGCTGTGGATCGTTTTGACCATGGCGATCTTTATTGAATCCTTTCCTGCGCCTCGGGATTTTCGCGGCGAAGATGCTGCTGCATCCATGAGCCTTTGGGATTCGGTCGCACTGACAAACCGTGGTCTGTATATCCCGAAACCTGAAATGTTTTCAGGCTCGATGATCGTTGTGGCAGTGTTCTTGCTGTCCATCGTAGGTATTTTTGTCTTTGGGTCTTGGTCGCGCAAGCGGCAAGAGGCAAC
Source organism: Roseobacter sp. N2S (assembly GCF_031454055.1). Lineage (NCBI taxonomy): Bacteria > Pseudomonadati > Pseudomonadota > Alphaproteobacteria > Rhodobacterales > Roseobacteraceae > Roseobacter > Roseobacter sp. N2S. The sequence continues at coordinate 29,392 of NZ_JAVDQB010000013.1, forward strand.
GGGGGAAATTCTGCCGAATTTCTGGATCAAACTGGCGATCTTTTTTCTGCCCACGCTGGTGATCTATTTCATTCTGGGGCGTCCGATCGGTCTGGAATTGCCTGTGCTGAAAGGCTTCAACTTTCAGGGCGGCATTTACATGCGCAACTCGTTGATCGCGCTGACCTTGGCTTTGGGTTTGTACACCGCTGCCTTTATTGCGGAAAACGTGCGGGCTGGTATTATGGCGGTCAGTAAGGGCCAGTCAGAAGCAGCCTTTGCGCTGGGGCTTAGCCCGAACCGGACGATGAACCTGATTATCCTGCCCCAAGCCCTGCGGGTGATCATCCCGCCGCTGATTTCCCAATACCTGAACCTGACCAAAAACTCGTCTCTGGCGATTGCGGTTGGTTATATGGATGTGACGGGCACGCTGGGTGGCATCACGCTGAACCAGACCGGTAAAGAAATGGAATGTCTGCTGATTCTGATGGCGATCTATCTGGCGATCAGCCTGACCATTTCGACCATTATGAACTGGTACAATGAATCCGTTAAGTTGAGGGAGCGTTGATATGAGCGATACACATGCACAAACTGTTGCTTATGTTCGTGACACTATGTTGCCTGAACAATCCCCGCCGTCTACTGCGGCCGGACCAATCAAATGGGCCGTTGAAAACCTGTTTTCCAGCGTTCTGAATACAATCCTGACCTTGGTCTCGATCTATTTCCTTTGGGCGGTTCTGGCAGAGGTTCTGCCGTGGGTTTGGCACGGGTCCTGGACCGCAACCTCCTTGCGGGAATGTCGTGAAGTCATCGCGGCGGCAGGACGGGAACACGGCGCGGCCTGTTGGTCTGTGATCGGCGAGCGGTATTTGCAGTTGTTCTACGGATTCTATCCGTCAGACCTGTACTGGCGCGTCAATCTAGCCTTTGTTCTGATGCTGGTGGCTTTGGCACCTGTGTTGTTCAGCAACCTGCCACGCAAAATGTTGTGGTTCTCGGCGCTGTATCCTTTTGTGGCCTTCTGGCTGTTCTGGGGCGGTTCAATCTGGACACCTGTCGTGATCCTTGCGGGGTTTGTTCTGGGGTTTTTGGCACTGGAATATCTGTCCAAAATGATCGGCTCTCTGGGCGGTGTGATTGCGGCCCTGCTGGTGCCGGTGATCTGGTGGCTTGTTCTGGCAGGACCGGTTGCAACGGGTCTGCACGCGATCCTTCCGATTGGCATCGAAGAAGTTGAATCCGCAAAATTCGGTGGCTTTATGCTTTCGATCATTATCGGCGTCACGGGGATCGTTTTGTCCCTGCCCATCGGTATTCTGCTGGCCCTCGGGCGGCAGTCGGATTTGATGATCGTCAAGGCAATCTGCGTTGGCTTTATCGAATTCATCCGTGGTGTGCCGCTGATTACCTTGTTGTTTGTGGCCTCGACCTTGTTGAACTATTTCCTGCCCCCCGGCACGACGTTTGACATTGTGTTGCGGGTTATCATCATGGTGACGCTGTTTGCTTCGGCCTATATGGCAGAGGTGGTGCGGGGTGGACTGGCGGCTTTGCCGACCGGTCAATACGAGGCAGCGGATGCGCTGGGTCTGGATTATTGGAAGGCAACGCGGCTGATTACCATGCCGCAAGCGCTGAAGATTTCGATCCCGGGTATCGTGTCTACCTTTATCGGGCTGTTCAAAGACACCACTTTGGTGTCGATCATCGGCCTGTTGGATCCGATCGGTCTGACCAACACCATTCGCGCAGATTCGAACTGGAACGGCATCGTATGGGAGCTGTACGGCTTCATCGCGCTGATGTTCTTCATCTTCTGTTTCTCCATGTCCCGGTACTCCATGTACCTCGAGCGCAAGCTCAAGACCGGCCACTAATTAGGAGCCTATACAATGTCTCAAGTCGCAACTGATCGTGAAATCGATCGCAGTAAAATGGGCGTCTCTGAAGAGGTCGCTATCCAGATCACCAAAATGAACAAATGGTATGGCGCGTTTCACGTTTTGCGTGACATCGACATGACCGTTCAACGGGGGGAGCGGATTGTTATCGCCGGTCCGTCCGGTTCAGGTAAATCGACGCTGATCCGCTGTATCAACCGTCTGGAAGAACACCAGAAGGGTGATATCATCGTGGATGGGATCGAGTTGACATCCGATCTGAAGAACATCGACAAAATCCGGCGCGAGGTTGGCATGTGTTTTCAGCACTTCAACCTGTTCCCCCATCTGTCGATTCTGGAAAACTGTACGCTGGCGCCGATGTGGGTGCGTAAAACACCCAAGAAAGAAGCCGAAGAAATTGCGATGCATTTTCTGGAAAAGGTTAAGATCCCAGAACAGGCCGATAAATTCCCCGGCCAATTGTCGGGCGGTCAGCAACAGCGGGTGGCGATTGCACGGTCTTTGTGCATGAAGCCACGGATCATGCTGTTTGACGAACCGACCTCTGCGCTTGATCCTGAGATGATCAAAGAGGTTCTGGATACCATGGTGGAACTGGCAGAAGAAGGCATGACCATGCTTTGTGTGACCCATGAAATGGGTTTCGCAAAACAGGTTGCCAACCGCGTGATCTTTATGGATCAGGGCCAGATTGTGGAACAGAACGAACCCGAAGAGTTCTTTAACAATCCCAAATCGGAACGCACCAAATTGTTCCTCAGCCAGATTTTGGGTCACTGATCCAAAACCTCGCTGCACACAAAGAAACCCCGGCCAAGCGCCGGGGTTTTTCGGTTTAAGAGGGCTGCACAATCGGGGGCTGGGTCTCCTTCGGGATCGGGCATTCATAGGGCGTTTTCGCCAGATGAGCCGCGTGGGCGGCCTTGGCGCTTGCCAGCAGGTCGGGGTTTTCGATCAGGGATCGCGCCGTCGTCGCCATCAGTTTTGCGGCGTGGATCATCCCCTTGTGGGCTACCGGCGTTTTGCCATGGGCCACAACCTGCCACGTGTGAAACGGCGTGCCGATGGCCCAAGTGGCCCCCCAGCATTGCACCGTTGGCACCGCCCAACTGACATCGCCCACATCAGTTGAACCTGCCCGCACCTCTCCGCCGCGATCAAGTGGCAGGATGAAATCACACAGGGAAATATCCTGATCAGGCGCGGGGGTATAGTTCAGCACCGCAAAGTTGCTTTCCACCGCACCTTTGGGCAGGGTCGCCTGAATTTTCGCCGCAAAGGCGCGATCCTCTGCATCAAACGGCACAGGGCCAAGCTGTTCCAGCGCGGCTTGCATGGCCTCTTCTAGGGGGCGGTTAGGCAGCATGTTGGACACGCCGGAAAACACTTTGCGTTCCATGCGCGTTTCGGTCATCAGGGCGGCCCCTTCGGCAATTTTATCCACACGGGCGACCAGTTCCTTTAGGCCCGGCAGATCGGGGTGACGGATCAACTGGCGCACTTGGGCGCGGGCCTGCACCACATTGGCCGCTTCGCCGCCTGCATCCATATAGGCATAATGCACACGGGCCGCATCGGGCATGTGTTCGCGCAGATAATTCACGCCCACATTCATCAGTTCCACTGCATCGAGCGCCGAACGCCCCATATCCGGCTCAAACGCCGCGTGGGATGCGACGCCGTGAAACGTGTAATCAATCCGCGCATTGGCAAGGCTCGGTTCCTGATTGACCGCCAGAAACGGCGCAGGATGCCAGCTGATCGCCGCATCCACATCGTCAAACAAGCCCGCGCGCACCATATAGGTCTTGGCCGCGCCGCCTTCTTCTGCGGGGCAGCCATAATAGCGCACACGGGCTTTTATGTTATTCTGTTCGATCCAGTCTTTCAGTGCAGTCGCCGCCAGCAATGCCCCCGCGCCAAACATGTTATGACCGCAACCATGCCCGTGCGCGCCGTCTGTAATCGCGCGGGGTTCGGTTTCACCGGAATACTGGCTAAGCCCTGGCAGCGCGTCATATTCGCCTAAAATGGCGATCACCGGACCCTCGGTTCCGGCTTCCCCAATCACAGCGGTGGGCATTCCACCAGCGTTATCGGTGATGCGAAAGCCCTGTTCCGCAAGGGCTGCGCGGTGGGCCGCAACGGATTTGAATTCCGTGTACAGGGTTTCAGGCGTGTCAAACACGGCGTCAGACAGTTCAACAAACCTGTCGCTGTGCCGGTCGGTTAAATCCCAGATCAGATCGGTGTTTTTCATAAGGTGGTCTTTCAGTCGGTTAGGTCGCGGGGCACTATGAAATCCACGGCTGTGCCTGTGCCCATAAACGGGGTGGACCAGTCGGGAATATCAAAGGTGATAATGGTGGTCGCAGCCGTGGGATAGAGTTGGAACTTCGGGTGATCGGGCTGCGCCGCGCCCAACAGCCCATAGGCGAATTCGGCGATGCCAGGGTTGTGGCCCAGCATCATTACAGTGTCGCCCTTGGCCTGCTTTAAGGCCTCGTATTGGGTGACTGGCGCGGCCAGATACAGGCGTTGATGGAAAGACGGCGCAGGTGTGGCGGGCAGTTCCGCCGCGATTTGCGCCCATGTTTCAACGCAGCGCTGCGCATTAGAGCTGATGATCTGGTCGGGAATATACCCCTTTGCCGCCAGCCAAGCCCCGACGGCAGTGGCCGACTGGCGGCCCCGCTCATTCAAGGGGCGTTCATGGTCAAGCAGGTTCAAATCCCCCCAACTGGATTTGGCGTGGCGGGTCAGGATCAATGTTTTCATGGAAAAGCCGTTGGTTTGTGAAAATAAGACATGTGATGTGCAGATTGTGCAGCGCTGCGGTTCGCGCCCGCGCTGACTGGACAGGCGCGGCGGGCGATGCAGCCCTGCGACAGGCAGGATTGGCCTGCGGGTGAATTCAAATACACATGACAAGCCTCAGTGTTATAGCCCTTATCTGCGCTCAGCGCATCCACAGGGCAGGCCGACAGGCAGGGTTTCGCTGCACAGGTGTCACAGGGTTTGGCACCGGTTGGCGGCAGGTCCAGCCGCCCCCGAAACGCCAGCGCCCCGCGATAAGACACCATCAGCCCCGCCCTGTCATGCACCAACATCCCCACAGGCGACGACCACGCTCGATTGGTCTTCATCGCCCAGCTTAAAAACGGCGCATAAGGCGGGCCACCAAAGGGTAGAAACGGCATGGCATTCAACTGTGCGGCAAGAGCGTGGATCACACGGGTGGACCAGCGGTCAATTGGGTCAGACAGCCCATCACAGAGTTCGGGTTCCTGCTGCACCCGCGCCCAGAAATCAGGCGCAGGCCCCAGCAACAGCAAGGTCTGGTGATCCGCTGGCAACCCGTCGTCTGCCCCGCCGTGAAAGCCGCCGTAGATGTCCAGCCCACAGGCTTGGGCAGCGGTTAGGGCGGCGGCATAGATCATCGTCGCACGAAGGGAAGTTTCAGCGACCAGCCCAGCCGCGTAGGACGTTCATCCTGCCACTTTAGCCCGATGGTCATGGTGTCGTGGCTGTCTTTGGGTTGGGCAATATAGGTGCGAAACAGGCGGTCCCACAGGGAAATCGAAAACCCGTAGTTGCTGTCGTGTTCACTGCGTTTGTCCGAATGGTGCACACGGTGCATATCTGGCGTGACCAGAAACAGCCGCAACACAGCATCAACGCGCGGGGGCAACCGCAGGTTTGAATGGTTGAACATGGCACAGCCGTTCAGGATCACTTCAAACACAATCACCGCCACGGCAGCGGGACCAAACAGATAGACCGCGCCGATCTTCAACAGCATCGACAGGGCAATTTCCACCGGATGAAAGCGGATCGCCGTGGTTACATCCATGTCGGTGTCCGCGTGGTGTACGCGGTGCAAACGCCACAGCACGGGCACCTTATGGGTGATCAAATGCTGCGCCCAGATCAGAAAGTCGAGGATTAGAAGCGCAGCGATAAATTCTAGCCACAGGGGCCAATCGAGCTGATTGAACAGCCCATAGCCCCGCGCTGTGGCATCAATCGCTGCCCCAACAGCCAAAGCAGGCACAGCAAAGGCCAGCAGGCGCAGCGTTGCCGTGTCAATCAGCACCAGCGCCCAATTGGTCATCCAACGCTGCGGCTTTCGCGCCCGCAGGCCCCGGCGCGGCAACAGATGCTCTGCCAGCGCCAAGACCGCGAACAGACCTATAAAAACGGTCAGTCGTATGGCGGCTTCGTGCTGCACCTAAGCGCGGATCATCGAACCGGCACCGTAAGTGGTGAACAGTTCCAGCAAGCAGGCGTTTTCCTGCTGCCCGTTCATGATAACAACCGCTTTCACACCGCCGCGCACCGCATCAAGGGCCGTTTGGGTCTTGGGGATCATCCCGCCCGCGATCACACCGTCGCGGGTCAGTGTTTCCACCTGCTCGGCGGTCAGGCTGGTAATCACGTCGCCGTCACCGTCTTTGACGCCCTCAACATCGGTCAGCAACAACAGACGGTCGGCCTTTAGACCTGCAGCAATCGCACCCGCAGCAGTATCGCCGTTCACGTTAAATGTTTCACCGTTGGTTCCAGCGCCAAGGGGCGCAATCACCGGAATCATACCGCTTTTGATCAAAGACATCACCACGGTAGCATCCACGGTTTGTGGATCACCGACCAGGCCCAAATCGCCCTCGGCCTGTGTGCAGACCATCAGGTTGGCGTCCTTGCCGGAAATCCCCACGGCGCGGCCCCCCTGACCGTTGATTGCCTGAACGATGGATTTATTCACCTTGCCCGAAAGGACCATTTCCACCACTTCAACTGTGGCCGCATCCGTGACCCGTTTGCCGTTGATAAATTCGGACGGGATATCCAGTTTTTTCAGCATTTCATTGATCATCGGCCCGCCGCCATGCACGATAACGGGGTTCACGTTGCACTGGCGCATCAACACCACATCGCGCGCAAAAGAGGCCATCGCCTCGGGCGAGGACATGGCATGCCCGCCCAGTTTGATCACAATAATCGAGCCGTCGTGGCGCTGCATATGGGGCAGCGCGTCGGACAGGATTTTAGCTGTGGTGATACTGTCGCGTTTCATGGCTTTTGATTTCTCCATGGTGGGGCCTCTATCTGAAGTTTGATCTGATTTACCCCTTTGCGAACCTTGCGCCAAGGGCTAGGTTTCATTCCAGACCAGAAGGATGTGGAAATGGAACGCAAAAACCTGTTGCTAACGGGGGCGAGCCGCGGCATCGGCCATGCGACGGTAAAGAAATTCAGCGCCGAGGGATGGCGCGTGCTGACCTGTTCGCGGCATCCGTTTTCGGAACATTGCCCTTGGCCAGGGGGGGCTGAAAATCACATTCAGGTGGATCTGGCCAGCCCTGACAGCACGATTGCTGCGGTGGAACAGGTAAAGAAACTGTTGCCATCAGGGCAGTTGGACGCCTTGGTGAACAATGCAGGGATTTCCCCGAAAGGCCCCGAAGGCGCGCGGTTGAACACCATAGACACCGATCTGCGCACTTGGGGGCAGGTGTTCCACGTGAACTTTTTCGCCCCTGTGGTGCTTGCACGGGGCTTGCAGGCTGAACTGGCTGCGGCCAAAGGCGCTGTGGTCAATGTAACATCCATCGCAGGTGCGCGGGTGCATCCCTTTGCGGGGGCTGCCTATTCCACGTCCAAGGCGGCTTTGGCCGCACTGACCCGTGAAATGGCCCATGATTTCGGCCCGCTTGGCGTGCGGGTCAACGCAATTGCACCGGGCGAGGTGGAAACCAGCATTCTGTCGCCGGGCACAGATAAAATCGTCGAGGGTCTGCCCATGCGCCGCCTTGGGCAGCCTTCCGAAGTGGCCGATGTGATCTATTTCTTATGCACACAGGCCAGTTCCTATGTCTCTGGCACAGAAATAGAGGTGAACGGCGGGCAACACGTCTAACGTCGGTATATGTTGGGACTGTGAAATTGGATATTTCCCCCAAAAAGAGCCATAAAGCGCACATGCCCTATCGGCTCTTTTTGGTTTAAATATCCAAATTCTAAGACCGCAAGACACGCTGGGCTAGGCAGGCTGGACCTTATCAGGATGAGCCGCCTGCACTGCGTCGAGCCGTTCGAGGTTTCGGAAAACCTCCATGGTTTTGGGGAACGCCGTCAGGTCTCCCCCCCAGCGGGTTGCGTTGTAAATCTGCGGGATCAGGCACAGGTCGGCCATAGTGACGGTATCGCCCAGACAATAACGTCCGTTTCGGGTCAGCATGGCCTCAAAACCCGCCAGACCTTTGGGAATGAACTGCTGCATCCAGCTTTCCATTGTGATTTCGCCGTTTGAATGCTGTGTGGCGTATTTGGCGACGGACAGGTTGCAGACAGGGTGGATTTCCATGGCAATCGCATAGCTGAGTGCGCGCACATAGGCTTTGTCCAAGGGGGCCTTGGGCAGGAAATTGTAATGCCCTGCGTCCGTCAGATATTCGATCACTGCGAGGGATTGGGTCAAGGTTTGCCCGTCGATCAGCACGGTTGGCACCAGCCCTTGGGGGTTGCGGGCCAGATTTTCCGCGGCACGGTGTTCTTGGGTTAACAGATTGACGGGCACCGCATCATAGTCCAGTCCTGCGATGCCAAAAGCAATGCGCAGGCGGTATGCGGCAGAGGACCGCCAGTAATCGTAAAGCGTGATGGTCATGGGGTCTCTTTCAGAAGGTTTAGAAGGGTTGTGCGGAACTGGTCCACATCAGGGCCAAGGCGTTCAACCAGTTTAGACTCAAATGCGTTGGCCAGCGGAATGATCTGCTGCATGCGTTTCTGACCCTCTGGCGTTAAGGCAAGTTTCAGCAGGCGGCGGTCGTCGGTGTTGGTTTCTTTGGTGATAAACCCGGTTTTTTCCAGACGGGAGGCCGCGCGTGAGACTTTGGATTTATCCATATCCACACGGGCCTGAATTTCACGGATGGATACGGGGCCTGCGTTATACAAATGGACGATCACCCGCCATTCGGGCACTGTCATGTCAAAATGTTCCGCGTAGATTTCCGAGAACTCGCGGCTGACCCGCGAAGAAACCACAGCCAGCTGGTAGGGGAGGAAATCATCGAGAGAAAATTGGGACACGGCGGGGCTCTGGGATCGTTGCAAGTGAGACGAGTATGCGACGGGGCGGCGTTTGGATCAAGGGGAGTGTGTAGGATGGCGTCACAAGAGGGATCATCCGGTCAGGTTTTGGCAGGCTATGCCGCTGTCGCCGAAGATTTGATCGACCGGTTCGAAGCATTGGACACAGCGCAGGCCTTTGCGCCTGTTTTGCCGTTTTTGCCTGATACGGCCTGTCGCGTGCTGGATCTGGGGGCAGGCACGGGGCGGGATGCGGCGTGGTTTGCAGCGCAGGGGCATGAAGTGACGGCGGTTGAGCCTGTGGCAGCGTTTCGGCGGGCAGGGCAGATTCGCCACAAGGCGCTGGGCCTGATCTGGTTCGCTGATCGGCTGCCTGAATTGACCGAAGTTTTGGAACAGTACGCGGTCTACGATCTGCTGGTTTTGAACGGGGTCTGGCATCATCTTGAATTGGGGGTGCGGGGCGAAGCGATGGCAAACCTGCGCAGGCTGTGTGCGACTGGCGGGCGGGTGATACTTTCGGTACGCAACGGGCCGGCCCCTGCGGATCGCCCCGGCTTTGGCGGTTTTGCGGATGTCGCGATAGAGCAGGCATTGGTTGTGGGGTTTACTCTGACGCACCGCGCGGCAGTCGGGTCGATCCAGCCTGCAAATATCGCGGCAGGGGTGACATGGGACTGGCTGGTGTTGGAGGCGGTTTAAAGTCTTGAATTGACATCGTTGCATTTGCAACGATACACTACCCACAGCCGAATCCGTGCAGAGGAGAGTAAACATGAACAAGCAAACACAGCCCAAAGGGTTTGTTCAGGCCCCGTCGAACATCGGAGTGACCGATGGCTATATGCCGGGCTTTGGCAATGATTTTGAAACCGAGGCTTTGCCCGGTGCTATCCCTGTCGGGCGCAACAGCCCGCAACGGGTGGAATACGGGCTTTATGCCGAACAGCTTAGCGGTTCGCCTTTCACGGCGCCCCATGCCACACTGGAACGGTCCTGGATGTACCGCATCCGCCCATCCGTGAAACACGTCAGCCGCTTTGAAAAAGTGGCGATGCCTTATTGGAAAACCGCGCCTCATGTGATCGACGATGTTGTGTCTTTGGGGCAGTACCGCTGGGATCCGGTGCCGTTTTCGGATGAACCGCTGACCTTTGTCACCGGTATGCGCACCATGACCACTGCGGGGGATGTGGGCACGCAGGTGGGTATGGCCAGCCATGTTTATCTGGCCAATACGGATATGGAGGACGAATATTTCTATTCCGCCGATTCCGAGCTGCTGGTGGTGCCACAAGACGGACGATTGAAGATTTTCACCGAATTCGGCATCATTGATCTGGAACCGTTGGAAATCTGTGTGCTGCCGCGCGGTATGGTGTTCAAAGTCTCGCTGCCTGATGGGCAGGCCCGTGGCTTTGTCTGTGAAAACTACGGCGCGAAATTTACGCTGCCGAACCGTGGGCCAATCGGGGCGAATTGTCTGGCGAACCCACGGGATTTCAAAACGCCAGTTGCCGCGTTTGAGGAAAAAGAAACGCCGTGCCGCGTGACGATCAAATGGTGCGGCCAGTTCCACACCTGCGAAATCGGTCACAGCCCATTGGATGTGGTGGCCTGGCATGGCAATTACGCGCCGTACAAATACGACCTGCGTACTTATGCCACCATCGGGTCAATCAGTTTTGACCATCCCGATCCGTCAATCTTTACTGTTCTGACAGCCCCCACAGCCGAAGAAGGCACTGCGAATATCGACTTTGTGATCTTCCCCGAACGCTGGCTGGCCAATGAAAATACCTTCCGTCCGCCGTGGTATCACAAGAACATCATGTCCGAGTTGATGGGCAACGTGTATGGTATTTATGACGCCAAGCCCAAAGGGTTTATTCCGGGTGGGATCAGTCTACATAATTGTATGCTGCCCCACGGACCGGACAACAACGCGTTCGAAAAAGCCACCAAGGAAAGCTGGGATCCGGTGAAGCTGGTGAACACCATGTCGTTCATGTTTGAAACGCGCTTCCCGCAGCAACTGACCCGCTTTGCCGCGGATGAGGCGCCGTTGCAGGATGACTATGTGGATTGCTGGGACGGGCTTGAAAAGAAATTCGACGGTACGCCCGGTTTGAAGGATTGAGCTTTCATCTGCTCGTTCTGACGGGCGCAGTGCTTTTGCTGGCTTTGGTGGTTGGTGTTGTGCTGTGTATCGGATGGGCGCAGCAGCGTTTTGACAAGAATACGCGTGGAGTGCCCAAACCGGATGCCCCGCGCGAAATGGAATAGGCGGCCCTGTCGGGTCTGCACAAAAGAAGGAAGAAAACCTTGGGTTTGAACAAAAGTTGGATAGAATCCGCGAACGCAGCCGAAAGCCAGTTTCCCCTGAACAACTTGCCGTATGGTGTGTTTCTGGATGAAGACGGCGCAGGCAGCCCCTGTGTTGCCATCGGCGATATGATCGTTGATCTGGGTGTGCTCGAAGACGAGGGCCTGATTGATGCAGGCGGCGAAGACCCGGTGTTTGACGTGCCGTTCCTGAATGAATTCATGGATCTTGGCAAAGACGCCTGGGCCGAAGTGCGTGCCCGTTTGACAGACCTGCTGGCCGAGGGTGGCGATGACGCGCTGTCTGGCAATTCTGACCTGCTAGAGGCGGCCTTGATAGCGCAAGCCGATGTGCAAATGGGGATGCCATTTGTGGTGGGCGAATATACCGACTTTTATGCGGGGCGGAACCACGCCACCAATGTGGGGATCATGTTCCGTGGCAAGGAAAACGCGCTGCCACCAAACTGGCTGCATATTCCGATCGGCTATAACGGACGGGCCAGCACTGTTGTTGTATCAGGCACCGATTTCCACCGTCCCAACGGTCAGTTGAAAGGCCCAAATGATGCGGTGCCATCTTTTGGCCCATGCAAACGTCTGGATATCGAGTTGGAAATGGGCGCGGTTGTGGGCACTGGTAGCGCAATGGGCAAACCTGTTTCTGTGGCGGAAGCCGACGAGATGATCTTTGGCTATGTATTGCTGAACGACTGGTCTGCGCGGGATATTCAGGCTTGGGAATACCAACCGCTTGGCCCGTTTCAGGCCAAAGCCTTTGCCACCACCATCAGCCCTTGGGTTGTGCCCAAAGCAGCGCTGGAACCGTTCCGGTGTTCCACGCCCGAGCGGGAATTCGAATTGCTGCCCTATCTGCAGGAACCCGGCCCCATGCTGTACAACATTGATCTGGAAGTGGCGCTTGCCCCTGAAGGCAAGGACGAAACCGTCATCAGCCGCACCAACTATAACGAGATGTATTATTCCTCCGCGCAGCAACTGGCCCATCACGCCAGCGGTGGTTGCGAGATGAGCACGGGTGATTTGCTGGGGTCTGGCACGATTTCCGGTGTGGAAAAAGACCAGCGTGGCGCCTTGCTGGAAATCACTTGGGCGGGTGCAGAGCCGATTGAACTGGAGAGCGGTGAGAGCCGGACCTTCCTTGAAGACGGGGACACGGTGACGTTGCGCGGCGCCTGTAAGGGCGACGGTTTCACCATCGGGTTTGGCGATTGCACCGGAAAAATTCTGCCAGCGGTGAAATTTCCGTAAGGCAGCGCACCGCCTGTTGTGGGCGGTGCTTTGAGTATTTTTTGAACGATGAAACCATGTGGTTTCTGGACAGAACACGTTAGGACAAGACAATGGCAAAGGCTTTTGCATCGCAAGGCGACATGGCAGAGAAAAAGATCAGCTTCACCGAAGTTGGCAAGGATCTTTGGGCGTTTACTGCTGAAGGCGACCCGAATTCGGGTGTGATTATTGGCGATGATTCGGTGATGATCGTAGAAGCGCAGGCAACACCCCGTCTGGCGAACATGGTGATTGAAAAGGTGCGCAGCATTACCGACAAGCCGATCACCCATGTGGTTCTGACCCATTATCATGCTGTGCGGGTTCTTGGGGCGTCTGCTTTCAATGCGGATCAGATCATCATGTCCGATGTGGCCCGTGGTATGGTTATGGAGCGGGGACAGGAAGATTGGGATTCCGAGTTCCAGCGTTTCCCCCGCTTGTTTGAAGGCCATGAAAGCATTCCGGGTCTGACCTATCCAACGACCACTTTTTCGGATTCCATGACCGTCTATTTGGGCAATCGTAAGGTTGAAATCAAACAAATTGGTCGCGCCCATACAGCTGGAGATTCTGTGATCTGGGTTCCGGACGAGCAGGTTATGTTCACAGGCGACATTGTTGAAAAACATTCCGCCTGTTATTGTGGCGATGGGTATTTCGGCGATTGGGGCCAGACGCTGGACAATGTGAAAGCCTATGATCCGCAGTCCATTGCTCCCGGGCGTGGTGACGCGTTGGTTGGCCGTGCGGCAGTGGATGAAGCCATTGAATTGACACGTGATTTCGTGGACAGCACCTTTAAGCCTATTGCGCAGGTTGCCGCGCGTAATGGCACGCTGAAAGACGCTTGGGATGCCTGCCGCGAGGTTTGTGACCCGAAATTCAAGGACTATGCCATCTACGAGCATTGCCTGCCCTTCAACGTTGCGCGCGCTTATGACGAGGCCCGCGGCATCGCCCATCCCCGCATCTGGACTGCACAGCGCGATCTGGACATGTGGGAGGCACTTCAAGGCTAAACCAAGGAGAGTATCATGCCACCACTCAACATTGCAGTTCTGACCCTTATGGGCATTGTTTTTGCCATTTGGGTGTATCTGATGTTCCGAATGATGGGGCGTCTGACGCGCCAGTCGATTCGGGAACATGATCGTACGGGTGGTGGCTATGTTACCTGGTTTGGCCATGGCTTGCGGGCGTTTGGCGGGTTCTTTAGTGACCCGTCAGTGGCCACGGAACGCCGCCAGTTGATCTGGGTCACGGTGTTGCTGATGCTGATCGTCGTGGCGCAGCCTCTGGTTCTGGTACGGGGCGAATGACACGGATGACGGCGCTTTTTGTCAGGATGGCGCAGAATAACGCTTGGGCGAATGGCGTGCTGTATGACGCTTGTGTGGCGCTCTCCGACGCGGGGGTGTGGGACGCGCGTCCGGGGTTTTTCGGATCCATTGGCCGCACGCTGAACCACATTTATGAGGTGGATCTGTATTACATCGACGCGCTGGAAGCGGGCGGCGCTGGGCGGTCTGTTTATGATCGGCAGGATATTCGGGCCTTGGCGCCATTACGCCTTGCACAGGGTGATGCGGATGGGCGGTTGATCGCTTTGGCAAGTGGTTTGACGGAACCCGTGTTGGGGGAAATGCGCGAAACGCAGCGCCCGGACGGTGTGAAACAGGAACGTGTGGACTGGCTGTTTTTGCATCTGATCCAGCATCAGGTGCATCACCGAGGGCAGGTTCACACCATGTTAAGCGCGGCAGGGATCACCCCGCCGCAGTTGGATGATTTTTATCTGGAGGACGGGCGCGTGCCCAGTGCCGCGCCTTATTGGGAGTAATCCATGGTTGATGTAAGATATCAGACAGCGTTCACGCTGTATCCTTATGCACGCTCGAGTGATCAGGATGAGGGGGCGCAAACCCGCCATCCTGTGGTGATTGTCGGGGGTGGTCCTGTGGGCATGGCCATGGCGCTAGAGCTGGGGTTAAAGGGCGTGGCCTGTGTGGTTCTGGATGACCACGACGGGGTTGGTGTGGGCAGCCGCGCTATCTGTTTTGCCAAACGCACGCTGGAAATCTGTGACCGTATGGGCGCGGGCGATGCCATGGTCGATCTGGGCGTGGTCTGGAACGTGGGCCGTGTGTTTCGCGATGAACGGCAGATTTATGACTTTGATTTGCAACCCGAGGAAGGCCACAAACGCCCTGCCTTTATCAATTTGCAACAACCCTATTTTGAAAAGTTTCTGGTTGAACGGATTCGCGCCGCACAAGCTGACGGCGCGCCGATAGAAATTCGCGGCAAAAACCGAGTTCTGGCGGTAGACAACCAGCCCGATCATGTGGTGCTCGAGGTGGATACACCTGATGGCCCCTACCGACTGGAGGCCGACTATATGGTGGCCTGTGATGGGGCGCGATCCGCTGTGCGCACCCTGTTGGGGCATGATTTCACGGGCCGTGTGTTTGAAGATAACTTCTTGATTTGCGATGTGAAAATGACTGCGGATTTCCCGACGGAACGCTGGTTCTGGTTTGATCCGCCGTTCAATCGGGGCCAGTCGGTGCTGCTGCACAAACAGCCTGATGACATCTGGCGCATTGACTTTCAGCTGGGCTGGAACATCGACCGCAAGGCGGTGGTCCAACCCGAATACTACATGCCCAAAGTGCAGGCCATGCTGGGCGAGGGCGTGGAATTCGAACCCGAATGGGTCAGCGTTTACACCTTCCAGTGCATGAGCATGGATGAGTATCGGCACGGTCGTGTCTTCTTTGCAGGTGACAGTGCCCATCAGGTATCCCCTTTCGGGGCGCGGGGCTGTAATGGCGGCGTGCAGGATGTAGACAATCTGGGCTGGAAGCTGGCTGCGGTGATCAACGGGGACGCAAGCGCGCGGTTGCTCGATACCTATCACGAAGAACGCAAACACGGCGCGGATGAGAATATCCTCAACTCCAGCCGGACCACGGATTTTATGACGCCCAAGACTGAAATTGCCAAACTGTTCCGCGAAAGCGTGCTGGATCTGGTAGAACATACCGATGCCATGCGTCCGCTGGTGAACTCGGGTCGGTTGTCTGTGCCTTGTGTTTATGACGGGTCGTCGTTGAACGGGCCGGACGACAGCCGCCTGCCAGCGCGCACGCGGGTTGGCGCCACGCTGGTGGATGCGCCCACAGATCGGGGCTGGTTGATTGACCGGATCGGGGGGAAGTTCCAACTGCTGACGGTGAACAGTGATTTTGCCTATGACGGGCTGGATTTGGTTGATGTGATCGTGGCCCCGACAGACCTGATTGCAGAACGCTATCTGGGGGATGCAGATTCTGCGGTGTATTTGATCCGCCCTGATCAGGTTATCGCAGCCCGCTGGGTTGATCCCACTGCGGATGATGTGACCGCTGCCCTAAAAACCGCGATGGGAGGCTAAGCCCGTGGATAAACTCTTTACGCCCAATATCGAAGATGCCGATGGATTTTACGCCGAGCTGTTAGGCGCCCACGAAGGCCTGAGTGAGGCTGAAAGCCACGCGCTGAATGCGCGGCTGGTGTTGTTGCTGTCTAATGTGGTCGGCGACCGCGCCGTGTTGCGCCGCGCTATGGAACTGGCCAAACAAGCGGGCTGAACACCTAAAGCCCGAGGCCCGTCGCCGCCACCAGCCGTTTTGCCAGATCAGCGGCAAAGACTGTGTGGCGATGAGAAACCCCCACTGTGCGGGTGCCAAGATCGGCACCTGTGATCGGGCGCACAACAAGGCCGGAATGGGATTTCCCGTGGGACATGGGAACAAGCGCAATGCCCAGCCCCGCGGCGATCAGGTCGAGAACCTGCTGGTCGTGGGTTGCATGGGCAGGTGTGGAATGCTGCGCAGTGCCTTGCCCGTCTTTTGTCCCGTCAAACCGATCAGAATACCCCGCCGCAAATCTGTCAGCGCCCGGGCAATAGGGGCGGTGTATCAAGGGCTGGCCGGCCAAATCCTCAAGCGTCAAACTCTCTGCCCTTGCAAGCGGATGGTGCAGCGGCAGGGCCACGCCGTAGCTTTCGCTCATTATCGGTAAAAACCCATGCCCGCTTGGTATGCAGCTTTGCGATGTATAGGCCAGATCGCTGTTCTCGGGCGTGTTGGAAAAATGGAATTGCAGGTTTCCAAAGGCCCGGCTGACAGTGTGCAACGTGGGGGCAAACGGCGCGAGCAGGATGTCGGGATGGCAGTAAATCCGCAGTTTTTGCAATGGGCGGCTGCGCAAACGGCTTTCCAACGCGGAAAGCTGGGATACGCTGCCTGCCGCATCGCGGTACAGCCGCTCACCGAGCGCTGTCGGCGTCAGCCCTGATTTTGAGCGTTGGAACAAGGATTCGCCGAGCAGGGTTTCCAGCTTTTGGATGGCAATCGACACTGTGGGCTGGCTGACCTCATTCGCGCGGGCGGCGCGGCTGAAGGTGCCTGCTTCATAAGCGCTTAGGAAATACGTGAGGGATGTCAGGTCTAGCATAGTTATTGACTATACTAAATATAGAACGCATCGCAATATCAAATGCAATTACCCCGTGGCATCCTGCATCTATCTGAAAACAGGAGCCATAGAGATGAACACACATACCAGAACCGACCCCGCCAGCGTTATGACCAGTGATGCGGCGATTCACCTGTTGCTGCACAAATTTGCGCAAGGGGACACCAGCTTGTTGACCCATGTGGCAGAAACCATCGACTTTCGCATCGACCATTATGACGATGAAGCCGATGTTAGCTGGCAAACCGCAAAGACCCTGCCAGAGCTGATCGCCCTGCTGGGGCAATTGGCGCAGGATGTGTTTCCGCAAGGCACGAAAGCGCTGGGAATTGACACATATAGTCTGGGGAACGGCTGGCATTTCACCCGTTTTCACCAGCAGTTCTTTTACGGCGTGCGTGGGCGTGAGGTGAGCAGCCAGACCTATATCACATCGCATGAAAGCGAGGGGAAAGTGGATTTCTTTCGGGAAACGGTGACGAATATCGTCGATCTGTAAGGGCTGCCGTCTGTGACGGAGCGGGCCATAACGGGGGCGGGCGGTTAGGTTTCCTCGCGGAAAATCTCTGTGCGCCCGCTTTCCGACAATTCCCAGATACCGCTGTCATCCAGAACCACTGCAGACATTTTACGCCCGTAAGCAGCGCCTGTGTCGATGTTCAACCGGTTGCCGTAATGGGTCACAATATCCACAGGGGTATGGCCGTGAACGATCAGCTTTTCAAAAGGGCCGTGGTGTTCATGAAAGGGCGCGCGAATCCAGATCAGGTCGTCTTCAACCTGTTTGGAGAGGGGAAGGGTGGGATTGATCCCCGCGTGGGTGAAAAACGCGCGCGGGGTGTCGTAGAAATTGGGCAGATCGCGCAGAAAATTCCGGTGGGCTTCGGGGACTTTGGCCCGTGCCTCGGCCAGAATTTCATCCTCTTGCGTGTGATCGAACCCGTCAACGCCATAGCTGTCCAGCGTGGTCAGCCCGCCCAGACGCGGGTGCAGCCATGTCAGGTCTTTGCGCAGGATCGGGTCTTGCGCCTTGTGATCCAGAAACAGGGTCATCATTCGGTCGTGGTTGCCTTTTAGCACCACCCATGGCTCTCCTTTGGCAAGTCCTTTGATCAGAAAGTCGATGACCTCTTTACTGTTGAACCGCCGATCCACCAGATCGCCGATATGGATGATCTGATGCGCGCCGATGCCCTGCGCCGCAATATCTGCTGCAATCCGTTCGTGCAGCATTAACATTTGCTCCAGATCGCCGTGAATATCACCAATGGCATAAAGAACAGGATCAGACATGAGCAGGGCTTTCTTGGGACAAGGACGCGTGTTAGCTGTTTCATATGCAGAGTTTACGTGAATTTGAACCCCTACTTCCCGCAGAGCGCCGATTGGTTGACCAAGCAGCAACAGGTGCGCGGGTTGAAATCGGAAACGGAGAGCTGCCGGACTCCGATGCACAGGATGTGGAAATCCGCGCAGGGCTGATCCGCCTGATCTTGCTGGAACTGGACCCAACGGCCATCCCCCATGCTAAAGGCATCCGTGTGCGCGGCGCGCGGATCACGGGTACGCTGGATTTTCAGGGGGTGGATTGCGCCAATGACCTAAGCCTGTCGCGCTGTGTAATGGATAAAACACTGGTATTTGTGAACGCACGGATGCGCGGCGTGTTCCTGTCGGGCTGTATTTGCCCTGGCATCAGTGCGGATAACGCCTTGTTTGACGGGTCTGTTTATTTACGCAACGGATTTGTCAGCACGGCGGAAATCGCCTTGCCAGGCGCGCGGATCAGTGGGGATTTGCAAATATGTG
Source organism: Roseobacter sp. N2S (assembly GCF_031454055.1). Taxonomy (NCBI): domain Bacteria; kingdom Pseudomonadati; phylum Pseudomonadota; class Alphaproteobacteria; order Rhodobacterales; family Roseobacteraceae; genus Roseobacter; species Roseobacter sp. N2S. The sequence continues at coordinate 48,330 of NZ_JAVDQB010000013.1, forward strand.
ATGCCCAGATTGATGGCAATGGCCGCGCGGCGCTGTTTGCAAACTCCCTGCGGGTAGGCGGATCAGTCTATCTGGGGGACTATCCGTTTGACAGCGAAGACAGTGAGTTGCGCGCCGATGGGGCGATTATTCTGTCGAACGGCGACATAGAAGAAGATTTTTATTGCCGCAACGTGGCGGTTTCGGCGGCCAATCAGGCGGGCCATTCCATTGCAGACGGGGCCGAGGGCAGCAACGCCATCGCCCTGTCCCTGACCCGCTGCGAAATTCGCGGGGTGCTGTATTTCAAACAGAACCAAGTGTCGGGGGGGATCATCAACCTGTCGGGTGCACAGACGCGGCGGTTGAATGATGAACCAAATGGCGCGGGATCGGGACATGCGATCCGCCTTGATGGGTTTGAATATCAGGACTTTGCGCAACATACGGATACTTCTGTGGCGGTCAGGCTCGACTGGCTGGCGCGGCGGCCAGACGGGATCGACTTTCGGGCGCAACCCTACGAACATCTGGCGCGGGTGCTGGACCGGATTGGCCACCGTGAAGATGCGGAAAAGGTTCTGATCGAGAAAGAGCGTCTGCAACGGGCCGCCAACCGCGCTGCGGCAAGCCTTGCCCTGCGCAGTGTTATGACGGTGCGCGACGGTTTGGGCTGGTTCCTGATCGCCTATGGCTATCGTCCGTCGCGGGTAATCCTTTGGGCGCTTGTTCTTATACTGGGGCTGGGTGTTTATTTCCAGAAAACATGGGATGCGGGGGATATGACCCCTGCGGCGGCCCCGATCCTGATATCGGCTCCTTGGGTAGCCGCAACATTAGAACATCCTGAAAACCCCGGTGCGTTCTGGTCCGCGGTGGGGCAGGCAGGGCAGGATTACGAAACATTTCAGGCCTTTGCCTATGCGGCGGACCTGCTGATCCCGATCGTGAACCTTGGCCAGGAAGAGGCTTGGGGCCCATCCACATCGCGCAGCCCTTGGGGCTGGCACGGCTGGTGGATTCGCTGGTTGGCAAAAGTTACCGGCTGGGTGATTACGGCACTGGGCGCGGCCGCGGTCACAGGTGTGATCCGCCGAGGATGATATTGCAGTAGGGGTGCTGGTGGGATTTACACCAGCGTTTTGGCACCCATATCCAGAAACTTTTTCCGACGGCCTTTGCGCAGGGTGTCGGGTTTCTTTTTCTCAAGCTGGCCAAGCATGGTCAGCAGGGCGGATTTCACGTTGTTGATCGTGTCTTCCTTGTGGCGTTGCGCGCCGCCAATGGGTTCGGGAATCACAACATCCGCCACGCCCAATTTGGTCAGGTCTTGGGCGGTCAGGCGCAAAGCCTCGGCAGCTTCGCGCATTTTGCCGGCGTCTTTCCACAGGATTGATGCGCAACCTTCGGGGGAAATCACCGAATAAACCGAATGTTCCAGCATCGCCAATTTGTCGGCTGTGGCAAAGGCCACCGCGCCGCCAGAGCCGCCTTCACCGATGATGACAGAGATCAGCGGCACGCCCAGCGACAGGCATTTTTCGGTAGAGCGGGCAATCGCCTCGGACTGGCCGCGCTCTTCGGCGCCTTTACCGGGGTAGGCGCCTTGGGTGTCTACCAAAGTGATCACCGGCAGGCCAAAACGGTCAGCCAAATCCATCAAACGGATCGCTTTGCGATAGCCCTCGGGGCGGGCCATGCCGAAATTATGGTGAATGCGCGATTTGGTGTCTTTGCCTTTTTCGTGGCCGATCACCATCACGGGTTTGTCATCCAGTCGGGCCAACCCGCCCATCACTGCATAGTCATCCGCAAAATTACGATCCCCCGCCAGCGGTGTGTATTCGGTGAAAATTGCGTTGATATAGTCGCTGCACTGGGGGCGATCGGGATGACGGGCCACCTGACATTTGCGCCAAGGCGTCAGCTTCTGATATAGATCCACCAGCATGTCTTTGGCTTTTTTATCAAGGGCTTGCGCCTCTTTTTCCACATCCATTTCCGGATTTTGGCGTGCCATGGCGCGCAGCTCTTCGGCTTTGCCTTCGATTTCGGCCAGAGGCTTTTCAAACTCGAGGTAGTTTTGCATTGTCACCCGCGTCAGCGTTATTTTGATTAGGCATTATATGGCGGTCTGAGGCGGGAATTGCAATGGGGTGCCACGGGGGCGGTGTGGTGCAGAAGTTTGGTGCCTCCAGCGGGGATATTTGTGGAAAATGGATAGGGAGGGCGCTGGCTCAGGCGGGTTTATGGGCCGTGTAAATGTGGATTTTGGCAGGCACGGTGACGGTGCCATTGATTTCAAAGGCTTGCAGCTTGGTTTTTGTGGCGGCAACGATTTGTGCCTTGTCTTTTGCGGTGCCGTTTTGCGCGCGGATTACGCTGTTTGCGGGGCCGATGTAGGAGGATAACTCAGCGGCGTTTGCAGCGTCGCCGGGCAGGACAAGCGGGATGTCGAGCGTGGTGACAGAGGCGGAGGAGAACCCCGCTTTGGTCAGGATTTCAAGCACATAATCCGCTTCGGCAAAGGCAAAAGGGCCGGGCGCGCGGGGATCAACCGAAGGGGGGCTGCCGAGCAGATCAGTCGCGATGCGGCGGGGCAGCGTGAACCACGGGTTTTCTTTGAACGGGCCCCAGCAGGCCATCGTGAGCTGGCCGCCTGCGGTCAGGCCGCTGTAAAGATTGGTGAAAGCCGCGACAGGATCGGCAAAAAACATCACGCCAAAGCGGGAAACGATGTGATTGTATTTGGCTGATTCCAGAGGGCTGGTCTGGGCATCGGCGCAGGTGAAACTGGTGTTTGTCAGACCTTGTGATGCGGCGGATTTGCGGGCTTGGGCCAGCATGGAGGTGGAAATGTCTAACCCGAGCACACTGCCGTTTGGGCCAACGGCCTGTGCGAAATCCCGTGTGGTGGCGCCCGTGCCGCAGCCGATGTCCAGAACGGATTGGCCCGATTTTGGCCGTGCCGCGTCGATCAGGGCGGCGTTGGCCCCTGCAAACTGCGCGTCCAGTTTGTTTTCGAAAGTGACCCAATCCAGCCCCGCGCCGTCAGACCAGAATTCGGCTTGCTCTGCGTTCGGGGCGTCTGTCATGGGGTGTCCTTTGGATGGGAAGGCGCGGGTGAAACAGGCCACCCGCGCCTTGGGTTAATTGATCATTTCTGACTGTTTTACAATGACTTGTGCCTGACGGATTGAGGCGATGTCCACCAGACGGCCTTTGTAAACCGCAGCACCTTGGCCGGCTTTTTCGGCCTCTTCCATGGCGGCGAGGATTTCGCGGGCCTCGGTGATTTGGGCCTCGGAGGGGGTGAAGACCGCGTTTGCAAGGGCCACTTGTTTCGGGTGGATTGCCCATTTGCCGACCATGCCCAGCGTGGCGGAACGGCGGGCCTGTGCGTTGAAGCCCTCTTCGTCCGAAAAATCACCGAACGGGCCGTCTACAGGCAGCAGGCCATGGGTGCGGCAGGCTGAGACGATGGCCACGGTAACTGCGTGCCACGGATCGCCCAGGTGGGTTGCGCGGGGCGCGTCGCCATCGGCATTTTGCACCATATAATAGTTGTCTTGTGTGCCGCCGATCCCCGTTGTTTGCATGCCCATGGATGCTGCGTAATCCGCAGCCCCCAGCGACATGGCCGCCATGCGGGGGGAGGCCGCGGCGATTTCTTCGACGTGGGCAAGACCCGCGGCGGTTTCGATGATGACTTCGAATTTAATCGGTTTTTTGCGGCCTTTGGCCATTTCAACGGCAGAAACCAACGCGTCTACGGCGTAGATATCCCCTGCGTTACCGACCTTCGGGATCATGATCTGGTCGATCCGGTCGCCTGCGTTTTCCAGGATGTCGACCACGTCTTTATACCAGAATTCCGTGTCCAGACCGTTGATGCGGATCGACAGGGTTTTGGTGCCCCAGTCGATGGTGTTGATGGCTTCGATCACATTCAACCGCGCCTGTGCCTTGTCGGCGGGGGAAACGCTGTCTTCGAGGTCAAGGTTGATCACATCCGCGTCTGATGCGGCGGCTTTTTCAAAGATCGCGGGGCGAGAGCCCGGGGCAAACAACTGACAGCGGTTTGGGCGGGCAAGGGGGGCTGGTTGTATTTTGAAGCTCATGTCTGGGCATCCTTCGGGTAATGATGTTTCGAATCCGGCTTCCTGATTGGTAGATTATTGCGCTTTAGCCTGCAAGTGCTGCGCTGCGGCATTTTGGATCCAGCCTGTAAAGGCGCGGCATGCCGCAGCGTTGGTTTTGGATATTTTGCCCAAAAAGAGGGGGGGTTCGGGGATTTATTGCAGGTCGGCAAAGGCCTTTTGCATGCGGTCCACGGCCTTTATTACATTGGCGCGGGGGGTGCCGAGGTTGAAGCGCAGGTAAGTTTCGCCGCCGGTGCCAAAGGTCGGCCCTGCGTTGGGGGCGATTTTTGCGGTGTTGTGGACGCGGTCTGTGACCTCGGCCATGTCCATTCCGGTGTCGGTGAAATCGACCCAAGCAAGATAGGTGCCGCTGAGCGGCATGGATTTGACACCGGGGATCGCATTGATGCCTTCGTCAAAGATTCGGGCATTTTCTTCGATATAGGCGACAAGCCCGTCAACCCAGGCCGCACCTTCGGGAGAATAGGCGGCGGCGGTCATGGCGGTGCCAAAGATTGTGGGAGAGACGCCAAAGGCCATCATTGTGGCCGAAAACGTGGCGCGCAGTTTTTCGTCGTGAATGATCACATTGCCTGCGTGGTTGCCCGCGATGTTAAAGGTTTTTGAAGGCGCGGTTAGCATGATCAGACGGTCGATGCATTCGGGGGCTGCCACCGGCATGGGCAGATGGGTGGCGCCTGAAAATACGATGTCATGGTGAATTTCATCCGAGACGATCAGCAGATCGTGGCGCTTGGCGAAAGCGGCCAGATTTTGCAGGTCTTCTTTGCTCCAGACCCGCCCGCTGGGGTTGTGAGGCGAGCAGAGGATCAGCATTTTTTCCGCGCCAGTCATTTGGGCATCATATGCGTCAAAATCCAGTTCATAGCGGCCGTTCTGTTCGACCATCTGGCATTCTTTGACGGTGCGGCCTGCGTTTTTGATCACTTTGGCGAAGGCGTGATAGACTGGGGTGAACAGAACTACTGCATCATCAGGCTGGGTGTAGGCCTGCAAGCACATGCCAACGGCGTTCACCAATCCGAAGGTGGTAAAAATTTCTTCGGCTTTCACATCCCAGCCGTGGCGGTTTTTCATCCACCATATGATGGCGTTGTGATAGTCGGAATAGTCGGATTGATAGCCAAATATACCCTGATCGGTCAGGTCTTGGGCCGCTTTGATGATGCAATCGGGCGAGCGGAAATCCATATCAGCCACCCACATGGGCAGACCTTCATCGGGCGAGACCCCGTAAATCGCTTCCATTGCATCCCATTTTGCACATTTGGTCCCACGGCGGTCGATGATGTCGTCAAAGCTCATTCTTCTATTCCTGTCTTAGAGTTTGGCGGATGCTACGATCTGGACCAGCAGGTGCAAGCGGTTTTTCAGACGCTTGCATGGCGGCTGGGATTATCCTAAATGGCGGGCATGTCTGTAAAAGAAATCCTGATACACCCCGACCCGTTGTTGAAAAAGGTCTGTGCCGCTGTGGAAGCAGTGGATGCAGATGTGCAGGCTTTGGCCCGTGATATGCTGGAAACCATGTATGATGCGCCGGGCGTTGGTCTTGCAGCGCCGCAAGTGGGTGCGTTGCGGCGTCTGTTTGTGATGGATTGCACCAGCAAGGAAGAAGAGCCGGAGCCACTGGTTCTGATAAACCCCGCCGTTGTCTGGACCAGCGATGAGAAAAACGTCTACAACGAAGGGTGTTTGTCGATCCCTGAAATGTATGAAGATGTAGAACGGCCTGCGCGGGCTGTGGTGCAATTTCTTGATCTGCAAGGCGCCCAGCAAGAACGTGAATTCGACGGGCTTTGGGCCACCTGTGCGCAGCATGAAATCGACCATTTGAATGGTAAGCTGTTCATTGATTACCTGAGCGGGTTGAAACGTTCGATGATCACCAAGAAAATGCTGAAGCTGAAAAAAGAGCGGGCGCGCGAATGAGCCTGTTGCCCATTGTGATGCATCCTGATCCGGTTTTGCGGCAGGTGTGTTCTGCGGTGGAAGTGTTTGATGACGGTTTAGCCCGACTGGCCGCGGATATGTGTGATACCATGTATCACGCGCAGGGGCGTGGTTTGGCGGCACCGCAAGTGGGTGATTTGCGCCGTATGTTTGTGTTTGATGCGGAATGGAAACAGGGTGCGCCCTGTCCGTTTGTCTGTGTGAACCCCGTCATAACCGCGATGGGGGATGAAACCCGTACAGTGCCGGAACAATGTCTTTCGATTCCAGATCAGCCTGTTGCGGTTACACGTCCTGCGCGCATATTGCTGGTCTGGCAGGATGTTAACGGTGCCCGCCACAGGCAGGAATTCGACGGGGATGCCGCCGTGATTGTACAGCATGAAGCCGACCACCTAGAGGGTCGCTTGGTGCTTGATTATTTAGAGGAAACCCCATGACCATACGTCCGTTTATTCCTTGGCCCGACCAACGGCTGCGCAGTGTCTGTGACCCCGTTGAAACGGTGGACGATCAGGTGCGGGAGATCTGGGATGATATGCTTGAAACAATGTATGCCATGCCGGGTGTCGGGCTTGCGGCCTGTCAGATCGGCGTGATGCAGCGCCTTGCGGTGGTGGATGCGTCGGAACAGGGTGACAAGCCGCTGCGCATGGCGAACCCTGAAATTATTGATGCCAGTCTAAAGCTGCGCGAACATACCGAAGCCTCGCCGAATTTGGTGGGGGTTTCGGCCAAGATCGCGCGGCCCCGCGGGGTGACGGTGACCTATCTTGATGAAAACGGTGTGAAGACGCGCAAGGATTTGGTGGGGCTTTGGGCGACAAGCGTGCAGCACCAGATCGACCATCTGAACGGTAAGATGTATTTTGACAACCTGAGTGCGGTCAAACGCAAGATGCTGGTGGCCAAGGCCCGCAAGCTGGCCCTGAAAAACGGACGCGAGTCATGAGAGTGATTTTTATGGGCACGCCGGATTTTTCAGTGCCGATCCTGCAAGGTATTGTTGCGGCAGGGCATGAGGTCTGTGTAGTTTACTGCCAGCCTCCGCGTCCTGCGGGGCGGGGCAAGAAGGATCGTCCCTCGCCTGTACAAAAAGCGGCAGAGGCGCTGGGTCTTACCGTGCGCCATCCGGTGAACTTTAAGGATGCGGCGGATCGGGATGAATTTGCGGCATTGCAGGCGGATGTGGCCGTGGTGGTCGCTTATGGGCTGATCCTGCCCCAAGCCTTGCTGGACGCGCCCGCCAAAGGCTGCCTGAATATTCACGCCAGCCTGTTGCCCCGTTGGCGCGGGGCCGCGCCGATCCACCGTGCAATTCTGGCGGGGGATGCGCAGACCGGTGTTTGCGTGATGCAGATGGAGGCGGGACTGGATACGGGGCCGGTGCTTTTGACGCAAACCACCGATATTTCTGACGGTGACACCACGGGTGGTTTGCATGACCGGCTTAGCCTGTTGGGGCGGGATGCGATCCTGTCGGTTCTGGATAAAGATGTGTCCATGCCCGCCGTGGCGCAGCCTGAAGACGGCGTCACCTATGCCGCCAAAATCGACAAGGCCGAAGCCGCCGTGGATTGGGCATTGCCCGCCACCGAAGTGGATCGCCAAATTCGCGGGCTTTCCCCGTTTCCAGGCGCGTGGAGCGTGATGGAGGGGCAGCGGGTCAAGCTGTTGATGAGCCGTGTTGTGGACGGGGCTGACTCTGGGTCTGCGGGCACGGTGCTGAACGCTGATTTGCGGGTGGCCTGTGGTACAGGTGCCGTGGATTTGCTGCGCTTGCAACGGGCGGGTAAAGGGGCGATGGAGCCTCTGGATTTTTTACGCGGTTTCCCTATTCCCAAGGGCGCTGTTTTTGGCGGCGAGACTGAGACTTAAAGCCTCCGGCGGGGATGTTTGAAAAACAAAAAACTATTGTTTTGGGGGGCGGCTTTTGTAGACGGGCAGGCGCCAGCCAAAAGCGATGGAACCTGCGCGTAGCACCAAGGTTACCACGGTGCAGGCGGCCAGTGGGGCGAAGAGGTGGTTGGTCAGTTCCGTCGTAAACAAGGCCGCGATTGCGCCTGCAAAGGCGGCGGTGACATAGAGTTCACCTTGTTTCAGGGCTAGTGGAACTTCATTGGCCACCACATCGCGCATTAACCCGCCCATTGTACCTGTGACGGCCCCCATCAAGGCAACGATGATTGCGGATTGGCCCGTTGAAAGTGCCACCCCAACCCCTGCGGAAACCGCCACGGAGAGGGCCAGTGCATCGAGCCACAGGATCAGGCGCAGGCGGCTTTCAAAGCGGTGCGCGGTGACAAACACCAGTGCCGCCGCAAGGCTGGCGATCAGGATATAGCGTGGGTCTTCGATCCAGAATATCGGGTTTCGGTCCAGCAACAGATCGCGAATGGTGCCGCCACCCACTGCCGTAAGGCTGGCCAGAAACACAAAGCCGATGATATCAAGCTGGGCACGGCTGGCGGTCAGCGCGCCAGTCAGGGCAAAGACAAAAACCGCTGCATAATCAAGGGCATCAAGCGGGTTCATTTGCGTTTGGCGGGTTTGAAAGGCTCCATGCCTTCGCGGGCCAGTTCGTCAGCCCGTTCGTTTTCAGCGTGACCTGCGTGGCCCTTGATCCACTTCCACGTGATGCTGTGGCGGGTGGTTGCTGCGTCCAGCAATTTCCACAATTCCTCGTTTTTTACCGGTTTTTTCGCGGCTGTTTTCCAGCCGTTTTTCTTCCAGCCGAAGATCCATTTGGTGATGCCGTCTTTGACATAGTTACTGTCGGTCACAAGGGTGATTGTGCTGGGTTTTTCTAAAGCCTCTAGCGCGTTTATCGCAGCTAAAAGTTCCATGCGGTTGTTGGTGGTGTCAGGCTCTCCGCCTTTCAATTCGCGGGTTTTGATCACAGTGTCACCATCGCGGGCGATCAGCATGGCGCCCCACCCCCCCGGGCCAGGGTTTCCAGAGCAGGCACCGTCTGTGTAAGCGTATAAGTCAGGCATGGGCAGTTACAATAATCCAAGGTGAGATGTCGCCAGCAAGCCCGGTATCAGAGCCGGTGGCAGAGGAGGTTGGAGTGAAACCGGCGGCGCGCAACAAGGCGTCCAGTTCTGCGGGTTCAAAATAGGTGTATTGCCGCCCGAGGCTGTCCCGTTCGGTACCTGTTCCGGTTTTGACACCGATCACAAAGATCCCTTGGGGTTTCAGCGCGGTGTGGATCGCGGTCAGGTGACGGGGGATGTGGTCTCGGGGGGCGTGAAGCAGTGAAAAACTGGCCCAGATGCCATCATATTCGGCGGTCTGGATCACATCGTCAAAAGTGCCAAGGGTGATGTCCAGACCATAGCGTTCCTTGCCCAATTCCACCATCTTAGCGCTGGCGTCGAGGGCGGTGACGCGAAACCCTGCGTCGCGCATCGTTGCGGCGGCATTGCCCGGGCCACAGCCCAGATCAAGGGCGTGGCCACCTTTCGGCAGGGCCTCCATAAAGGCGCGCAAATGACGGGAGGGCGCGTCGCTGGTGATCAGCTTGGCGTAGTCTGCGGCTTTGGCGTCATATATTTCTATGGTCTGGCGGTCCATCTTAGGCGCGTTCCAATGCCAGCTTGGCCCCAAGTGCTGCAAAACTGATGGCAAAGGTGCGGCGCATCCACGCCATGGCGCGGGGGCTTTCAACCACATAGCGGCGCAGGCTGCCCGCGGCCAGCGCATAGCCAACCATCACCAAGCCCGTCATGGCCACAAAAGCAAACCCCAGTTGCAACAGTTGGCCTGTTGCCTGACCTGTGTTGGCGGTGTCAGGGGTGATGAACTGGGGCAGGAATGCCAGAAAAAACATCGGTAGTTTGGGGTTCAGCAGGTTCAGGATGATACCACGCCAGACAATCCTTAACGGGTTGGCGGCAGAGCGGTCAGGGCTGACAGACAGGCCGCCTGTGCCTTTCAATGTGCCCCACGCCATATACAAAAGATACCCGACCCCTGCGAATTTCACGGCTGAAAACAGCAGCGCCGAAGTGTGTAACACAGCCGCCAAACCAGCCAGTGCAGCCCCAAGGTGAAAAGCCGTGACCAAGGTGCAGCCCAATGCGGCCCAAAGCCCCGCTTTCAGGCCCGCCCCCAAGGACATAGACAGGGTGAACACCACACCAATGCCGGGCGCGAGGCAGACGATCAATGCGGTAACAAGGAACTCGGGGGACATGGCGCTCTCCTGATTGGGTGGTTCGTTTGTGTCATGGATGGGGCGCTGGAATCAATCGGCTTTGTCTGGGATTCGTCTGCGCACCGGAGGTTAGATACTCAGGCGGGTCACAGTCAGGCAGGCGATGATCACGATTGTGGTGGGGATGCGCAGGGTTAGCCACCAAGGCGGGGTTAGGGTGGATTTTTGAAACGACGTGTCGATGACGAGAAGGGCTGGAAAGCCGAACATCAAAGCCTCGAGCTTGTCGGCATCGCTGCCAGCTACGGCGAAAAACACGTAAAGGGCTGGAATTGCCCCCGTGATATAGGCGTAAGACGACTGACCCTTTGGGGAGTGGGACGCAAAGCCCCACAGAATTCCCGTCAAAAAGGACATTATAACAATGCCGTAGTGGATGACGGATTCAACACTGCTGGAGGGAAAGGGGGTGAAGACGGTATCCGTGGCCGCCCCGATTGCGCCGATGATAAATGGCGCAGTTCCAAGGGCTGCCAGCGCCAGTGGGGTGCGCGGCGGTAGGGCCAGCGCCATCAGGCGGCGTTGTCGCGCAGCACACGGGGCACTTTGAAGCTGACGTTTTCCACGGCGGTTTCGACCACTTCGCTGGTGACGTCATAGCGGGCTTTGAAAGCGTCGATGACCTCGTTTATCAGCACCTCGGGGGCGGATGCGCCTGCAGTTATACCGATAGAAGTGATCCCGTCGAGCGCGCGCCAGTCGATGTCTGTGGCCCGTTGCACCAGTTGCGAATAGGCGCAGCCAGCGGTTTTACCGACCTCGACCAGACGTTTGGAATTGGACGAGTTTGGCGCGCCGATCACCAGTAGTGCGTCGATGTACGGGGCAACCGCTTTGACTGCTTCCTGCCGGTTGGTCGTGGCATAGCAGATGTCTTCTTTATGGGGGCCAACGATGGCGGGGAACCGTGCTTTCAGGGCGCTGACGATTTCGATTGTGTCATCCACCGACAGGGTTGTCTGGGTGATGTAGGCCAGTTGGTTCGCATCGCGGGGAGACAGTTTCGCCACATCTGCGGGGGTTTCCACCAGCAAGACCTCGCCCTCGGGCAGTTGGCCCATGGTGCCGATGGTTTCTGGGTGGCCATCATGACCGATCATCACCATTTGCAGACCGTTTTGATGGTGGCGTTCCGCTTCGATGTGGACCTTGCTGACCAGCGGGCAGGTGGCATCCACAAAGATCATTTCGCGGGCTTGGGCGGCGGCGGGGACGGATTTCGGTACGCCGTGGGCGGAAAAAATCACCGGACGGTCGTCAGGGCATTCAGACAGCTCTTCGACAAAAACCGCGCCTTTGTCGCGCAGGCCATCCACCACATATTTATTGTGCACGATTTCATGGCGCACAAACACGGGTGCGCCCCATTTTTCGATGGCCATTTCCACAATCTTAATGGCGCGGTCTACGCCGGCACAAAATCCGCGCGGGGCAGCAAGGTAGAGGGTCAAAGGTGGTTTGGTCATCGAATTGGCCCGTTTTAGGGTGTGGCGCAGGGGTTCACCGCAGCATTACAGTGAGGTTGGCCCAATACCTAGGGCATCTGCCCGCACAGGTCGAGCCTGCGGCAGGGATAATTCCACCAATTGGCGTTTTGAAGCGGTTTGTGCGTGCCTCGGTGGCGCTTAGTGTGGATGAGGTGTTGCATATTCGTACTACTTGTGCGGTAAAATTACCGTAACAGCTCTATCAACTAATTGATAAGTCAAGTTTACTTGGTAGGGTTGAATGTGGGTAGTGGGTTTCTATTTTTTCTTCAATTCTAATACGCTAAGCTTGGGTCCGATCTGGGGTCTACGGCTTGGCGCAATGAGGCAGGCACTATGAAGATATTGGCGGTAGACGATGATCCGGAAATTCTGGAAATTTTAGGGGCATTTTTGGCACATGCTGGCTATGAGGATGTTGCAACCGCGCATTCGGCGGCTGAGGCTTTGACCTTGGTGGAACAGGCTCGCGAGCCGTTTGAATGTTTCTTATTGGACATTCAAATGCCAGGCATGACAGGTACAGAGTTGATGAAGCGGTTGCGTAGCATGCCGCAGTACAGCGAGGTTCCAGTCCTTAAACTGACAGCGATGAGTGATCAGGAAAACCTGTCAAAATCTTTTGCCGGCGGCGCGCTGGATTACATCGTCAAACCCTTCGAGTTCTTTGAGGTTGAGACCCGCTTACACGCAGCTGAATTGCGCTTGGCGACCCTACGCAATCGCAAAACCAATCCGGAAGTTAATGTTTCAGAGATTGAGAAAACCTTTGGGCGGTGGGTCGAACGGTCAACAATGACAGTGGGCGACGCGCCAGCGGGGTTGATTACCAAAGTTGCGTTTGAAAACTATCTGTACCAGTTAAAAAGCAAACATCCTGAAAGTTTAAACGTTATGGCGATCCAGTTAAAAAACCTGGATGCGCTGCATGGGCGGCTTAGTCAGGACGGGTTTAACTATTACGTTCAACAGCTTGTCGCGGGGCTGTCCCGTCTGTTCGAAAAAGAAGGCTGCCTTTATTCATATTACGGCGGCGGGTCGTTTTCTGTACAAACGCCCCATTTTTCGGCTGCTCAGGCGGTGGAGCTGTGTGATAAAGTCCGTCAATTGGTTACCCGCTTGGACGAAGCCTTTATTCAGGTCGACTTTATCCGGACCGATCTGGCATTCGGACACGCCAGCCATCAGGGCGGGGCGCAACATAAGATGCCGATCGAGATGCTGGAAACCGCTATTTCACAGGCGAAAGCAGCCTAGGCTGCCGAGCGCGTGTAATGAGGCTGTTGTTCGGAAATCAGTTTGTTTGCATGGGCGAAAGACAGCAAGCGGCGTTGATTTTCGTCCCACAGGTGCAAGCGGGCGCATTGAAAGCTTTGGGCCAGCGTAATGGTCTGAATGTCGGCCAGTCTGCTGTGGTCGCTCAGGACTTCTGGCAGGCGGTAAAACGGGATACGGCAGTTCAGGTGGTGGACGTGATGCACGCCGATATTGGCAGTTAGCCAGTTCAAAACTGCGGGCAGTTTATAGTGTGAACTGCCGTGAAATGCGGCGTCTTGGATGTTCCATTCGTCATCCCGGTCCCAGTGAGTTTCTTCGAATTGGTGTTGGACGTAGAACAGCCAGACCCCAACAGCGGCGCCCAGAATGATGGTGGGGGCAAAGACCAGAACCAATGGCCAGATCCCGCCGAAATAAGCAACGATACCAAGCGCCAGCAGGATCATCGCATTGGTGCCCATCGCAGAACCCCAGTATTTTGATCCCGCTTTCATCAACCCGACGGGGATGCGGTTTTGTAATACAAACAAGTAGATAGGCCCCAAGCCAAACAAAACGAGAGGCGAGCGGTACAGACGATAACCCAGTTTCTGCCAGCGGGTCAGTTGCGCATATTCGGCAACGGTTTTGGTGTGAACATCCCCCATCCCACGGTGATCCAGATTGCCAGACGTGCTGTGGTGATGGGAATGGGATTTGCGCCAAACCGCATATGGCGTCAGGGTCAGCACGCCAATACAGCGCCCGATCCAGTTCGAGGCGGTGGCGTTTTGCAAAAACGCGCCGTGGCCGCAATCATGTTGAATGGCAAAGAGCCGTACAAGAAAGCCCGCGTTTACCATTGCGATCAGCACGGCCAGCACAGGGCTGATCGAAATCGCCCACCAAGCCAGTGCCCATAGGGCGATAAACGGAAAAATACTGGCACAGAGTTCGAAAACCGCCCGCGCGGTGTCAGGTTTTCGGTATTGAGCAAGGCTTTGGGCCCAGTCGCGTGCGCTTTTCTCGGATGCTTGTGGCGCATCCGCGCGTTGGGGGTGGGCCATGAAGGATGGTTTCCTTGCCTGTTTTCATCTTGTTGTTGCGCATTGGTCTAAGCTACGGAGTCTGACTGCGCAACCTGCGTTCCTTACAAACTAAGCTCGCTTCGTTTCTTTTTGGTTAGTTTCGCTACGACCATATCATAGCTGTCACGCAGATGCTCTTTGAGCGCGGTGTCAGACAGGCCGGGCGTGTCGTAATGTTGCAACCATTTCAGCCCCCGAGAGGCCAGATAGGGGGCGGGCCGAATGCCGGGCTGATCTGACAAAACTTCAAATGCGATTGGGGCCGCTTTGAAGGTGAACGCGTCTTTGCCGTCGTTCCAGCCACAAATGGCAAATACCTTGCCGCCGACTTTCCACACATCCGCATTACCCCATTGGATCACATGGGTGGTCTGGGGCAGGGCGGCGCAGAAATCGTTGAATTCATCGCGGGTCATGGGGCGAGTCTATGGGGTTAGGGCGGTGTCGTCGTAAGGTTAACGTTGTTTAAGGGCTTGGGCATAGTTCAGGCATTTGTGGCTGATATTCACCCAAGCCTCTAAACGCAAAAAAGGCACCTTGCGGTGCCCTTTGTTCTTAATCTTCAGTCTCGTATTCGGCTTCGTCGCGTTGGCCTTCCGCGCCTTCAGGGCGGGGGGGGCGGCCGATTACATCACGCAATTCGTCCAGTTCGATGAAATTATCGGCCTGACGGCGCAGATCGTCGGAAATCATCGGGGGCTGGCTGCGAATTGTGGAAACAACCGAAACACGGACGCCTTTACGTTGCAGGGATTCAATCATCGGGCGGTAGTCGCCGTCACCAGAGAACAGAACGATATGATCTACAAACGGGGCGAGCTCCATGGCATCGACGCAAAGTTCGATATCCATATTTCCCTTCACCTTACGGCGACCCATGCTGTCTGTGTATTCTTTGGCGGGCTTAGTCACCATATTGAAGCCGTTGTAGTTCAGCCAATCAACCAGCGGGCGGATCGGGGAGTATTCGTCACTTTCCAGCAATGCAGTATAATAAAACGCGCGAAGCAATTTGCCCCGACGCATGAACTCTGATCGTAAGAGTTTGTAGTCGATGTCAAAGCCCAAGGCCTTGGCAGCGGCATAGAGATTTGAGCCGTCAATGAACAATGCCAGACGCTCGTCGCGATAGAACATAAATGATCCTTCCAAAATGTCTGTTCAGCTGGTGCGGTGTCGTTTATTGGCGTGTTGTATGACCCAGCTGAAGTTCCGCGGTAAATAGGTTTATATTTTGGCACTGCAACAACAAAATGCCCGAAAAGTCCTTTCAAAGTGCTTAATTGCTCTGGGATCAAACCTGTCAAACGAAATTGGCGCTTCAGTCGATTTAGTAGAAGCTGCAATCGAAGATATGTCAAGCAATGGTCTATTTGCGGTTGAGATAAGCGGTTTTTTTCGCACGCCTGCGTTCCCGATCGGCTCGGGTCCGGATTTCGTAAATGCCGCTGTGTGCTGCGAAACTTCACTCTCTGCAGAGTCTGTTTTAGCGGCACTACATAAGGTTGAGTCAAAACTTGGCCGCACGCGCAACGAGCGATGGGAAGCGCGTGTTATTGACCTCGATTTGATAGATTACGACGGGGCGATTTTGCCCGACCCTGCGACATTTTCACAATGGCGTGAATTATCGCTCACGCAGCAGATGAAGCGCACGCCTGACCAAATGATTCTGCCCCATCCGCGTGTTCAGGACCGATTGTTCGTACTGATTCCCCTTAAAGATGTTTCTCCTGACTGGCACCATCCCGTGTTGGGGTTAAGTTTGGATGAAATGATTGAGAGTTTTGACGCCACCGCCCGTGCTGAAATTCAGCGGCTGGGCTGATCGACGCTGGTTCGCAGGCTCTGTGTGCCGCGATAGGGGCTTAGCCCTTGCAATCCTGCCTGAAAGCAGCTATTTGCCCACCCTTGATATCCCCAAACCGCCGGAGCGCCCCAATATGGCACGTGTAACAGTTGAAGATTGCGTAGATAAAATTCCGAACCGTTTCGAGCTGGTTATGCTGGCCGCGCATCGGGCACGGGAAATTACCACAGGCGCAGAAATCACTGTGCCCCGCGACAATGACAAAAACCCAGTTGTGGCCCTGCGCGAAATCGCCGAGGAAACGCTGACGTCCGATCAACTGCGTGAAGCTGCAATTGAAAGCTATCAAACCCAGATTGAGGTGGACGAGCCTGAAGAAGATCAAATGGCGTTGCTGATGGGCACTGAACAGGACAAACCTGACGACGATATGTCTGAAGAGAACCTGTTGCGCGCGCTGATGGAAGCGCAAGAAATGAAATAAGGCCCTATGCGGCCTTCGGTTCAAAACAACTCTGAAATGGTGCCGGCACAGGTCTTAGTTGACCTGATGAAGGCCTATAACCCGAACTGCGACGCGGAACGTATCGAAGCGGCCTATGACTATGGCAAGCTGATGCATACGGGGCAAACGCGCCAGTCGGGGGAGCCGTATTTTACCCATCCCATTGCTGTGGCGATGATTCTGGCCGAGCAGCGGCTGGATGATGACACGATCATCACCGCCTTGCTGCACGACACAGTCGAAGACACAAAATCCACCTATCAGGCCGTCGAAAAACGCTTTGGCACCGAAGTGGCCCAACTGGTGGATGGTGTCACCAAGCTGACCAATCTGGAACTGTCCTCTAAAGATAACAAACAGGCCGAGAATTTCCGCAAGCTGTTGCTGGCCATGTCCAAAGACGTGCGGGTGATTCTGGTCAAGCTGAGCGACCGCCTGCACAATATGCGCACAATCCGTCATATGGTGGATGACAAACAGGAGCGCAAAGCCCGCGAGACCATGGAAATCTATGCCCCGCTAGCAGGGCGCATGGGTATGCAATGGATGCGCGAAGAGCTAGAGGATCTGGCCTTTCGGGTGCTGAACCCCGAAGCCCGCAATTCCATCATGCGCCGTTTCCTGACCCTGCGCAAAGAAACCGGTGATGTCACGCCGCAGATCACCCAGGACATTCGCGACGTGCTGGCCAAGGCCGGTGTCGAGGCCACTGTGTTTGGGCGCGAGAAAAAACCCTATTCCATCTGGCGCAAGATGGAGGAAAAGAAAGAGGGTTTCTCGCGTCTGTCCGACATCTTTGGCTTTCGGATCATCACCAAGACCGAAGACGATGTTTATGCTGCGCTGGGGCAGGTGCATCGCCGCTGGCGGGCAGTTCCCGGGCGGTTCAAAGATTATGTCAGCCAGCCCAAAACCAACGGCTACCGCAGTATTCACACCACGGTTTCAGGGCGCGATGGCAAACGGGTGGAAATCCAGATCCGCACCCAGCAAATGCACGATGTTGCCGAAGCAGGAGTCGCAGCGCACTGGTCTTATCGCAACGGCGAGCGGGTCGAAAATCCCTTTGCGGTTGATCCGTTCAAATGGCTCGAAGAACTGACCGAACACGTGGCCAACAATGACATGAACGAGGAATTCCTCGAACATGTGAAGCTGGATATGTTCGCGGATCAGGTGTTTTGTTTTACCCCCAAGGGCGATGTGATCAAACTGCCGCGCGGGGCCACGCCGATTGATTTCGCCTACGCTATTCACACGCGCATCGGCTCTGCCTGTGTGGGCGCCAAAGTGGATGGGCGTCGGGTGCCGCTGTGGACGCGTTTGCGCAACGGCCAATCGGTGGAAATCACTACAGCCGAGGGCCAGCGCCCGCAATCCACATGGATGGATATTGCGGTGACGGGGCGGGCCAAATCGGCCATTCGACGGGCCCTGCGCGAAGAACACCGCGAAGGCTTTGTGCGGCTGGGTCGTGAACTGGCCCGTGTGGCGCTGGAACGGGTCGGCAAGAAAGCCACCGATAAGGCGCTGGGCACGGCTGCGGCCCATATGGGCATCGGATCCGCCGAGGAAATGCTGGCGAAAATCGGTAGCGCTGAAATGACCGGCAAAGAACTGGTCAGTGTTCTCTATCCCGAACTGGTGCGGGTGGATGATATTTCCCACGAAGAACCCGCTGAACGGATCATCGGTCTGGATGCGGACCAATTCGCCCAGACCAGCATCTGTTGCCAACCCTTGCCCGGGGAACGGATTGTCGGCATTGCCACACGGGGCAGCGGTGTTTTGGTGCACCGGATTGATTGTGACCGGCTGGTTGAATACGAAGACACCCCCGAACGCTGGATCGACTTGCGCTGGCTGGATGGCAAGCGCGTTGCCGATCAGAATGTCACTATCGAAGTGACTATGGCCAATGACGCGGGTGTATTGGGGCGGATCTGCACCTTGATCGGCGAACATAACGCCAATATTTCGAACCTTGAATTTACCGACCGTAAACAAGATTTTTACCGAATGACGATTGATATAGAGGTGCGGGATGTGGAACATTTGATGCACGTCCTGACGGCCGTCGAAGCCGATTCGGATGTGGCGCAAGTGTTGCGCAAAAGTCGGAAAAACCAAACAGAGTGACCTGCGGGTTCTGGCGTGTTGGCGCCAAGGACGTTAAGAGCAGTTCAACGATTGCCCAAAAGGTGCCGCGAGCGTGTTCAAACGCAGAAACCAAAGGACTTGGCTGCAAACAATTGCAGAGTTCTTCTATCCCAAATCAGGATGGAAGCGCGCCTTTGAGTATGTAAAACACCGCATCAAACGCCTGCCTGACACGCCTCATAAAATTGCGCTTGGTATTGCCTGTGGCACTTTTGTAACTTTTACACCGTTTTTCGGGCTGCATTTTTTCCTTGCCGCGGGGCTGGCTTTTGTGCTGCGCGGCAATGTTCTGGCATCACTGCTTGGCACTTTTGTTGGCAACCCGATCACCTTCCCGTTCATCGCAGCCACCAGCTTTCGCTTAGGTCTGTGGATGATGGGAGAGGGACATGAAGGTCGGGTCTGGCACAGGGTCAAACATGGGGTTGTTGAAACCTGGAGCACGATCCTTGCCAATGCCAAATCCATGTTCGGCTACCCGCCCAGCCCATGGGAAGGCGTGACCTCGTTCTTTTATGATGTGTTTGTGCCCTATCTTGTGGGCGGCATCATCCCCGGACTGATCTGCGCTGTGGCGATCTATTTTGCCTCTAAGCCGATGATTGCCGCCTACCAGCGCCGCCGCAAAGGGGCGTTGATGAAAAAGATTCAGGACCTGCGGGTCAAAAGACAGCAAAAAGCAGACTAAAAGGAGCGGCTCATGGCGCAGGGAAAATTGCGACTGGGTGTGAATATCGACCATGTGGCTACGGTGCGCAATGCGCGGGGCGGTGACACGCCAGACCCGCTGCGCGCGGCCTTGCTGGCCGAATCTGCGGGTGCGGACGGGATAACGGCGCATCTGCGCGAAGACCGCCGCCATATCACCGACCCCGATATCGAAGCCTTGGTTAAAGGGCTGACCGTTCCGTTGAATTTCGAAATGGCGGCAACCGATGAAATGCAGGCGATTGCCCTGCGTCACAAACCCCATGCGGTTTGCATCGTGCCTGAAAAACGTGAGGAACGCACCACCGAGGGCGGATTGGAGGTGGCGCGTGAGGAAAACAAACTGGCCCATTTCATCGCCCCTTTGCAGGACGCGGGCTGTCGCGTGTCAATTTTCATTGCCGCTGACAAGCGCCAGATCGAAGCTGCGGCACGGATTGGTGCGCCTGTGATCGAATTGCACACGGGGGCTTACTGCGATGCCCATGCCGAAGGTCACTTTGATCTGCGCGACGCGGAATTCGCCAAATTGCGCGATATGGCGGCTTTTGGCGCAGACCTCGGGTTAGAAGTTCACGCAGGTCACGGGCTGACCTATGACACGGTAAAACCCATTGCCGCTTTGCCCGAAGTACAGGAACTGAACATCGGGCATTTCCTGATCGGCGAGGCAATTTTCACCGGTCTCGAAAATGCCATTCTGCGGATGCGGGTCTTGATGGATGAAGCCCGAGCAGGCCTGTAATGCTGACGCCGGAATTCATCCTGTTGTGGTTCGGCTGGCTTTTGGCGGGGGGCAGCCCTGGCCCTGCGACCCTTTCAGTGGCGGGCACGGCGATGCAACGGGGGCGGTCTGCGGCCTTGATGGTGGCGCTGGGCATATTGGCGGGCTCTGCCAGTCTGGGGCTGGCCGCGGCGCTGGGTCTGGGCGCGATCATGCTGGGCAATGCTTGGGTGTTTGAAATCATCCGCTATTTTGGCGCGGCCTATCTGTTGTTTCTGGCGATTAAAGCGCTGCGGTCTTCGCTGCGCCCTGCGGATGAAATTGTGGGGACGCCATTTACCGGTGGGCCGCGCCGGTTGTTTGCCAAAGGCATGGCGCTGCACCTGACCAACCCCAAGGCGATCCTGAGCTGGGGGTCCATTTATGCGATTGTGGCGCCTCATGATGCAAGTTTAGGGGAATTGTTCACATATTTCGGGGTGCTGTTCATGGCCTCTATTCTGGTGTTCATCAGCTATGCCTTTCTGTTTTCCACCCCGGGGATCGTGCGTGGCTATAAAAAGGCGCAGCGCGGGTTCAATCTGGCTTTTGCGGGGTTCTTCGGCTTTGCCAGCATCAAAATTCTGACGGCGCGGATCACATGATCCTTGGGATTGGCACAGACCTTGCGAATATCGACCGGATTGCAGGCACGCTGGATCGGTTCGGGGACCGCTTTCGCAACCGCGTGTTTACCGATGTGGAACAGGCCAAGGCCGAACGGCGCAAAGACACGGTCGGCACCTATGCCAAACGCTGGGCCGCCAAAGAGGCCTGTTCCAAGGCGTTGGGTACAGGGCTGCGCATGGGGATTGCGTGGAAAGACATGTCCGTGCGCAACCTGCGCACCGGCCAGCCGGTGATGGAACTGACGGGCTGGGCCGCCAAGCGGTTGGACGATCTGACCCCCGCAGGGCACAAGGCCACAGTGCATGTTTCCCTAACAGATGATCACCCTTGGGCGCAGGCCTTTGTGGTGATCGAGGCTACACCAGTTGACTAAATCCCTTTGAAGGGTCATGTAGCCAAGACATCAGAACACAGGCGGCGACTATGGCAGATAAAAGCGTAAAATCGGGCGGTATTACAGAAACATTCAAGACCATCTTTTGGGCTTTGTTTCTGGCAGGCATCATCCGCACCATTCTGTTTCAACCGTTCTGGATTCCGTCAGGCTCGATGAAATCAACGCTTTTGATTGGGGATTTCCTGTTCGTCAACAAATTCACCTATGGCTACAGCTGGGCGTCCTGCCCAACCCTGCGCGGTTTCAACTTTTGCGGCTTTGCCAAAGACTGGGATGGCCGACTGTTCGGTGGAGAGCCCGAGCGCGGTGATATTATCGTATTCAAACACCCCGCCAGCGAGGCGGATTTCATCAAACGGCTGATCGGTCTGCCGGGGGATAAAATCCAGATGATTGACGGCGTTCTGCAAATCAACGGCACGGCTGTTGAAATGGTGCCAGACGGAAACTTTGTCGAAACCTATGACGCACAAGGCCCGATGGGCAATCTGCCCGCCTGTGGCAATGGCGCTGTGGGGCTTGGCGCTGACTGCGTTAAGGAACAATTCGTCGAAACCCTGCCCAATGGGGTATCGCATCTGACCCTGAACATCGCCGATCGTTCGGGTGACAATACCCCTGTTTATACCGTGCCTGAGGGCAACTATTTCTTCATGGGCGATAACCGCGACAACTCCACCGACAGCCGCTTTCGCCAGCCAAATGGCGTTGGCTTTGTCCCTGCTTCCTATTTAATTGGCCGTGCGGATCGGGTGATGTTCTCTTCTGCGGGCAGTTCCATTCTGGCGTTCTGGACATGGCGCGGGGATCGTTTCTTTAAGGCGTTGAATTGAAGCTGGCTGCCGAACTCCGTGAATTCAGTGTCCGTTTAGGGCATGATTTTTCTGATCCAGAAGTCCTGATTCAGGCGGTGACCCATTCGTCGCTGTCCTCGGCCACGCGGTCTGATAACCAGCGGCTGGAATTTCTGGGCGACCGTGTTTTGGGTCTGGTGATTGCGGAGGCATTGTCGGATCGTGATCCCACAGCCTCTGAGGGGCTGATGGCACCGCGGTTCAACGCATTGGTGCGCAAGGAAACCTGCGCCGACATTGCCCGCGATTTGGATCTGGGAGCGGCGCTGAAGATGGGCCGCTCTGAGATGATATCAGGGGGGCGCCGTAAACAGGCGATTCTGGCAGATGCAATGGAAGCGGTGATCGCCGCTGTCTACCGCGACGCCGGATTTGATGTGGCCCGCGCGTTGATCCTGCGTCTGTGGGACAGCCGGATCGACGCCGCCAAAGACGACGCCCGCGATGCCAAAACCACCTTGCAGGAATGGGCACAGGCCCGTGGCATGAAGCCGCCGCAATATGTAGAAGTGGGCCGCACAGGCCCGGATCATGCGCCGATGTTCGAAATCGAAGCACAATTAAGCAACGGGCTGAGCGGACAAGGCTCTGCCGAAAGCAAACGCAATGCGCAGCAAGAGGCGGCCAAGGCCGTTCTGGCGCAGTTGGAGACAGAAAATGACTGACACACGGGCCGGATTCGTGGCGCTGATCGGTGAACCGAACGCGGGGAAATCCACGTTGATGAACCGTATTGTGGGCGCGAAAGTGTCCATTGTGACTCATAAGGTGCAAACCACGCGGGCGCGTATTCGCGGTATCGCGATGGAGGGCGACAGCCAGATCGTTTTTGTGGATACGCCGGGGTTGTTCCGCACGCGGCGTAATCTGGACCGCGCCATGGTTGCGGCAGCTTGGGCAGGGGCAGGGGATGCGGATATCACCGTTCTGCTGGTCGAGGCACATCGCGGCATGTCACCGGGCGTGCGGATGATCCTTGAAGAACTGGGCAATAAGGTTGGCAAGAACACCAAAGTTGCGCTGGCGATCAACAAGATCGACAAGGTCGAGGCATCCCGCTTGTTAGCGTTGACGCAGGAATTGTCCAACGCTTATCCGTTCGAAAAGGTCTTTATGATCTCGGCTGAAAAAGGCCACGGGGTTAAAGATTTGACCACTTATCTGGCGGAAACCCTGCCGCTAAGCCCGTGGCTGTATCCCGAAGACCAGATCGCCGATGTACCGATGCGGATGATCGCCGCAGAAACCACTCGCGAAAAACTGATGCTGCGATTGCATCAGGAACTGCCCTATTTCCTGACGGTGGAAACCGAAAACTGGGAACAGAAAAAAGACGGATCAGTGCGGATTGATCAGGTGATTTATGTGACCCGCGAAGGCCACAAAGGTATTGCGGTGGGGCCCAAAGGCGAAACCATCAAAGCGGTCAGCATGGCATCGCGCGAAGAATTAAAAGAGCTGGTGGGCGCTGAGGTGCATCTGTTCCTACAGGTTAAAGTGCGCCCGAAATGGGAAAGCGAAGCCGAACGGTTCACCGAAATGGGCTTGGATTTTAAAGACACGAAAGACTGATCCATGGTCCGTGTGACCAGTGATTTCTGGGTCAAAGCCTATCTGCGCCGCCTTGCTCTGGCTGATATTGCGGCGTTTGTGACAGCCAAAGGGGATGCTACCGCAGGGGCGGTTCTGATTAAACAAGCGCCCCTTGATGGCACGGCAACGCTGTTCCAGCGGTCCTATGATTTGGATGGAAACCGCGTTTGGGTTACTTTGGCCGCAGGGGCAGAGCAAGATGTGGACGCGGCGGTAGCGCGGCAGCGGTCGTTTGATCCGGACATCTGGGTGATCGAGGTTGAAGACCGCGCAGGACGGCATCTGCTGGGCGAAGACGGACTGCGGGATTAGGGCCTGTAGGCGCGACTAACACCTTATTTTTCGGCGTTTCGCTTAAACGGGGCAGGCCCGCCATCGGAGCGAATCATTGCGATAGAATGAGGACGGTTTCATATTGATTGGAATTCATCGGGTGCAAGCTGGTCAGGGTTATGAGCAGCTTTCCTGAAAATTCTTATATTAATCAATATTTTGGTGACTTAGATGTTGAAAAAAGTCTTATTGTCGATCGCCTTCACCGTCCTTTCCTTGCCGCTACAGGCACAGGAATGGAATGAACTGGCGTATTATCTGGCCTATATCGGACCCGAAGATATGCGTTCTTCCCGTGGGGCGCCTGTGACCACGCTCGGCGGGGTGCTGCAACAGGATCGGGCTAATTTCCATCGGTTTGGGCTGCGTCACGCCCAAGATGAAAGTGATCCTGTCTTTGCTGATCGCGGTTTGCGGGCGCGCATACCGGATATGGTGAACGCAGGAGGTAACAATCGCGGCAGCCTTAGTCGCATGGCACGCAGTGGTCAGCCGTTTTTGGTGAACGTGTTTGTTTGCGGTTATGGCAATACGCCATCGGTGATCTATCTGGCTGGCGCGGGTGAGGATCATTCCGGGTGCTACTAAGCCGCGCTGCGGTTTTACATGGTAAATAGACGATTGCTTTTTGCCCTCTTGCCAAGTCTTGCGAACAGGTGAAAGCTGGTGCGATGAATGCAGCACATTTAAACACGCCCGTCGGGGTTCTTGGGGTGATCGAGCAAGACGGCGCGATCACGCAACTTGTCTGGGACGGTTGGACCGAGGGTGAGCTTACGCCCGTTTTACAGGACGCGCTGGACCAGTTGACCGCCTATTTCGCAGGTCGGCTGGATCGGTTCGATCTGCCCCTTGCACCCAAAGGCACGGAATTCCAGCAACAGGTCTATGCGGCCATGTCGGCGATCCCGCGCGGGGAAACCCGCACCTACGGCGAGATCGCTGCGGAACTGGGCGTGCCTGCACAGCCTGTGGGTCAGGCCTGCGGCAGCAATCCCATCCCCGTCATCATCCCCTGCCACCGCGTCGTTGGGACCGGTCATTTGGGCGGGTTTTCAGGGGATGGGGGCGTGGAAACCAAAGTGAAATTACTACAAGCCGAAGGCGCGTACTCGCTGTTGCTGTGAAAGGCCTGTAATGTCGATCTTTGTTTTTGGCGCTGTTTTATTCGCAGCATTGTTGCATGCCAGTTGGAACGCCATTGTCAAATTCGGCGATGATAAATTTCAGGGCATGGTGTTGTTATCCATTGCCCATGGGGTGATCGGGCTGGTGATGATCGCGGTGTTTCCCGCGCCCGCCCCTGAAAGCTGGTGGCTGTTAGCAGGGTCGATCCTGTGTCATCTGATCTATAAATCTTTCCTGACCGTGGCCTATATGCGCGGTGATCTTAGCCGCGTGTATCCTATCGCGCGGGGCACGGCGCCGATGATTGTGCTGGCGGTCAGTCTGGTGATCCTGTCCGATGTGGTGACAGGTACACAGATCGGCGGAATTCTTTTGGTGGGGCTTGGAATTGTGCTGATGGCGCGCGGTGTGTTTACCCAAGGCGAAGAACGGGGACTGATCCCTTTTGCCCTTATGGCTGCGGTTGGCACAGCGGGCTATTCGTTGTTTGACGGGTTGGGCGCGCGGGCCTCGGGCAATGCTTCGGGATTTGTGGGCTGGTTGTTTTTTCTGGATGCGTTCCTGTTCACCATCGGCGGGCTGGTGCTGCGGGGGCGTGCTGTGCTGCCCAGTTCCCCGCGGGTTTGGACCTTGGGGTTGATCGCGGGCTGTGCTTCGGTCGGGGCTTATTGGATCGCGGTTTGGGCGATGACGGTGGCTCCGATTGCCCTGATCACGGCCCTGCGCGAGGTTTCGGTGCTATTCGCGGTGCTGATTGGCATCCTGTCCTTTAAGGATAAGGCAGACGCGGGAAAGCTGATCGCCGCTTTGGTGATCGTCTTGGGGGTTATCGCAATTCGAATTTAGCGGGTGCAGGATTCAACGGGCACGCCGCCGTTTTACGATTTCTGCGGGATGAGTTGTTGCAGGATGCCTGCGATCAACAAATAAATGCTTGTCCCTGCCAGTATGGTTGTGACCAGCGGGCCGGGGTGAAAATTAACCCAAGCCGCCATGCCAGCGGTGGCCGTCCAGACCAGTGCCACAGGCAGGCTGATCCAGCGCCAGCGCTCCGTGCGCACAGGGTGGATAAACTTCAGCGGCGTGAACATTGTGATAGCGCAGGCCACCACCAGAAACAGAATAATCCAGAAATTCGGCTCGGTCGCAAAAATCACCAGAACCAGCATATTCCACGTGGCGGGAAAGCCCGAAAAGCTGTTGTCTTTGGTCTTCATCCGCGTGTCGACCATATACAAGGCAGAGGTGTACGTGATGATCAGGATACAAACCCAACCAGTCCAGTCCGGCAGCATGCCGCTTTCGAACAGGGCAAAGGCCGGGATAAAGATGTAGGTCAAATAGTCGATGATCAAATCAAGGATCATACCGTCATATTGCGGCGAGTTTGTTTTCACATCGTATTTACGTGCCAGTGGCCCGTCGATCCCGTCCACAATAAACGCCACCACCAACCACAGGAACATCAGGTCCCATTTGGCATCCACAGCCGCCAACATGGCCAGCATGGCAAAGACAGCACCAGTGGCAGTGAAGAGATGAACCGAGAGAGCTTTGATCTGTTGTGTCATGGGCGTTTTCATACAGTTTTTTGCAAAAAAGGCGACCTTTAACCGCCTTTGGGGTGGGCTTTTTTGTAGACGGCCATCAAGTGGGCCTGATCCAGCGCGGTATAGGCTTGGGTTGTGGACAGGGATGCATGGCCCAGCAATTCCTGAATCGCACGCAGATCGCCGCCTGCTTCCAGCAGATGCGTGGCAAAAGAATGGCGCATGGCATGGGGGGTGGCGGTGGCGGGCAGGCCCAGTTGCATGCGGGTCTGTTCCATCACTTTTTGAATGTGACGCGGGTTCAGGGCTTTGCCTTTTTTACCCAGAAACAGCGGGCTGTCGGCGGTCTGGCTAAAGGGGCAGAGCGCTAGATAGCTGTCTACGGCCTTGCGCGCGGCTGGCAGGACGGGGACCACACGATCCTTTTCGCCCTTGCCGCGAATTCGCAATGTCTCGCCTAGCGGGGCGGCGGCGCAGGTCAGGCCCAAAGCCTCGGATATGCGCAGGCCGCAGCCGTAAAGCAGCGTGATCACAGCGGCGTCGCGTGCGCCGGTCCAACCGTCCAGCGTTTGCAATTCAACGGTTTCGATCATGGCCTTCGCCTGATCCTGCGCCATAGGGCGGGGCAGTTGCGCTTTGAATTTCGGGGCGCGGGTGGCAAGAGGAGCGGTGACTTCAACGCCCTCGGATTCACCAAGCCAGCGGTAAAAGGATTTCACGGCGGATAACTCGCGTGCCAGCGATCGGGGGCCAACGCCGCGCCGCCGCTCAAACGCCATCCAAGCCCGCATGTCGGCAATTTTCACTTCGCCCAATTTAGAAAGGCCAAGGTCGCCGCCCAGATGGTTGGTCAAAAAGCCCAGAAAGCCGGAAACATCGCGCTGATACGCTTCAACCGTTTTGACCGAGGCCCCTTGCAAAGCTGTAATACTGGACAACCAGCGCCCCAACAGATCGAATGCGCCGCTTGCGGCTGGCATTATTTCAACCAGCGGCGTAGCACACGTTCAAAGGCGCTGGCGAAAAACACCAGCAGGTCTGCGCCTTTTTGCGGAGTGAATTGATCGTTGGTGGATGACCCCAGCACCAGCATCGCGGGCAGGTTTCCCTTGCCCAGATCAAGACGCAGCAAGGCCTCGGATGTGACGGTTGGTGCGGCATCGCCGAACAGCACCGGATCAGGGTCTTGCAGGGTGCGCAGGGTAACGGGGCGCACCGATGTGGCCCGCCCCCGTGAAATATAGTCTTGCACAGCCCCGGGTGCACAGAAACACACACCACTGCCAAATTCGGCCTGAAGCTGTGTTTCCATTTCAGGGGTGGCGGCAGGACTTTCCAGAACCAGACGGGCCGAGGCCACATTCAGGATCCGGCCCAGTTCGTCTTGGAGCAATACCAGAAATTCCGCAAAAGTCAGCGGTTCCAGAATCGCCAGCGTGGCGCGGTGAATCTGGTTGGTACTGGCCAGATTGTCATAGGCCGCAGCGATCACATGGCGGTGGGTGTCTTCCAGCCGGTTGAGGCGGGCCTCAAGCCGTTCCAGCGCGATGGCGCGCAGGTCGATAACATTTTTGCCACGCGCCACCTCGTCTGCCGAGATAAGCGCGCGCATGATATCGCGGTCTTCGAGAACCTGAATAGGGTCGGATAGAATATGTTCACGCACCGCATCTTGCGGTTTCGCTTGCTCTGCCATTCGCTACGCCTCGTAACTACTGCGGGCGTTACAGGATCTTTTGCCCTGTCTTCGCCCAATCCTTCATAAACGCTTCCAGACCTTGGTCTGTCAGGGGGTGTTTTGCAAGGCTGTGCAGCACGCTGGGTGGCGCTGTTACCACATCTGCGCCAATTTTGGCACAATCGGACACGTGATTTGCAGTGCGGATAGAGGCTGCCAGAATTTCAGTGTCATAGGAATAGTTGTCATAAATCAGGCGGATATCTTCGATCAGTTGCAGCCCGTCCAGATTGATATCGTCCAGACGCCCGATGAACGGAGAGATAAACGACGCGCCCGCTTTAGCCGCCAAAAGCGCTTGGTTGGCGGAAAAACACAGGGTCACATTGACCATGGTGCCTTCAGAAGACAGGGTCTTACAGGTTTTCAGACCGTCCCAGGTCAAAG
The DNA here is from genome assembly GCF_031454055.1 of Roseobacter sp. N2S. NCBI lineage: Bacteria > Pseudomonadati > Pseudomonadota > Alphaproteobacteria > Rhodobacterales > Roseobacteraceae > Roseobacter > Roseobacter sp. N2S. The sequence continues at coordinate 77,032 of NZ_JAVDQB010000013.1, forward strand.
GCACTTTCACCGCGATATTTTCAGCGATTTTCGCCAGCTTGCGGCCTTCTTGGATCATATCGTCATAGTTCAGGGCAACCACTTCGGCGCTGACAGGGCCATCAACCATGGCGCAGATTTCTTTGGTCACTTCCAGAATGTCACGGCCCGATTTCATGATCAGGGACGGGTTGGTTGTCACACCATCCACAAAGCCCAGATCATTCAGTTCGGCGATTGCATCCACATCGGCGGTATCAACAAAAAATTTCATCCCAAGGGTTCCTTGTGTCAGGTTGGTTTCTTGCGCGTGGCTTGCGCAGGTGTCATGTTGGGGTTTATCGCAACACGCCGTGAATGAGAACCCCGCTTATCGTGCCTGAATATACCGATCAAAGCTATTTTGAAGCGGGTCAGCTTGTGGCTGTTCTGACAGCCCAGCCGCTTGACCGTTTGCTGGACTATAAGGCCCCCGCTGGCGGCTGTTTTCTGGGCGCTTACGTCGAAGTCCCCCTTGGCCCGCGCAAGGTCATCGGTGTGGTTTGGGGCGTGGGGCAGGGCGGCTATGACCCGAAAAAGATTCGCCCGATCATCGGTGTGATCGACGTGCCCCCCATGCGCGAGGAAATGCAAAAGTTCCTTGCCAAAGTCGCGGATTACACGCTGACGCCTTTGTCGGCCATGCTGCGGCTGGCCACCCGTGCGCCGGGGTTGACCGATACGCCCGGAATGCGGCGGATCTACGGGCTGGGGGATGTGGAACCGGACCGGATGACCCCTGCGCGGGAAAAGGTGATTGGCGTTCTCGAAGACCATGACGGCATGCGGTTCACTGCGGGGGAACTTTCGGCGATGGCGGGGGTGACGTCTTCGGTGGTAAAGGGGTTGGTCAAGCTGGGGGTTTTGATCGAATATGAAACCCCGCGCGATGTGGCCTATCCCCATCTTGATCCGCAACAGGCAGGTAAAAAGCTGACTGGCGATCAGGCGCGGGTATCGGCGATCCTGCGGGAAAAAGTGGCGGATCAAACCTATTCCACCGCCCTGCTGAAAGGTGTCACAGGGTCGGGGAAGACCGAAGTGTATCTGGAAGCCGTGGCCGAATGCCTGGCCCAAGGTCGCCAGGCGCTGGTGTTACTGCCCGAAATCGCCCTAACGGTTGAATTTCTGGACCGCGTCGAGGAACGCTTTGGCGCGCGCCCTGCGGAATGGCATTCGGGCGTCACGGTCACCGAACGCCGCCGGTGTTGGCGGATGATCGGCGAAGGCAAGGCGCAGCTGGTCGTCGGCGCACGGTCTGCATTATACCTGCCGTTCCAAAATCTGGGCCTGATTGTGGTGGATGAGGAACACGACCAATCCTACAAACAAGAAGACGGTGTTCTATATAACGCGCGGGATATGGCGGTGCTGCGGGCGTCTATCTGCGGGGCGACGGTGGTGTTGGCCAGCGCGACGCCCTCGCTTGAAAGCTGGGCCAATGCCAAGGCGGGGAAATACCAACGTTTTGATCTGGCCCAGCGGTTTGGTGCGGCGGAATTGCCCGATATGCAGGCGATTGACCTGCGCAAGGATGAACTGGCCAGCGGGCATTGGATATCTGACACGCTTGCGCGCGAGGTCTTTGCGCGGCTGGATCGCAAAGAGCAATCCCTGCTGTTCCTGAACCGCCGCGGCTATGCGCCTGTGACGGTCTGTCGGGCCTGCGGGCATCAGATTGGCTGTGACGATTGTGATGCGCGGATGGTGGAGCACCGCTTTCAGGGCCGCCTGATGTGCCATCAATGCGGTGAAACCAAACCCATGCCCGAGGTCTGCCCGTCCTGTCAGGCCGAAGGTAAACTGGCCGCTGTCGGCCCCGGTGTGGAACGGCTGGCCGAAGAAGCCGAAGCGCGATTCCCCGATGCCCGCATCGCCGTGTTGTCGTCTGATATGTCCATGACCGCACGTAGTCTGAAAGAGAGGATCAAATCCATCGCAGACGGCGAGGCCGACATTATCATCGGCACGCAACTGGTGGCCAAGGGCCATAACTTTCCGCTGTTGACCTGCGTTGGCGTGATCGACGCGGATCTGGGGCTGCAAGGCAGCGATTTGCGGGCTGCGGAGCGGACCTTTCAACTGATCCGTCAGGTGGCGGGGCGTGCGGGGCGGGCCGATAAAAAAGGCACTGCCTATATCCAGACCCTGCAACCCGATCACCCTGTTATTCAGGCGATTCTATCGGGCGAGGAAGAAGCCTTTTGGGCCGCAGAAGCTGCACAACGTGAACAGGCGGGGGTGCCGCCCTATGGTAAAATGGCGGGGATCGTGCTGTCTGGTCCCGATCTGGCGGTGGTGTTTGATGTGGCGCAATATATGGTGCGCAACGCCGAACCTCTGCACCGTATCAACGCTGAAGTCTTTGGCCCAGCGCCCGCGCCGATCGCACGTGTGCGCGGGCGGCACCGTGTGCGTATTTTGGTGAAAGCGGCCAAAGGCACCCAGTTGCAACCCGCACTGGCAGCGTGGCAGGCCAGCATAAAGCCGCCCAACAACCTGCGCATCAGCATAGATATCGACCCGCAGACGTTTTATTAGGCCCTATTAACCCTTTATCAGGGGGGGTTGCGCCGCTAAACACATGTGCAGAAGGCCAAAAGGGATCATTCAGATGACGGCGCGCATCCAGCCACAACCGGGAATTATGGACATCGAACTTTATGTGGGCGGCAAGGCCCATGTGGACGGCGTGTCCAATACGGTAAAACTTAGCAGCAACGAAAATCCTTGGGGGGCCAGCGAAAAGGCTAAACAAGCCTTTCGCGCGGTTGCTGGCAATCTGCATGTCTATCCGTCATCCGACCACGCCGAATTGCGCGGGGCGATTGCTGAAATCCACAGTTTGGACGCGGATCGGATCATCTGTGCTAACGGCTCGGATGAGGTGATTTCCTTTCTGTGTCAGGCCTATGCAGGCGAAGGCGATGAAGTTCTGTTCACCGAGCATGGCTTTTTGATGTATAAGCTCAGCGCCCAAGGCGCAGGGGCCACCCCCGTTTCTGTGCCCGAATCCAACCGTCACACGGATGTGGATGCCCTGTTGGCGGCGGCCACGGAAAATACCAAGCTGGTTTTTCTGGCCAACCCAAACAATCCCACGGGCACCATGATTCCTGAATCCGAAATTGCACGGCTGGCCGATGGTCTGCCTGAACAGGCGCTGCTGGTGCTTGACGGGGCATATGCGGAATATGTCGAGGGGTTTGACGGCCACGCGGCATTGGTCGACACTCGTGAAAACATCTTCATGACCCGCACGTTTTCCAAAATTTACGGCCTTGGGGCGCTACGGATAGGCTGGGGCTATGGCCCTGCGGAAATCGTCAACACGCTGCACAGGTTGCGCGGTCCGTTCAACGTAAATGCCGCCGCGATGGCCGCTGCCGAGGCTGCGGTGCGCGATGTGGAGTACACCGAAAAATGCCACGCGCAGAACAGCCAGTGGCGGGATTATCTTTGCGAACAGTTAAACGCGCTGGGCATTCCCTGTGATCCAAGCAACGCAAATTTTGTGTTGGCACGGTTCAGTTCCGAAGCCGAGGCGGATGCCGCAGATGCGGCCCTTGGGGCGGAAGGTCTGATCGTGCGGGCGGTGAAAAGTTATGGTCTGGCAGAGTGTTTGCGGATCACGGTCGGCAAGGGCGCGGATTGCAAACGGGTGATCGCGGTACTGGCGGCTTTTAAAGAAAGTTGGGCGGCGTGACGCAGATTTACAACAAAGTTGCCCTGATCGGGCTGGGTTTGATTGCGGGGTCCATGTCACTGGCCATGCGCCGCGCTGGGCTAGCGGGTGAAATCGTAGGCCATGCGCGCTCGGCTGAAACCCGTGCCACGGCGCTGGAAATCGGTCTGTGTGACTCCGTGTTTGAAACCGCAGCAGCGGCGGTTGCGGGCGCTGATCTGGTGGTTTTATGTGCGCCTGTCGGTGCGATGGGCGATATCGCGGCAGAAATCGCGCCCTATCTGGAACAGGGGACCACAGTTTCGGATGTGGGGTCGGTAAAAAAGGCGATCATCGACGCCGTGCTGCCCCATATGCCCGATCATGTGCATTTTATTCCGGCCCACCCGCTGGCAGGCACTGAACATTCCGGCCCCCGTTCGGGCTTTGCGGAACTGTTTGAAAACCGCTGGTGCCTGTTTACACCGCTGCCGGATACCGATCCCGAAAAACTGGAAAATCTGACCCGTTTCTGGACCGCCATGGGTGCAAATGTTGAAAAGATGGACGCCGAGCATCACGATCTGGTACTGGCCGTCACCAGTCACACACCCCATCTGATCGCCTATACTATGGTAGGTGTGGCCGAGGATTTGCAGCGGGTGACGAACAAAGAGGTCATCGACTTTTCCGCCGCAGGCTTTCGTGATTTCACGCGGATTGCGGCATCCGACCCGACCATGTGGCGCGATGTGTTTCTGAACAACAAGCAGGCCACGCTGGAAATTCTGGGCCGCTTCACCGAAGAACTGTTTGACCTGCAACGGGCGATCCGGCGGGGCGACGGGGATCATCTGTTCGAACATTTCACCCGCACCCGTGCGATTCGCCGTGGCATCATTGATGCAGGTCAGGACACGGATGCGCCAAATTTCGGACGTGCGCCGAAAAAGGACGCATAATTTGGCGGGATGGCGGATCATAGCTGTGGCCTGTGCCATGCTAAGCATCGGGGCTGTTGTGGCCGCGGCGGCGCAGGATCGGATAGCGCGCCCTGTGCTGCGCCCTTTGGCGCTGGAAGCAAAGCACAATAAGACCGCCGCGCCTGTGTTTGTGAACCGCCCCAAATTACGCCCGTTTGATCAAGGACAAAGCCGCCCCGCCGCCATGATACAAAAGGTGGTGCTAGAGCAAACCATTACCGAAGACATCACCCTGCGCAAAGTGAGTAAAGCACAGGAACCGGCCCAAACGCTGGCCAATGATCCGCCGAATTTGGTGACGGTGAAAACCGTTCTGGCCAATCCGCAAGCGGTAGCGCTGTCGCCGCGCCCGCAAACGCGGCCCTCAAACCTGCAACTGGCCATGGCTGTGCGCAAGGATAAAGCGGGCAAGCCGGTGAAATACCGCAAAAAAGGCTCGGTCTGCGGGATCAAAGGCATTCGCGGGTATTCGGTAAAGCGGGTGCGCGGCAAAGGGGGCTGCGGCATAAATAAACCCGTGAAAATCACCGAAATCGACGGCGTTAAGCTGACGCGTGAGGCTTTGGTGGGCTGCGATGCGGCCCGCGCGCTTTATGGTTGGGTACAGCAAAAAGCCAAGCCGACTGTCGGGCGTAGAGGCGGTGGTTTGGCAAAAATTCAAGTGATCGCAGGCTATTCCTGTCGCAATCGTAACAGTGCCAAAGGGGGGAGGTTGTCTGAACATGCAAAGGGTAATGCCATTGATATTTCAGGGTTTATCCTGAAAAATGGTACGTCCATGAGCGTGCTGCGCGATTGGCGTTCAACTGGCAGCGGGCCTACGTTAAAACGTCTGCACAAAACAGCCTGTGGGCCGTTTAAGACCGTGCTTGGCCCGAACGCCAACCGGTTCCACCAAGATCATTTTCATTTTGATGTGGCCAAACATCGCGGCGGTGGCAGCTATTGCCGTTAATCCTGTTTAGGGGTTGATCCGCAACTGCGGGGCGCGGCCGATTGGGAACGGTCCAATGGAAATGGTGCGGTTTTTGAACGACAAAGGCGCGTCGATTGTATCGGGGTTGCCCGACAGTTTCGCCAGCAGACCCAGCCCGCTTTCCAAAGTGCTGCGTAACTCGCTTGGGACAAACCCCGCGCTGACGCCCAGATCCAGCATATCCTGCCAGTTTTTCGCCCGCACCGCGATTTTGCCAGTGGGATAGCCCTCGGCATCAAAATCAACAGCACCGGTGGCCTGAAAATCCAACTGCCCCCAAGTGGCGGTGAACTCTTTGATGTCCAGCGTGGTCAGTTCGGGTTTACGCCCTTCAACCGCGTGGCGATCCCACGGCGCATCAAAGCCTGCGGTGGCATCAATACGCACGGTTTCAAACACATCAGGCAACAGATTGTCAGGGTCGATGATGTTTTTGAAAATCCGCGCGGGCTTTAAATCTTTGGTTTGGAGGAAAAGATCGTGGGCAAACGCCACGCCTGCCGCTTGCCGCGTCGCAACGCTTGCGGATTTCATTTCGGTAACCCAGCCTGCATTCGAGGTCAGCGTCACGGCGGCCAGTTCCGCGGTGGTTGCTTGCAGGGCCAGATCGGTATTGGCGTCGAACTTGATGCTGGAGCGCATGTCGTCGGATGTGACGGTGATGCGTTCCTTCGGGGTGGCGATGATCTGTTCATGGGGCCAAACGGCAATGGCGTGATTGGGTTTATAGCTGAGCATCAGAACTTCAAATTCCGGTGCTTGCCACGCCCAGCCCGTGGCCGGATCGGCAAGGTTCAGGTTGACCACGCGGGTGTCAAAGCGGCTGGGAAAACCCTGCACATCCAAACTGTCGTAATCCGCAACCCAGCCCGCTTCGCGGCGGTCTTGCAGCCATTTGGTCAGCGCAGTTTGCTGGGCGCTGGACCCGATCCACCAATAGCCGAACCAGCCTAACGTCACGACAATCAAGATACCAAAGAAAACACGAACCACGGCCAGCCCCTTTTCAATTCCGTTTCGCGCGGGTTATAGCATTCTGAAAGAGGTGAACCAGTGACAAATATGAACAGCGGCTTTTGGGTTTTCGGCTATGGCTCTTTGGTGTGGCAACCGGGGTTTGAATTTTCCGAACGCCAGATCGCGCGGATGAATGGATATTCGCGCAGCTTTTGCATGTGGTCGATCCATCATCGTGGCACCGAAGATCAGCCGGGGCTGGTGTTGGCACTGGATGCTGCAAAAGATGCCTATTGTGACGGGGTCGCATTTTTTGTGCCCGCTGAAACGGCCGAACAAACACTGGCTTATCTGCGCGAACGCGAGTTGGTTTCAGCTGCCTATCTTGAGGAAATCCACCCTGTGCAATTGCGCGATGGACGGCAAGTGGAAAGCTACGCCTATGTGATTGATCGCGATCACGTACAATATTGCGGGGATCTGACCTTGGAACGCCAAGCCGAGGTGATTGCCTCGGCTGTGGGCGGGCGGGGTCCGAATACGGAATATCTGGTTGAGGTCACGCGCCATCTGGCCGAACTGGGCCTTGGTGACCCTGATCTGGAATGGTTGACCCAGCGGGTCTTGCAGATGGGCGTAACGGTTTAAAACATTTTTGATTTGCCCATCCTAGGCAGACACAGCTGGGGATGGGCAGGATTTTAGCTTGGCTCGACGTTTAGGGTCATGCCGTCAGCGCTGCGAATACGGACGGTGTCACCCAGTTTGGTGGCCGCGCCCGCAGGCCATTTTGCCCGCCAGCGCATGCCTTCGATTTCAACCGCACCACTGGCCGAAGGGGCGTCGAAATCCAGCACTTTTGCAGTGCGCCCGATCAAATGGTTTGACCGCTGGTTCAATGTGTCGTGGGCTTTGGCCCCGTCGCCAAACCGTTGCACGGTCCAGCGGCCTGCAAAGGTCAGCCCGACAGACAGCACAGCAAACAGGGTTAGTTGCATTTCGCCTGACATATTGGGCACCAAAGCGTGTAGAACCGCCATCACCAATGCGGCAAGCGCGATCCAGATCAGCACCGCGGTGCCTGTCAGCATTTCCAGCGCCCCGATCACAAAGGCGGCGGCGACCCACCACCAAGGGGACAGGCCAACGAGGATATCAAGAACAGCCATGACGACTCCTGTTTAGGTTTTGCTGCCGGATGTGACCGCTTTGGCGATATCCGCAATCCCGCCTATAGACCCGATCAGCGAAGAAGCTTCGAGCGGGATCATGATGGTCTTGGCGGATGGGCTGGCGGCCACATCGCGCAGGGCTTCGGTGTATTTCTGCGCGACAAAGTAATTCACCGCCTGAATGTCCCCAGCTGCGATGGCCTCAGACACCATGCGAGTGGCTTCGGCTTCGGCTTTGGCCATACGTTCGCGGGCTTCGGCGTCCAGGAAGGCGGCTTCCTTGCGGCCCTCGGCCTCGCGGATTTGGGCCTCTCTTTCGCCTTCGGCTTTCAGAATAGCGGATTGCTTCATGCCTTCGGCTTGCAGAATCGACGCGCGTTTATCCCGTTCGGCTTTCATCTGGCGGGCCATGGCCTCGTTGATGTCCGGCGGCGGGGCGAGGTCTTTGATTTCAACGCGGGTGACTTTCACGCCCCAAGGATTTGCGGCTTCGTCAATCACAGTCAGCAGTCTGGCATTGATGACTTCGCGGTTGGACAGGCTTTCGTCCAGATCCATCGACCCCAGCACGGAACGGATGTTGGTCTGTGTCAGATTGGCCAACGCGCGGTAGAGATCACGCACCTCATAGGCGGCGGCGGCTGCATCGACCACTTGATAAAACGTCACCGCATCGGTCACAACCATAGCGTTGTCGCGGGTGATGACCTCTTGGCTGTCAATATCCAGCACGGTTTCCATCATGTTGATCTTGGCGCCCACTTTATCCATGAAAGGGATCAAAAAGCGCAAGCCCGGCTTTAGGGTTCGGGTGTAGCGGCCAAAGCGTTCAACCGTCCATTCCTCGCCCTGCGGGATGGAACGTACCATCATGAAAATGAGCACGATCGCAAAGACAAAAATCGCAATTGCAGTCAGGCCAATAGATTCAAATCCAGGTAGTTGGTCCAAAATGATCCCTCCAAAAGAACACGGATTACACCCACTATTTGGGGATTTCACAGGGTTTTTACAATGGTTTAGTTGCTAAATCGGGTGCAACATACCATTTGGCATCACTGAATGGACAGGTTAGGGTACGCCCAAGCAGGGAGCAGGCTCCAATACGATGTTGAAGGCAGACACGAAGATCGACCCGCACTTCACCCAACCGGTGCGGCAAATCCTGATGATGCTGATGTTTGTCGTCATCGTCGCAATCGGGGCATTTCTGTCCTATCAGTCGCTCTTGCCGATCTTTATGGCGAATATCTATCTGAACGGCTTTATCGGGCTGGTGTTCGTTTTCGGCATCATCGCCTGTTTCTGGCAAGTGTTTACGCTGGTCAGTTCGGTCAGTTGGATCGAAGGTCTGGCGCTGGATCGGCCGGGTCACGAGTTTGTGCAACCGCCGGGCTTGCTGGCCCCTTTGGCGCATCTGTTACGCAAACGCAGCGCGCGGTCCTCGCTGACATCGACCAGTACACAAAGCATTCAAGACAGCGTCGCCACGCGTCTGGACGAAGGCCGAGAGATCACCCGCTATGTGATCAATCTGCTGATTTTCCTTGGCCTATTGGGCACGTTCTATGGGCTGGCCACCACAGTACCTGCGGTTGTGGACACGATCCGTTCTCTTGCACCGCAAGAAGACGGCAGCTCGGTCGATGTGTTTGACAATCTGATGACCGGGCTGGAACGGCAATTGGGCGGCATGGGCACGGCTTTCGGGTCGTCCTTGCTGGGGCTAGCCGGATCGTTGGTTGTGGGATTGCTGGATTTGATGGCAGGTCGCGGTCAAAATCGGTTTTACCGCGAGCTAGAGGAATGGTTGTCCTCGATCACCCGCATCGGCATTGCCTCGGGCGACGGGGATATGGGCGGCGTTGAGAATTTCGCCATCGCAGATATGCTGGAACACACCACCTATCAAATCGAAAGCCTGCACGATCTTTTGCGCCAAAGTCAGGAACGCCGCGACGAAACCGACAGCCGCGTCGAACGTCTTGCGCAGGTGGTGGATCGACTGGCGGATGTGGCCGCTTCTGGTCGGGGGGGCGGGGAGCGTCTAGCCGAACAGATTGCCTATGGCCAGAAACAACTGATCGAGGCCGTGACCGCCTTGCCTGGACAGATGTCACGTTCGGAAAACAACGAAGTTTGGGATGCCGAGGCCAAGATGCGTCTGCGCAATATCGACGCCCAGATGCTGCGGATACTCGAAGAAATGACCGCGGGCCGCCAAGGGGCCATCAGCGAATTGCGCGGCGATTTGCTGGGGCTGACGTCAACCCTGCGGGCAGCGATCACGGCTTCTGAAGATCCGGCGAACAGGGGGTAATCCATGGCCCTGAACCGCCGCGCGGCGAACCGCTTTTCAGCGAATATCTGGCCGGGATTCGTGGACGCCATGACCGCGCTTTTGCTGATTTTGATGTTTGTGCTGACCATTTTTATGGTGGTGCAATTTGTTCAGCAGGAAAAAATCAGCGGGCAGGACAAAGAGTTGGACGCGCTGTCTACGGAAATTCTGGGCCTGTCGGATGCGTTGGGCCTGGAACGCACGCGGGCCGCAGGGCTTTCGGATAACGTGGATCAGTTGAACGCCAGTCTGACGGATGCACAAAGGCAGGCGCAACAACAAGCCGCGCTGATTGCATCGCTGAACGCACAATCAGATGAACAGGCCGCGCAGATTGCAGGATTTGAAGAACAAGTCGCATCCCTTTTGGCCCGCAACACCGATCTGGATACGCGCCTGTCTGATAGCCAGAACCGTGTCTCGGTACTGACGGATCGCGCGGCGGCGTTGGATCAATCCGTAGCGGATGCCGCTGATCGCGAAGCGGCATTGCAAGACCAGAACCGTCTGTTGCTAGCAGATAAAGACGCGCTGGAGCGGGCCAATTTGACGGTGCTTTCCCAGAAAGAGGCGTTGCAACTGGCGCTGGCACAGGCACGGGATGAAATCGACGCAAGCACCGAGGCCGCCCGTCTGGCCGCCGCAAAACGCGAGGCTCTGGAAGGGCTGATCGCGGATTTGCGTGCGGATGTCAGTGACAAACAAGGCTCGCTTGCCGATGCGCTGGCGCTGCTGGCCAGCACGCAGGGGGATCTGGCGCAATCGCGCGGATCGCTGAGTGATGCTTTGGCGCGGATCAGCACGACGAATTCCGAACTGGCCGAAACCCGTGGCGCATTGGGGCAAGCACAAAGCGCCTTGGAGGCTGACCGTGCGGCCCTTGCTGCGGCGCAATCCAACAATGCGGCCCAAGGTGAAGCACTGGCCAAAGCGCAGGCGGATTTGGTGGCGCGGGGGCTAACCGAGGAAGAATTGCGGGCCAGAATAGAGGTTCTGGTGAACGGGTTGTCGGACGCGGAAAAGGCCAAGTTGGCCGAAGCCGCCGCCGCTGCTGCGCTGCGCGAAAAGCTACAAGGGGCCGAGGATGAATTGACTGCTATGACCCTGTCGCTTGAGGCGAAACGAAAAGAGGCCGAGGACACCTTGACCCTGTTGGCGGCGGCCAAGGCGGAATTGTCGGCGGCGGATTTGGCAGCGGCAGAAAATATGACGGCGCAGGAAAAGCAGGCGGCATTGCTTTCTGTGGCGCGTCAGGAACTGGCGGCTGAAAAGGCGGTCAGTCAGGAGTCGGCGCGCAAACTGGCATTGTTGAACCAACAGACGGTAGAATTGCGCAGCCAATTGGATCGTTTGCAAGGCTTGCTTGATGCATCCAATGCGGCGGATTCGGCCAGTCAGGTGCAAATCGAATCTCTTGGGGCGAATTTGAACACTGCCCTTGCACGGGTTGCGGCAGAGCAAAAGAAACGGGTGGCCGAAACCGAAAAACGCATTGCGCTGGAAGAGGCCGAGCGGGAACGGCTAGAAGCCGAGGCAAAAGACCTCAAGAAATTCCGGTCTGAATTCTTTGGCCGCTTGCGCGATGTTCTAGGAGCGCAGGACGGCATTCGCATCGTGGGCGACCGCTTTGTGTTTTCTTCAGAAATTCTGTTCGCGGCGGGTTCTGCTGATTTGGGTGGACGCGGCAAGGAAGAGATCGCCAAAGTGGCCAGCATTATTCTGGATGTGGCCGATCAAATCCCGCCCGAAATCGACTGGATTTTGCGGGTCGATGGCCACACGGATAAAATTCCTCTGTCAGGTCTGGGTGAATATCGGGACAACTGGGAACTGAGTCAGGCGCGGGCCTTGTCGGTGGTGAAATACCTGATCTCTGATCTTGGGGTTCCAGCCAACCGTTTGGCGGCCAACGGGTTTGGGGAATTCCAGCCTATTGTAGACGGCGAAGGGCCAGAGGCTTTGGCGCAGAACCGTCGGATCGAGCTGAAATTTACCGAAAAATAGGCCTTGGTTCACAGTCAAGTTAATGGCGCGTGATCCACCTGCCTGCTAGGCGGTTTTCCAACCTTGTTTGCGGAACAGACCATGCACCCCATTCCTATTCTTATCGTTTTTTCCCTTGTCGTACTGGCAAGCCTGCTGGCAGCGCCCCGCCGCGTCAGTGTCGCCAGTTTCTTTGGCGGGAAGGCGGAAACAGGCGCGGCGCCGGGGCTGTGGGTGTTGGTGCTTAGTCAGGTAACCACGTGGATTTTTGCCCGCTCGCTGATGAACGCGGCTATTCTGGGTTACTATTATGGCATCGCGGGGGTTCTGGCCTATGGGGCTTATTACATCTCGTTTTTGACCGGTGGCTTTGTGGTTGCGCGGTTGCGGGCCAAGGGGGCGCAATCGGTGCAGGGGTGGTTGAACCAACGGTTCGGCCCAATCGGAACCACCTGTTATAATCTGGTGATCGCCCTGCGCCTGTTGTCAGAGGTGTTTGCCAATCTGATTGTTATTGGCCTGATCTTCTCTGCGATCCTGCCGCAGTTCGCGCAGATGCAAAACAGTGTGGTGCTACTGGTCGGGCTGCTTGCGCTAGCCTACTCGGCTTGGGGCGGGCTGAGCGCTGCGCTGCGCACGGATGTTGTGCAAATGCTTCTGTTTCTGGCGGTCTTTGGCGCGGCTTTTCTGGCGCTGGTGGTCAGCCCCGAATTCGATCTGCTGGCGACAGTCACCGCAGACGGGACATCAGGATCTTATACTGGTTGGGTGCTGTTGGGGGTCGCGTTCTTGCAGGTGTTTTCCTATCCGGTGCATGACCCCGTAATGATGGATCGCGGCTTTGTCAGTGACGAGGCGACCATGCGCAAAAGCTTTCTGCACGCGTTTTGGATTTCCACGCTTTGCATCATTGCTTTCGGGTTTTTCGGCATTCAAGCCGCCCTTGATGGGGCCGCTTATGAAGGCCAACTGATCGGCACTTGGTCGCATATGCTGCCAGCTTGGATGTTTGCTGCGCTGATGGTTTCCTTGTTGGTGTCGGCCTTATCCACTCTCGATTCTGCCTTGTCTTCGGCTGCGCGGCTGGTGGTTGAAGAATTGCACCTTGCGCCGCGCAGCTTGACGGGTGGGCGCTTGGCGATGGTCGCCTTTGCGCTGGTCGGGGCGGGGCTGACGCTTTGGGGTAACCAAAGCCTGTTTGACGCAGTTGCAGTTTCGGGCACGGCGTCGATGTTTTTGACACCAGTTTTGTTGGTCGGACTGGTCGCAGGGCGCCCCATCGCGCTTTGGGCCTATCTGGTCAGCTTTGCGGCCTCGATCTTGGGGGCATTTGTCTATGTTCTAAGGGCGCAGGATGGCATTTCGGCGCTGCTGTATGACGGGCATAAATACGAGCAGCTTTTGCAAATTTGTATCGTGGTGCTTGTAATCGGATTTGGCGCGGTGCTGCTGGGCTCCGCCCAAAATAGGATGCTGCGCCGCGCGGCGGGGGTTAGCGTAAAGCGCGACCTTTAAGGATCGCATCTTTGCCAAAGCGTTCGCGGATGGCGTCGGTGGCCCGCTCGGCCTTAGCCCGTTTGGCGGCGTCTTGTTCCAGCAGATCCATATAGTGATCGGCCTCTTCGGGGCGGGTCAATTGGCTGATGCCAACACCGATCAGACGGAACGGACCTTTGCTAATCACCCCGTCCAGCATCTGGCGGGCGTTTGAATAGATTCGATCTGCCATCTGGGTCGGTTCGCTAAGGGTGAACGACCGGCTGAGCGATTTGAAAGTGGCGGTTTTCACTTTCAGTGTTACGGTTTTGCCTGCGTATTCCTTGGCTTTGGCGCGGTCTGAAACCTGTTCTGCCAGCCGCCAAAGATGCCCGTCCAGCAGGTCTAGGTTTCCCGTGTCTTCAAAAAATGTGGTTTCTTTTGAAATGCTTTTGACCGGATCGCGCCCTGTGATGCGGCGCTGGTCAAGACCGCGGGCCAGATGCCACAGACGGTCGCCCATTGTGCCATAGCGTTCGCCAAGCGCCTTCCTGTCGCGGCGGCGCAGGTCGGCAAAAGTCTGGATACCGTCACTTTGCAGTTTGCGTTGCAGCACGGGGCCCGCGCCCCAGATTTTCTTGATCGGCAGCGGTGCAATCAGGTCCAGCGTTTCAGCCTGCCCGATCACCGAAAACCCACGGGGTTTATCCAGATCAGAGGCCATTTTCGCCAGAAACTTATTGTGGGACAGGCCGATAGAGCCTGAAATGCCCAACTCGTCCTCCATCCGTTTGACAAGACGGGCGAGCATGATCGCGGGCGGCGCACCGTGCAGTTTTGCCGTGCCGGACAGGTCGAGAAAGGCCTCGTCCAGCGACAGGGGTTCCACAATCGGGGTCAAATCCTGCATCATGGCTTTGATGGCGCGCGAAACCTCGACGTAGGCGTCCATACGGGGTTTGACCACCACCGCATTGGGACACAGCTTTAGTGCCTGAAACATCGGCATCGCCGAATGCACCCCGTTGATCCGCGCGATGTAGCAGGCGGTTGATACGACCCCCCGTTTGCCGCCGCCGATGATCACGGGTTTGTCGCGGATTTCAGGGTTGTCGCGTTTTTCAACCGAGGCATAGAAGGCGTCGCAATCCATATGGGCGATGGACAGATTGAACAGTTCACTGTGGCGCAACACCCGTGGCGACGCGCAATGTTCACAGCGCGGTTTGGGCGCGCATTGTTTCAGACAGTCACGGCAGAAGGCGGGTATCGGCATGGGGTGAGTATCCCAAATTTCCCCTGCCAATACCAGTCAGCACGTGATGCTAAAGCTGAAAATCGGCGTGAGCTTTTTGCACGATCATTGTGGGACAGTTGCGTTTGCCGATACTGTTGATGATCACATACCAGACAATTTCACCGGGCCGTCCCGCACGGGAATATTCACAGCCCGAGGGATGGACCCACCAGCGGCTGTCGTGGCCCGCAGGTGGCATGTGTTCAGCTGCATGTGTGATTGAGTCTGCTTTTTTACTGAACAATCCGGCTTTTGCATTTGTCGCCAGCAAGCTGGTGCCCAGAATCGCGGCCAGTCCGATTTTTGTAAAGATATCCATTTCATGCTCCGTTTGTGTATTTGAAGCAAAGATCGCCGCAGAGGGTTACTGCGGGGTTAAAGATAAAATTACGTTTTGTCGGATTTGATTAAACTGGCGTCAGACTGGCTTTAGAGCGCCGCCAGTTCCGCCAGAATCGCCTGTGCGGCCGCCACGGGATCAGCGGCTTGAACAATCGGGCGGCCAACAACGATGTGGTCAGCCCCTTGCGCCACTGCGTATGACGGTGTTGCAATGCGTTTCTGGTCGCCAGATGCGGCTCCTGTGGGGCGTACGCCCGGGGTGACGATCAGTTTGCCCGCAGCCTCGGGCAGGGCGCGGATCAGGGCGGCTTCGTGCGGGGAGGCGATCACCCCGTCAGCCCCTGCAACCAGAGCGGCGCGGGCGCGTTGCACCACCAGATCCTGTATGTCGCCCGATTGGATCAGGCAGTCATCCAGATCGTTGCGATCAAGCGAAGTCAGGATGGTAACGGCAAGGATTTTCAGATCACTGTCCCCGCGACCCGCCACTGCGGCGCGCACCACGTGGGGGTCGCCGTGGACGGTCAGGAAATCCAGATCGAACTGTGTGATGCCTGCCACCGCCCGTTCCACAGTGGCGCCGATGTCAAAGAATTTCATATCCAGAAAGATGCGTTTGCCTTTTGATTTCAGCTCATTGGCCAGCGCAAGCCCGCCGCCTGTTAACATGCCCAGCCCGATTTTATAAAACGATACGCTGTCGCCCAACTGGTCTGCGATGGCCATACCATCCAGAACGTTCGGGACATCAAGGGCGACTATCAGGCGGTCATCAGCAGGCATGGCAAGGCTCCGATTGCAGGGTTTTCTGGGGTTTGCGATTGTGCTTGGCTAAAGTCAAGGCGGTTGGAGGATTTGCGGGGCTGTGAGGCCTGTGCCTTTGAAACAGGTTTGCGCGTTTGGGGGGGCTGTGGTATCTGGCGTGCACCGCAATTGGACGAACCGTATTGTTTCCTTCCTCTAAGTCTCCGCCGCGTTTTGTAACGCTTGTTTTGCTGACCGCCATTTCCGTGGTGTCGTTGAATATGTTCCTGCCTTCGCTGTCGAATATGGCGCGGGATTTTCAGGTGGATTACGGGCTGATGAACCTGTCCATCGCGGGGTATCTGGCGATTTCGGCGGTGTTGCAGATTGTTATGGGGCCTTTGTCTGACAGATGGGGGCGCAGGCCGATCCTGCTGTGGGCCATGGCGATTTTCACAGTGGCCTCTGTAGGGTGCTGGCTGGCCCCGAACATCTGGGTATTCCTCGGGTTCCGCCTGTTGCAAGGGGCGGTGATTGCGGGAATGGCGCTTAGTCGTGCGGTGATCCGCGACATGGCCCCGCCCCAAGAGGCCGCCAGTATGATGGGCTATGTGGCGATGGTTATGGCGCTGGCCCCGATGGTGGGGCCGGTGATTGGCGGCGTTCTGGACCAAGTATTCGGCTGGCGTATGACTTTTTTCCTGTTCGCGGTGATGGGGGCGGGCGTGTTCGCGCTGTGCTGGCGCGATCTGGGGGAAACCAACGCGGCCAAATCCGATACATTGATGGCCCAGTTTCGCACCTACCCTGCCTTGTTCGGATCGCGCTTGTTTTGGGGACATGTGGCTTGTCAGGCCTGTTCCGTCGGGGCGTTTTATACCTTTCTTGCGGGCGCGCCGCTGGTCGGGGAATCGGCTTTTGGTCTGACGCCTGTGATGCTTGGGGTCGGGATGGGGGCAATCACCGGGGGCTTTGTTTTTGGTAACTTTTTATCGGGGCGCTATGCGCGGCGCTATTCTTTGCCGTCCATGATGATTGCCGGTCGGATTGTGGCGATTGCGGGTGTTGGCTTGGGGTTTGTCCTGTTGGTGGCAGGCTTTTTACACCCTGTCGTGCTGTTCGGGTCCGTTGTGTTTATTGGCATTGGCAACGGGTTGACCCTACCGTCGAGCAATTCTGGCGCTTTATCCGTGCGCCCTGATCTGGCGGGCAGTGCCTCGGGGTTGTCAGGGGCGGCGGTTGTGGGGTTCGGCGCGGTGCTGACATCTGTCACCGGCGCGGTTCTAAATGAGGGTAACGGGGTGTTTGTTCTTATGGCGATCCTGTTTCTGGTCTGCATTCTGGGGCTGGTGGCCGCCTATGACGTGCGCAACACTTCAAAAGACGCCCAATAGCGCCTGATTCCCCTTTCGAATTTGCGAATTGGCAAGGGGGGTGAATTCCCCTAACTGTTGAGCGTTCTGATTTCACGGGAGGGAAGTCCGAAGATGAATGCTGGCATCGTTTTTCTTGTTTTGGCCTATGTCATGAGCCAGTTTTACCGCGCTTTTCTGGCCGTGATGGCCCCTGCTTTGGGCGCGGATATCGGTGCTGGCCCCGAGGATTTGGCCTTTGCCAGCGGGATGTGGTTTCTGGTGTTCGCCGCCATGCAAATCCCTGTGGGCGAGGCCCTGGATCGCATTGGCCCAAGGCGCACGGCGAGTGTTCTGTTTGCGCTGGGCGGGGGCGGCGGTGCGGCTGTGTTCGCCATGGCCACCAGTCCGGTTCACATAAATATTGCAATGATGCTGATCGGGGTCGGCTGTTCGCCGGTTTTGATGGCCTCTTACTATATATTTGCGCGCTCCTATTCCCCTGCGGTGTTTGCCACGCTGGCAGGGGTGACATTGGGGATCGGCACAATTGGCAATATCGGCAGTGCACTGCCGCTGACTTTTGCGCTCGACTGGTTTGGCTGGCGTGGGACTATGTGGGTTCTGTCGGCTGCGTCCCTGTTTATTGCTGTTATGGCGGCTGTGTGGGTTCGCGATCCGGCGCAGGTGCAAACTTCAGTGAAAGGCACGGTTCTTGATTTGCTGAGGATGCCGGTTTTATGGCCGATCCTGCTTATGATGATGGTGAATTATGTGCCCGTTGCGGGTCTGCGCGGGCTGTGGGTTGGCCCCTATCTGGACGAAGTTTTTAGCGCCAGTGCGGAAACGATTGGCGTCGTCACCCTGATTATGAGCTTTGCTATGGTGGCGGGGAATTTTCTGTACGGCCCGATGGATCGTCTGATCCCGTCGCGTAAGGCGATTGTGCTGGGGGGCAATCTGATCGGTGTGGCCGTCATTGGGATGTTGTTCGTTTTTGCCGGGCATTCCATTGTGCTGTCCACTGTTTTACTGGCGGCAGTTGGGCTGTCGGGGGCATCTTTTGTTGTAATCATTGCCCATGCGAAAACCTTTTTTCCGGATCATCTGACGGGGCGGGGTGTTACCTTGTTAAACCTGTTTGGCATGGGGGGCACGGGACTGGTGCAATCCGTATCGGGCAAGGTCTATGCCATTGCAGACTCTGGAAGCGGACCAGTGTTGGCTTATCAGTGGTTGTTCAGCTTTTTCGGGCTGTGCCTGCTCTTTGGCTGCGTGGCCTATGCTTTTAGCAAGGACGGTAAGAACATCCGTTAAGGCGCCGTCAAAGACCTATTTCGGGAAAGAGTATTTTTGGAACATTGAAACGGGTTCAGGGCCTTGTCGGTTGGGGGCGGGCTTCCTATCTTGAGTGTAAGGCTTGCACCCTGACGTGCCTCTGAAGGGCGTCACATTTCATCGCAAGCGCTTGTAAAAGGAGACGACCATGAACTTAGAAAAGTTCACAGAACGGTCTCGGGGGATGATTCAATCGGCCCAGACCATTGCAATGCGCGAGGATCACCAGCGCTTTACACCACAACATTTGCTGAAGGCGCTGCTGGATGACAGTGAGGGCTTGGCGGCCAATCTGATCAAAGCCGCGGGGGGCAATCCGTCCCGCGTGTTGCAGGATCTGGATGTGAACCTTGCCAAGATGCCGAAAGTGTCCGGCGACAACGGCCAGATTTATATGGACGGGCAAACTGCCAAGGTTTTCGCCGAGGCCGAGAAGCTGGCGCAGAAGGCAGGGGATTCTTTTGTCCCTGTCGAGCGGATGTTAACGGCGCTTGCGATTGTGAAATCCGATGCGGCCAGTTTGCTGAAGGATGGCGGTGTCACGGCGCAAAATTTGAACGCTGCCATTAATGACGTGCGCAAGGGGCGGACGGCAGACAGTGCCAGTGCCGAAAGTGGCTATGATGCGCTGAAAAAATATGCCCGTGATCTGACCGAGGCGGCCCGTGAGGGCAAGATCGACCCGATTATCGGGCGCGACGAGGAAATCCGTCGCACCATGCAGGTGCTGAGCCGTCGCACCAAGAACAACCCTGTGCTGATTGGCGAACCGGGTGTGGGTAAAACCGCAATTGCGGAGGGCCTTGCCCTGCGGATCATCAATGGCGATGTGCCTGAAAGCCTGCAACACAAGTCGCTGATGGCGCTGGATATGGGCGCACTGATTGCGGGCGCAAAATATCGCGGTGAATTCGAGGAGCGGTTGAAATCTATCCTGACCGAAGTGACCGAGGCTGCGGGTGAGATCATTCTGTTCATCGACGAGATGCACACTTTGGTCGGGGCCGGCAAATCCGAAGGCGCGATGGATGCGTCTAACCTGTTGAAACCTGCTCTTGCGCGGGGGGAATTGCACTGTGTCGGGGCGACCACCCTTGATGAATACCGCAAGCATGTGGAAAAAGACGCGGCTTTGGCGCGGCGCTTCCAGCCTGTGATTGTGCAAGAGCCGACAGTTTCGGATACGATTTCAATCCTGCGCGGTATTAAGGAAAAATACGAGCTGCACCACGGCATTCGGATTTCCGACAGTGCTTTGGTTGCGGCGGCGAATCTGTCCAACCGTTATATTACGGACCGGTTCCTGCCCGATAAGGCGATCGACCTGATGGATGAAGCCGCCGCGCGGTTGCGTATGGAGGTGGATTCCAAGCCCGAGGCTCTGGATGCCATTGACCGCGAGTTGCTGCAAAAGCAGATCGAGGTTGAGGCGTTGAAAACCGAAAAAGATGCGGCATCCAAGGATCGTTTGCAGTCGTTGCAGAAATCCGTGTCCGAGTTGCAGGAACAATCGTCTGAAATGACAGCCCAGTGGCAGGCCGAGCGGGACAAGCTGGCTGGTGCGCGGGACATCAAGGAAGAGTTGGACCATGCACGGGTTCAGTTTGAAACCGCACGCCGTGCGGGTGATTTGGCCAAGATGGGCGAATTGCAATATGGTGTGATCCCCGAGCTGGAGAAAAAGCTAGCCGCTGCCGAAGGTGCGGAAAGTGATGTGATGGTGGATGAGGCCGTGGGGCCAGAACACATCGCCAGTGTGGTCGAGCGTTGGACGGGTATTCCCGTGGATAAGATGCTGGAAGGCACCCGCGAGAAACTGCTGCGCATGGAGGATGATCTGGGCAAGCGGGTGATCGGTCAGTTTGATGCGGTGCATGCTGTATCAAATGCGGTGCGGCGGTCCCGTGCGGGGTTGTCGGATGAAAATCGTCCGCAGGGGTCGTTCCTGTTCCTTGGGCCAACTGGCGTAGGGAAAACAGAGCTGACCAAAGCGCTGGCGGAATTCCTGTTTGATGACGATCAGGCCATGGTGCGGATTGATATGTCCGAATTCATGGAAAAACACGCGGTCTCTCGACTGATCGGCGCGCCTCCGGGCTATGTTGGCTATGACGAAGGCGGTGTTCTGACCGAATCCGTGCGCCGTCGCCCCTATCAGGTCGTGCTGTTTGACGAGGTGGAAAAGGCCCATCCCGATGTGTTCAACGTGCTGTTGCAAGTGCTGGACGACGGTGTTCTGACCGACGGGCAGGGGCGGACTGTGGATTTCAAACAGACGCTGATTATCCTGACCAGTAACCTTGGGTCGCAGGCGCTAAGCCAGTTGCCCGAAGGTGCGGACAGCGAACAGGCCAAAGCGGATGTGATGCAGGCGGTGCAGGGCCACTTTCGTCCTGAATTCATCAACCGACTGGATGAGATCGTCCTGTTTGACCGGCTGAGCCGGGACAATATGGACGGGATCGTGGATATTCAGTTGGGGTTGTTGGAGCATCGTCTGGCTGGCCGCAAGATCACCATTGATCTGGACGAACCCGCCCGCAAATGGCTGGCGGATCAGGGGTATGACCCTGTTTACGGGGCCCGTCCGCTGAAACGGGTGATCCAGAAGGCGCTGCAAGACCCGTTGGCAGAACTGCTGCTGTCGGGCAAGGTGCTGGACGGGTCCAATGTGACGGTTGGGGTTGATGACAACGGTCTGGTGATCAACGGGGTCGGGCGCACGCCGCGCAAGCCCAATGATGTGCCGGTCCACTAAGGTATAAAGACAGCGAGCGCCCCGCAGACCCTTTCCGTGCGGGGCGTTTTCAACCGATGATACTACTATAGGGGGCGGGGCTTTGATCAAGTGGATCCTGCGCATTGTGATCTTTCTGACGATACGCATGGCCTTGATCGTCTGGCCGTTCACATTGGCGGCGGCCCTGTTCATCTATCTGAAATATTTCTGACGTAGGTGTGTGGTGCTGCGCGTTTGTGTTTTGCGGCGCAGGGGCTAAACATGATCTGTAAAGTAACGGAGACCACACCCCCATGTTTTTGATGAACCTTGTGTCCAGCATTCTGTTTTATTTCGCCATTGCGTTCATTTGTGCGGTGGGACTGGCGTTTGCAGCAGTTGTGGTGATGTTCATCATTGACCGCACCCAGACCAGTGATGCTGTGCGGCGCAACTATCCCGTGGTCGGGCGGTTTCGAAACCTTTTCACCGAACTTGGTGAATTCTTCCGCCAGTATTTCTTTGCGATGGACCGTGAAGAATTGCCCTTTAACCGCGCGCAGCGGGATTGGGTGAAGCGGGCGGCCTCGGGCAAGGGGAATACGGTTGCTTTTGGGTCCACACGCGATCTGACCATCCCAGGCACTGCGATTTTTGTGAATGCGGCCTTCCCGCCGTTGGATCAACAAGCTGCCAAGACCGAGCCGTTACAAATCGGCCCTTATGCACGCCAGCCCTATGATGCGCCCTCGTTTTTCAACATCTCTGGCATGAGCTTTGGCGCTTTGTCCCGTCCAGCGGTAGAAGCCTTGTCGCGGGGGGCAAAGAAAGCCGGCATCTGGATGAATACGGGTGAAGGCGGGTTAAGCCCGTTTCATCTGGAAGGGGGCTGTGATGTGGTGTTTCAGATCGGCACGGCCAAATACGGCGTGCGCGATGCCGATGGCAGCCTGTCCGACGATAAGCTGCGCGAGATTGCGGCCCATAAACAGGTGCGCATGTTTGAAATCAAACTGGCGCAGGGTGCAAAACCGGGCAAGGGGGGGATCCTGCCCGCCGCTAAAGTGACCGAAGAAATTGCCAAGATACGGGGGATTCCTGTCGGAGAGGCGTCGGTCTCGCCCAATCGGCACCCTGAAATTGGCTCTATGGCCGAGTTGCTGGATGCGATTCACCATGTGCGCGAAGTGACGGGAAAGCCTGTGGGCATTAAAACCGTGGTTAGCGAGGATTCTGCGATCCGGGCCTTGTTCGAGGAAATCCGCGCCCGTGGTATCGAAAGCGCCCCTGACTTTATTACGCTGGACAGTGGTGATGGCGGCACCGGGGCCAGCCCGATGCCCTTGATTGATCTGGTGGGGGTGACCATTCGCGAAAGCCTGCCGATGGTGTCTGATCTGATCGTAGAATTCGGGCTGCGTGACCGCATCCGGCTGATTGCCAGTGGCAAACTGATGAACCCCGGTGATGTGGCCTGGGCCATTGCGGCAGGGGCGGATTTTGTGGTCAGTGCGCGGGGCTTTATGTTCAGCCTTGGCTGTATTCAGGCGCTAAAGTGCAATCGCAACACCTGCCCCACAGGGATCACCACCCATGATCCGCGCCTTCAAAAAGGGCTGGTGCCCCAAGACAAGTTCGAAAAAGTCGCGGCCTATGCTTTGATGATCATTAAAGAGGTGGAAATCATTGCCCATTCCGTCGGTGTCACCGAACCCCGTGCGATCCGACGGCGTCATGTGCGGCTTGTGCAGAATAACGGCAGGTCGGTGGGGATGGATGTGATCTATCCACGGCCCAAGCTGTGACAGGATTTTGTAACCTTTCCAACAAGCGCGTGATCAGGCGTGTTTTGCATTGGCGCAGGGCTATCTGTAGGTAAAGCTGCTAACAGACCACGAAAAGGGAGGTTTTCTATGGCCCGTTTTAAAACCGCGTTGAAATATTCTGAAGTAACCCCAAAGGCGGATTTTCTGAACCGCCGTCAACTTATGGCAGGGGCTGCTGGCCTGACAATGGCAGGCGGTATTACAACCGGATTGGCTACACCCGCTGCGGCTGCTTTGAATGCTGCCAAAAGCAAATGGTCCACGGATGCGGAGCCAACGTCGCTGGAGGACATCACCAGCTACAACAACTTTTACGAGTTTGGCACCGGAAAAGGTGACCCTGCCCAATATGCCAAAGCCCTGACCACAGACCCGTGGTCGGTTGAAATCGGCGGTTTGGTGAACAATCCGGGCAGTTATGCGCTCGAAGATATTCTAAAAGACATGACCCTTGAAGAGCGCATCTACCGGTTCCGCTGTGTAGAGGCGTGGTCTATGGTGATTCCATGGGTCGGTTTTCAACTGTCCGACCTGATCGCCAAGGCCGATCCCCAAGGCAATGCCAAATACGTGGCTTTTGAAACCTTGCAGCGCCCCGAAGAAATGCACGGCCAAAAGAACGGATCGTTTCCGTGGCCTTATGTAGAGGGTCTGCGTATGGACGAAGCCATGCATCCGCTGACCATAATGGCCACAGGGCTGTATGATGAACCGCTGCCGAACCAGAACGGCGCGCCTTTGCGTTTGGTGGTGCCATGGAAATACGGCTTTAAATCCATCAAATCCATTGTGAAGATCACTCTGACCGAAAAAGAACCGCCCGCCACGTGGAACATCATCAACGCGCGGGAATACGGCTTTTACAGCAATGTGAACCCCGAGGTCAGCCACCCGCGTTGGTCACAGGCGTCCCATCGGGTGATCGGCGGCGGGTTGTTCGCCAAGAAAGAGCCGACCCAGATGTTCAACGGTTATGGTGACGATGTGGCCAGCCTGTATGAGGGCATGGACCTGTCAAAGTTTTTCTAAGTCCCAAAACAGGCATCCGCCCTGATCCTGTCGGGATGGATGCCTGAAGAATGAATGCGAATAGTTGAATAAAGGTAGCCAATGACGATTTCACAAACAGTGAACGGGGCACTCCGCCCGATTCCCGCTTGGCCCCTCTATTTCATCCTTCTGATCCCGGGCGCATTGCTGTTCTGGACAGTACTGCAAAACCCGGGCCCAAATCCGGTTGAAGCATTGGAACACGGGTTAGGGGAATATGCCCTAAAGGCCCTGATATTAGGGCTGCTGATCACCCCGATCCGAGACCTGCTGAAAATCAACCTGATCAAATATCGCCGCGCCATTGGCCTGATGGCGTTCTTCTACGTATTTGCCCATCTGACGGTCTATTTGTTCCTAGACCAGCAGTTGGACTGGTCTGCGATCATTAAGGACATCACCAAGCGGCCCTATATAATCGTCGGGGTTCTGTCCTTCCTGATCTTGCTGCCCTTGGCGGTGACATCAAACAACCTGTCGATCCGCAAGTTGGGCCCTTTGGTGTGGCGCAGGCTGCACTGGGGCGTCTATGCCGCCGTGATCTTGGGCGCGCTGCATTTTGTACTGCTGAAAAAGACATGGCAGGTCGAACCCCTTACCTATCTGGCGATCTTTGTGGTGCTGGTAGGGTATCGTGGCTGGAAAGCCATCCGTTAAGGCGATTCCCCGACTCGGATCCCCGATTCACCGGATTCGCCCGAGTCGGCCTTGTTCCCCCTGCGTAAATCACCCGATTCCACTCAAAACCTGTGGATAACTTTTAAAAACAACAGGGTAGCGGTTAACGGGCTGTTACTTTTCCAAAAGTTTTTAGAGAATTTGAAAAAACTTCCGGCGCAGAAACGCTCAAAATAAGGGTTTTTAACAGTTCTGTGAAAAAACTCGGATTTTTCTGAAAAAAGGGGTTGCGGGTGTTAGTTACTCGGCCTAAACACCGCTTCACCGGAGGCGAGCAGCGAGACACGCTAGGAACTGAGGGTAACAAGGAC
>NZ_JAVDQB010000014.1:0-94823 GCF_031454055.1 Roseobacter sp. N2S
GGGGGCGAAGTCCCCTTAGCGACGTGACGCTGTGGCGTTCGGCTCGCCCGAACCCCAAGTCACCAAGAAAAATTTTGGATCGACCGAGATCCGATGCCCCATGCGACCGTCACCCGAATGGGCAGATCGGCGTGACTCTGGGCAGGGCATGAGACAAAGGACGGATCGCGGCTCGGAGAGACGCGACCAGGACTATTGGATCAGCACGCACAGAGGCGTGTCGTTCTGGGCGAAAGCCGGTCTGCCGGCTGAAGACTAGGGCGCGGTGACACGGCCAAAAAGGCCGGGGCAGGGGCCATGTGAAACGTCAGACGACTATGACCTTCACGTCACAAACTGACCCAACATGAAAACCCGGACCCTCGCGCCGGATACGGCAAAGAACCCATACACACCAAGCTTCTGCAAGGTAGCGAGGGGCAGCTTTTGAAGTTTCTTTAATTCACCTACAAGGGTTAGTACGACTAAAGCCACAAGCGCACAGCCTGCTCATCGGGGTTATCAAATGTATTCGCTGGATGAATTCAGAACACTCAAGGCGGGTTTCAGAGCCAAACTAAAGGCTCCAGCATCTAACGAACCGCTGATTTGCAATCTGCACGAATGCATGAACGCACCAGGGGCGATAGAAATTCGTTATGCGGACGGAACATCGGTGTCTCATGTTGCAGAGGCTTGTAATGTTGCTGCGATAGTGAATTCGGTGGATCGATTGTTGTCATTGCCAAGATCGACCGTAGCTTGCGAGGAACTTTCGGAGGTGTTGCTTCTTAGACTCGACGTTCTACGAGAGTATGTCCGGGATTTGATACCTTACGAGACGGACACTGAGGCTGCATCTGAAAAGCTAATTCGCGCTTGGGCGGGTTTTTTGAAACACCCACGAGGCTTTGTTCTCGCTCATAGATGTATAGTGGACTGGGCGGATTTTGAAGAAACCGTCGCACTCGACAACAGCGCTGTCATCGATTTTAGCGAGCTTCGCAGCATGAGGGACAAAGACCGCGAAAAGGATCGATTCAGGAATGCACCTGTTAGAGTGAGCCTACCCACTGTTGCCGAACTAGAGGAATTCTTCGAGGTTAGCTGTACGCGAATGAAGCAAGCGATTGTTGAATACGCCTAGATTGCCTTTTCGATCGATGACGTCCGTCAATCTGGAGCTAGGGGCGTTATGGACCTATCCGACTTCGCAGACGCCAAGGCGGTCTTTGGCCTCTGAGGTCTGAATGTTTGAACCGTTCGGGGGTTTTCTTGTATTTCGGCATCGGGCCCACTCTAGTGAGGTCGAATTTCGGCTGACACGGAAACCGGAGTGTAAGGCGGGCCGTGGGACCCGCCTAGTCGGTCGTTAGTCTTGGTTGCGTTCCATCGACCGTTTCACCGATTGGGTGATGTTGTCGAAGTCATCCGCTGCCATCGTGATCCCGTATTCGGTCCCGCCATCTGTGTTTTCCCATTGGGTCTGGCGGATGGTCCCGCGCGCGTGAACAATGTCGCCGGGCTTGACGTTTTCTTTCGCCCACTTGATGACGTTCTCGTTGAAGATTGTCACTTCGTTCCAGAAGGGGTTGGACTGGAACTCGCCCCGGTTGTCCTTGCGGCCATACTCGGCGGCGATGCTGACCCGAAGGGTGCTGCCGACTTCTTTGGTTTTGCCGACGCGGCCCATGATCTGAAATTCTGCAAAGGTTCTCATTGTGGTGTCTCCTTGGTGAGAGTGCTTCGATAAAAAACGGTCATGCCAGTGTTCGATGCGATCAAACGAAAAAGCGGAGGGTCCGAACGATATTATAATATTGTTAGCAATATTTTATATCGGTTGGAAGCCGTTTTTTTGTTTGAAGGGGAGGGCGGTAGCCCGTTCCGGTCGCTAAGAGAAGACTGAGCAATGTTCCGTTTGAGAAACACGTCCAAGGGGATACTTGGGAACCTGGCCGCTCAGTTTTTGAGGGCCGGATAGAACCAAAGTAGTTGGTGGCGAGCGCAATGACAGCAACGCTTACGGCAATCGCTAGGACAGCCGAGGCGAGACCCAACCCCTAGAAGGGACCGAGGATCTTCGGTAGAACCGAAACAGGCGAAAGGTCATGCGCTGACAACTCATGCGTGTGTGGCCGAAGACCCTGAAGGAAAACCGGCGGGGCGGGGGGATTGCGAGCAAGGTATGACAGACACCACCAATATTGAACGGCGAAACCCAACCGAAAACCGCCAAGGCGGCACATGGTGCGTTTTGGCGGTCGTGCTGTTGAACAGATCAGTGTTGCCAGTGGCAAGCAAAGCCGAACCCGTACGACCGGCCTCAATCTACGTCATAGATGGCGACACTTTGGACATTGAAGGACAACGCTTCCGCTTAGTGGGCTATGACACACCAGAAACCTACCACGCGAAATGTGACTTTGAGCTGGCGCTTGGCAATGCTGCGACCAAGCGAGTGCGCGACCTAGTTGCATCCGGCCAATTACTCGATCTGGTTATTTTACCAGGTCGGGACAGATATGACCGCGGGTTGGCGCGGTTTTCAATCGGCGGGAAAAACCTCGCAGATATTTTGACCGGCGAAGGTCTGGCCTGGGCATATCAGGGCGGGCGACGTCAGAGCTGGTGCTGATCCCGCGATAGCGGTTCCGCGCGAATAGCGCAGGCCCATTGTGGTGGGGTGACGCCCTGCCACAATGGGCAATTATTTTGAGGTGGTGGCCCTGCCAAAAGCGCTGATCAAGCCAAGAGCGAGGGTCCGACACATCCAGCGGGGCAGGCCGCGCTGCTGGTATCTGTGTAAAGAGACCCGATGTAGCACAGTATTCATTATCGCGATGGTCCCATACGAGAGTCTGCGGGAACACGAGGCAACGAGGCTTTGCACCGCGCCGACTTTTCACCAAGAACCTCAAAGCGAATAACATCATCGAAGAACAAGGGGTAGTCGTTTGCATCAAACGGCTTGTTTCTAGTCAAAAGGTCAGCGTTTTTGATCTTGTCGGCTTTATCCAGCGCACGGCTGACATGCTTGCCGGAAAAAGCCCGGCTCAATGTGCGTTGGAACATCTGTGCATGATCGTCGGGATCGGCGCGACCCTTGGCATCCAGATAGTAGGTTCGTGCGGTTGTGTTCTCTGAAACAGCAACAGGCTCACCGTCTATCGTCAACAAGTGAAAATTCACCACCATGACCTTCTTGTTCGCCAGATTAGGAACCGGAATATCGCCTTGAGCGAAGGGTGTAATCCGATTGAAAGCGATGCGATATCCAACTTGCTCAGTAGGGTCTAATACGTAGTTGCGCAGCTTAGGTTTTAGCTCGTGCAGGACCAAATGGCCTGCCTCGATTTCTGTAACGTTATCGTTCCAGAAATCCAAACCCTCAGCGTTGATCTCGCGAGGCGTTGCCCGCCGCACATTGATGCGCCCTTTGTCTGCGATTGTTGGCATGTCGGCGTCGTGGTCCAACATCGAGAACACCGCTTGCATCGCTTTGCGGCGACGGCGCTGATCGACCAGAGGTTCGTCGGATCGGATTTTTTCAAAGTCGGTATCGGACAGGGAAAACCCAATGAAAAGGGGAGGCGAAAAAACCTCAAACTCAAAGCGTCCGTGTGCTCCTTGCGCTAGGTCTGGCCACATGTCGCCCACTGTTTGCGCAAGATCAGCGACGTAGGACGGTGTCGGTAAGTGGCCTATTGCCCTCATAGACCGTATCAGTTCGACCGTGGCCTCGGAGCCGAGCACTACACGCGACATCAATCGTCACCTTCTTGGTTTTCAGGGATGGGATCGTCTGCCTCCCATGGATTGATAACGTCTAGCTGCGCCGCCTCGAACGGAGCAACGTCGCGGGTCGCCACTGCACATTTTCGCCAAGACGCGATGGCAGCGATCAGACCGTCTTGAAAGCCGATTGCCAGACCGTTGCGGCGTGCTTCCCCGATGATACGTCCGAAAAGCATGGCGGCACCCAGGTCAAAGGTCAAAGTGCGCCCTTTGAACAACTGCGCCATGTCCTGCAAGCGGCGGTCCAAATCGTCACGACGCTTGCCAGTGTCCAGCTTGTGAATACCCGCGCTGATTTCGGCAATCGTAACCGTGGTTACAAACAATGCGTCCTCGGCCTGCCGATTGATCCAACCCAAAACCAACGGGTCGGGTGCCGGTTTCATGACTTCTGAAACAACGTTGGTATCGAGAACGATCATTTCAGGTCAATCGGCTCGTAGGGGGTTTTGTCTCGCTCAAGGTCAATGCCGGTAAGGTCGGCATCACTCCAAAACGCAGCCATCCGGTCGCCAAAGCCAAGACCGGAATCTGGCAACAGAGAACTTTCGAGAATCTCGCGGGCAACCGATTCCGCGCTGCGGTGCAGCTTGTGTGCGCGGGCTTTCAACGCGCGGTGTGCTTCGGGGGCCAACTGGCGAACTAAAATCTGGGACACTGTAGGTCTCCTTTCCCTCAGATGATATCATTCCCGAGAAGTGATATCAAGCAAAAAGGACCCCGCCGTAGCGGAGCCAGTTGATCCTCACCACAAGGATATTTAGGGCAGGGCTCGCAAACGCCCTGCCACGTTGTCTAGGCCATGCCTTCGGGCAACCATTCAGCAATACGGTCGGCTTGCGCCTCTGTCAGTCCATACGCCTCTCGCACATCGCCATTTCCAAAGAGCGCTTCCAACTTTTCGGCCTTCTCACCCTTTTTGAGTTTGGCGAATGTCGTGGCGGTCGGATGATCCTCGTTGAGGTCCAACAGGTCGCGCCATTGCTGGGTCAGGTATGGCCCCCCGACACGGCCAAAGAAGTTCTCGGCATTCGGGGTGAAATTGTCACGAATATTGGTTTCAACCGCCTTGTCGATCACCTCGGCCAGATCGGCGTCCACCGTCAGCAGAGACGCAAGATGGCGGATGATTTCCTCCATGATGAACTCTGGACCCTTGGCCTTGTAGGCGCGAAACACACGAGCCATGTCACTGCCGTACTTGGCACAGGGGGTCGGCTTGGTCAGCCGCTCGTCCAAACCATAGCCCGACATTTCAGTTGTCGGGACGTTTGGCACCTCGTCTTTGCGCAAACCAAAGACGCGTGAGTAGCCAGATTTACCAGAGAGTTGGAAGGCAAAGAGTGCCAGCACCAATTCTGGATCGCGCAGGGCAGCATGTTGACGTGCCCCTGTTGTAATGCGTTCAAGATCAACCGCCAGTTTTTGCGAGATCGGGGATTTGGTCCCAGTGCTGCCTGCGTGGTTGGACTTGGCCAGAATGCCCGCTTCAATTGCGGCTTTCTTGTCTGCGCCCTTTACCAGACCTGCCTCAACCTGCAATGCACCACGATTGTCGATGTAGACCAAGACACCTGCATGGGCTTTTTGCGCGTCGGTAAACGACCCGTCCAAGACCGTTTGCAGATCATGCAGCCTGACGTGGCCCTCATCGCTCAAATCGTCAGCTTCGGCCAGTTCCGCCAAAGCCTCATATTCTTCGCTCTGCTCATCGGTTAGAGTGCCTCCTTCGGCGTAGATGCGGGACAGTTTCATCTCATCGATCTGATACCAGCCGATGTAGCTGTCACCGATGGACTCAGCCCATTTCCAGCCCTCGCCCTGCAATGTCGCCGCAGCTGCTTCCAATTTTTTACCGAACAATTCGTCCAAAATTGCAGGGTCATCGATAAGCGTTTCTTCGGCAAATAGATCGCTACCCGTGCGGCCCCCTGCCTCTTTGTAGGCATCAAGTCCAACAAACACGGCGCGGCGGTCACTGTCTTTCACGGCGTCAGGCTTGAGCATCTTTTTGATGCGGTGATCGCTTTCACCTTGGCTTCGGACCTGTTCGAGCACCTCCAAAGAGAGCTTTCCATCGTCGCTGATTGTGAAGGCGGCGGCGTTTGACAGGCTGATTTCGCCGTTGCGCAGGGCATCAATGACGGGATCGGGTAGATTGGCCAAGGCAAGGCGGCGGTAAACATGCGCCTCGGTGGCTCCATATGCCATTGCGATATCAGCCACGGTCGCCCCGCGCTTTTCCATT
Organism: Roseobacter sp. N2S; assembly: GCF_031454055.1. NCBI lineage: Bacteria > Pseudomonadati > Pseudomonadota > Alphaproteobacteria > Rhodobacterales > Roseobacteraceae > Roseobacter > Roseobacter sp. N2S. The sequence continues at coordinate 6,026 of NZ_JAVDQB010000014.1, forward strand.
GCACCAAAGTCGCGGATTTCATCGGCGGGGTGCAAAGCTTCGCGCTGTGCGTTTTCGCTGGTGGCCCAAAACTGTGCCGTTTCCTGATCGGGTGCCATTTTGACGGTGATGGTCTGAAAGCGGGGATCGTCCTGCAATAGGGCCAAGGCGCGGTAGCGGCGTCCACCGACAACAACGCCGATACCACCTTTTTCGGCAAATCCTGCGATGTTCTGGATCAGTCCGTAGGCGCTAATGTTTTCCGCCAAGGAGAGAATACTGGCCTCATTGACGACACTGCGCGGGTTCAGATCAGAGATATGCAGGTCGGCAAAAGGGATTTCTTGAAGTGTTGCGGTGATTTGAGATTGGTCATTCATAGGTTCATTCCTTGATTTTCTTTGATGAGATTGGTAGGGATGCCCCACCCCGTGAGGGGTGAGGCGAGGGGGCTTAGGCCCCAACGTTGGTTTTCAAAAAGGCGAGGCCGATCTTGGCGGAGAGACCTCCCTTTTTGATAAGTTGAACGGCTTCTTGGCGCAGTTCATGCAATCGTTGCTTTGGCATATGTTCACCTCCTTTCCGGCGCGGGTTGCGCCTTTTGGAACCGCCCCGAAGGGCGATCTCACTTAGTATTCGGATGCATGTAGGACGGTCAGAACCCGCCGCGTCACAGCTACGTTGGCGGGGTCGTCGCTGCCCATGCAGTAGTCCCTATCGTAGAGGTCGATTTTCCAGAAAATGCTGTAGGTATTGCCAGCAATTTCGAACTCGAAGGCCCCAAAGGTGTGATCGCCGTAGGGGTCGTTATCCTCGTTAAAGACCGAGAACGTCTGAACCCGCTGCATGATGATGGCTTTGGCTGCTGGTGACAGGTCTGCCACGCCGCGCGTCATCACGATCTGGCCGGGAACGCTGAAATCTGCGCCCCAAGTGGTGCGAAATCGGTCGTTTTGCTCGGCGATTGCTAGGGCCGTCGCGCTGAATGTTTGTTGCTCGGTCATGACGCTCACCACCAGCACGAATAAACAACGGTTTGACCGTTGGTGATTACATCTTTCGCCCATGCGCAGAATGCGAGGTCTTGGGCTGCGTTTTCGTCAGCGGCTTCATCTTGAAATTGATGCCCAAAGAAGAACCCGCCATCGGATTTTGGAAGGGCCTTTTGTTTGACAAGTGCCTCTAAGGTGTCGATGTCTGCTGCCTCTAGCACCAGTTCTGCGCAGTTCAGCTTGTCGGCTGATTGACCAGTTTTGGCGGTAAAGAGCGTCTCTGCCCAAGCTTGCAGCTTGGAATGTTTGCGCCATACGAAATCGGCGGCGCGGTCGTCGTCAGCGCCATCGTCGTGTTTGATATATGCGTATTGATCGAGGCCCATGGGCTTACTCCTTTGTGGTGTGGATGGGGTCTTTGCCCCTTTGGTCGTCTGGTTTTGAGAAAAAGCCCTTTAGGGCGTCGTCTCTAAAACCTGACCCACTGGCGAAGTGCCGGAGTGAGCAAATGCATACCCGAAAAGCGCAAAAGTGGTGCGGCCCGCAGGCGCCAGCCGAGGACACGGTTTTGCTCTTTTGGGGTTGCGTGCGCGAGAACCCAGCGGGTTCTAAAGCAATCGTCCTGGAGCGGCGTATCGCGCTTGCGCGAACCCCGAAAGGACCATGAAATCAGGATCGGGCGAGATCCGATGCACCAGCGATCGTGACCCGCAGGGCAGATCAGCCCATACCAAGACATGCATGAAACAAGGGAAGCCTGCGGCTCGGTGACGAGACGCAGGCCTGACGATTGGATCAGCGTGAATTGGTGGGGGATGTTCTGGGTGCAAGCCGCTCTGCCGGCTGGAACCTGAGACGCGCGGTGACCCGGCCATCGGGCGGGGCAGGGGCCACGTAAACCGTAGTCTTCAAAGGCAGTTTATCAAAAAGGAGCCTTCAATACCCCATTTCCATCGCAAGGTTGCGCTCTTGTTGAGCTCTTAGTTCGTCCAAGGAAACATTTATCTGAGAGAATTCCAGATGATACATCGGCATCTGCCAGCTGTTATACAAACAACTGACTTGATCCTGTTGGGCGTGCTTTGCGATCACCCCGGCTTTCTCGCAAGCAACCAACATTTCTTCAACTCTAGCCTTCGCATCATGCCAGGTTTCTTCCTCGCGGAAATCTGTCTTACTCCACGCATCCGACATGATGCCCAGGCCTTCGCGCGTAAAAAGGCCAAAATCACGCAAGGCTACACAGACTTGCCAAGGCCGTGGCGCGCTGCATTCGCCAAGAAAGTCGAAGGGTAGGTCAGAATTGCGATGCATCTCGTTTGGGTCATGCCAATGCAAGGTGCCGTCGTCATGACATATGATATCGGCGTACATGTCGCTTTCTCGCTGAAATACCTCGTGGTTTGGCAGAATGTACTCACCAATCGCACCTTCCAGATAGTGGGAGGGGCGGCGCGTATCGATGTAGTCCTGGAGTTGTTGAACGCTCATTGGCTTCCAGCTTTGGGCCTCAACATAGATCAAGCGCGCCAGATGGTTGTAAAACCACTTGATCATCGCGCTCGTCTTTGAAGCACGCAAACGATTGGGACATCTGACCAAATCGACCAAAATGAGTATTTTGGCGATTTCTTCTGAAGCATTCCGGCTCAGGATTGCCGCACTGCGCGGATGATCCGAGAGTTCTTTTGCCGCATCTAACAGGCTTTGAACACTGCCCATGAGGGCAGGGAGGCCCTCGCAGATCAGGTCCAGTTGCTGATCAAGCGATAAGTTCGCGAGGGCCGCTGCGCGGCGCATGCCGATGTGTCGCGCGTTTTGAATATCAGGCATTGCGACCCCTGAGCAGTTCGTCCGGTCCTATATCAATTAGGTGGTACAGCTTGGTGTCGCTGAGCGTCATTTGGTCCATGTGGCGCAGATCATTCATCGCTCAGCCCGACAACGCGCGTATGGTCGCAATTGGCATGAAGAGACGCAGGGGTTGGTCCGGCAGCGGAATAAAGCCAAAGTCTTCGTAGTATGATTTGCGCCGGGCGACTGCTGCGGCCTCTCCATCATCAAAAACGTCAAGCATAACGACACAGGTGCCGATATCGTCTGATGCCCGTGCGATCCGGCTCAAAGCGTCTGCCACAAGAGCACTGCCGATGCCGTTGCCCTGCTGGTTTGCGTCAACACCGATCATTGCGATGAAGGCGGCCGGTAGCATGCCGTGGTTCATCGCCCGTTTTGCGTAGGCGGGGGGCATGTCTTTGACATCAACGGAATGCATATTGATGCCGTAGAAGCCGACAATCTGGCTTTTGGCGTCTATGACAACCCAGACCCTGACAACATCTGCCTTGCTGCCTTTTTTGGCGGTCAGCTTGAGATAGTTGTCAATTTGTGGGACGCCACAAGAAAAAGCCGCTCGATCATGAACTTTGTGATCGAACGGCTGGATTTCAAATGGAGGTTGGTCTGCTGGGTCAGTCGGCATTCGCAATCAGTTTCTTTCGCAATGCGAAAGCATTCGCCAGTCGCTTGGTTGGTTTGGGTGGGTTTTCCAGAGCATCAAAGAATGCGTTTCTGTCCGCCTCGCTCTCTACCACGGTGATCGCATGGGCCTCAATGGTAGATCGTGCCGCACTATAGGCTGCACTGACCACAAAAGCACTGATGTCCACGCCATTTAGGGTCGCGGCTCGGAGAATGTCAGCTTTTACACTGGGTTGCGTGCGTGATTCCAGACGAGCGCTCTTGGGCTCGTTGACAGCACTTGTCGTGTCTTGAAACGCCAACATTATAGTCTCCTTTCAGCAAACGGTTCACGGGAAAGGACATCTTAAGGCCTCTCGTTGGATCCTACGTACGGCAAATAGGCGTACGTGTCAAGTGTACGGCAAATTACCGTACGCTGTGTCCAAACTAAATGCTTCATCACCACAGCTTTCTAAGCAATTCATCGTTGGCAACCAGCAGTACACTGGTTTGGATCACTCAGTCCATGAAGGGTTGGTGTTATATATGGGTTATTTATATGGGTTACGAATCTAAAAACTCACATTCATTATTTAAAAACAATGGCTTACAAAAACTTTAGTGGGTGATAGGCCAACAAGTGGTGGGTGATAAGCCAAGATTCGGTGTGTCACAGGCCAATGATGTAATGCCTTATTACACCGATGACTGAGCGTTGGCTTGGTGGGCGATAAGCCAATAAAAATTGACTCTTGGTGGGCGATAAGCCAAGGGATTGACGCGGTGTGTGATAAGCCAATAGTGTGTGATAAGCCAATGAGGGTGCGAATCGGTGGGTGATAGGACAATCAAATGAGAGCGGTGGGTGATAAGCCAACGAAGCGTCTAGCCAATCCGCTGCTACCAGACCGGTTTCAGCAGCCGGATCTGTTCATCTGCGACATCTTTGATGCAGCTCCTAAGAGCGACATGGCTGGAATGGAGCACCCTGTGTTCTCCATCTCAAAGAAGCCAGACCATCAAACGCGACGCTATGAGAACAACGATAACTTCATCGAAATCACGCCCTCCGCCAAGGGTATGGCGACGGTGTTTGATCGCGATATCCTAATTTTCTGCATCTCTCAGCTGATCGCTGCTTTGAATGACGGCAAGGAGGTATCCAAGACAGTCAGCTTCAAAATCATCGACTACCTCGTGGCCACGGGCAAGCCGGTAGGGGGCAGTGCGTATATACGCGCAGAAGATGCTCTTGAGCGGCTGCGTGGCACATCGATCAAGACCAATATCGTCACGGGCTCTGAGCGGCAGTGGCAAGTGTTTGGATTGGTCGATAGCGCCAAAACTATCCGTCGCAATAGTGATGGCGCTCTTCAGGATGTGCAGGTCACATTGTCGGATTGGGTTTTTAACGCCATCCAGGCCAAGGAAGTTTTGACGATCAGCCGGGACTATTTCAGACTGAAAAAGCCTTTAGAGCGGCGCATGTATGAAATTGCGCGCAAACATTGCGGAAAATCAGCTGAATGGCGCATCGGGTTAGAAAAACTGCATCTCAAATGCGGTTCACATTCTTCAGCAAAAGAGTTCAAGCGTTTGGTGACCAACATCATCTCCGACAGCGCAGAACATGGCCATTTTCCAGATTATATCCCCTCGCTTGAGGGCAACATCGTTGTGTTTCGAAGCAAAGGGACCGTCCCGGTCCCGATGGTGGAGGTATTCGAGGGCAGGCTAGACCCTGAAGCCTACCACGATGCTCGAACGGCCGCCCCTGGTTGGGATGTGCGCATGATCGAGCGCGAGTGGCGTGCCTGGTGCGGCAAGGAAGAGATCGAACCCAAACACCCGGCAAAGCACTTTGTGAAGTTCTGTCAAAGTTGGTTCGAAAAGCGCGGCAAACCATAGCCGTCAGGTGGGGTCCTCTGACGCAGCTTGCGAAAACCTAACGACCAAGGGCAACCAACAAAAACGCCGGAAATTATCCCTTTTCGAAAAACCCCGGATGATCTTGTTGAAGCCCAAATGTCACGACGCGCTGACCATATCGACGGTTCAAACGATCGACAGCTTGGGCCAATTTCTCGTCACGATTCTTCCGACCTGGCTCCATAGGCAAAAACAACTCCCCGGAACGGTCTGCAAGTGCAATGACGTCGCCCAAATGGACGCCAACAGAAAGAATGACAACGCCCGACCTAAGCGGCAAACCGTTCCACAAAGTTTGGAATATCGACAAAAACAGGCGCGTGTCCTGACTCGCATTGCACGACTGTTTGCGCGACCATCCCCGGTCATCAGAACAGCGAATGAATAGGGACAATCGCCGCGCACAAAACCCGTCCCGTCTCATCCGTGCTACAGCTTTTTCAATCAACCAACGCCCCACGAGCATTGCCGCGTGGGGCGGACGATAGTGGGGCGCGAGAACCTTCGAATTGCCGTATCCGTTCCGCACGGTCGGCAACAAAGGAATATCCATGCCTTGCAAGGCCCGGACGAACCGTTCGCCTTCAACGGATCCCCAAATCAAGCGGGCGTGGCGCGGGTCGAGCGCATAGAGCTCAGGAATACCCCAGATCGCTGCGCGAGAAAGCCGGGCTTTGATGCCGTGAGAAATACCCGGCAGATCGTCAAGCTTCAGGTGTGCGATACGGTCAGGCATGTTGTCGGGTGAAAGCCATTGCAGGCCGTCGGGTTTTTCAAGCTTGCCAGCGATCTTTGCGAGAAGATGGTTTGGTCCAATGCCGATGGAGCATCGCAGTTCGGATCCGACGCGACTGCGGATGGCGGCCTTGATTTGTCGGCCGAGGTCCAGCGCAGCGGCCAGCTCTGCCGTTTGCCCACCCAGGGCAACCTGAAACTCATCGACAGAGCGGATGGCTTCGAGTTCAGCCAGTTCGTCCACCACGGCGGCGATTTTCTGGTTCACGCGGACATAGAGGCGATGGCGGCTTGAGCGGAAAACGATGTCTGGACACATGCGGCGGGCCTCAAACACGCGCGTTCCGGTTTTGACGCCAAACGATTTCGCCTCATAAGAGGCGGCAACGCAGGCCCCGGATTCGGCGCTGATTGCGGTGATACCGACAGGCTTTCCGCGCAGCGCCGGATCTTCCTGCTGCTCTACGCTCGCAAAAAAGCTATTCATATCAATGTATAATGAGCGCATCAGCGTCATGTAGGGATTTCCCGATTGTAAGAAGAGGACAAATGTTCTTATTTTGTTCTCATGGCGGAACGCAAGGATCATCTTCGAAATGTCGCCTTTGGTGGCGACTGGTCAGAGGAAATTCTGATCGTGGATGAGTTGCGCCGAGTGCTTGGCCTGGTCGAGACGGCCGCTGCTGAATGCGCAGTCAGGGATGTAGAAAGTGAAGAACTTTTGGCGGCCTTGCTCTATGTTCGTCAGAACATAGAAAAGGGGCCGATGCTCTGCGGCGCATTTTTCAAAGCCCTTCGGATCGAAAACCAGACCCTCCGCAAATCTGAAGCAACGCGCGTGGCGAAGATGATCCGGAGGTGGGCCGGACTATAGGACAGACCGATGTGCAATTTGTATGCCAATATTGCGACCGCTGAGGCCATGCGCCGACTTTTTCAGATTGAATCCGAACAGGACCACCTCGGGAATGCGCCGTCCCGGCCAAGTATCCACCCGAACTATCCGGCGCCGGTCGTGCGGCAGGTGGAGAACGTTGGGCGCGAGCTGGTGGAAATGAATTGGGGATTTTTGACCCCAAATTTTTCCAAACGTGATGGATCTCCGATCAAGCCTCGCGCTTGGAATAATGCGAGAGACGACAGCATTTTCGGGAAGGCGACGGGACTGTGGAAAGACAGCTTTTTGCACCGCCGTTGTTTGGTTCCAGCAACGAGCTTCAACGAGACGAAAGGGAAAAAGCCTGCTGAGGATTTCTGGTTCGGCATGGCGGCGGATAACGCGGATGCGCGACCAATCTTTGCGATAGCCGGACTTTGGCGCATCGAGCGTGAAGAATTGCGCGGGGAGGGCGAAACAGGCCTGCGGCATACGATGGTGACAACAGCGGCGAATGATTTGGTACGGCCTATCCATGCGAAAGGACGGATGCCGGTGGTCCTCGACCCTGCGGACTACAAAATTTGGCTGACAGGCTCGCCAGAGCAAGCACGGGCGCTTCTCAGACCGTTCTCGTCGACACAGATGCGTATCGTCAGGCACGGGATCAACGAGAAACGCGATCTGCCGACCGAATTTGGGGGGCAAACCCCCTAAATCGGGCGGTTTGCAGGGGCTGGTTGAAACAGCACTGCGCGAGATATTCTGTCCGGACAAGCGCATTACAGACCACGCCGCCGCGCAAGCCCAATGAGGCTTCCGACCAGGTTCAGCTTGCCGGATTTGTGGCGGGCGGTCATGGCACGCAGCGCCCCGCCCGGATTGCGAACCGGCGTTGTTGGGTGACTTCTGTTGGCATCGATCAGCAAGACGCAAAGGGCTGCCCCCACATCGCCCATGAGGTTGACGGCCTTGATCCAGGCGTCGTGATTGATGCCGAGCGGATGAATGATCCGGGTCGCTGCGTCGATGATGTGAAGTTCACGAAGGGTGGGGATTTCACCCTGACAGGCCAGAATGTAAGCCTGCATGTCGCTACTGGCGAGCTTGAAAATGCGCTCTGGGGTCAACTGGGTGATAAATTGGGTATTGCGCGCTGCACTCTCAGCCCCACACTTATTTTCTAAGCAACCTTCGGGGCCAATAGGCTCCGAACAAATAAGTTCAGTGTGCGCGGGCTTGCCCGTGCTCCCTTTATCTACGTTGGCGTTACAGATTACAGATAAGTTATCTTGGTTGTTCTCTTGTATAAAGCACGGGAAGTTTTCTGCCGCTTTAGCGGTAGAATCTCGACGTGTTTCAAAGAAATCATCCAAGGTTGTGCACAGGGCCTGCGCCTCTGAAATGTGGTGCTCAAGCGCCCCAATCTGCATGTTCGCGAGACGGGAGGCCTCGGGCCAAGCGTCGAACACCTCAATGATGCTCAAGAGGCGGGGATGGGCCAGGGAGGAATCTGTGGCGTCTCTCAGGTGGCGTTTAATGTGGCGAACGTATGTGCTGCGACGGTTGCGCAGCTCTTTCCGGCGCAGTCTCTCAGCCGCCACCTGCTCTTTTAGGTGCATAAGATCGGGAACCAAGGCTATCAATCTGGAAAAAACGATGCCGCAACCGCCAAACGGTGAACGGGATCCGTTGCCCTTCACGCGTTTCTCGATCAGGCCCGCGGCTTCAAGAGCGGCCTCGTCGTCGTAGAGGGCGCGACGAGTCTTGTTGAGGGCTTCGGCGGTTTGGTCCTGGGGTGCAAAATACACCGGCTCGCGATCTGGCCTTGTCCAGTCACCCGGAGCGGTCTGCTTCATCATGTAAAGCAGTGCGTGCAGGCGACCTCCGCGCAGCCCGAGGGCAGGGGCCAGTTCTATAAGAAGCTGCTCAACGGAAAATCGTTGATGCCCTTGAGGTAGTGTCGGGAAAGTCCTGTCAGTCATTGTTCTGTCCTTGCTCGTTCGTGAAGCAAGGCGGCGGCGGGCAAATCTTTATCATTCGCACAAATGCGTTTTTTGTTGCCAGCTCGAAGAGGGGGTGGTAAAACCGAGATCAACAGCTTTGATGATCTACTGAAGAATTGGCGTTCTTTGGTTTCAGAACCCCCCCGTTAGGTTTCCGCCTTGCGGGGGTTTCTATTTTCTAGAGTTCATTTCCTCCTTTCATCCTGTCGAACCTAGCACACAAGGCCTCGTATATAGTGGTCTGAGTGGTGCTAGGTCTTGCGTCTGGGGCTAATTCTTGTGGCTTTTCCAAGAGTTAGGCCAAGCCGCAATTTGAACAATCGCACAAATGCGTTTTTGCTTGCCGACGATGTTTTGTTGATGATAAAATCAGAGCTAACTTCAGGAGCTTATTCGGGATTGCCGTCCCTAGGCTTTATCAAAAACCCCCCGTTAGGTTGATGCCTTGCGGGGGTTTGCTTTTGGGGGGGTTACTGCTCCTTTTTTGCCTGTCTGAGAATCGATTGTCGATTCTTCTGATTGGCAACAGGCATACAATATTTAGATACCTGTCACAATTATAGTATCGTCACGCCGAAACAGCACAAGGCTTAGTAGTTGACCTGCTCAAAGCCATAGTTGCCCTGATAGTCACGCCAATCGACGAAGACAGATCTGTGACTAATGTTAGGGCAATCGCTGCCGTAGCCTTCCATGCCGGTATGAGCGGCTGGAAGCTCCGAGACAGACGAACCGTGCCACGCGAAGTCGCCTTGCCTGCCATACAGCCCTTTGGTGACGTTGGCACCGCGCCTGCATTCGTCATCACGACCGGCACGACGCTGTGATGCATACTGCACATTGAACACACGGATCGAGCGGACGAAATTGAATTCTCCGCCGCTTATGTCGATGTCCGCAGTTTGGTTGCTGCTGCGATAGTCTTGAACAAGCTGCACCATGAAGTTTTCGGGCAAGCGTACTGCGGGTCCGCCGCTCCTGCGAAGAACGGCAGGCTGCAATTCCACCTGATAGTCCGTGAGTGCTGCAGTTGGAAATGACTGTAATGGGGTGCTGTCATTCATCAGGATTTCGTAAATGCGCTCGGCGTTCTGAGTTGATGGATCAACGTCGAATGCCGCGCCCATTGGACAACGCCAGATTTGCAGGGGCGGTTCAACAGGCCAAGGCGTGATACGGCGGATAAATTCGGCGCGGGCGCGAGCGCAAGGAACCGATGCGGGCCAGCCGCCAGATAGACAAAGCAGGATCGCACAATCAATCTGATATGACTGAGCCTGGGCGCGATCGGGGGCCACAGAAAAACTAGCGCATGCAGTTACCAATACCAGTGCGCTTGTGCGGAAAATTTTCAGCATGGATGTCTCCTCCACAGAAGATTATTCGGTTATAAGTCGTCCACGATGTTATAATATCGTTTAATGGCCCAAAGACCAGATGTTTTCAATCTCTTTCTGAGATTTGCCTTCAACTGGAGAAAACACCAAAATTGCGCCCGATTACCAAACCCAATGGTAGATGCAGGCCCCAGAAAAACGGTCCACGATCCGTTCAAAGAAGTCGGCCCCACACGGTTTGTTGCTTCCGGAGAACGGTTTCGATATCCGCAAAAGCCCAGGGTGGGAGACAGTGCGGAACAAGCTGAAAAACACCGATTTTGGCGTCGTGTGTGGGGGCAAAGAATAGCACAGGTGTAGTTTGAGGGTCAGCTAGCATCCTCGTCAGCGTTTTTCTAACAACAGCATTGGGTCGATTTCCAAAGCGCGTGCTATCTTATCTAGCAAGTCGAGCGTCGCGGAAAACTTTGAGTTCTCGACGCGGCCCATGTACCCCCGACTTATTCCCGCCCGGTGAGCAAGTTCTTCCTGACTGATGCCCATTGCATGGCGTCGGTCTAGAATGTTGTGAGCAAGGCGGTCGCGTGAAGTCATAAGACGCAGAGCGCCATAAGGCTATGTATTTCACCACGCGATACATATCACTTTCGAAGTTTTGCGTGCAGGCCGTGATACAATTTCCCCATTTTGAAATAGCACCAAGAAAGTTTCGCCGTGGCGAGGGCCTCGAGCATGCTGGACGGATTGATGACCCGCACATTAAAAAATAAGGCATTGTCCCCGATGAATGGGCTAGTTGGTTAGCATGTGATTACAAAAATTTACCCTGATCAAGGTGGAAGCCCCTATAATCTCATATGTAATCTCAACGTTGAAAGGTTTTATAATCTGGCAAACAAATTCTCTGGCACAACGCTGCTAAAGTCTTACCTTCAATATTTCCATTTATTGGGACCTCATTAAACTCCCTTTCCGCTATGAATGCCCCCTCCAAAGGCTGAGTTGATTCAGGACTCAATGATGCCTCCGGGCAAGCTCCCTATAAAGTGAAGACGGGGACTCACCTGTAGCATCAGCAATATGCACCCATTCCCCTTTTGTTGGTTCACCAAATAGGTCCAGCCAAGCATCCAATCGGTCCGATACGCGCCGCAGGCGAAGTATTTCATTGCTGGCGCGTTGAGCCTGATCGACAGCTTATATCCCTTGCCCGCAATGACGCGCCGCTCGATCAACTTTGTTCGTGGCACAGAGTTCACTGCGTGGCGGCACTTGAAGGCGGGTCACCACAAAGAACATCATATGATGATGGCGCGTGGTGAAAACTCCCACCGAAACTGAAACGCAAACACTGCTTTTCTGGTGCCGCAATCTCACGACAAGCATGTCGCTCACGGATAATCTTTCAAAAAAGCAACATTCTGGTAGTCGCGCCCGCACTACATCGCAAAAGGGGTGCTGGTTCAGCGTCAAACGTAACAAAACAGTGGAATGCATGAAGCGAGGTCAATTTGAGTCTTGATGCCTTTGATCCTTCAACCTTCATTTCACATAGTCACGCTCAAGTTACCAGAATGCACTTGACCTCCACCAGTTGGAAGGCTGCATAAGTGCTCTCATGAGACCAGTACTGCACCTTATCCTGATTCTTATCCTGACTATTGTCGTCGTAGTTGCGCCTGAATATGGTTCGGCCAAAGAACCCAGCATGGCAATGCAGATGGACGGCCAGGATCAGACTTGTGAGGGATGCCCGTCGACTGATGTTGCGGGCATCATCTGTGACAGTGGATGTACTGTGCCCTGCGGTCTGGGCGGCTTATCTGGAATGATTGCGCCGCAGACATCTTCAACACAATTTTCTAAGCCATTCGGTCTCATGCGGTCGAACATTGATCTGTTGCTCCCAATAGGGACAGCACCGGCACTCGATCCTTTCCCCCCGAAACTTCCGATCTAATACGTTCTCGGCCTTGCAATCTGCAGGGAGACTGAGCGGTGCATATCCCATGTAGGGCTGTGTGCTCCCCAATTTAGATCAGGAAAGTCTCGATGACCAAACAAGTTCCAATGACACGAAGGGGTGTGCTTTGCACCGGTGCGGCGTTCGCATCTCTATCGCAACTCTCGCCAATACGGGCGGCGGTGGCACAGCAATCCGACGAGCAGTTTCGCTTGCGCGCCGCGCCCTCGAAGGCCGGACTGCGCCCTGCACCATACGGCTTGACTGACGTATGGACATATAACGATGCCGTTCCCGGTTCGGAAATCAGGGTCCGTCAAGGCGACCGGATACGCGTTCTGGCTGAAAACCGTCTGGAAGAAGGGACGACCATTCATTGGCATGGCATTCGTACGCCAAATGCGATGGATGGGGTGGCGTTTCTTACACAAGACCCGATCCCGGTTAATGGTGATTTCCAATATGAGTTCGACGCCCTGGATTCCGGGACATTCTGGTACCATCCCCATCAACGCAGTTTCGAACAGTTGGGTCGTGGCCTTTATGGTCCGCTGATTGTCGAAGAAGCTGAACCGATCCGCGTGGACCGCGACGTGACCTGGATGCTGGATGACTGGCGGATGACACACGACGGCCAACTCGCGGATAATTTCGGCAGCCAAAGCGACGCTATGCATGGCGGTCGGATTGGAAACACGGTCACGATAAATGGCCAAATTCCTGATCGCATGGTCGTTCAGGCTGGTGAACGTATTCGGCTGCGCCTGATCAATGCCGCAAATGCCCGGATATTCGGATTGGATTTTGGTAATCTCGACCCTGTGGTGATCGCGATGGACGGCCAGCCTGTCGCACCGCACGCGCCCAAGGTTGGGGTCGTTGTAATCGGGCCTGCCATGCGCTTCGATCTAGTGATCGACTTCACGGGAAAGCCTGAGGATATCCAGACCGTGAATGACGTCTATTACGAAGGTCTCGAATTCCGGTTGGTCGATTTTGCCTATGGCTCTGATGCTTTGCGGCAAACGGTGCCGGACTGGTCAATGGTCCTTGCGCCTAACCCGTTGGCTGATCCCGACATCAAAAACGCGACTCGGCATCAGATTGTCTTCAATGGCGGAATGATGGGGCAGATGATGATGGGCGATGGCATGGGGTCGATGATGGACCAGATGCGCCAAGGCAATATCTGGTTCATCAATGGAAAGGCCGCGAACGGACCTATTCTGGACCCACTGTTGACGCTGCCGCTGGGAACTTCACACATCCTTGAAATGGAGAACAGGACTGCTTGGCCGCACCCGATCCATCTCCATGGCCATACATTCCGCGTGATTGCTCGAAACGGGCAGCCAACACAGCACCTTGAGTGGCAGGATACCGTCATGATGGCACCACGCGAAAAGGTCGACATCGCCTTTGTGGCCGACAACCCCGGAGACTGGATGTTTCATTGCCACATCATGGAGCATCAGGCCGCAGGGATGATGGGGGTTATCCGCGTCGAAGCGGATGCGACAAAAACTTAGAAGTACACAAAATTAACGGAACAAAAGGAAGAAGATCATGAAAAAACTGTTCGGATCTACCAGTCTGGCCGCTGCAGGTAGTGTCGCCGTATTGGCAATGAGCCTGAACGCGGCACCCTTGGCTGCCGAAACGGTGACGCTCTACAAAAACCCACAGTGCGGTTGTTGCGAGAGCTATGCCGATTACCTGCGTGAAAATGGCTTTGAAGTAGACGTCAAACCAACCCAGGATCTTGTGCAGATCAGCAGTGATGCCGGTATTCCAGAAGACTTTCAGGGATGCCATACGTCCTTTATCGGGGATTATGTGATCAGTGGTCATGTGCCCATTGATGTGGTCAAAAAGGTCTTGTCTGAAAAACCCGACATCGCCGGCGTCACGCTTCCAGGGATGCCGATGGGATCACCCGGTATGGGCGGCGCAAAGCAAGAGCCATTCAAAGTTTACGCCATTGAAGAAGGCGTGGACCCCACAGTTTATGCGGTCGAATAGGCAAACCAATTGTCCGGCGCGAAACCGTGCCGGACACAACCCAGAACAAATCAAAGGATGAAGTACATGTGGATGGATGGTGGAACGATGGGCGGCGGCATGATGATCGGTATGGGTCTCGTGTGTTTGCTGATCGTGGCTGTGCTGGTGCTCGCGGCAATCGCATTGGTTAAATATATCCGCTCTGATGGCGTGAAATAACAGTGTCAGATGATGCGTAGTAGCGGCGCTGCCAGTGGTGACAGCTTGCTGTCGATGGGGTTGATCTGGTCATTTTGTGTCTTGCTGATACTGATCGGGCTCGCCGCGATTGCGCTATTCTGCATCTGGCTCCGAAGAAGGTGGGTGAAAAAATGATAAAGTGGCTCGGCCTTTGGGTCTTTACATTGGCGGCGGCTGGCGCGGCGGCAGCGCAAGATACTGAACTTCTGAAGGGTGAGACACTCTATCAGGAAAACTGCGCAAGTTGTCATGGCGCAAATCTGGAGGGCCAGCCCGACTGGCGCTCGCGGTTGCCAAACGGAAGGCTGCCAGCTCCACCCCACGATGCTTCGGGACATACCTGGCATCATGCCGACCGCGTGTTGACAGACATCATCACACGGGGAACGGCGGCGATTGTAGGGAACGGGTACGAAAGCGACATGCCAGGATTTGGGGACACACTTTCGAGCGAAGATATCGAAGCGATCCTCGATTACATCAAGAGCACATGGCCCGATCGTGAGAAGGCTGCGCAAGAAGATATAACGCGTGCCGACATCGAGGCACAGCAATGAGGGGGGCGGACAAATCAATGCAGCAAAAACGGCCGTGGTATCGCGTCTCAGGTCTTGTGGTGGTGCCTGCTGTTGCTTTTGTATTGATGGCGGTTTTCGCCTGGGGGTTGTTCAACCGTGACGACGCGCTGCCCTCGGCAATGGTTGATAAGTCTGTGCCAGAATTCTCGCTTCCCCCCGTCCTTGGCAGGGATGACGGGTTATCGACACAAGACCTGGCCGGGCATGTTTCAATGGTGAACGTGTTTGCATCCTGGTGTGTGCCATGTCGCGCGGAACATCCACTGTTCATGGAGCTTGCCGAAATTGGCGAGGTACCGCTCTATGGTATCAATTATAAGGACCCGCCCGAACAGGCACGAGCATGGCTGGACGAACTGGGTGACCCCTATACCCGCATCGGCGCGGACAGAGATGGCCGCGTCGGCATCGAATGGGGTGTATACGGTGTGCCGGAAACATACGTCATCGCCGCTAATGGAACCATCGCCTATCGCCATGTCGGGCCGATCACACGCATAATTCTGAGAGAAACGATCATGCCGATCGTTCGCGAACTGAAATCTTCAACCCCTGAGAAGGTAGTACAATGACTTCGCTGAAACTGACAGTAATTCTTTTCCTCGTTTGGGTCGGCGGGGCAATTGCAGCGCCACAAGGCTTTGCGCTTCATGATGAACCGCAACCCGTAATCAACGTGCGTTTCTTGCTTGAGGACGGCACACGCAAAGATATGGAATCGCTGCGAGGCAAAGTGCTTTTGGTAAACGTCTGGGCAACTTGGTGCATTCCGTGTCGCGAAGAAATGCCGACGTTAGACGCATTGCAGGCGACGCTCGGCGGCGACAATTTTGAGGTTGTTGCCCTCTCTATCGACCGCGCCGGAACGCCGGTTGTACGGAAGTTCTATGATGAAATCGGTGTGAAACATCTGAAAACATATGTCGATAAGACCATGTTGTCAGCCACTGCCTTACGCGCGGTCGGTTTACCAACGACAATCCTGATCAATAGACAAGGTCAGGAACTGGGTCGGCTTGTCGGACCGGCAGAATGGGATGATCCTGAGATGATAGCGTTCCTGAGGGGGTTTATCGAATGAGTACTATGGAAATTTCATCACGGCACCTTGACCCTACCGCCACTGGAATGATCGAACGCCCAACATCAAAAGACAGCAGCCAGATGGTTCAAATTTCACAGCATGACACTGGCAGCGAGAATGCGTCAGTCATTGGCCCTCGGCCGCAATGGATGACGCGCAGGCGCTTACTGCTTGTTGGTTTGACCATTGTGATCGGGAGCGGAATGGCCCTGAATTGGGGATGGCTGACCGCAGCAGGGCTTGCGCCGATCCTTGTATCGCTTGCACCCTGTGGCGTGATGTGCGGACTGGGGCTTTGTATGAAGGGCGGGACTGGCACAAGTTGGTCGAGCCGGCTGAGTGGTATTTTTCGATGAGCCTTGCGTCCACCCGGTCAATTGGCAGGCACGGGGCACAGATTTCACTGCGTGCCCTGCGCCGCTATTTTTCAGTGATCATTCCTGCAAACCTGATCTGGGAATTCGCACATATGCCGCTCTATACGATCTGGAATGAGGGCAGCTGGGGCGAGATTGTTTTCGCGGCGCTTCATTGTACAGGGGGAGACATTCTAATCGCGATGAGTGCGCTCATGCTGGCGTTGATGCTGGCCGGTCAGGGCTGGCCCTTCGCCCGACAGACACGCCAGCAGGTGACTGTTCTTACTGTTGCATTCGGCCTAGCTTACACGCTGTTCAGCGAATGGCTGAATATTGTGATCCGGGCGGCTTGGGCCTATTCGGATCTCATGCCAATTATTCCTATTCTCGATGCGGGACTGTCGCCCGTCTTGCAGTGGGTCTTTATCCCGATAGCCGCCTTTTGGTGGGCTTCGCGTCCTTTCAATGCAGATGAGTTATAGCGATGGATATTTCGGGTATTGGTATCCTTGCGGCCTTTTTGGCGGGGGCCATATCGTTTCTGTCACCCTGCGTTCTTCCCTTGGTGCCTGGCTATGTCTCTTTCATCGCCGGTCAGCCCGAATTGCGCACGACTCGCCAGGTTGGGCTGCGGGCACGGGCCGGAGCTTTGGGGTTAAGCGCCTGTTTCGTTCTGGGGTTCTCGACGGTCTTTATCGCCCTTGGGGCCGGTGCCAGCGCGCTCGGATCGCTTTTGCTGACATGGCGGGCTGAGCTCAATTATCTTGGTGGTGGGATCATCATATTGTTTGGTTTGGTTATGCTGGGCGTGTTCCGCATTCCAGCATTGTCGCGTGATACCAGGTTGAACCTCAACATTCCGGGGGGACGTCCATTCGGGGCTTACGTGCTGGGTCTTGCATTCGCCTTTGGTTGGACACCCTGCATTGGTCCCATACTCGGTGCGATCCTGACGCTGAGTTCGACCTCAAGCGGGATGTCTGACGGTGTATGGTTGCTCGCAATTTACTCGGCAGGGCTTGGTGTCCCGTTTTTGCTTGCTGCGCTTTTTACCGATGCTATCGCAGCGCGCATCCGGGGGATCAGCAAGGCGGGACGCTGGCTTTACATGGGAGCGGGGATTGCCATGGTCGTTATGGGCGTAGCGGTCATCACTGGGCAGCTTTCACGGTTTGCGTATTGGCTGCTTGGCACCTTTCCCATTCTTTCGACGATCGGATAGATCTGAGTGAGCGGTGCAGATCCTGAGTTCTTAGGGATTATCTGCTGGGATGCGCGTTCACTCATGGAACTGGCGCAATAGTTCTTGAAACACGGGACCTTTCGAAAACCAGCGCGGTCGCGCTCACCTTTTAAGATATACAAACTTTTGACTTGCACCTCTAGTTACTGAAGCTCCTACACCGGAAAGGAAAAGTGTTAAAGGACGCCAAGATGCCACATGATGCCGCTCACGATCACGTAGAAGATACTTGCTGCGGCGCTTCCGCGGATACAATGGCGCAGCCAGCGCCGCCGCCAAATTCAGGCCGCAGTTTTCGCGTAATTGGGCTCGACTGCGCGGACGAAGTTGCGATCCTGAGCAAGGTTGTCGGGCCGGAGGTTGGAGGAAGTGAGCATCTGGCTTTCGACGTGATCAATGGGCGTATGACCATCCTCGAAGGCGCCAAGCCGCTTAGCGATGACAAAATTATCAAGATCGTTGGCTCGACCGGCATGAGCGCGAAAATGTGGAACGCCGAAAGCGCCGAAGCGGATCAGGCGGAGCATTTCGCCCGCCAGCGTCTGTTCACAGGTCTGAGCGGCGGTTTGTGGGCGGCGGGATTCCTCTACCATATCGTCGAGACCGGGGCAGGGGGTGCGTTACGGCTGTTTTCTGGTCATGGCGAAACCTCAATGCCTCTGATCGAGATGGGTCTGTTTTTGCTGGCAGTCGTGTTCGGTGCCTGGCTGGTCGCGCCCAAAGCCTGGTCGGCTGCGCGCCGGTTGTCGCCGGATATGAACCTATTGATGATCGTCGCCGTGGCCGGTGCGATCGGACTGGGTGAATTCTTTGAAGCGGCGACGGTCGCTTTCTTCTTTGCCCTGTCGCTAACTTTGGAATCTTGGAGCGTGGGACGTGCGCGAAATGCGGTCTCGGCGTTGCTCGATCTTGCACCACCGACGGCACGCGTTATTCGTGACGACGGTTCGGAATCCGATGTTCCTGCGGCTCAGGTTACCATTGGAGATTGCTTCGTTGTGCGGGGCGGGGATCGTATCCCACTCGATGGAGAAGTGACTGAAGGTCGCGGCGATGTCGATCAGGCCCCGATCACAGGAGAAAGCGCTTTGGTCGCCAAAGAAATCGGCGACGAGGTCTATGCCGGTACGATCAATGGTGACGGGACGCTAACGGTCAAGGCCACGAAGGCCGCTGGCGATACCGTCCTGTCGAAGATCATCCGCATGGTAGGCGATGCGCATTCGCGCCGAGCCGAGGTTGAACAATGGGTCACGAAATTTGCACGCATCTACACGCCCATCGTCATGATATTGGCGGTGCTGATTGCAATCGTGCCGCCACTTTTGTTTTCAGGGGCATGGAATTACTGGTTCTATAATGCGCTGGTGCTGCTCGTGATCGCTTGCCCTTGTGCGCTGGTGATCTCCACGCCTGTCTCCATCGTGGCATCTCTCGCGGCGTCGGCACGCAACGGTGTTCTGATCAAGGGTGGCGCTTATGTCGAGGCCCCCTCACGCCTAACCGCGCTGGCCATGGACAAGACTGGAACGATCACCATGGGTGAACCGGAAGTCGCGGGCCTGCATCCCTTTGGTGACACGCCCGAGCGTGACCTCTTGAGTGCCGCTGTTGCGCTGGAAGCCCGCTCATCCCACCCGCTGGCACGCGCTATCCTTGCGCGCGGTGAACGCGACGGATTGAAGCAATCGATGGCTACGGACACGAAAACTGTGCCGGGTCGCGGCGTAGAGGGATCATGGGAAGGGCAATCTGTATGGCTTGGTTCCGACCGCTTTGCCACCGAAAAAGGACTGGGTGATGCCATTCCCCGTGACTTATTGGAACGGATTGAGGGAGCGGGAAGTACGCTTGTTGCCGTCGGGTCCGGGGATCGTTTGCTGGGTCTAATCGAATTGCGTGACCGCATTCGGCCGGATGCAAAGGGAGTGGTGGCACGCCTTCATGCCCAAGGGGTGAAAAAGATCATCATGTTAACGGGTGACAACGAGCGCACAGCGCGCGCCGTAGCGGCAGAGGTCGGCATTGACGAAGTTCGCGCAGAGCTGCTGCCCGAGGACAAAGTGACGGCGATTGAGGAGTTGGTTGCCAACTACGATGTCGTGGCGATGATCGGCGACGGTGTGAACGATGCACCGGCCATGGCGCGGGCACACTTCGCAATTGCAATGGGTGCAGTCGGGTCTGACGCAGCGATTGAAACAGCCGATATCGCGCTGATGACGGACGATATTGGCAAGGTACCGTGGCTCGTCGGTCATTCACGTCGAACAATGAATATCATTCATCAGAATATTGGCATCGCACTGGCGACCAAGGCGCTGTTCGTCGGCTTAACAGCTTTCGGGATGGCAACGATGTGGGGTGCCATCGCTGCGGATGTCGGCGTTTCCCTGCTGGTCGTAGCCAACGCGCTGAGGCTGCTTCGGGCCAAGAAGGATCGGTCCGACCCATCAGGGGGCGAGAAAATTGGAGAAACGATGGCACAGGGTGCCTTGGTGCATGGGCATTGATTTCAAAAACCCCTTTGTGCAAATATTAACTGAGCCAATAAGAAAAAGAGGTCGAGCAAAAAATGATACGTACAACACGCCGTTTCGCCGTTCTGGGTGGGTTGGCTCTTACTTTGGCTGGCTGCGCGAACAAGTTTCGAACCTATAACGGTCCAGAGGTCACGCGCTTGCAGATGTTCAAGGGCGATCGAACCCTCTTCCTTTACAACAATTCAAAGGTCCTGAAGACGTATAAATTTGACCTCGGCTTTGCACCCGCGGGTCCCAAGCAGTTTGAAGGTGACGGAAAAACACCGGAAGGCTCTTATACTGTCGACAAGCGCAATCCAAACAGCATGTTCCATGTGTCTGTCGGGATATCCTATCCGAATGAAGCGGATATTGCTTATGCAGCCGCACAGGGCCGCAGTCCTGGTGGAGATATCTTTATACATGGCGGGCCGCGAGCGGGTATTGACCCGATCAAACCCGACTGGACAGCCGGATGTATTGCAGTATCTGATCGCGAGATAGAAGATATTTACGCTATGGTTCGTGACGGAACGCCAATCGACATCTTCGCCTAGATTTTCGTAAAGATCTGCAGCTTTGTTCAAATGAACCTTAAGAGAATGATTGAGACAACCATTGCGAAAAGGCCAAATACCATTGCGGAACTCACTGCGTATTGAGCAATGTCTTTCTTGTTACCACCGCGCTTCTTCGCAAGATACGCACCCCATATGGCTCCTGCAAAAGCTGCTATTATCGTCATCATGATACGCTGTCCTTTCTAAAGTTGAGTAATGCCGCCATCGCTAGGCTCACTGCAAAGACCAACCAGAGCATCATCTGTCCATAGCTCGAGAATGGTGTTGGTGAGAGCGCCGCAGGCAGAGCGCCGTCCAGTATATTGGTCTCGCCCAAACCGAGATGCGAAATCAGGCGACCATTACCATCTATGATGGCGGAAATGCCGGTATTGGCTGCGCGGATAAAGGGAAGCCCCTCTTCGACGGCGCGCATTCTTGAAGATGCCAAATGCTGGTTCGGGCCAATTGATGCGCCGAACCAGGCGTCGTTCGTGGCGTTGAAAATCCATTCAGGCCGCTCTTTCGAACTTATTATTTTTCCGGGGAAGATTGCTTCATAGCAGATTGATAGACCGACACCGGGCAGTTGCGGCATGCGAAACGTCTTCGGCCCGGACCCTGGCGTGAAGTCACCCAATCCAGCAGTTAGCCGCCTAAGCGGCAGGAGGTCTCGAAAGGGTACGTATTCGCCGAACGGGACGAGGTGGTGCTTTGCGTAGCGGTTTATGATTTGAGCTGTTGAATCGATTGCGAGAACCGCATTTTTGTATTGCTGTTCACCGTCAACGTTTTCGCGCGTTTGCGCCCCCGTTAACAGGACGGCACTATCAGTCAAAAGCTTCGCGATCTCTCCCAGCATCCACTGATCTTCTTCGAGGTATCCAGGAAAGGTACTCTCGGGCCAAAGCAGGATATCAAATTGGCCCGGCTGAGCAGACAAATCCAGATAACGGGCGATATTGCGGTCGCGAAACGCTGGATCCCACTTTTCCCGCTGTGGGATGTTACCCTGAACAATTCTAACATTGGCCGCGGTTTTCTGATCTTCACCGGTCAGACTGGCTTCACCATTTATCCATATACCCGCGACCAATATGACAAACATCGTGGCTGCAAGCCCACTCTGTCGACGATTTCGCGTGAAAATCACGGTGGGCAGGGTAGAGAGCAACACTGTGAGCAACCCTAGACCATAGCTGCCGAATAGTGCCGCCATCTGACGCGGGACATCGTAATCGACCCATGCGTAAGCAATCAGGTTCCAGGGAAAGCCAGTAAGAATGGTGCCGCGCAGCCATTCGGACCCAGACCAGCAGGCAGCAAAGACAAGCGCGCCTGATACCCCTGTCGTCTTGGTCGCGGCGAAAACCACCATCGCCGCCGCTGGAAAGAGCGCAAGCCCCCCTGCCAGTGCGATCACTGCAGGAGCGGCCATCCAACCGAAACGTTCAGCATCAACAAAAAAGCTCTCCGCAATCCATGACAGTCCGAACAGGAAAAAGCCGAAGCCGAAAGCCCATCCGGTAAGAAACGCTCTTGTTCGGGCCTTGCTGGTGGTGAGGTAAAACAGTCCACCAAAACAGATGGGCAATACAAGCGGAGTTGAAAACGGCGGTAGCGCAAAAACAACACCGGCTCCGAGAACGAGAGCAACGATAAGCGGGACTATGTTCGTCCTAAACCTTGGACCAAGACTGGAAATGCTAATTGAGGATGTCACTCTCTACTCAGAGGCTTTTTTTATAGCGGCATGTTCCCGACCAGCAGAGATCAGCAGAAGACCAACTCCGCAAACCACAAACACGTCTGCCAAATTGAATGCAGGCCAGTGTGTCGTTCCAATATAGAAATCCAGAAAATCAGTTACGCCGCCGAAGCGGATGCGATCCAGAATATTTCCAAGAGCACCGCCTATGACCATACCATAGGCAACGGCTTCACTTATTGCAGTCGACCGTACCAGCGAAATGGCCAGAAACAGAACAACAGCGGTCGCAACGATAGCTAGCGCCCACCATGGCGTGCCCTGTAGAAGACCAAAAGTAACGCCGGTGTTACGGTGAAAAACCAAGTTGAAACCGGGCGCGACATTGACGCCAGCGGCTAACGTTTCTGCATTTACAAGCGCGAATGCTTTCGACGCTTGGTCGGCAGCAAATGCAATGACGGCTGCACAAATTCCCAGAGAACGGATTGCCATGTTTCAGCCTAACCAAACGTCGAGGAACAGCATGACAACCAGACCGATTGCTAACCCGGTCGTTGCTTGTTTCTGATGTCCACTGCGGTGGGTTTCGGGGATGATCTCGTGACTGATGACGTAGAGCATAGCGCCCGCCGCGAAGGCGAGACCCCAAGGCAAAAGGGGTTGAGCAACCACGATAACTGCAGCACCAAGAAAGCCGGTGACAGGCTCAACCAAGCCAGTGAGAGCTGCGATGCTAAAGGCCCGTTTTGCAGAGTATCGCTCACCGAGCAATGCAACCGCGACCGCCAGTCCTTCTGGCGCGTTCTGCAATCCGATACCCAATGCAACTGGAAATCCTCCCGCAAACCCGTCCGCTCCAAACGCGACCCCGACGGCCAGACCCTCTGGGGCGTTGTGAATGGTGATTGCTATGATAAATAGCCAAACTCGACGCAGAGATGCGGCCTCAGGACCTTCGCGCCCTGAACTGAAGTGCTCATGCGGGATCACTTCGTTCATAATGGCAACTGCCCCCATCCCAAGCAGGATCGCAACGCAGACGATCAATGCCGGGATCGCCCCATCCCCGTATCGAATTTCAGCAACATCGAGCGCTGGAATGATCAACGAGAAGAACGAAGCCGCCAGCATGACGCCCGCAGCGAAACCGAGCGAGATATCGCGCCATTTACGTGAAGGTGTGCTTCCGAATAGCACAGGAATAGCGCCAAAGGCCGTCATCAGCCCAGCTGCGAGACTTCCAAAAAACCCTAGGGCAATGGGCGAAAAAGTGGTGATCGCTTCCAAACTCAACCAGCCGGATAGGACGAGAATATCTCGGTGCTACCGTCCTTTTTCACCAAAAAGACATCATAGGCGTCGGAAGTTGCTCCAAAGTCCATGCCGGGTGAGCCGATTGGCATACCGGGCACAGCAAGACCGATTGCATCCGGGCGTTCCTCAAGAAGACGCGTGATGTCGGCAGGTGGCACATGCCCTTCTATCGTGTAGCCTTTGACCGTTGCGGTGTGGCATGAAAACATTGCAACAGGGATACCCCGATCCATTTTCAAACGGATCAGTGCTCCCCCAATATTTTCGCCCTCCGGTAAGAAACCAGCGTCTGAAAGTCTGTCCATCCAAGCCACACAGCATCCGCAGCCGCGCGTCTTGGCGACTTGAATGGCCGTCTGGGCTGCGGCAGCCGTTGATACGGTCGCCAGCAGCACAGCGCCAAAGATCAGTTCAATTTTGGGGAGCATGCGTTATCCTACTCGATTGTTCATATTTCGTCGCTGAGCGTCGCTGTAAACAGCGCGCGTGTTCTCTCAAGGAGCGCTGACGCACCCGCGGTATCAGAATTTTCTACCGAGGCGATCAGTTCCTTTCCAAGCGGGTTGATCGGCCGCCCGTCTATCCGTACTTCGTAGTGCAGGTTGGGGGCTGTCGCAGTACCTGTCTCGCCGACCTGACCAATGACTTCTCCGGCAAGAACGCGGTTTCCGGTTTTCAATCCATTGGGTACGGCGCTCAAATGGGCATACCGGGTCATCGTGTTGGAGCCGTGAGATATTTCTACCACTTGGCCATATCCGTTCTGCCATCCAATAAAGGAAACCCGGCCCGGTGCGGTCGCGCTGATTGGCGTCCCTTTGGCTGCTGCGTAATCGACACCAGTGTGCATTCGAACGTTGCCGTAAATTGGATGTTTGCGTCGGCCAAAAACCGAAGATAGGCGCGCGCCCTTTACAGGTGGTGCTATTCTTCGCAGGACATCCCCATTCAGATAGACAGTCGCCTTGCCGCTATCCTCGTCAGACCAAACGACTTCAAATATATCCTTCGCTAAATCAAGAGCCGCGTAGGTTAGCTTCGGTTGCCCAACTTTCGACCCGTCAGCAAGGACCGATTGTGCCCATTGGATGTCGAGTTTCTCGCCGCCTTTAAGATCTCGCCGAAAATCGATTGCATCACTTAAAATTTCGGCCAGATCGACCGCAAAGCGAGCAGGAATGCCGGCTGCATCCAAGGAAGTATAAATGGATCCGCTGACGACAAGCTGACCTGCTTGCTCGACAGACGTAAGGACGGGGGGTCTAGTGCGACCAGCGACCTTACCATCGAGTGTGACTTCGATTTGAACACCTTCATCGACTGTTAAAGCGACGAATGACGGGGACCCGTTGGGCTGAAAATTGACGCGCAGCTGATGGCCGGGTCTTAATCTGCGCAAGTCGTATTCTGCAGCAATGGCAAGAGCTACTTCGGCCCGCAGCGGTGCGTCCATATCGGCGCGGGTTAGGATTGATTCAAGCGTATCGCCATCTGTTACCGTCGCTTCCCAAGCTGGGATAGCAAGAGCTTGTGTGACTGCCGTCAGCTCATCAGGCCGAGTGAAATCGGACGAATGAAGCAATGGGGCCAGAGTAGCATTCCTGTTAACCACCTCTGTTGCAAAGGTAACGGATAAATCCAAAGAAGAGGGTTCTGCTGGTGGTTGCGAAAGCTCTGCAGCCCGAACCATCACTTCCGGAGCTGGCGCGTTCGGTGTCATCATGGTTCTGGCGGTCAGCGACGCCATAGCAGCTGCGCTGACAGCTGTTCCCAGCACGAAATATTTCAATCTCAAGTTTCTGGCCTCTCGTCTTGGCTTTGCATTGCGCGCCTTATCTTAGGCACGGCGAATTCGCGCGGTTCGTGATAATCGATCGTGGTAACGAAGCGACCTGTCGCGTCGAACAGGAAAACCCCTGCTGTGTGGTTCATCGTATAGTCGCCGTCTTCGCGCATCACCTTTTCATAGACTGCGCGAAACCCTGCCGCAGCAGAGGCGACTTGGACATCTGAACCAGTCCAACCTTGAATCTGTGGATGGAAGTAGGAGACATATTCGGCCATCACTTCGACGGTATCTCGGTCTGGATCCACGGAAATGAGGATGGTGTTAAGGGCCTCTGCGTCCGGCCCAATCTCGTCGAGCCACGCGGAAATGTCCGAAAGCGTCGTTGGACAGACGTCAGGACAATAGGTGAAGCCAAAGAAGACAAGGCTTGGCTGGCCAATGAGCGTTTTCGGGCCGACAGCTTCCCCGTTCTGATTGGTCAACTCAAAGTCCATTTCTGTCAGCGGTAGGGAACGTTTTCCCGGCACCGACGCCGCACCCGGCCCATCAACCTGCCACCATCCGATGAAAAGAACGGCTAATATCGCCAAGCCGCAGGCAATCAAGATTTTACCAATCTGTTTCATGTTGGCGTCAGCCTTCAGGGCCGCGTGCGCCGATACGCAGGACAGGCACTACAACTTCAATCTCCAACCCATCCGAAAAGAGTAGGGTCATCGGGAAAGTCTCGCCTTCCACGAGTGGCGACTGCAATTTCATCAACATGATATGATAGCTACCCGGTTCGAGTGCCAGCGTTCCTCCAACTGGGATTTCAATGTCACCTGCAGGCACCATGCGGCTGACACCTTCGTCGTTCGTCTGGGTTTCATGGATGGAAGCCATCGCCGAGATATCGGCCCGCAATCCTACCAAGTAAACTGGTACATCTCCTTCGTTCCGAAGCGCCAGATACGCGCCACCGGGGCGTGAAGTTCCAATGCTGGCACGCGCCCATGGCTGTTCAACAACGATCTTGATATCGCCTGCGTTTTCTTGCGCTGCAGAAACTGTGGAAAGTCCCATCAGTAGACCGAAGGACAGGCAGCGCAAGGTATTTGTAATATGTCTCACTGTCAGGGTTATCCAATCTGATGTTAGTTGTTTGCAGTAGCTTGGACTTCTGCCTGTACAAGCGCGATCAGTTGATCTGGACCGAAGTCGGTCAATCGCTTTCCGTTGACGAAAAAGGTCGGGGTGCCCTCGATCCCAACTGCCTTAACATCGGCCCGATCCTGATTGAGGATACCGACGATACTTGGGGATTTGATCTGGGTCGCGGCGGCATTTACGTCCAAACCTGCTGTCGCCGCGATCTGGATAATCTGTTCTGCGGCTGGCGCACCATGAGATGCCCAAGTCGGTTGATTTTCCAGCAGCGCTTCAAGCACGGGCATGAAGACATCCTGTAATCTTGCTGCTTCCAAGATTTTGATTGCCAGCTCAGACCCTTCCCCGTGGAATGGCGTGTACCGCAACACCACGCGGACATCATCGGGATTATCCGCCAGTATCTGTTTCACAATCGGGTGAAACGCGCGGCACGCCTCGCAGGCTGGGTCAAAAAATTCTACAATCGTCACCGGAGCGTCTTTGCGGCCCAAAACAGGCGAGTAAGCGCGAACGAGTTGGTCTTGCTGCTCAATAGGAGCGGCTGTCGCAGTCGGGGTCACGTTAGGACGAGAGACAAACCAGGCACCGATGGCGAAAAGCGCCAGTACAGCGGTCAGGGTTACGAGAACAAGGGTTTTGCGTGTCATGAGGCAATCCGTCGAAGTTGGAGGAGCAGGGCAGATATTACCCCGAAGGTCAAAAAGGAGAGAGCGGGAATTGGCAGGCCAAGGATCAGCATTGCGTCATCCGTGCAAGATGGTCCGGAGGCGGTGCAGGGCGTAATCGGCTCGGGCAAGACCCCAGCATATAGCAGCCAATGATAGAGCGCGATAGCACCGCCTATAACGGCGAGCGGCACCGCATATCGCCAGATGGACAGATCGGAACGCCATGCCGCAATACCAAGGATGACGGCGAGTGGGAACATGAAGGCGCGCTGCAACCAACAAAGATGACACGGGGTCTGGCCCAATACCTCACCGATGAACAGAACGGAAAGTGAAGCGGCCAAGGCGAGAAACCAAGCCGCGAACAGGAACGTTACTGACCGACTGTCTGGCGTTGATGGATCGGAAGCCATTGTCACGATCCAATCCTTTGTTGAAGGTCAGAGGCGATCTGAGAAGGATCCAAATCGTACTCGTATATTCGAACAAATTCGCCTTGCGGATCGAACAAAAGAAAAGATGAAGTATGGCCCATGGTGTATCCATCGGGTGCAGATTCATCCTCATTGCGCTGATAATAGACTTTGAAAGCTTTGGCAGTTTGTTGGGTCTGTTCCTGCGGGCCGCTTAGCCCGAGGATGCTGGGGCCAAATTGTGGGATATAGTTGGCCAGAACACTGGGCGTGTCCCGTTCCGGGTCAACTGTGATGAAAAGGGGCTGTACTGCTTCACCTTCTGCGCCCAGATCGTCCATTACCTGAGCGATTGTTGCCAGGCCCATGGGGCAGACGTCCGGACAGTTGGTGAACCCAAAGAAGACGAGCATCCATCGCCCACGGAAATCTTCGTCGGTTTGCACCATGCCATTGTGATCGGTCAATTCAAAATCAGCCAAAACAGTCTCCGCTGCAGGCAGGCGAGTGGCTGCAACCGGTAGCTGGCCACGCTCTGATATCCAAAAACCACCAACAATGGCGATCGCCACCGCAACTATGGACCAGAGAATTATCCGCACATTTGTCATTGCCAGTTTCGCCCTTAAAACAAGTCACCTCTTGGGGGGGATACAAGCTACAGCTGATAGAGGTTCAAGCAAAAAGATGCTTGGTAGGATATTATGTCACGACTTTGTGAAACCTTTGGCTTTTCAAGCGAGTTAGAACTTTGATAAGCTACAGTGACTTTAGATAAAGGAATGCACATGCTGGCAATTGGTACACTCTCGCGGAAGACTGGAACCAAAGTTCAAACAATCCGCTACTACGAACAGATTGGATTGATGAACGAGGCCGGACGGACGTCAGGTGGGCAACGGCGATATTATGAAAAAGATCTCGATCGCCTCGCCTTTATTCGACACTCGCGTCAACTTGGTTTTTCGCTCGACTCAATCCGCGAACTTCTGGACCTGTCGGACAACCCGTCTCAATCCTGTGCAGAGGCGGATTCTATCGCGCGGCGACAACTTCGCCAGGTCGAGCAGCGGATCAAACGCCTTCAGGCCCTCAAGAAGGAGTTGAAACGGATGGTTGCCGAGTGTGATGGCGAAAGCGTTGCCGAATGCAAGGTTCTTGAAGTGCTGCGAGATCACTCTGAATGTCTAACTAATCATGATGAAATCGGAGCGTGATAAGAATGGAAGAAAGTTCTTGAACCTCTAGGCACTGTAGCTCCTATCTTTCGAATATCGCAAACGATGCGTCGGATAGAGCTATGAAGAATGAAGACAACAAGACCCATCTGGGCGTTTCGCCATTACTCGATTTCGATGGGGACGCCATCGCAAATCTGATCCGTGAGCGCGGATGGTTGTCTTTGGACGAATTCCACCGGATTGGTGCTGCCTACGACTACGTGCGCAACGAAATCATTTTTGGCTACAATGCTGCAGACGACATGCCAGCCTCAGCGGTACTGCGTGACGGATATGGTCAATGCAACACCAAGGCCACGCTATTGATGGCTTTGTTGCGTGCGGTCGACATCCCTTGTCGATTGCACGGCTTCACAATCCATAAATCCTTGCAGCGTGGGATCGTACCAGAACTCATCTATCCGATTGCGCCTGAGAGCATCCTTCATAGCTGGGTGGAAATCTTGCATCGAGGGCGTTGGATCAATCTGGAAGGCTTTATTTTGGACGACGCGGTCTTGTCTGCTCTTCAGGACAGATTTGTTCGCGATAACGACAGTCTGTGTGGCTATGGGGTCGGAACAGACCGCCTTTCTTCACCATCCATCGAATGGAGCGGAACAGATACCTTCATCCAAAAAACCGGCATTAACGCCGATCTTGGTCTGTTCGACACGCCAGACGACTTTTATGCGCAGCATCAACAATCCTTTGGAGGTCTTCGTGGGCTGCTTTATCGATATCTGATCCGTCACTGGATGAATGCCCGCGTGCGACGAATACGCAGTGGGGTTGTTCCAGTGATCCCGATAGCTGAAACCAATTCTGTACAGTTTGTTCGTGAAGGCGGGGTTGGATCGTCATGACCGCTAGTTGGCTCCATTTGCGGGTAATAACTGCAATTCCAATGTTTCATGTCATCATCGCTGTTCCGTTAACAATTGTTTCCGCAATTTTACTCGCGACCGAGGGGCTTCTGGCCATGACCAGCGACCTTTTTGTTAGGCGCCTAAGTTTGTCTTCGAAGGGAGGGGCAATGGGATGGTCCTGAATATTGAGAGAAGGGCACTGAATGCCTCATGATCACGGAATAGACCCGCAGTCGGGAGACCGTCGCGTTGGAGTCGCCATTTGGGCGAACGGTCTGCTGACCGTTGCTCAAATCGTTGGCGGAATTCTT
Organism: Roseobacter sp. N2S; assembly: GCF_031454055.1. NCBI lineage: Bacteria > Pseudomonadati > Pseudomonadota > Alphaproteobacteria > Rhodobacterales > Roseobacteraceae > Roseobacter > Roseobacter sp. N2S. Next base: position 36,344 of record NZ_JAVDQB010000014.1, read on the forward strand.
TCGGGAAGCCTCGCGTTGATCGCCGATGCCATACATAACTTCTCGGATATGGCCTCACTCGTCATCGCCTTTGGCGCGCGCAAAATCGCCCGCCGCCCGGCAGATGCAAAGATGACCTTTGGCTATGGCAGGATCGAAATCGTTGCAGCGCTGATCAACTACACGTCGCTGATTATCATTGGGATGTATCTTGTCTACGAGGGTGCAATGCGCTTCGCGGATCCACCGCAGATCGAGGGCTGGACAGTCGTAATTCTTGGTTGCGTCGCTTTAGCGGTCGACACGCTCACCGCGATGCTCACGTATTCCATGCAAAAGGGGAGCGTGAACATCCGTGCGTTGTTCTTGCACAACCTCAGTGATGCTTTGGCATCCGTCGCAGTTATCGTCGGCGGCGTTCTGATCCTGCTCTACGATATCCGTTGGGTTGATCCGGCAATTACCATAGGTATCGCTGCATATATACTTTGGCTCGCCTTTACCGAAATCGGCGGACCTATTCGGACACTTATGCTCGGCAGTCCACCGGATGTGGACATCGACGCTGTGATTGCGGCCATTGAGGACATCGACGGCGTCGAAGAACTGCATCACGCGCATTTCTGGCAAATGCAGGAACATCAAGCGGCGCTCGACACTCATGTGGTGATCGAGGACGCACGCTGGGACGATCTGGAGACTCTGAAGAAGAAAATCAAAGCCCGCCTGGAAGAGGAGTTCGGCATTTCTCATTCGACACTGGAATTCGAGCGATCATGCGACAAGCACGAAGAGGCCACACGGTATGGCCATGAATGAGTTCACAGTGCTTGCAGCAATACTTGGGTGCCTTGCCAACAGTTTATTGATTCTTGGTTTGGCATGGTCAATTTACCGACCAAAACAGCGTGTTTGGCCGCCCGAACAGTCGACAGCGATGCATCGGATCGCGGTTTGGACTCTCACTTGTATCGGCTTCGGCTCAGCAATTTTCATAGGCTTTGTCGAATGGGGCATTTTGGATGTCCCTGCATTCTTGCGGTGGGGATTGGGGCTGGTCCTGCTCATTTTTGGGAATGTCGTGGTGTGGGCTGGCGTACTTCATCTTGGCTTCGCGGCGACGAGCGGAGCAAAAGGATCTCTGCGAACCACTGGCCTTTATAGATATTCCCGAAACCCTCAATATCTGGCAGATATCGCGATCCTTGTTGGGATTGGAATCCTTTTTGCTTCGATTATGTCTTGGCCGGTGATCATCACAGGCATTGTGGCGCTTGCTCTGGCACCCTTTTCGGAAGAGCCTTGGTTGTTGGAAAAATACGGTGACGCCTATGCAGAATATCTGAGGGCGACCAGAAGGTTCTTCTAATGAACAACGCAAGTGGGGCAGGTGGTGCATTGGACCCTTTGGGCGCATCTCCAAGGAACTTTAAACAGGAAACAGGACGTTGCGACCATAGCCTTTGCACGAACATGTGATTGGTTCCACTTGGAATTACATCCGGTCACTGACATATGTTTTCCCATTACACTAACTAGGAGGTTACATTGTTATGTTAACCAGACGCCACTTTGTCCTTTCAACCACCGCATTGTTCTCGACGCCTATACCGCAGGCAGCATTGGCCGCTCCAACATCTGATAGATCGAAGTGGTCGGCTTGGGATGCACAAGTAACGCCAGCAAACTATGATCCTTCTACGTCCAATCCGTGGGGCTTTCACCCACGTTTTCTTCCTCAGCTCGTGCAGGCAAACGACGGCCTTACGCCGGGTGACATCCATGTCGATGCCGTCGCACGCTATATCTATCATATCCGCAACGACGGAACAGCGATGAGATATGGCGTTGCGATTGCTAAGGGCAATCTATACGAGCCAGGCACATATTTGATCCGGCGAAAAACCCAGTGGCCAACGTGGACGCCTACACCTGCGATGATCGAGCGGGAACCGTCAGTTTACGGTCCTGTCGCCGACGGGGTAGATGGAGGGCCTACCAATCCGCTTGGTTCCCGGGCGCTTTACCTTTTTGTTGGCAATCGCGATACGTATTTGCGCATCCACGGCACACCCAGTCCAAAATCGATTGGAGGACGCGCAAGTTCAGGATGTGTGCGTATGGTTATGGCTCACATCAATGGGCTTTATGATCAGGTATCCACTGGATCGACAGCGTTCTTGTATCCGCCTGAAGATAGAATCACCGCACAGAGCTAAGCATGCAGCCGGTCTGCACCTAATATTATCGAGATAATTCATGCCTGCGCCTGTATCAACCAGTCGCGGGCACCCCTTGCGGCCTGGTACAAATTGGGTTGCCCCTTTTCGATCTCAACGGCAAATAGGTTGTCTCAACGGGACCGACATAACGATAAACGAAGCATCCGTCTGTCGGCTCAATCCGAACGGCGTTCAAATCTTGGAACGGCGCGGCTATTTCAAGAACACCTTCTGGCAATTCTTTGATGAATCCGTCGGTTGAGGTGCCTGCTTGGCCGTCAAAATCAGCGCACCCTCCAAGCGCCAGTATCGCAAAACCAAGACCACTCGTGCTAAATTTCATTCTTACCGTTCCTTTTGATGTCGTAGTGTTCCTTGGAAACGCGAGCGAAAGCTGCATTCCCTCTTTCATCATTGAACAGCTCATTTAGGACCAGATCAACCTATGCAAGCCATCATAGCGCGAATGATCTCACTATAAGCTTTGACCACTGCATCCTATAGCCACGGACGTGCTTGTGTAACCTCCAAGATAATGGGGCATAAGACAAATGTGATTGGCTGACCTGCGCCCCCCCCCATCATTCCCCTCACGCTTTTGTGATTACAAGTTGTTTGAAGCTCCAGTGGGTGAAGGTTGTAAACCAACGAAAACAGGCAAGAGCGAAGGATTCATCATGAAGCTAGTCAAAGACTCATCTATTTCACGTCGTGGAGCACTGCTCGGTGCGGCCGCAAGTGGGGTGTTCCTAGGAACGGGCGTTGCAACCGCGCAAACCACAGCACCACTTGCTTCACCACCAGTGCGCCGCAAAATTTCGTCCTTCGCTGTCTCAAATTGGAGGGATCATTTTGACAACCTAAATAACGGAGCAATCCTGTGCGACATCGATTCCCGGGCGGTGCAATATTGGTCAGAGGATGAAAGCGTTTATAAGCTCTATCCATCCAGCGTTCCAGAGTCTGAAGAACTGACAAAACGCGGATACACCAGCGTTATCAAGAAAGTGGAAGGGCCGAGCTGGCGTCCCACCCCTTCGATGAAAATCCGCAACCCTGATTGGCCGGATTATTTTCCACCCGGTCCAGACAACCCCTTGGGCACGCATGCGCTCTACCTTTCATGGCAATATTATCGCGTCCACGGAACGGGGGACACGCGGAAGATTGGCCGCCAATCGTCGAACGGATGCATCGGTCTTTACAACGAACATATCAAAGAATTGTTCGCTTTGGCCGAAGTAGGAACACAAGTGAAACTGTTTTGATTCCGCATGACTTGTTAAAGTCTGAGCTCGTGTACCAGGGCTCATTCTACGTCCACTATCCGAAAGCCATAGCCTCATGAAGCGAAGAAAATTTCTCCTTGCCGCCGGGGCTGTCGGCGTTTTGGGCAGTCAACCGGTTTCAGCTCATGAAGTGCTTCCAAAGTATGATTTGCCGCCGGAGTACTTGCCTCAATTAGTAAGCATTCCAGCGGGCGCTGCTCCCTACGAAATTCATGTTGTACCAAGCCAGTTTGCCCTGTTCTGGACCCAACCGGATAACACTGCAATTCGGTACACCGTCGGGATCGGTCGCCCAGGTCTTTATGAGGCAGGCGAATTCTATGTTGGGGCAAAGAAGGAATGGCCCAGCTGGACACCGACCCCGGGCATGTTGCGTCGTGAGCCTCAGAAATATGGGCCGTTACGGAATGGAATGCCTGGCGGTTTGAGCAACCCTCTAGGTGCGCGCGCCCTCTACCTCTTTCAACCGGGTCGCGGCGATACCTTTTTGCGTGTGCATGGCACAAATGACCCAAGTACTATCGGCCGTGCAGTCTCAAACGGGTGCGCCAGATTGGTGAACGATCAGATTGTCCAATTTTATGATAAAGTCCCGCTGGACACGCGTGTGATCCTGTATCCCGCAACTTAGAATACTGCCTTGGCGAGATCAGCGTGTTTTTGATAGCTTTTCAGCAGAAGATTTTCTGGGGAAGATAACTCAATCACCCCCGGATACCCCCCAATCCTAGGAAGGATTCAAGATGTTATTAGCGCGACGCGGCCTGTCGAAAATTGTTCTTGCAACAGTATTAGCAGCATTTCCTGTTACTACTGTGGCCGCACAAGAACTCAATGAAGCAGATATCAAGCGTCTCGCACTTGAAGCGATCTTGGAAAAACCCGAAATTCTGATCGAAGCGCTTTCAATCCTTCAGGAACGTGAAAATGTGGCGCTCGCCGAAGCGCAGACTGACGCCCTGTCTGAGTTGCGCGATGATTTCGAACAGAATGCCCCGATCTTCGGGAACTTGGATGGCAGCGTCACACTTGTCGAGTTCTTTGACTATAACTGCGGGTATTGTCGCCGCGCTGCACCAGAGGTCAAAGCGGTACTGGAGGCAAGCAAGGATGTCCGCATTATTTATCGTGAATTCCCGATCCTAGGGCCCGGTTCCGAAGTTGCGGCGCGCGCGTCACTTGCCGCGAGAAACCAAGGTAAATATCAGCAGTTTCACGAGGCAATGATGGCATTGAACGGGCAAGCCGTTGAAGCAAGCGTTATGAAAATTGCAGGCGATGTGGGGCTCGATCTCGAAGTTTTGAAAACAGACATGCAATCAGACCTCGTGAACGAACACATTGCTGCCTCTCTGCGTTTGGCAGAAGCCTTGGGTATAACTGGAACGCCGACGTTCGTATTGGGTGACGAAATAATCCCCGGTGTTATCGAGCGCGGCGCCCTACTTGAAAAGATAGCAGTCCTCGTCCCCGAGTGAATTGGGCGAATATTGCGAAACCAAACCTTATAAGCCTTGACCTTCCACCTGCTGGAACCTCTATCTCTAAAGTTATCCGGAGCAAGAGGTCTCACTATGGAAAGCGAAAAGTCACTCACGTTCGGCATAAAAGAGATGAGTTGTGCGTCCTGTGTCGGCCGTGTGGAAAAAGCATTGAGCGCGGTATCGGGCGTCTCTCAGGCGCATGTAAATCTGGCGTCTGAAACGGCCACAATAACCGCCGATGGCACGTTTGATGCTCAAAACGTGATCACCGCGCTGGACGCGGCGGGCTATCCTGCAGAACTGAAGGCCTATCGTTTCAGCATCGAAAACATGTCTTGCGCGTCGTGCGTGGGGCGGGTCGAGCGTTCGCTATCTGCGATTCCTGGCGTCGTTTCTGTTACGGTTAATCTCGCAAAGGAAGAAGCGGCAGTGCGTGTTTTGGGCGCTGCTGTATCGTCTGCGGACATTGCCGAAACTGCGAGCGCTGCGGGCTATCCAGCGACATTGGTCACCGATCCCGGAGCGACAGACGCGACAAACGATCACAAAGTGGAAGAAGCGGCCCATCTGCGCCGGATGACACTGGTTGCTGCAGTATTCACCTTGCCGGTCTTTATCCTCGAAATGGGGAGCCACTTGATCCCGGCTCTTCACAGCTGGATCATGAATTCACTGGGGATGGGCGTCAACTGGGGCATACAATTTGTTCTGACCACCGTTGTTCTGGCTTGGCCGGGGCGACAATTCTATCTCAAGGGTTTTCCGGCGCTCTTTAAAGGCGCGCCTGACATGAATTCGCTTGTAGCCCTAGGATCTTCTGCAGCTTGGGGGTTTTCCACAGTCGCGCTTTTTGCCCCGTCGCTTTTGCCGGATGGCACGCGTGTCGTCTATTTTGAGGCGGCCGCAGTGATTGTGACGCTTATCCTGCTGGGTCGTTTTCTCGAGGCACGCGCGAAAGGGCGCACAGGTCAGGCGATCCGCAAACTGGTGGGTCTGCGGGCCAAGACAGCGCAGGTGGAACGGGACGGGCAATTGGTCGAATTGCCTGTGGACGATATCGTTGTAGATGACCTTATCCAAGCGCGTCCAGGTGAAAAGATTGCCGTCGATGGGGTCGTCGTCAAAGGTGCGTCTTATGTCGATGAAAGCATGATCACCGGAGAACCAATCCCCGTAGAAAAATTGGCGGACGCCGAGGTTGTCGGCGGCACGATCAACGGTTCCGGTGCGCTTATGTTTCGTGCGACAAAGGTGGGCGGCGATACCATGCTGGCCCAAATCATTCGCATGGTCGAAGAGGCACAGGGGGCAAAACTTCCCATCCAAGACCTCGTGAACCGGATCACACTTTGGTTTGTGCCTGCTGTGATGGGCGTCGCGGCGCTGACATTTCTGACATGGTTATTGGTCGGGCCCGACCCCGCGCTCAGTTTTGCATTAGTGGCGGCAGTGGCGGTTCTGATCATTGCCTGTCCCTGCGCAATGGGTTTGGCCACGCCGACGTCGATCATGGTCGGAACCGGCCGCGCCGCCGAATTGGGTGTGCTGTTTCGGCGCGGTGACGCGCTTCAAACGTTAAACGATGTAACGACCGTTGCTTTAGACAAGACCGGAACATTGACCGAGGGTCATCCGGAGTTAACGGATCTGACGATCACCAAAGGGTTCGAGGAGGCCGATGTGCTGCGCCTTGTCGCCTCTGTCGAGGCTATGTCGGAGCATCCGATTGCTGCGGCCATTGTCCGACATGCAAAGCAGAACGGTCTGGCACTCGCATCAATTGACGATTTTAGCTCAATCACTGGATTTGGCGTCAGTGCGGTTATTGAGGGCCGCAAAGTTTTTGTCGGTGCCGATCGGCTGATGTCCCGTGAAGGGATCGATTTGGACGCTGTTAAAAGTGTTGGCGAAACCCTTGGGCAGGAGGGTAAAACACCCCTTTTCGCGGCTATTGACGGGCAGCTTGCTGCGGTCATTGCTGTGTCCGACCCGATCAAGGCCAGCACAGCTGAGGCAATCGGCGCGCTGCATGATCTGGGACTTAAGGTTGCGATGATAACGGGCGACAACGAAGCCACAGCGCAGGCAATTGCAGCAAAACTGGGCATCGACGAGGTGGTCGCGGAAGTGTTGCCAGAGGGCAAAGTCGCAGCGATCGAAAGGCTGCAAACCGATGGGAGCAAGGTTGCCTTTGTTGGTGACGGTATCAACGATGCCCCGGCACTTGCCCGCGCAGATGTTGGCATTGCGATCGGCACGGGAACTGATGTTGCGATAGAATCGGCAGATGTCGTGTTGCTGTCTGGCGATTTGAAGGGTGTGGTGAACGCTTTGCACGTCAGCCAACGGACCATGCGCAATATTCGCCAAAACCTGTTTTGGGCCTTTGGATATAACGCATTGCTGATCCCGGTTGCGGCCGGCGTTTTCTATCCGGTCGCTGGCTTGATGCTGTCACCCGCACTTGCGGCGGGGGCCATGGCCCTGTCCAGCGTGTTCGTGCTGTCAAATGCACTCCGCTTGCGTTGGGTTGCGCCTGAACTTTCTGAGTCCGCCGCAAACGCCCGCCAAAATCGTAAACTTGTTTCAGCACCCGCAGAATAGGGATCTCAACATGAATATCGGAGACGTATCCAAGCGTGCGGGGTTGCCGCCAAAAACCATCCGTTATTATGAGGATATCGGTCTGGTGACCCCATTGCGTGATCCCAACGGGTATCGCAGTTTTCGCGGCAGCGACATGCACAAGCTCGCCTTTTTGAGTCGCGCCCGCGCATTGGGGTTCACGATAGAAGACTGCCGCAATCTCTTGGCACTCTGGGACGATAAGGATCGGGCAAGCGCGGATGTCCAGGCAATCGCAAAAGAACATCTGACACAAATTGAAAGCAAGATTGCGGACCTGCAGGATATCCGAAAGACCCTCACCCATCTTGTGAAGGAATGCGCAGGGGATGACCGTCCAGATTGCCCTATTTTACAGACTCTAGAAAATATTTCAAAACAATAACGGAACATTCCAGCGCTGGAATCTGGTTAACACAATAACAAATGAAAATTACGGAGACTTTGCATGTCCTACTGGCGTTTTTTCGCAATGATCATCACATCGACAGTGGTGATGTTTAGCTTGATGTACCTGAACACCTATGCGCTGGATCACGTTTTCTTTAGCGAAACGCGCAGTTACATGGCGATTTATATGGGGGCGGTAATGGCCTTGATCATGCTCGGCTTCATGCTGGGTATGTATAGAAATCGTCGCGCAAACATCGCGATATTCCTGGGCAGTGCCGTCGTTTTTGCTGTGTCTGTGTTCCTTGTGCGTAGCCAGACGACTGTGGATGATACATCGTGGATGCGGGCGATGATCCCTCACCATTCAATTGCGATTTTGACAAGTGAACGGGCCAATATTTCAGACCCGCGCGTGCGCGAGCTTGCGGATGGCATCATAGAAGCACAGCGCCTTGAGATCGCAGAGATGAAAGCGTTGATCGCGGACTTGGAAGGCGGCCCTGCTGCAACGCCGGAACTCGACGGAAAATAGAGGAAACTGCTATGCCACAGGATCAATCCGACAAAATCGCAAAGCTCTATCGCATGGTTATGACCGACCATACCTGTCCTTACGGTTTGAAATCAAAGGATTTGCTGCAGCGTCATGGCTTCGATGTCGAAGACCATCATCTGACCACCCGTGACGAGACTGACGCGTTCATGAAGAAACATGGCGTAGACACTACGCCCCAGACCTTCATTGATGGTGAGCGGGTAGGGGGCTATGACGCACTGCGCATCCATTTTGGATTGGACGATCCCGATGACGAAGAGTCTGATACAACCTACCAGCCCATCATCGCGATATTTGGGATGGCATTTCTGATTGCGCTTGCGCTTTCTTGGTACAGCTTTGATACAGTCTTTACCCTGCGCGCTTTTGAATGGTTTATCTCACTTTCGATGTGCTTGCTGGCTGTCCAAAAACTTCAGGACGTTGAACAATTCTCGACCATGTTTTTGAATTACGATCTGCTGGCGCAACGCTGGGTTCCTTACGGCAAGGTCTATCCATTCGGTGAGGCGATCGCGGGTATTTTGATGACCGCAGGGGCGCTGACGTGGATATCGGCTCCTGTTGCCATCTTCATAGGCTGCATCGGCGCGGTGTCGGTTATAAAGGCGGTCTATATCGACAAGCGAGAGCTTAAATGTGCATGCGTAGGTGGGGCCAGCAACGTCCCGTTGGGATTCATATCGCTTACAGAAAACATAATGATGTTCGTGATGGGTTTCTGGATGCTTGGTAAGATGTTCTCATCTTGAACGTAGTGCCAGTAAGGTCAGCGGTTCTACGCCACTCTCACAAAAAAGTTGGAAACCTTCCAGCGCTGGATGGATTGACAGGGGATAAAGGGTGCCCCAAAGGTGTGTAATGAAAGTGAAAAATACGATTTCAGCATGGATAAGGGCACTGACGTGTTTGTCGTTCGCCATTGCGCTGGTGTTTTCTGCTCCTTCCGCGTCACATGCTGCATCTGGTATGCACGGTGGTCAACATGCTGCGACTGAAAGCTCCGATCATAAAGTCGACAGTCAGGCTCACGGTGCAATGACACTGCATGACATGCCTGTAGCTGCAACCGAAACGGCTGATGAGACACAGGCATCAAGCGAGTGTTGCAATGGTATTTGCATCTCCGTTGCGATCACGGACACCGATGTATTTTCGGCCGACCAAGCGACAAATGAAGAATATCTGATGCTTCATGCTCAAACAAACTCGATTGATTCATCGGGTTTTCTACGGCCTCCCCAGTTCTTGATCTGATCTACGGCTCTTAGCGGAGCCTTCGTTTTACGCACGGCTGTGCGTAAGTCCGAAGTTCACCAATCAGGTTACTTTCATGAAAATTCATCTACTTGTGGGGGCTTCGGCCCTCGGGCTTGGCGCATGCGCCTATGAGCCCACCCCCTTGCCGTCCGTCGCGACCCAACAGGCCGTCGTCAACGCGGCAGTTTCGTCACCGATCAGCTATCAGGACCCCTTGGCGGGCTACACCTATCGCGGCCCTACAGGTCCCCGCGACTGGCGTTCCGTCAATCAAGAACAGACGGAGGGCAACTGATGCGGGTATCGAAATTTCCGCTGGTTTTCGGCTTTCCGCTAATCTTGGGTGCCTGTGCTACAGCAGTGCCGGGCATCTACACGGAACCAAAAGCTGGCTTCGCCAATATTTCCAGCCAGGTCACACCAGCCATCGGCAAACGGACAGCCTTCGCCGAAACCCAGGCCGAAAACGAGGCCTTGAAGAAGCAGGTGCACGCAATGGTGCACCGCAAGACCATTTCGGCGGACACCGCCGTTCAGGTTGCGCTTCTGAACAACAAGGGGTTGCAGGCGTCTTATGCGAATGTCGGCCTATCCGCCGCTGAGGCCTGGCAGCAATCGACCCCGGAAAACCCGATCGTTTCGATTGGTGTATTGGGCATCGGTGCGCCCGAACTGGGTGCCTACAGAGCGATCGAAGGACTGATACGGTCGAACGTACTCGATGCCACCACCCGTAAACAACGTGTGGCCATTGCTGACGCAAGCTTCCGGCAGGCACAGCTCAACGCGGTGAACGACACACTCGCGCTGGCCAATCAGACGCGGAAGGCATGGGTCGATGCCGTAGCCGCCTTCGAGGCCGTGAGCTATCTGCGCCGTGCGAAAGCGACCTCTGACGCCGGATCGGAATTGGCGATGAGGCTTGGCGAGACCGGCGCGCTCAACACAGCCGGGCAGGCCCGTGAACAGGCATTCAATGCCGAACTCGCCGGACAACTTGCCCAGGCACGCTTGAATGCTACCCGGTCCAAAGAGCAGCTGACCAGGCTCATGGGACTTTGGGGCACCGAAGTCGACTATTATGTGCCCGATGCCCTTCCTGCGCTGCCGCGTTCCGTCGGCCGTGTGACTGACATCGAAGCGAAAGCATTGCGAAATCGGGTTGATCTGCGCGTTGCCAAACTTGGCCTGGAAGCACAGGCCAAGGCGTTTGGTCTGACTGATCAGACTCGCATTATCAGCGATCTCGAATTCATTGCCGGGTTCGAAGCGGAGCGGGAAATTGAGGACGGAGAAACGGAGACCGTGACCACCCCTCAGGTGGAGGTGGAGTTCGCAATCCCTATCTACGACACCGGGAAGGCACGGATGCGCAAGGCGGAATTGTCGTACCTGCAAGCAGCCAACGTGCTGGCAGAAAGAGCCGTCAACGTCCGGTCCGAAGCGCGTGGTGCTGAAGCCTCCTATCACGCCGCGTATAAGATCGCCCGCCACTATCGCGACGTTCTGGTGCCGCTACGCACGACCGTCGAAGAAGAGGGTCTGCTGTCCTACAACGGCATGATCACCAACACTTTCGAGCTGCTGACAGATGTGCGGGAGAAACTTGGCGCATCGCTGGAAGCGGCAAATGCAAAACGCGAATTCTACATGGCTCAGGCTGACCTGACCGCTGCGATCTATGGCGGCGGCGATGGCGGTGGTGCTGGTGGAGAAGGCGCGACACTTGCCGCCGGTGGCGGCGCAGGACACTGAAAGGAACTGACATGTTGAACAGACGTCAATTACTCGGAGCCGGCGCGGCAGGTGCAACGCTGGTCTCTTCGAAAGCCTGGGGTCAAACCCTGAACATGGGTTTGCCCGAGGCCGCGCAGATGGACAGTGCGGCAACGGCGATCACCGCGCGTCCCAGTTCTGGCCCGGATTACACACCTGTGGTCACATTGAACGGGTGGACCCTGCCACACCGGATGAACAACGGCGTGAAGGAATTTCACCTTGTGGCCGAACCGGTCGAACGCGAGCTGGCCGATGGCATGATCGCGCATTTGTGGGGCTATAACGGCCAATCCACCGGCCCGACGATAGAAGCTGTCGAAGGCGACCGGGTGCGCATCTACGTCACCAATAAGCTGCCGGAAGGCACTACGGTGCACTGGCACGGGCTCATTCTCCCCTCAGGCATGGATGGGGTCTCCGGGTTGAGCCATCCAAGCATCCCGCCGGGCAAAACCTTCGTCTATGAATTCGACTTGGTGAAGTCCGGAACGTTCATGTACCACCCCCACGGCGATGAAATGACCCAGATGGCGATGGGGATGATGGGCATGTTCGTGGTCCACCCCAAGGATCCCACATTCATGCCGGTGGATCGTGATTTCCTGATCATGCTGAATGCTTTCGACATCGATCCGGGGACCTATGTACCCCGCATCATGACGATGACGGATTTCAATCTTTGGACCTGGAACAGCCGGATCTTCCCCGACATTGATCCGCTTGTCGTGAACAAAGGTGACAAGGTGCGCGTTCGCGTCGGCAACCTGACGATGACAAACCATCCCATCCACATGCATGGCTACGACTTCAAGGTCACCTGTACCGATGGTGGCTGGGTGCCGCCTGAAGCGCAGTGGCCCGAGGTTAGCATCGACATTCCGGTAGGCGCGATGCGCGCTTACGAGTTTGTGGCAGAACATCTGGGGGATTGGGCTATCCACTGTCACAAGTCACATCACACGATGAACGCAATGGGGCATGATGTGCCCACGTTCATCGGCGTGAACAAGAAACCGCTCACCCAGAAAATCCGGCAATTCCAGCCCGAATACATGCCTATGGGCATGTCTGGAATGGGGGACATGGCCAAAATGTCCATGCCACTTCCAGACAACACCATTCCGATGATGACAGGATGGGGGCCGTATGGACCGATTGAGATGGGCGGCATGTTTTCGGTTGTGAAGGTGCGGGATGGCATCGACGCGGACGATTACGAAGATCCCGGGTGGTACGAAAATCCTCCGGGTGAGATGGCTTACGAATGGACAGGCGAACTTCCCGAATTTGCCTCCAACAAAAGCCCAAAAACACTACTGACACCTAAACCAACGCAGAAGGGCTAACTGGCCCTCTGTCTTAACTTTACCAAACTTAAAAACAGGACGAAAAAATGAAAAAACTACTTCTGAGTACCGCTATCACATTTGCATTCGCAACAGGCGCTTTTGCAGATGCCGGTCATGCCAAGAAAGAAACATCCGAAGCACCGGAAATGATGATCGGTATGCCGGGCGATTCAGCAAAGGTTGATCGTACAATCGATGTCATTCTGCTCGAAAACGATGACGGCGAAATGCTGATCCAGAGCGAAGAGATGAATATCAAGCAAGGTGAGACCATTCTGTTCAAGATCAAGAACGAAGGCGAGCTAGAGCATGAGTTTGTCCTTGATACTGTGGAGCGCAATGCCGAGCACAAGATCGAGATGGCAAAAATGGACATGGAGCATGACGATCCTAATCGCATTCGCCTTGATTCTGGCGCATCTGGTGAAGTGGTGTGGACTTTTGCCAATGCCGGTACGTTTGAAGCGGCTTGCCTGATCCCTGGCCACTACGAGTCCGGCATGCACCGCGAAGTTGCTGTCGGCGAGCAGATGGCGCAGGCTGACGTGGAATACACGTCTGGCAAAATCAAGAAAGTCGACGCCAAGGCTGGAAAAGTGACCATCATTCATGGCCCACTGGTCAACCTCGACATGCCTGCGATGACGATGGTGTTTCGTGCTGACGAAGCAATGATTGCCAGTTTGTCTGAAGGTCAGAATATCGAGTTTGTCGCTGATCGAGTCAAAGGGAAACTGACCGTTACTCAACTAAAATAGCGCGGAATGGAGGGGCATTGATAGGTTCAGTGCCCCTTAACCTCCCGAATTTATCCAAGCGGCGGTCAACAGGGTGAGCGCAGCAAAATGTTAAAATTCCAGTGGATCACGCAAATTATGAAGCTGCTGACTTTGATATGCATTTCTTTTGTTTCTGTCGCTCTCCCTACGTGGGCTGGGAATGCTGAGGCCGCACCGAAGGGTCAGCCACACGAGCGGCCTTACGAAACGCCCGGACATGAACCTATGGGAAAACCAAATGACGGAGTTCCAGTCGATAGAATAATTAAGGTGAATATCAAAGAAACACAGAGCGGATATATGCTCTTCGAACCTGATGCGATCCAGATAGCGAGCGGCTCGGTCGTTCGGTTTATCATAATCAATTCTGGAGCGCTTGATCACGAGTTCATGTTGGGCTCCTTCGACGAAATCGCAAAACACCAACACTGGATGCGGAAATTTCCAGACATGGAACATGATTATGCAAATTCTGTATCAATCAGGAGCGGTGAAGTAGGAGAGCTTGTTTGGCAGTTTTCCGATGCCACCAACATGGAATTCGCTTGCCTGATCCCTGGCCATCGCGAAGCTGGAATGTGGGGTGTGATCATGGTTCACGATCACTTGGCTCCTACGCGAGAGAATTGAAGGTTTAGAGTGACTCTCCTAGACAGATATCATGATCTGCTCCACGATTTCACTGCATTCGTTGGCTATCAGTATGACGAAACAGCCCCCGACTGGATCCACCCTTTCATCCATGTAATCTTTGTGGTGGTACCTGCGATGCTTGTCAGCGTTGTTGTGTACTTGATCATAACCGGTATCCTTCGTCGATTGAGCCAGAAAAACGTCTGTGTTCCACAGCCACAAACAGTTCGTGGACTGGATACAAGTCTTTTCAAGACGGTGTTGCAGTACACTCGAAAGCAACAGGTATTAATGATTTTGCTCAGTCTGGTTGCGATGCCGATCCTTTATGTCACATTGGAGCTGCCTAAACAGATTGTGAATAATGCCTTGAATGCAGAGCGTTTCCCGCTTGAGTTTTTCGGGTATGGCTTTGATCAAGTCACGCTGCTGATGGTCTTGTCCGGCCTTTATCTGATGGCGATCAGCCTGAATGGGTTGAACAAATATGTACTGAACGTTTTTAAGGGTTATGTGGCTGAACGATTTTTGCGTCGTTTCCGGCTGCTGATCTATCGGCAATGGCGCAATGATGTGGAAGCGCAAAAACAAAGTGAAATCATCCCGATCCTTGCACAAGAGGTCGAACCCGTTGGAGGTTTTGCCGCGGATGTGATCACATTGCCAATCTTGCAGGGTGGTACGTTGCTGACCATCCTCCTGTTTATGTTCATGCAAGATCCGGTGTTGGGTGCTGCAGCGCTAACCGTACTGCCCATACAATTGATCTTGCTCCCTAAACTTCAACGCCGCGTCAACATACTTTCGCGCAAGAGGATCAAAGAAGTCAGACTGCTGGGCAAGCAACTCAGCGATCAGCTAAGCGACGGGCAATCCAGTCATTCGGGACTTGAGCAAGCCGGCAAGAATTTTCGGGAGTTAGAGGTCGTCAGGCGGCAAATCTTTCGTTTGAAATTTTTCATCAAAGCCCTCAACAACTTTCTGACAGCGATCACACCGTTTCTGTTTTATTCTCTTGGTGGCTACTTCGTGATTGAGGGTCGGATCAGCCTTGGAGCGCTTGTTGCTGTGTTGGCCGCACACAAAGACTTCTCGGCGCCTTTGAAAGAACTCTTTCGCTACTATCAAACCTTGGAAGACACCCGGATCCGGTATCACGAGATTACTTTGTTCTTCTCGAAAAACCCACGACCCATAAGAGTGGTTAAGGTTCGAGAACCGTCACTGACAATGGTACGCGCATGAAACATAATGACCCGTTTTCGAAGGAGGGACAAAAATGAGGCGGGGAGCAATATTCTTTGCACTGGTCGCGCTGGCTGCAGCGGTATGGTATTTGACGTTATCAGCAAGCCCCAACGTAGACACCCAAAAACGCGGAACCGTGACTCTGGCGGACGGTGCGATTGTCACTGTCCAGGTGCCCGCTTCGTTCTCAAACCAAGAAGAGATTGGGCAGCGCGCCTATGATGCCGTTTGTGCTACCTGCCACGGTAAGAATGCACAGGGCAGGGATGGTATTGCCCCGCCTTTGGTTCATAGAATCTACGAACCTGGCCACCACGGTGATATGGCTTTTGTGCTGGCCGCGAAAAACGGTGTTCGCGCTCATCATTGGAAATTTGGTAACATGCCTGCCGTTGAAAATGTGTCACAGGCAGACGTTCTGAATATCGTGGCCTATGTGCGCGCACTACAAAGAGAAAATGGGATCAATTGAAGTCATGCAACCGCGTCTTCTTACTAAACGCAAGATATTCTCGGGCCAGCTGGTTTCAGCGGCAACGCCCGCGATCAGGACAGGACATGTGCTTCATAGCCTGCAGACTTCATGGCTTCGATCAACATCCCAGTGTTGGAGAAACTTCGTACTGAGACTTCTCGACTTGTCAAATCAACGTCGACGACAGCATCCGCATCCACTGATGCAACGGCTTTCTCGATCGAAGATTTGCAATGGCCACAACTCATCTGTGGCACGGAAAATTTTGTCATGTTTGCTCCTCTCATCCCAATTTTCTCTAGCAGGTTTCTACGCTGGAAGGTCAACAGATGATTTTAAGAACCGTAAGGGTGCAAATAGGCACATCGTTTGCAGGGAACTATATCAAATGCAACGATTCCAACACGTCAATGAGGTATGCAAATGCAGTTTAGAGCGATGTTCAAAAATGGCCCAATTGTCAGCCTACTGATAGGTGTAGCGGTTTTGGCCTTCCCCGCACAAGGCGCTTTTGCCGCAGAAGGGCTCTTAACGTCTGTCAAGGAACTGCGCGCGCCGGTCGCTCAAGGGGGGCGCGAGCCGTCTCTCTCTACAATGTATGACGGTCGTGTGTTAATGAGTTGGACCGAACCCAAAGGAAGCGGCTTTGCTGTGAAGGTTGCTATTTCAGATGGCTCTGGGTGGTCGGCAGCGCAGACAATTGTTGAGGCAGACGATCTGTTCGTGAATTGGGCGGATTTTCCATCTGCCATTGCTTTGGAAGATGGCTCGCTTGTTGTGCATTGGCTACGCGCCAATGGTGATGATGACTATTTCTACGATATCAATATCGCCTTCTCACAGGACGAAGGTGTGACTTGGTCAACACCAATCATTCCTCACGACGACCGTTCACAACGCCAGCACGGTTTCGCGACACTGCTGCCAAACGAAGGCGGTGGTTTTTCGGTGATCTGGTTGGATGGGCAGAGCTATGACACCTACGCGTCACAAGATGTTGCAGATAACGCCATGCAATTGCGCATGCGCAAATTTTCGGCCGATAGCTCCATGGGAGAGGATCTATTGCTCGACGCGCGTACCTGTACATGTTGTCAGACTTCCGCTGCGGTAACCGGCGATAACGAACTTCTTGTCGTCTACAGGGACCGGTCGCTCGAAGAGATACGGGACATATCAATCGTGCGCGAAACATCGCAGGGATGGTCCACCCCGCAGCCAGTCAGCGTAGACGGGTGGAACATCGAAGGCTGCCCCGTGAACGGCCCCGCGATTGATACGGTTGATGGCAACGCTGCTGTGGCGTGGTTCACCGCGGCAAATGATTTTCCCAAGGTCAAAGTCGCGTTTTCAAGCGATGATGGCATAACCTTTGCGAAAGCGCTGGAAATCGACACCAGTGCACCGTCCGGTAGGGTCGACGTCATACAATTGAAAGATGGCTCTGCGCTGGTGACTTGGGTCAAACAAACAGCGCAGGGTGAAGCAATTCTGATCTGTGCCGTCAAACCGCAAGAAGGTTGCGTACGCCCCGAAGTCGTGGCGATCAGCCCAAGCGGGAGAACAGTCGGTTTCCCCAGAATGACACTTGGCAATGGGGGCGTGTTCATCGCCTGGACAGAACCCACAAACCCATCCGTGACCCAACCCAGAGGCGGGACGACAATACGCACGGTGTTGGCACGAACGGAGGAGTTGAAATGAAACAATTCATAAAGCGGTTTCTTCCCTTCGTGATGTTGCTTGCAATCTTGCCGGGTACGACATTCGCAGAGGGAAAAAGGTTCGTTTTCGGCATTCATCCGACACCTAAAGAAATCCCAGAAATCGCGTTTGAAGATTTGGAAGGGCAGCAGTTTACGCTTGAGGATTTCGAAGGAAAATACCTTCTCCTGAACGTCTGGGCAACGTGGTGTCCGCCATGTCGCAAGGAACTCCCCGACTTGCAGGGTTTGCAGCAAAAACTCGGGGGACAGCAATTCCAGGTCGTTGCCCTTTCGACCGATGCCGGAAAACGCGCCAGCGTGCTCCGCCTTTATCAAGAACTTGGCCTCAATGTGGACAGCATATTCATAGACGAAACCGGATCAGCCATGCGCAAGCTTGGGATTTTTGCAATGCCGACAACTCTACTGATAGATACTCAGGGACGCGAAATAGGGCGAAAACCTGGGCCGGCTGACTGGGACAGCTCTTCTGCGCTTACATTCTTTTCTCAGCAGATTTCTAGCGACGATTGATTGTATAATGGCCTAACGAAACTCCTAGTTTTAGAATGCATACAACTGCTTCTAGCCTGTGTCTCATCCCGCTGATCAATGTGGATGTGACGGCCATATGTTTTAGAGGCCCATCACCCAATACGCACACCCGTAACTGTCACGAAAATATAGGGCGGCAGATCGAGGTTGCGCGGGGCAGGGCCTTTGCGAATCCGTCCAGCAGTATCGTATTGAGAGCCATGACACCCAAACCTGCGGGTTGGAACACGCCGGAAACTCATAACTCTCGTTCATTCAAGAATGTCGATGATTTTGGTGTATCCACGTGACATTGCATGTTGTAGTGGGGTTACTCCGTCGCGATCTGCGATGGATTTATCTGCGCCTGCCTCTACGAGTATCTGAACTGTCTTGACGTGATCCGATCCACCGTCTCCCAAGACCACGGCCTCCATCAAGGCCGTCCATCCAAGATTATTGACATGATCGAGCGGCGCACCGCCCGCGACAAGCCGGGCCACCACATCATGATGCCCAAGGTGGGCCGCGGCGATAAGGGCCGTGCCGTCATAGATGCTGGTGATCAGGTCCGCCTTGTTGCCAAGCGCCAATGCGAGTGACACCAGTTCAGGATCATCAGCGACGGCTGCGATTGTAAGCACATCATAGACTCGGTTTTCGAGTGCGTTCATATCGGCACCGCCCTCTGCCAATGCCACCAACGCGTCGTCATTTGAGGCGAATGCGGCAACATGGGCTGGGGTCCGGTCCTTTTGGTCACGGGCGTTTATGTCGGCCCCTTGCGTGATCAGACGTTTGATCTCAGCAACCCGGCCTTCATGTGTCGCTAGATGCAAGCCTGTATATGACGCAATGTCAGAGGCAGACGGCGGAGTTTGCGCAAAGGCCGCGCTGGACAAAGCCAATGAGACAACAAGAAAGCGGAGCATGGTAATCACCTTTCAAAAGCAGCGGCCCGCCCATCCAAGGAGCGGGCCGGTTGGGATTTATTCTGCGCCGATGGCATCAAGGCCAGCGCGTGCGCAGTTGGCGTCGATGTCTCCTGATGGCGCGCCACCAACACCGATACCACCCACCAATGCACCGCCGATCTTGATCGGCAGACCACCTGCCTGGATGACCAGGCGGCTGTCCATGTCTCGCAGGCCGTCATTTTGCGGATTGCCTCCGATGAACCCGGCCAAACCAGCGGTATCGCGACCAAGGCTTGCAGAGGTGAACGCCTTGCCGGTGCTGGAGCCGACCGTATGTGGACCGGCATTATCTGCGCGCAACAAAACCTTGGTGTTGCCGCTGCGTGCCACGATGGCAACGCTGACATTGTAACCTTCGGCTGAGCAGGCTTCGACTGCGGTTTGTGCAGCTTGTGTTGCCAAATCAAGCGGCAAGTAAGGTGCAGTTGGCAATTCCTGAGCAAAAGCGGCGACGGGTGCCAGTAGGGCGGTTGCAAAAGCGATTGAGCGGATCATTGGGATGTTTCCTTATGTTTGCGTTATGCATCCTGTCTAAACCAACCACCAGTTTCTCGATATTCGTAGCCCCCGCAATGTTTTCCGTAGTTCTACTGATCGCCGCATGCTTCTAGCCAATACCGCGTCAGCTCTGCCGTGGAAGAAGTGCCTGCCTTTCCCGCAATCGCAGCCCTGTGGCTCTCAACCGTGCGCGGCGACAGGTCAAGTGCATCGGCGATGTGCTTGGTGGTCAGCCCCTTGGAGATCATCGCAAGAACCTCCTGTTCGCGCCCTGTCAAATGGCCGATCAGCGCCACAGCTTCGGCCCGTTCTGCTGATGCCTGTTCGCGCGCTTCAAGCTCCGCATGACCTTTTTGGATGGCGTCAATCAGGTCTTGCTCATCCACAGGTTTGCTTAGGAAGTCTATTGCACCGTTGCGAAAGGCACGCCTGCATGCTTCGATGTCGCCATGCCCGCTGATTATGACAGTTGGCCAGTTGATCCCTTGTTCGGTCAGTTTTTCCTGCAATTTCAACCCCGAGATTGCAGGCATTCTAATATCAAGAATAAGACAGCCCGGCATAAGATCTGTAGCTTGTTTCAGAAAAGTCTCCGGAGAGGCAAAGCTGCGCACATCTAGACCGACCGTTTCCAACAAAAGCGACAGCGCTTTTCGAACAGCCTCGTCGTCATCAACCACATAAACAAAGTTGCTCATGACTCCACCTGCTTCTTTGAGAGCGGCAGGGATATTCGAAACGTGGTCTCAGTGGCCTCCGACACCAAAGAAATATCGCCGCCCATCTCTTCGACGAGCCGTTGACATAGAGCCAATCCCAGCCCGGTTCCGTTGAGCTTTCCGGTTACAAACGGCTCAAAAATCCGAGGCTGCAAATCCGCAGGCACGCCCGGTCCATCATCGACAACTTCCAATACTGCGGTTCCATGTAGGACGTAGGTTCTAACGGTCACTTGCGCCGCGTCCGAGGCGTCAAGCGCGTTGCGCACCAGATTGAAGATGACCTGTTCCAGTTCAACCGGATCTGCATCAATAAAGGCGGGCGCATCAGACAGCGCCAAAGTCACCTTAGCCCCCGCTGCCTTCGCCTCTGAAGCCAAAAGCCGCTCCACACTGCGCACGGCACCATTCAGCGAGCATGCCGTGGAGGGCGTGCGGTTCGGTTTGCTCCAACTCCTCAAACGGTTCAGTATGTCGGATGCGCGCTGTGCTTGCGAGACGGTATCGTCCAAAACACCCCTCAATCGGTCTACATCACCCCGTCGCGCCAAATGACGCCCCGCTTGGGCTTGGCTGAGGATGGCGGTCAGAGGTTGTGCTAGTTCGTGCGCCATCCCGCTGGCCATCTCGCCCAATGCATTGACCCGCGACGCATGGGCCAGACGGGTTTCCTGTGCGCTGAGCCTTGCGCGGTTTTCAGCATCATTGGTTCGAGCGCGTTGAGCAAGACCCAGCACTGCAATCACGAATAACCCCGAGGCAACAGCGAGGACGGACAGAGCTTTCCCAAGCGTCAAGAGATCTGCCAAATGGATCTCCAATGATGTCTTTAGGATCAAAGGCTGCGACGCACTGCCAAGCGGTTTTGAAAACAGGGCTCCACCCGCAGTAGCCCCACCCGTCAGTACAGCACCATCTGGCGTCATAAGGCTGTATGCCACGGAAGGCATTTGCCAAAACGGATCATCAGTCGCAATCAGCGCCTGCGCGTCGATAGCCAACGCCAGTGCATGTTGTGCTGCATCCGTATTGGGGCTGCGCTTGACCAATAGATAGTGACTTGGTGCCGAAGGCATTTGCGCAATCTGCAAAGCCCCAGTTGAATTTTGGGCCATCTGGCGCACAAGGACCGCATCCTCTTCCGAGAGGCCGGGCAGCGTTTCAATAGCAGCCTCTGACGGGTCAAACGGGATTACATTGACCGACGTTATACGCGGATAGAACTGCATGATTGTGTCCGCAACATCCAAAAGCAAATCTTGTCGCGTAGTTCCACCCGCAACAAAAATTGCCGAAAGTGACGTCAAATGTGCATCGTGTTGATCCGCGCGCTGAGAGGCCAGGCGGTGCAAGATTGCGCTTTTGGTGTTGAATTCGCCAACGAGTCTGTGCCGCTCGAATCCTGCCAATACCGCAAGTGCCAGAGCAACCAGAACAGCCCATACGGTCACCAGCCGCCCAAACGACAGCCGTATTTGGTTAGAAAGCAAGCTGGTCCCAGTCATCCTGCTTCATCGCAGCTACGGCCTAAAACGCCAATCCGTATTTCTACGGTCAGGAGTGACCAACTCTCATTGGGAGCTGCAAGGAATGTGAACTCATAGTAATCCATGGATAGCAAACCTTCTCCTATACGACGGATTATCTTATGGATTATCAGGGGATTTACTTTTGCCTTATTTTTCACACCCCGTTTTCAGGAACTTTCCCATTGCATAAGACCTTAAAATTGGCATTTGGCAGCATTTTAGTCGCGTGTGTGGTCTTGGGGTTAAAGACCCTTGCCTATCTTGCAACAGGAAGCGTAGCGCTGTTTTCCGACGCCATTGAAAGCATTGTTAACATTGTCACTGGCTGTGTGGCGGTTGTCGTCTTAAAGATCAGCGCCGTTCCTGCAGACAATAACCACCCATTTGGGCATACCAAAGCAGAATACTTTGCGGCTGTGGGAGAGGGGGTCCTGATTGTCGTGGCCGCGCTTCTAATTCTGCGCCAGGCCTATGCAGGAGCCATCGATCCAACCCCGTTGAACCTGTCAGTAACGGGTCTCGCCCTGAATGCGGTCGCATCCGTTTTGAACGGATTGTGGTCCTGGGTACTGATCCACAAGGGGCGGGAATGGCGCTCGCCTGCTCTGGTTGCTGACGGTCGCCACTTGTTTGGCGATGTAATCACATCTGTGGGGGTACTGGCCGGTGTCGGACTGGTCTTGGTGACCGGATGGCAGACACTTGATGCGCTTCTAGCAGCCAGTGTTGCCATTTTTATACTTTGGTCAGGTTGGAAACTCATTCGAGACTCGGTTGGTGGCCTCATGGACGAAGCAGTGTCACCGGCAACGTTAGAGCTTATTCAGAATATAATTGCTGCACAGGCGGAAGGTGCCATTGAAGCGCACGATGTGCGGACGCGCTATGCCGGTCGGCGCACATTTATTGAATTTCACTTGATTGTACCCGGCGATATGAAAGTGTCACATGCCCATGAAATCTGTGATCGGATTGAATTTGCGTTGGAACGCGAGATTGCAGGCAGCACTGTTCACATCCATGTCGAACCCGAGCACAAAGCCAAACCCGATGATGCTATCGTGTTTTGAACGTTTCAGCTCAGATTTTCACAAACGCTGCCGTGATGTACATGAATGCCACGCCAGCCGTCAGCCCACTTAGCACAGACGGCCGCAGGAATGTCTCCAGACCCAGATTATTGCTGCGCATCACGTATGCGCCAACTTGAACCACAACCTGGAGGATCGCACCCGCGCCGACGGCCAGAGCAAACGCGCCCCACTGCGGCGAGAATGCAAGGCTGCCCAGCCACATACCAATAACCGCTGGACCGCCTGCGAGCAGGGCGAGGCCCGCAAAGGTCCATAATGGCGGGCGTTTTTTGAGGATCGGTGCTGCGATGCCGATGCCTTCGGTGATATTGTGCAGCGTGAAGCCCAGCACCAAAAAGGTGCCAAGACCCGCTGATCCCGCTGCAAATGCCGCACCGATCGCCAACCCTTCGCCGAGATTGTGCAAACCGATGCCCAAGGCGATGAACGTTGACAATGTCAGCCCCGTGGGCGGTCCGCCACGTTGCCCCACGGCCATGAGCAGCAAAAACGTGGCCGCTGCAACCAGGACCACCATGATCGGGCCCTGAAATAGGGCTGCTGAATTTCCTGCGAGTTCCAGTGCCTCCTCAGCCGAGTCGACCAGCAGGAAGGCCAGCAAGCCTATGGTCAGCGCCATCAGGAAATTCATGCCGTTTTGACCGACACCGCGCAGCACCGGATAGAACATCAGACCAAAGACGATCGGAACGACACCTACGAAAATCCCGATCAATGCCTGAAATCTCAGCTGGCCTGCCGTGACTTTCGGCGTTGGGAAAGCAACCTCGATTTCATGGGTGAACGTCGCACCGGTTGTTGTGACGAGGGTCACGGCATGGGCTTCGCCCAGCACCCACGGATAGGGGACATCCAGCCATACCGTGGCACCGCGCGATATGGCTCCTGGCGGTGTTTGCTTAAACGACCAATACGCGGCATCAACCTGCACTTGGGCGATGGTCATCGGGTCCGAGCCGCCCGCCCGCACCAGCATCTTCAGGCCCTGATCGTTCAGGATGGTCCGCTCGAATGTCACGCCTTCAACGGGCGGGGCACCGTTTCTGAAACTCTGGAATGGGTCGGCAAGAACAATCCATCCGATGGCAGCAATCAAGAGCGCCAGCGGCATCAGCAGCCAGATGAGGTTTTGCGGGCGCCGCGGGTCCGGGCGCGCTGGCTGGTCCTCCATGTTCACGCCTGCACGACATCGAAATTCGCCATCCAGCCCAGTTCGGTAAACTCGGCCTGATGTGCGTGAAACATATAAAGCCCCGGATCATGTTCGGCGAAGCTGAACTCTAATATCCCTCGTTCTCCTTGGCATTGAGTGATGAGGTCAACTGTGCGCAGAGTCGGCGTCAACGTCGTACCTTGATTGTAGTAGTCGAAAAAATTGCCATGAAGGTGGAACGAGTTGATCGGATCAAATTCGACGGCATTGATCAAGTAGACACGCACCGGCCGGTTCTTTTCGATCCTGATCGGGGTATTCATATAGGCGAAGGCGACTGTGTTGGCAGCGTAGAACTCATTCTCATCGTCGAAGTTCGTATCGAAGGCGTTCATCACCATCACCAGTTCCTGCCACTCCGCATTTTCGGCGGTTCCCATCAGGCGCGAACGGGCCACGTTCGTCTGGTTAGGGTGCTTTTCCGGGTCAGGATCTACGACGAATGCGCCATACATGCCCTTGGCCATGTGACGTTTCAGTGGCAGCGCGTGACAGTGATATAGGTGGCAGCCAAACGGTTTGGCATCGAACTCGTAGGTAAATTCCTCGCCCGGGCCAATCATGCCCGGCGTTCCGTTCACACCATCCATCCGCGCTGAATGAATGCCGTGAAAGTGCATTGAATGCATGTGCGATCCGAAATTCCGGAACACAATGCGGATCCGGTCACCTTCCTTTGCACGCAGGGCAGGGCCGGGGACACGGCCGTTGAACGTCCAGGCAGGAAAAAAGACGCCTGGCGCAATCTCAATTTCCTTGTCTTCCGCATCTACATGGAACGTTCTTAGGGTACGCCCGTCTGACAAGGTTTCGGTCGTGCCGACATCCCAATCCGTCAGCATTGCTACCGGGTCAAAGCCATTGGCCAAGTTGTCCACCTCGCCAACGGTCATCATATTTCCATGTGTAGCCATGGTTGAAGCGGAATCAGATGGTCCCATAGCCTCCTGTGCCACCGCTCTGTTTCCAACAGCGACGGAGCCCCCTGCGGCCGCAAGACCCGCCAAGAGAACGCCGCGCCGACTTACGGTCTCGTCCCGAGGATTTGCGGGGTCCATATGTGTCTCCAAGGATTGCGGTCAAACGCATTGTTTTTGACGGATTGCGGTTTTTGGCGGGCACGCATCGTTCTTGCGAATCATTCGCATTATGTTCTACTCTAAACGCAACTGCGAATTAGTTGCAACTGGAATCCTTCCCTGCGGAGAGAGATTATGGCATCGGAAGGGAAACAGGATCAGAACACAGCCGCAACACGTGCAAGCGAAATTATTGCCAGCAACGGGTTGCGCATCACCAATCAGAGGGTGGCTTTAGTTAAGTTATTGCTTGAGTCAGATGATCACCCAGATGCCGTTGAACTACACCGCCGCTTAAGGGCATCAGATGCGTCAATATCCCTAGCCACAGTTTATCGAAACCTTGCATCTTTGGAGAGTGTCGGCGTCGCTGAGCGGCATTACTTTGAAGGGCATGGTGCCAGATATGAAAGCACAATTTCAGAGCACCATGACCACATTGTTGATTTGGACTCTGACGAAGTTATTGAATTTCAATCGGAAGAAATTGAACAATTACAACAAGAAATCGCGAAAAAACTTGGCTACGAGGTCGTTCACCATCGACTTGAACTCTATTGTCGGAAGCTGTGATCGCGAACGGTCATTGTATATTTGCTTTTGCTTGCGCTCTTGGTGACGCGTCTGCTTGGCTGCAGTAGATCCTTCAGCGGCCAAAGCCCACGTTTTTGTCACGGCCAGACTGCACTCTTTCGAGTTTTGACATAGTGTAAGTGAAGCGGACATAACGGTTCCTTGGGCAAGTGTCACTAACGTATGGTTTTGGCTAGAACTCTAACATGTTGGATGGACGGCGGCGCTCTATCGACAGGACACGCCCGAAACAGAATCCTATACTAGCTTGCCGCGAATATCCTTGAATGCCAGTAGCCGCAGAGCGTTGAAGACCACGATCAGGGTTGACCCTTCATGGATTAGCACTGCCGGACCGATGCCAAGCCCGAACAAGGTTGCTGGGATAAGCAGCGCAACGATGCCAAGACTTGCCCACAAGTTTTGGCGGATGATGCGGCTGGTTTGACGGCTTAATCCCACGGCAAACGGCAGGGTCTGCAGATCATCGGCCATCAACGCAATATCCGCTGTTTCCAGTGCGACATCAGATCCCGCTGCACCCATCGCAATACCAACTGTAGCGTTGGCCATCGCCGGTGCGTCGTTGACGCCGTCGCCAACCATCGCCACGCCTCCGTCAGCCTTGAGTTCGGCAATTTTCGCAACTTTGTCTTCGGGCATTAAATCGCCAAATGCCTTGTCCAAACCAACCTCTTTCGCGACCGCGTCCGCAACGTTCTGGTTATCACCGGAGATCATCATCATCCGTTTCAAGCCCACATCACGCAGTGCGGCAATTACAGCTTTGGCGTCTGCCCGGGGGGTGTCCATCAAGCCGATTGCGCCAAGATACCTTGACCCACTTCTCACGACCATTGTGGTGCGGCCATTCTTGGCCATTGCTTCGACCGACGTGAGCAAATCTTCGGGCAATGGCTGGCCAGCGACATCGTCAAACAGCGCGGTCTTACCGATATGAACGATGTTTCCACCAACCTTTGCCGACACGCCTCGACCAATAATATTGGCAAAATCTGTTGCCTCTACCGGCAGATCACCCAAGCGCTCTTTGACGTCTCTGACAACTGCTTGCGCAAGGGGGTGATCGCTCAGCATCTCTACGGCGGCGCTGACTTCCAACAACTCGGTTTCTGAGGCGTCACCGTAAGGCATAATATCCACTAACCGTGGCTCGCCAATTGTTAGAGTGCCGGTTTTGTCAAAGGCGATGGCATCCAACTGACCCAGAGCTTCCAGCGGTGCGCCACCCTTGATCAACACACCACCCCGCGCCGCTCGGGCAATCCCTGACAGAATGGCGCTTGGTGTCGCAATAGCCAGAGCGCACGGGCTTGCCGCCACCAGAACGGCCATCGCACGATAGAAGCTTTCAGAGGCTGTCTCGTTCAGGATCAAGAATGAAAAGCTGGTGATGACAGCCAGAAGAACGACGCATGGCACAAATATCTTCTCGAACTTTTTGGTAAAGTTCTGCGTCGGCGATTGGCGGGTCTGCGCCTCGGCAACCAGTGTCATCACACGCGCCAATGTCGTTTCGCCCGCGAGTCTTGTGACCTGGATATCAATGCTGCCGCTGCCATTTATTGATCCGGCAAAGACGCGATTTGCCGCCGAGAGGGTGCCCAAATTTTTTGACGCAAGTTCACTATCTTTGACGGGCATCTTGTCGACAGGCACACTCTCGCCCGTAATTGGCGCTTGATTCACGGCGCTTGAGCCTCTGACGACAAATCCGTCCGCCGCGAGACGCTCATTGGACCGCACGACAACGATGTCACCGACCACAAGGTTTTCGATCAAAACAGTCTCGGTTTCATCGCCCCTTCGGACCAACGCCTCTTCTGGTGTCAGGTCTGCCAATGCCGCCACGGCATTTCTGGCCCTCCCCATGGCATAATTTTCGAGCGCGTGACCAATGCTAAACAAGAACAGCAAGAAAGCGCCTTCGGCCCACTCCCCAAGAAATGCAGCCCCTGTTGCGGCAACCAACATGAGAAAATCAATCTGGAACTGACCTTTGACAATTTTCTCAATGGCTTCCCGCAAGGCGAAGTAGCCCCCAAAGAAATATGCTGCCAGCAGCAATCCAAACCCGAACTGTTCGGAAATGATGCTAAACTTCGGTCCCAACCACCCTGACAGCAGACAAACGCCAGCCAACACAGCGAAAATGATCTCGGCTCGCCCACCTAAGACTCCGTTCAGAAAACCGCCGTGCGCGTGATCGTGCCCATCGTCTGCATTGTGATCATTTGATGCGTGAACGTTGCCTCGAGATTCTTGTTCGTGCGGGTGGTTTTCGGACATATTTTTTCCTTCGTGAGGCTCGGTTAGACGAAGACTGCCCGCATTTCGAGAAGCGACGTAATTGAGATTTGGAGTGATCTGGGAAAAACTTAGATAGAAGTTATAGTATAAATTTGCTCATTTGGTAGACCAAAGGTAAATTCCAATTAATTGACTATGGCGCAGCCAGCCGGACCACATCCAGCCGTTTGCGTCTTCTAGTTAATTTAACATAAGAAACATTATGCGAAAAGAACAAATAAGGAACATATATCGCGAACATTGTATATAATGGCCCTGAAAATCCAGTGGTATTAGCACATAGTTATTAAGGTTCTTCAACCAAAGGGTAACCTGCTTCAGTGAAGCTCGATGAATACCTAGGCAGCCTCTTCCAAATCACGGAGCGGACAGTGCTGCATCGTACCACAACACCGATGTCCCTTCTGAAAAAAGTGCTTTATCGCGTCTTGCTCGATCTTTCGGCGTTTATGCTCATGAAGAACGATGTCTTCGACGCTACGTCGATTAGGGCAATCCGCACGGAGAATTGGTTTGTGCTGCCTTCCGCATCCGACAAAACACGCTTCTATCTGGCATGATCGCTTCCGCAGCAACTTATGCTTCCAGCGACAACCGCGAGGACACGGCGTGCGCGAATTAAGAACCATTTTCTTGTCTTTGGACGCAGGAGGCAGCCTATCGGCTAGCCACCCACGACGACGAAATATCCCTTCAAGAATTTCATCCCCCCAGCCATGATTATCGGCAATGTTTTCCATGGCGATTTGGTGATCTGCAGCATCTCCATGACTTAATCCCGAGCGCAGCGGCCACACGCCTCTTTTTTCCGCAAATACTTGGCATTCAAGAAACTGGGCGAGGTGCGACCACCAAGTCTCAGCACGTCCGGTATCCGATATTCGCTCTTCCGAACCATAGAAGACGCAGAAGCTACTGTCTGGGTTGATGTGTCTCTCAGGGCAAAAGCCGGGACATTGCCTTGAAGACGCTTGCTCATACACGGCCACCCCTCCCCTAGAAGAGGGACGCAGTCTCAGAAAGAAAGTCTTAGGCTGCTTGCCCCCCTGCAAAGGTGGTGTCGCCACTATGCCAGCAGCATCGAAGCTCTGTTCCTGAACTTCGACCCAATTTGGGCTCGATCGGATGAGGAGGGCTAGTGAGTTCATTCAGTCTTCAAATGTGCGCGTGGTTCCGGTGTTGGCGACGGGACGTGCGCGCGGGCGTAAGTAGGGCTTGCCAATGAAGGAGCGGGCGCAGCCAAACACACAGCTACATCTCCATAATCAAGTTCTGCCGCAAAGCCTTCAGTCAGGATATCGGCAAGAGCGACCGGTGCCGCAGCAAGTGCATTTTCACCAAGCTTCACACCGTTGTGTTCGCAGTCCTTCTGCATTTTCTCAGAGCGCGCTGTGGCGATGCTGGAGGCCACGCGAACCGAGCGGTCCCCGCGAATGCCAATCCGTGAAATCGGAGTTGGGCCAAGTTCAAGGCCGACCGCTAAGCCAAGACTGTCCAAACCTCCGAGGATCGATTGGCAAAGAGCGAACGAAGAGTGAAGCCCACCTGCACAATGAGTAGCTGAGGCGACGGTATCGCGTGAGCTCGTCTCATTCTCGGATCCTTCAGCTATCAGCGCATGAATACAATCACCGATGAAGCGAACCTTCCGGCCACCAAAATCTTCCTCAACTACGTTCTGAAACTCTTGCCGCATGACGTAGAGTGCGCGAACCGCTTCACCAATCCCTCCGGTTGCAACAGCTCTATCAATATAGTCCGTGTAACCAGACAGGTCAGCATACATCGAAACTAAGGGCATTCTGATCGACTTACTGGGCATTAGTTCAGCATAGTCGATCTCGCTCAGCGGAGGTTCTTGATAGGAGAAAACGAACCGTGGATCGGTAAAGTCTGGAAAATCACCACTCGCGATTTCCTTGCGCCAGTTCCCGACGACTTCGTCCGTGAACTGCTGACGGTTCTGCACCCCGAACTCTAGGCTTTCACCATCTGACAGTCTCGCAGAATTAGTAGCGATCTCGACATCGGTAAGGCCTCTGAATTGCTCAAGAACTCCGAGTTCAGGCTGCCCCAAGATTTTGCGCACTGCATCGCTTACATAAACGCCAGGTTCGTCCCCGTGAGCAAGCTTGGCCGCGTGGTTGGCTGGTCGCCCCAAGAACATGGGTTCTTGTTCAGAGCCAGTTCCATTGTTGATTGCAACACAGGTGCCAACATCAACTCCGATCCGGAAAACCGCATTGAACTCTCCGTTTGCTAACTGCTGGTTGGCGGCGTGGGCGACCTGCTTGAAATCTTCAATGAAGGCCATTGCTTGCGCCAGCGTGTCGCGACTTATGCCACCCTCCTCTAGTTCAAGCACAACCGCGTGGACCCGACCATTGTGAAAGTCGACACGCTGCGCAGGCGACTTTTCGATCACCCGATCTGCAGCGCTATAGTAGAGATGAAGCAGACGTAGCGCACGATCATGCGATGCTTCCGTTTCACGGCCTTCTTCCAGCCGGTACTCATCATAGTTACTAATCGCGATGTAGACCTGAACAGTGTCTACGACGACCGCTTTGCCTCGCGGAAGACTAAATAGCGGCGGAGAGATTTGCTGATCTCGCGCCGTCATAAGGGCCTTGTCAGCCTCGTAGAGCGGAAGGTATTTCTCAAAACGCCGGACATCCACATCAGGTACTTCCCTAACAAGCTTCTCAATTCGGGTTCGCGCCTCGGGTTCGCTCCACGACATTTTGCATTCCTTCTGTTGAATGCGATAGACCAGCACGAGCCAGCCTATTTTATAACTACATTCTATATATTGGGACTACCATATTAAATGTCAATATGCTAAAGTATCGTAGGGAGACCAGACATGAAACATGAAGGCATCAAGCCGAGCCTGCGTAGGCGCTACCAGTTCATTGAATTTCAGCTTATGTGGGAGGGAGCAGTTGGACGGAAGCTGCTGACTGAGCAGTTCGAGATATCGCCGCAGCAGGCTACACTTGATTTGACTTCCTACTTGGACTTGGCACCCAAGAACATGGCTTATGACACACGCCGCCGGACATACGTTTCTCGGTCGAACTTCAAACCTGTCTTCAGCGGCGGCGAAGCTGCGGAGTACCTTCATCAACTTGAAATGCATCATCACGGTTACCGCACGGCGAACGAAATTTGGCCAGCGTCAGTTCCTGAATTTGATGCTGTTGCCGTTGCGTCCCGTAAGATGGATTCCAAAGTTCTTCGGGCCGTATTAGAGGCCATCGATGCAAAAACATGTTTGACGGTCAAATACGTGTCTTTGAGTTCAGACACAGAAGGCGCGCGCACGCTTTGTCCACACGCATTGGCAAGCGACGGTCACAGGTGGCACATGCGTGCATTCGATCTTGAGAAAGACAGATACTCAGATTTTGTGCTTTCAAGAATTGAGGTTGCCAACGTGTCGAGTAACCAATGCCCAGATCTTCGACCAGACACGCAATGGCATCAATTAATTAAGATGAAACTTCAAGCGGAACCGGGACTTACGGCAAGACAGAAAGAACAGGTCGAAATCGAATATAGTATGATCGATGGTTGTCTGGAGCTCCCAGTCCGCAAGGCAATGATCTTCTACTATCTTAGGTTCTACGGCTTTGATCCTCTGGAGATCGAGGGCGAAGCGATGCGCAATAAGAGTAGCTACCGACTAAAAATTTCAAACTTGGAAGAGATAGAGACTTGCTTAGAAAGAAGAAAATAGAAGAGCTAGCGCCACCCGAGGAGAATGATCATCTCTTGGAATCCGTGTTGGAAAAACACC
Organism: Roseobacter sp. N2S; assembly: GCF_031454055.1. Taxonomy (NCBI): domain Bacteria; kingdom Pseudomonadati; phylum Pseudomonadota; class Alphaproteobacteria; order Rhodobacterales; family Roseobacteraceae; genus Roseobacter; species Roseobacter sp. N2S. The sequence goes on from NZ_JAVDQB010000014.1 coordinate 68,470, forward strand.
ACAAAATCATCTGCCGGAGCAAGCTTGTTGCTAACAATGAAGAACTGGCCAAAGATATAGTTAGCCGGTCTAAATTGGTTCGGTTCCCGAAAGGTCACGTCTTGCTGAAACAGGGCGATGACGCTGACGACGTGTATTTCTTATTGTTCGGTTCAGTTGGGGTATACATCAACTCAAATTTTATCGACTCCAAAGAAGCAACCGAAACCGTTGGGGAAATGGCAGCGATGAAGCCAGGATCGGCTCGATCTGCGGATGTTATTGTGAGTACACCGAATGTGGAGGCCCGAGTCATCTCCGCTCATGATTTCAGAGATCTAATGTCGAAGAACGCTGAGTTTCGTGAGCGATTGTCTGACATGGTCGATTCCATGAACCGAAAAAACATTAGGTTACTAGGTGACGGAAAGAGCTCATCCAGAACCACATGGACATGGGCGTCGGTTGTGTTCGGAGCGGTAGTCGGAGTCCTATGCGGAGTTTGGTTCGGACTTGGTGGGTCTCCGGTTTGGGTGGCTATCCTGTTTGCCATTGGGGCTGGCGCGTCCGGCACTCTCGTTGCAATAAGAATGAACCCAGATTTTATTTATCGAAACATGTTTTGGCTTTCGGGAACTGCCATGATTGCTCAGGCAGTCCAGACCCTTTTTAGCCTTTCATTCTCGGTTAACGGGACACGGCAGCCACTTCCGTTTCTTTGGAATTTTAGTTCGAATCCAGAGCAAAAATGGTGGGGAGTCGCCATAATTTATCTTTCTCTCGCAGGGCTGGCTTTGATGTCTTGGTTAGCAGATCGAGATTTGCGAAGGAGCTCAAACAGACGTGAGTGAATTTGAGGACAAGATGCACGAGAACGTCCGAGCAATCTTTACGACGGCTTGGACTGAGACCAAAGGTCAAGTTGTTCCAAAGTCGCAAGACATTGGGCTGTCGAATGTTGGCCGCTCTATCTCTGCGACCGTACTTTACGCAGACATGGACGGCTCAACGGAGATTGTCGATCAGTACGACGTAAAATTTGCCGCTGAACTGTACAAAGCATTCTTGCTGTGTGCGACGAGGACTATCCGCCTAAACGGTGGTGAAGTTCGATCCTTCGATGGTGATCGGGTGATGGGTGTCTTTATCGGTGACAGCAAGAACTCTGATGCCGCTAAAACGGGGATGCAGATCAACTATTTGGTCAAGAAGGTAATTAACCCAGCACTAAAAAATCAATATACTTCAACAAACTTCTCTCTGCGCCATACTGTCGGCATTGATACATCTGATATGCTTGTCGTTAGAAGTGGAATACGTAACAACAACGATCTCGTATGGGTCGGAAGTGCGGCAAACCACGCTGCGCGTATGAACTCTCTTTCTAGCGACGTCGCAACGAGGATTACTCCAGCCGTTTACAAGAAGCTTAACGAGAAGTCGAAGTTTGGTGGTGATCCTAAGCGCAATATGTGGACAAGCGCCGACTGGAACGGACGAAAGCTTTATCGGTCTTCGTGGACTTGGCGGCCTTAAACTGCTGATGCGGCCAGAGCAGCAGAAGTAGGCACTTTTGCAACGAAGGGCGGTGACGGGGCCAAGAGCAGCAATCGACTACCTTGCCTGCGGGATTCTTTCCACGCACCCAAGGCAGCAAGGTTTCAGGTCAGTGATGGACCACCCTACCCTACCCTATCCAGTTTCTATACCATCATCAAAACACCTTCCCTTATGCATCTGATATGTGCACCAATTCGTATGTCTTGTTTTCATAGCGGCACAATGTCGTTGCGAAACTCATAGACTTTGCAACAATGCCGGTACTTTCGGTGACTGGCGGTCCAATGCCACGAGGTGGGCCAAGGTCGCGATGCTACTCATAGATGACATCGTTCTTGCGCCCATCCTTCCACATCGGAACTTGAGCGCCAGTATTCCACACATAGAGCCATCCAACCACCTCCCGCGAGTGGCGGTCCAGGATGCGCTTGATTGGCGTTGCATGTAGTCTCTTTTGGCCCGTTGGTGCGTTGATTGCATCAGATAGGGCAATGGTTTGCGGATCGAGCCGATCGCAGGTGGTACTTTCCAACATTTGTTTTTCCTCAGATGAATGGTTGAGCAGCTATGTCGCCGCCGAAAGGTTCCGGCTGGTTCTTGCTCGAACCAGTTGCGCGCTCTGGTTGCACTTCTAAAGGGTGGAAAAGCACGATATGAAACGAATGGGGTCGAAGCGAAACGAAACAGAAGTTTGCAAGTAGTTGACAAAGAACGGTAAATATTTTCTGCGCCCGGAGAGAAACGATAGGGACTTTAAGGAACTGTTTAAGCACCTAGCCTCGGCAGGTGCGGGTCGACCTGTGGATTGTGACGGGTTTCCTGAAGGTCCATGGACACCTGATCTTCTTGCAGCAGCCATCACGCAGATTGATCCTAGCGGTGCTGGGGTCGAGCTGCGAACGGTGCAACTGTGGTTTCAAGACAACGAGAAGGGTATTAGCTCTGAAAATATTCGATGGCTGGCCCGGATTTTCGGCTGCAACGACCCAGAGGCAACGAGCGAATGGCAGGCGGAGCTTAGCGCGGCGCGATCAAGCTTGTTGGCCAAAAGGCGCGAGAAGCGAAACGCAAAGGAAAGCAATGCGCCGGAGGTGCCAGATTTGGCGCAGCCCGTTCACGCCGACGGTACGTCAGTCCCACAATCTGATAGGGCCCGAGACGACGCCAACCGCCGGAATCAGCGTTTTAGTCTGGCGAGAACATCGGAATCCTTGTTTGGCGGGTCTCCCTTGAACTTACCGTCGTCGGTATTTGCCGGTGCCGTCGCACTTGGGTTCTCATCCTATTTTCTCGGCATCCATCAAGCAACTTTTGACTCACTGGATGGCCACATTAAGGAGGTAGGATTTATTTGGGCACCCAATTGGACATTTCTGTTTATGGTGTTCATGCCGCTGTTCTTTGCGATTGTCGCAGAACTACTGGTCTTTTGGAAATATGAAGGGCGCTTGCATCTTGTGGCTCACCCCGACCGGATGGATAGTTCCGACACTTGGGCGCGCAACGTAGAAGCGTCTTCTTGTACGTTTTGGGCGGTCTTTTTGATATGTTTTCTGTTTGCGGGTGTCTTTCAATGGATCGGGGTTCGCTTGCTTCCGTTGGTGCAAGGAGCTGGTAGCATTGCCCCTGATTGGGGCTCGTTGGCGCTTGTGCAGCCAGAAGTTATATCCGTTCCGGAAGAGATCGTGTTCACAGGCTTCGCATATTTTTACATGTGCGTCTGCTTCTATGTGTTCTTCGCGGGCCTCATATTGCTATATACGGTGGTCCAGGATTTTGAGAAAATTCTGGCGGGGTCAGACGATAAGCAAAAAGCTGAGCATCAACACGAAGCCAATACAGTTGGTGCTCGGGTGATGCGTGGGATTTTTCGATGTACGGTTCTGGGGATCTTCATTGCGATCTGCATGAAGCTGCAAAGCACCTACTTGGCATCCAGCGGGACAAACATCGTACGTTGGCTGGTTGGAGACATGACTTCGATCTTCAATACAGGCGATGAAATCCACAGCTTGACCGACTACAGTGCACCGAACCATTTCAGTAGCCTTCTTATCGTTTTGGCGACAGTTTTTGTCTTTCTGTATGGCGCTTCCCGATTGGGCGCGAGCGGTCAGTTTCATGTCCTCATGGGCATGATGGTAACGACCGTAGCTATACTAGTGGCCAGCTATTTGCTGATCGGTGTGTTCGCGGGCTTCTCCATTTTACTGAGCGTAGCGGTGCTAATCGCGATTTACGGCCTGTTTGATCCGGGGTTCGAAACATGGAACGCGGTAGAGCAGAGAGACAGTCAAAGTGTATCATAATTGGCTGGATCGGTGGGATGAACGGCGCGTACAGCGAGGCAACGAACTAAAGAAAGTGGCCGATTTCGTCCTTGATGCGGAACTCGCGTTTCCAGGCAAAAAGCAGGTAGGTAGCATCGCGGAGCTTTGTAACCTTGCAGACCAGGCCGTCGAGGATCCAGCCTTCTTTGATGAACCAATCGATTCAGCTTTTGAGTTCAGTTTGAAAAATGACTGGATCAAGTTTCCATCGGACGTCTCAACCGACACCGAAGAGAACAATATGGTCTGGTCGAAGGTGACGGAAAGCGGTTCATTGGATAAGGCGCTAGTCGTTTTTCACCATTGGAATGCAAGCAAGCAGCAACGTCAGATTGCGAACTTCTTCTCGAAGCGCGGCATCACTGTCGTCGAGATTGCGCTGCCCTATCATTTCCAACGCAGCCGTCCCGACTCGACGCATGCTGATTATATGCTTAGCTCGAATATCGGTCGAACGATCCAATCTGTCAGGCAGGCCGTTTTGGATGGCCGGAAACTCATTCGTTGGCTGAAATGCCAAGGATACAAGGAGATTTCAGTTCTCGGGATGAGTCTAGGTTCGTGGGTTGCTGGGTTGGTCGCGGCGCATGACCCGGCTGTAACGAAAGCCTCGCTTTTCCTGACGGCCGGAAGTTTGGCAGATATGGTCTGGACTGGTCGCGCGACACGGCTAATACGCGACAGCCTAGAGTCAGAGATTGATCTTACCGATCTCAGAAGGGCGTGGGGACCCCTCAACTTGGAAAATCACGCTCATAGGTTGGGACGATCTGATCTCGATCTTCAGCTTGTGCTGGCAAAGCGTGACAAAGTGGTAATGCCAGAGCTATCGCAGAGATTCATTCAGACATTGAAGGAGACTGGGGGCAGCCCAGATATTCTGGAACTCAACTGCGGTCACTATTCGTTGGCGATGCCCCCTCACATCATGTTTGCCGGCTTAAGATTGAAGCGGTTGCTCAAGCACGGCCAATGATCGCTTAGGACTTGTCGCTCACCTTCATACCAGCTGAGATCGCATCGTTGCCCGTGAATACAGTGACCCAGGAGTCGGCGCTGCCGAGATCAATGCAGCGCAAGCCGGTGATTATTGCCCATCACGCTGAACAAATTCTCCATATTCTTGGCTGACCTCCTGCGCTTCGGTGAACGCACGGCCCCGTTCAATCTCCAAACACCGGAAGTATGCTTGAACGTCGTTGATATAGGTCTCGAAATCCCGTTTTATTAAGTCGGCATACTCTTTGGCGGTGTCCGGATCTGCCGGAACGAACGGTCGATCCGGGGCATAACAGGTTCCCGCATGCACCATCGAGGCTATAAAAACACACGATATTGTAAGGCCGTAGGTGAGCTTTCTGATGAGTGGCAATGCCTGTGCCCCCTTAGATGCTGGAAAAATTCGCTGCTTATGCTTAAAGGTGGCGTAGAAACCGTCTTCCTTCAAGTAACAATATTATAACTTGAGGGTCGCATTATAATATTGTAGTAGCAGGGTACCCGAGGAGGGGCCCTGTTTGCCAACCTGAAAAGAGAGCGCAAACGTGGGGACAGACATACATAAAGAAGCGCCCAATGTGGTTACCGAAACATTGCTCCGATCTCTCATCCAGAACGGATATCAAGCTGAGGTTGTATGCAAAACCACAGCGACGAAAAAAGCTGCGGTTTGGTATGGGGTCTGGATCATCCGTGTGGTCAACAAAGATCACACGTATGAGAAGCTGCTTGTTTCTGCCCGAAACCGAGCCACGCCAGAAGACGAAATTACTGCGCGGGCCTTCAAGACTGCCAATGGACTTATCTCTTTCATGCAGGGGATGGGCTTCGAACACGTCGATATTCCATTGGTTGAGGGCAGGCGTTCTACCCACATCCTCACGGACAACGCTCTGGACACTGACAACAGCTAGCGCGACAGCGCTATTTCTGATCAGCACCACCGCAAACGCGCAAGCTATGGTGCTGGTCATGCGAGGCGATGGCTCGCTGGAAACATCGACCTCGCAAAGCAACTTCGCAAGAAATTACAATGATGGGGTGGGGCAAGGCACCGCCTCTCAAGGTCTTCAACTCTTTGGCCGCGGTGCCAACGAAGATACGTCGCCGGGTGGCGCTGGCCCTCGGGTCGCTTCGGTTGCGGCTCGCGCTGCCCGTGGACGCCCCGAAATTCTTGCTGCCATTGATGAGACGGCGCTGCGCTACGCAAGCCACCCAGCCCTGCGACGTGCTGGCCTGTCCGTAACCGAATGGCGACTTCTGTTCCGCTCCAACATTGAAATTGAAAGCGCCTACCAGACGAACGCTCGTAGTCACGTCGGTGCGATTGGCTTGGGACAGCTTATGCCAGAAACCGCGCGCGATCTTGGCGTTGATCCGCACAACTGGCGACAGAACCTCGATGGATCGGCCCGGTATCTCTTGATGATGCTGGTCCAATTCGGGGACGCGCGACACGCTTTGGCGGCATACAACGCCGGTCCTGATGCAGTCACGCGCTACGCGGGTATTCCGCCCTATCAGGAAACCCAAAACCACGTCAGCCGCGTGCTGGCCGTGTTCAACCGGCTAGAGGGAGATAACTCATGAAGCCTACCACTACCAATATGGTGACACTGTGCGGTGTGCTGCTGATTCTGGCGCAACCGGCCCTGGCACAGTCCATCGACTTGTCACCTGTCCAAACACTGTTGCAAGGCATTGTTGACGCGATTACCGGCCCCCTCGGTATCGTGATCGGCACGCTCGCTCTGATCGGCGTCTTCTTGTCTTGGCTCTTTGGCATTCTCGATTTTCGGCAAGCCCTTTGGGTCGTTGTCGCAATCGCCGGTATCGCAGCCGCGCCGACGATCGTTGCCGCTATCTGGACCACATAGGGAGCTGGTAAGATGGCAGAACAGTCCCGTCTTTTCATTGGCCTCGTAAGACCTCCCAAATTGCTGGGCTTGCCCATCATGTACGCAATGGTCTGGTTATTCTGGTCTGTTCTCGTCTTCTTGTGGGTTCAGCATTGGGGCGTCGCTCTCGCGTCGGCCCTTGCATATCCCGCTCTGTGGAAAGCCGCGGATTGGGACCCTAATTTTTTAGATGTTGTAGCAATCACGTTGCAGGAAACACCCCCTACCCCAAACAGGAATATCCACGGAGGAAACAGCTATGCCCCGTGATGAAAGTTTCGATCCAATGACGTTGCTGCCTGAATGGGTAAAAAAGGAAAAAGAGCTAGCCCACATGCTTCCGTATGTGAGTTTGGTCGATGATTATACCGTCAGGACACGCGGAAGCGAACTATTTCAATGTATTCGCCTCGAAGGTGTGAACAGCTACACGACCGACGACGATCATCTTGACAAAATCCGCGCCCTGTTTGCTTCCATCATTTCGCAGATCGGCCCTGAGTTTTCGTTTTATGTCCACAAGGTTTCAAAGGCCATCGACCCGGCGTTGATGGCTCTTAAGGGTGACGACTTTGCGGCCCATGTCGATCAAAAATGGACTGCATTTCTGAAAGATGGCGGGCTGCGCGACAAAACACTCACCCTGACGATTTTGCACCGCCCTGCCCTGACCTCCAAGCTGCCGTTCAGTGCGAAAAAATCCATCGCTGCAATTAAGGCCCAGACTGAAAAGCGGATGCGTCGTGTCAGTGAAGTTGTTGGATTTCTCAAATCCACCTTTGCAGACATGAATCCCCGGCTTTTGTCAGCTTCAAAAGGTGAGCTGCTTGGCTTTCTGGGTGGCCTGAACACCGGGCAAGAACTTCCGCTCTATCCAACCTCAAAATACGGCTTTCTGGCGCAAGATGTAGCCAATTCAAGGATCACGTTTCGCGGCACGATTTTTGAGGTTTCAGAAGGGGCTGTCGGTTCGCGGTATGGCACAAGCTTCGCCATCAAAAACTACCCTGCGAAAACGTCTTGCACGATGTTCGATGAACTGAACCTGCCGGTCGATATGGTTGTCACGCACTCGTTCACACCGATCAATAGCAACCTCATGGCAGGCCGAATTAAGAAACAACAGCGTCTAATGCGGGCCGCTGACGATGGGGCTGTGTCTCTGGAAGCCGAATTGGCCGAGGCGTTGGACGATCTTGAATCGAAGCGTCTCAGCTTCGGGGACCACCACATGACGGTGACCGTCTTTGCTTCCACGCTTGAAAACCTTGACTCGATTGCTGGGGAAGTCCGCAACACAGCTGCTACCGAAGGCGTCAACATGGTTAATGAAGCCTTCGCCGCACGCACCCATTTCTTTGCACAACACCCCGGCAACTCCGCAAAGCGCAGCCGGAAAGCGGCGGTAACCAATAAGAATTTTGCAGACTTCGCCGCCTTCCATCGGACACCGCTTGGAAAGCAGGGTCATGAGGTGCCTTGGGGGACCACGATTTCGATGTTCCCAACACCGGAACGGTCTGCTCACTGGTTTAATTACCATGAGCAAGGTTCCCCCGACAAAGAGCCGACTGGCGGACACACTCTGATCCTGGGTCGTCCAGGTTCAGGTAAGTCGGTACTGTCAGCTTTCCTTATGACGCAGGCTCGGAGGGCAGGCGCGCGACTTTTCGTCTTTGACTATCGCCTCGGTATGGAAATGGCGGTTCGCGCCAATGGTGGTCGCTATACAGCGGTCAAGGCGGGTGAAGCCACGGGACTGAACCCGCTCTGGACGGAGATTGACGAACGCGGGCAGGCGTGGCTTGCTGACTGGCTCGCCTCTCTTATCTACCGCACAGACAAGCCGCTTACCCCCTCTCAGACCAACCGCATTCAAGAGGTTGTTCGTCAGAACGCAACAGTCTCCGATCCGGAGCTTCGAAACTGGCAAGACTTGTCTTCGTTGTTCGTCTCTGTCGATGATGGTGGCGATCTGCACGATCGGTTGCAAGAATGGACTGCTGAGGGACGTTACGGCTGGATATTCGGCCAAAACCAAGAAGATACGTTCTCACTGGATGGCGACGTTGTAGGCTTCGACCTGACGGGGATCTTGGACAGTGAAAGCAAAAAAGAGCGCATGGCCGTTCTGTCGTATCTGTTCCGCCGCGTAGAGCGAGTGATTGAGGATCGCCAGCCCACGATCATCATCATTGATGAGGCGTGGAAGGCACTCGACAACGGCTATTTCGCAGAGCGCCTGTCAAACTGGCTTGTTACCGCGCGGAAACAAAATGCTGTGGTCGTGATGATGACACAATATGCCAGCCAGCTCGAACAAACACGCACGGGCAAGACAATCATTGAAGCTGTGCCGACGCAAATCCTGCTCCCAAACATTCGGGCCAATGCGTCAGATTACGCAATGCTGAACCTGCACAACAAGGAACTAGATGTCTTGCTGAACACCGGCAGCAACTCGCGGCTTGGGTTGGTCAGAGACGATGACGGATCAGTCGTCATAAACGCTGATCTGAGCGCCCTTGGGCCGCTTCTAACCATCCTCGGCGGGATGGAAAAAGGTGAACAACTGGTGGGTGCCGATTATCGCCAGCGACCGGACTTCTGGAGAGTAAAATGAAACTGACAATAACTGCTCTTTTGGGCGTACTCGCTCTGAGTGCCTGCACAAACTATCAGGGACCGAAGGCTAACTGCTTTGATGGCGGCTCCACAACCCGAGCCAAACACGATTTGACGTCTGAATCGCTTAGCTTTGCAGCGCAGTCAAACGCAACAGTTTCGACGCGCAATGCTCCCATGAAGAACTGCACATTCGAGGCCCTCGCCGCTCCTGCGGGCCCTCGGGGACAGTAATGCGTAGAGCCCTCACATACACAGCGATTGGCCTGATCTGGGCCACGTCCTCGGTGGGTCAAGGCGTACCTACCGTGGATGGGGGTTTGGCTATTAGAAACCAAGCCGCGAACGCTCATCGTGAAGAAGACCTTGCTACCCAACGTGAACGTTTATCGACTGCTGAGGCTATTGCGGAAATCGAGGAAGAACAGCTTTCGGTTCTTCAACAGATTTTGGATGCGCAATCCAGTTTTGGTGGGCAAGACATCCCTGCAATGGTCACTGGTCTCGAAGATGGTGAATTGCCTGAACAATCGGCGGATACGCTGTATGCGGCGGTCGATAACAATCCAGCCGGGGATCAGATGTTCGGTGATGCAAACCAGAACATTGAACAACTCATCATTCGCGTAGCACTGGAGACCCACGGTTTGAGTGGTGTTGGAAGCGCCGGTTTATCGGTCCTTCAATGGCGCTGCCTTCTGCAAGCTCTCATCTGGCAAGAAAGCCGCTTTACTATCGGTGCTCGTTCGCCGGTAGGTGCTTTCGGCCTGACGCAGATCATGCCCGGAACGGCGGGCGATCTTGGCATTTACCCGGCCTTTTACGACAGCCCGTATTTGCAGGTCGAAGGTGGAGCACGGTATCTGGCGCAAATGCTGCGTATGTTTGATGGCAACATCATTCACGCGCTCGCGGCCTATAACGCCGGACCAGGCAACGTCCAGAATTATGGCGGCGTTCCCCCATTTCAGGAAACACAGCACTACGTGCAAGTGATCCCGCGCAAATACAATGAATATCTGACCCGTGTGGGCGGTATCGACGCACTTGGGACCATTGACCCTGCCCTTCTTGCAAATTCGAATCTGTCAATCTCTGGGGCCGGTGCCAGCTTCTATGGCAACAGCTCAATGCAGAATGTCGAAGCAGCGGCCTTGCATGTCCAGAACATCGTTCGCCGGATCGGGCAGACGCAGGACATTCAAGAGGCGATGGCTCTCAACTCATATGCGCGGGCAGAACTGGTCCGCCTCGTTGCGGTGCTGACACGCCTGAAAGCTGCACGCACTCGGCCTTTGAGTGACGCAGAACTGGCGATGGCAGCTGCACAACTCAAGGAATCGGAATTTATGGACTTCACATTGGAGGAACTCGACTAATGGAAAAATTCGTCAAAACACGGGTGTTCATGCGCTCCACCATCTCAGCCACCGTTCTCGGTGCAATCGGGTTTGTAGCTGCGCCCAGCCTACTTGGGGGCGGCGCAGCGTATGCTCAGGGTGTCCCAACTGTCGATACCCAGAACATCGCGCAGGAAATCCAGCAACTTCGGCAGATGATCGAAGATGAGGTGTTGCAAAACGAGCAGCTTCAACAAGCGCTGGCCCAGCTTGATACGCTGCGCGAACAATACGCCCAGCTTCAAGAGACCTATGCCGCCCTGACGGGCCTCATGGAACTGCCTGAAATCATCACAACGCAGTTTGAGGAAGAACTGAACGGCATTTTGGATCAGGAGTTTGGTGATATTCTCTCGACCATTGAAGCGATCAAGAACGGCGACTGGTCGCAGCTTGCGGGAAATGGTGCATCGGGCATTCAAACCCAAATGACGCGCGTGTTGGAAGAAGCCGGTTTCAATGAGGATACATTGTCGGAAATGGCAAATAGCGGTGCTGCTGGCGCTGAACGCACCGCGCAGCAGGCCACGACAGGTGCGATGATGTCTGCCGCCGCCCAAAACAGCTATGAGGAAGCCGGTCAGTCCCTCGAACGGGTTGATCGTCTCGTTGGCATGATTGGCGATATGGAAGAGCTGAAAGACAGCGTTGATCTGAACACCCGCGTCACTGCTGAACTGGCAATCGCTCTCGTGGCCCAATGGCAGTTGGAAGCCGTGCAAACCGTTGGGACAGGTCAAGCCGGTGTGCTCGACGCCGCAACATTGGCAGAAGAACAGCAATTCATGGACTTCACATTGCCGACCCTTTCGGCTGACTAATCAAGGGATAATGACGTGACGATTGAACAGGAAATCATTGAGGAAGAACTGATTTACGGCGCTCGACGACGTGAACTGTTTTGGCAAAAGCTGGGGCTTTCGGGATTGGCGTTTGGCGTTTTAGGGTGCCTTGCGGCTGCGGCTGTGGCGATCCTCGATGTAGACCCTGACCCGGTTGTTGTGCCTTATAATCCAGAAACAGGGATGGCGCTCCCCAACGCATCGGTTGGTGCTGTTCGCGTGACAGAAAATCAAGCCGTCATTGAGTCGGTTGTGTTCCGGTATGTGACCGATAGGGAAACATACAACCAGCTCGACAACGATCTGCGTGTCCGCAGCATCCTTGAACGCTCGGATCGTGCGGCCGAAGCCTCCATGCGCTCCCTCTGGGATAGTGCCAACTCGAACTATCCGCCAACAGTGTACGGCCAGAATAGTCGTCTTGATGTGGAAATTCTCAGCATCAACCGAATCGGCTCAAACCGCGCTCAGGTTCGTATGCGCAAGCGTTTGACCTCGCCTCAAGGTGTTCAGGCCGGGCTTTTCACCGCGACATTGCTTTTCGAGTTCCGGCCTGAAGAACGTCGCTCGATTGATGATGTATGGAGCAACCCCTTCGGTTTCACAGTCATTGAATATGCCATCCGCTCAGACAGATTGGAAAATTGACATGAAGGCAATAAAATCAATCATTCTGTCTCTGGTTCTGGTTCTGGCCCTTGCGGCGGAACCCGTGTTTGCAGAAGCCATTCCTCGTGCTGGGGGCAATGATCGCCGTGTTCGCATCGCGACCTATCAGGAAGGTCAGGTATACCGTCTAAGCGTCAGCTTGACCCACGTAACGTCCATAGAATTTGGGCAAGGCGAAACAATTCGCTCAATCATTGCCGGTGATACCGAAGGCTTCCAGCTCGATGGTGTTCCCGGTGGCCGTGCTTTCGCTGTCAAACCAAACGCTCGCGGGGTTCACACGAATATTACTGTCTACACGAACCGTCGCAGCTACTATTTCAATGTCCAAGAGAACTCATCACCGACCTATTACGTGGTGCAGTTTCGGTATCCTCAAGACAACGCAACGGGCAGGAATACAGTCGCTCAACAGGCAGCGAATTACAATTACGCAGTCAGTGACAGAAAAGAGTTCACGCCAACATCTGTTTGGGATGATGGGACGTTTACTTATTTCCGGTTTGCGCGCGGCGCACCGGTCCCGGCCATTTTCCGGGCGACAGGCAGCAATGAACGGACGGTCAACAGCCAGCAGGTTGAACACGGTTTAATGCGCGTTTCGGGTGTCAGTCGGCAATGGGTTCTTCGCCTCGGTGATGAAGTCGTTTGCATTCAAGCCACAGCAGGAGGCTCAGGATCATGAGCGACACAAACGATCTTGAAAAACGGCTGGCGGCCTTGGAAGGCGGCAGTTCCGCCGCTGCGGCTAAAAAGAAACCGTCACTTGCCATGGCCGCGGCTGGCGCAGCAGGTATCGCCCTCTTGGGTGGTTTCACTTACCTGAGCTTGCAGGGGGACGGAGAAGCATCGTTATCCACGGCACAACCCGAAGAATTTCAGACAGAAGGTCAAGGATTTGGCGAGATTGACCCATTCGTCCCGCCGCCGCCGCCTGAGCCAGAGATTCAGATTGTTGAAACACAAGTTGAACCCAATGCAGATCTGTTGGCACAACTGGCGGCACTGCAAGCCCAGATCGAAGCTATCAAGAACGCACCGGAGCCTGAAGCCGAAGACAACACGGCGGCAGCAGAGGCTATGCAGGCTTTGTCCGAACAGATCGCAGCTTTACAACAATCTTCAGAAGCCGCCCAACAGCAATTCCAAGATGCGCTCGCTGAGCGGGATCGCGAATTGGAAAAACTTCGCATGGACCTTGAGCTTGCTCAACTGCAGGCTCCCACCCCTGCCCCGATACCATCGACTATGGACGACGTTGAAGCGCGCCGCCTCGCAGAACTAGAAAGACGCCGCCAAGCCGAAATGGCATTTCAACAGGCTCGAATTGAATCACCTACCATCGCCTTCGGAGGTGGTACTGGTGCTGATGGCTCGTCTGAATTGACAGAAAGAACGCTCAGCCGAGTGCAGGACTTCGTTGTTAACGGGGCATTGCCGTCACCCGTCACTCAAGCTGAAGTAATCGCCAACCCGTCAAACACAGTCGTCCAAGGCACGATGATCCAAGCGGTGACAGAAACGGCATTGGACAGCTCCCTTCCCGGCGCTGTGCGCGCAATCATTTCTGAGGATGTTCACTCGTATGATGGATCTAGGGTCTTGATCCCGCGCGGGTCACGGCTGATCGGTCGATACCAATCAGGTGCTGAGATTGCGCAAAAACGTGTCACCATCGCATGGGACCGGATCATCATGCCAAACAACCAGACGGTAGTGATTAGCGCATTCGGCGGTGATGAGCTCGGCCGGTCCGGCGCAACCGGCTTCGTGGATACTCGGTTTAGCGAACGCTTCGGTTCGGCGGCACTAATTTCACTGATAAGCGCCCTACCGGGCGCGGCGGCAGCGCAGGTTGAAGACGAAACCTCTGCCGAGGTGTTGGAAGACGTCGGTGACGATCTTGCCGATGCAACGGATAGCGTGATTGGCGATTATCTCGCCCTTGGCCCTGTGATCTATGTGGATCAGGGTTCGCGCATCACAGTCATGGTTGATCGCGATTTGGAGATTTTCTAAGTGGCATCAAACTATCTCCAACAAAGCCTGGACAAGCTTCCGGACGCCAAGCGGGATGATGTGATTGAAATTTGCGTCAATCCTGATGGCACTGTGTGGGGCGAATTTCACGGCGACCACTTCATGAGTCGTCTTGAAACCGTTCTTACCCAGACGGAAATCAGAGACCTCTCAAACCAGATTGCATCTGCCGCCAGCACGACGATGAGTAAAGACAAACCGATTGTCTCTGTAAGCGTGACTTATCGCGGGCGTCCAATTCGCGCACAGGTGATCCAACCGCCTGCTGTGAGGGATGGATACTCTATCGCTCTGCGCTTCTTTTCCACCCTGTCGCTGGACGACATTGAACTCAAGTTTCTCTATGGCGCAGAACGCAGTTTGGAAGTGGATCGGCAGACCAGAAACCGTGAATTGCGAGAAGTCGTAAAAGGCGGCGACATTTACGCTGCCGTGCAATTCTGTGTGGAAAACAAGCTGAACATGATCGTATCGGGCGGCACTTCCACGGGGAAAACCGTCGCCGCGCGGAAGATCCTCGCTTACGTGCCAGACGACGAGCGGATAATTACTATCGAAGAAGCTGCCGAATTGCTGCCATCGCAGCCTAATGCGGTCACGCTGATTTCAAACCGAGACGTTCCAGCACAATCGGCGGACACGTTGCTCACCTCAACCCTTCGGATGCGGCCTGACCGGATTGTGTTGGGAGAGGTGCGTGGCCAGGAAGCCATGACGTTCCTAGAAGCAATCAACACCGGTCACGGCGGGTCAATGACGACGCTTCATGCAGAAACCCCTCAACTGGCGGTTCAGCGCTTAGCAATTGCCGCACTTAAAACTGATGTGCCAATGACTTACAGGGACATGATACAATATATCGAAAGCTCGATTGATGTAATCATTCAAGCAGGTCGCCATAAAGGTGATCGCGGGATTACGGAGTTTTACCTACCCGGAACGCCTGAAGAAGGAGACAAAACATGAAGCAGTTTGAGCATGAATTTCTGGTCTTTGATATGGCCAGCAAAAAGGGTCTCGCCCAAATGCGCGCAACACTCGCAGAGTGGGGTGCAGCAGGTTACGAGCTAGTTTCCGTTGTGCCGTCCGATATGCACTCACGGAGCGTTACGGCTTTCCTGAAGCGCGAAATCGCTGAGCTTACAACGAGCAGCGGAGAAGCGGCATGATCCGTTTCTTTGTGACAACCGCTCTTATTGCTGGGTTCGTAAGTGTCACACCGGTATCGGCTCAGGTCACGATAACGATTGGAAGCGAGACGCCAAGGGTTTGCCCAGATCAACCACCCCAACCCGAATGGGTTGATCGCATCCCTTTGCGTGAAGCTCACAATAAAGTGCTGATCCAGCAAATGTATCGCGCCCAGAGCATGCAAGCTGTCGCGGAATCCGGGGACTGCTCTTGTGAGACCAGGTTTCCCACTTGGGAAAATGTCGAAACTACGTTCCTCGAAGCCTATGCCGACTTAGACCGTTGGGGCGCGACCGAACGGACGGAGGAGTATCGCAATCTTGCCAACGAACACCGCAAGATCGCGAAGCCAATATGTGAGCACCAAGGCAACTGGTGAGGAAACCTAGATGAGTGTCGTTACGTACTTTGTGGAAACAGCCGAAGGCTATTTGAACACTGCTGCCGAAACCCAGTTCGGATCCGTGGCAGCAACTGTTGGAACTCTGATCAACCTCGCCTCGATCATCTTGGTAGTCATGGTGTTCATCAACATGGCCTATCAGTATAGGTCGATGGATGGGCGAACGGCGTTTTGGCTTGCGGTGAAAATAACTTTAGTCGGGGTGTTTGCGTTAAACTGGACGCAATTCAACTCTTTTTCCACAGCAATTCTCAACGGCATTGACAGCATTGCGGGCGCACTCGTGGCCTCCGTTGGTGGTGGCACACCCGGCCCGTCCGGAACATTCGCAGAAGAATTTGACAGCCTAATCGCATCCCTAGGTGATTATCTCAACGCAGCAGGTTCAGAACTGAATTGGATGGCGGGTGCGATGCTCGATATTCTCGGCGTCCTTTTGCTTTCTATCCTCGGCGGCCTGGCTGCGTTCATTCTCGTCGCTTCCCGCCTGATGATCGCCCTACTAATAGGCATGGCCCCCATCATGATCTTTCTGACGCTCTTTGAGGTCACCAAAGACTATTTCGCCCGCTGGCTATCTGCACTCATTTCGTTTGCATTGTATCCTATCGTTGTTGCGGGCGTCTTTGCGACGATAACGGGTGTGTCACGTGCGCTCTTGGGCGAGCTAGGTGATCCCGAAGGTGCATCGAATATCGGCGCACTAATCCCCTTTTTCATGATGGTCCTGATGGCGAAGGGATTCATTATTGCCACGCCATTTATCGTTCGTGCAATCTCAGGGAACATCGTCATGCCCGCGCTTACAAGCGGCATGGGCGGAGCTTATGCCTATGGACGGGCATTGGGTGGTAGCCAACAGGCATACAGCCGTATGGGTGTCGGTACCGCGAGCGGAGCCGAGGTGATCGCAATTCGAACTCGACAAGCGATGGGGATAAACCGTCCAGCTGAGACAACAAGTCGGCACCAATCAGCCAATATGAAACCAACTGCACCACCGCCACAAACAACCGGCACCGGCCAGCAAATGCAGCGGATGCTGGCCCGGTCTGATCGGTTGAAAGGCAAATAGACCATACGGGAGCATCCAGTTGATCTACACGTTGCCTTTGAAGAACAAGAAAAGGCACGCCTATCAGCGGGCCTTCTTCTGTCTTTCGAGGATACTCACGCTGTAGCGTAAGTTTTCTGGACCCCCTGCCCTTCTTCGACAATTACCGCCTCTAATTCGGCCAGCTCGGTTGTAGCCGCATCAAGCGCTCCAAGATCAGCATCTGAGACAACCGCCGGATCGGGAATATCGAGCCGCTGTTGCACAGATAAATTGAACTTGCCTTGACGGTCCTCAAAGTCACGTGTCACCTGAACAACAGCCTTCGCCTTGCGCTTTCGCGCCGAGGTTTTAACCGTAGCCCGATGAGGCTGGTTGCTGGTAAGGGCCACGGACGCATCCCTGTCTGTGATGGTCCTATCGGCCTTTTTCGCCACCTCGGACCCTGCCCCGTCTTCGGGCATCGGAGCGGGCGCGGATGGAGCCTCTAGCCCAGTCTCGGCCACGTCCGGTGCTGTATCAGTCGTGAGTGTCGTTTCGGGAAACGGCAGCCCACCTGTTTGCGCCTCGCTGATCAACTTGAAAAACGGATCGTCATAATACTTGATGCGCTTCGCCCGGATCGGCATTTGTGCATCCACAACGATAATAACATCATCGAGCGGCAACCTCCTTGCTTCATCCTCCGGCAGCAACGACGTTTCTTCCGTTCGTTCCGACATGCTTCGGCCTTCAAATGGGTTTCTCCCGATGGAGCGAGACCGTGTGACAACCCGCTTGGTGGTCTTGCCAACAGCTTTGCTCAGTTCTTCGACTGTCTTTTCATCAGATGGGGTCAAATACAGCTTCACACCTGCGTTGCCCTGCAAGGCACGGCGGGTGTTTTCGCCGTAGATCTCATCTAGGGCCGGGATCGTTTGGGTGACGATTGCCAGATGGGCTTTATATGAGCGCAGCGTTTCAATGCTGTCTGTAACAATCGGCATTTTTCCAAGACGGTTGAACTCGTCCAGCATGATCATGACTGGCCAAGGTTCGTCCGGACCAGGTTCTTTGTCCTGCAAAGATGAAATCAAGTCAGAGAAAAACAGTCGGATCAGAGGCGCCAGTGGCTTCACCATGTTGGGCGAGACCACAAGGAAAACGGAAAAAGGTTTCTTGCGGATGGTTCTGAAATCGAAATCCGAAACCTGCGTGGCCTTGTCGATCGCTGGATTGCTCCATTGATCGAGGCCGGAAGTCATCAACAACGACACATAGGAAGTCAGCGTATCGTTGTTGGTTGATGCCAGCCGCTCAAAGATCAGCTTCGCGGCACGATTCTGCACCTCATCTCGGCGTTTCATGAACTCTTTTTGTTTGTTGCCACCGCTCGCGCTGATTTGGTAAATCTCGCCCAGAGTTGGCCGGCCGCGCTCGAACACCAACAGACCGGCAGCGACAAAGAGATCAATACCGCCTTTCAAGAGACCCTGTACCCTGTCGCTGTCAGCCTGCAAAAACAACGATGCAAGCAACTGCAATTCCATCTGCTGCCGATCTGAATCTTCAAGTTCTGCGATGCGCAGCAAGGGGTTATACCGATGGCTACGCCGGTCATGCCAGTCGGTTGGTGCAAATCGGAAAATCTCGTCACCTTGTGACGCTCGATGACGGGCGGTCGCTTCGAAGTTTTCACCCTTGACGTCTAGCACCACGGCAGACCCCTTGAAGGTCAACAGGTTCGGAATAACAAAGCCGGTCGTTTTACCTCTACCGGTTGGCGCAACGATCAACGCATGTGGATAGATTTTCGAGCTAATCATCGCCTTGTTACTCTTTGGCTTACCCAACTTGCCCAGGATAAACCCGCTGCCGGGTGTATTGAAAAAGCCGTTCTTTCGCATGTGTGCAGGCTTTTGCCATTGGGTTCTGCCAAACTTAGTCAGCGCGTTCCCTGACAGCACGGCGCTGAGAAGAAGACCAGCAAGCCCGAACCCGCCGACGATCAAATTGACCAGGCGAAAGTCCTCTGGCCGATATGTTCGCATCCCAAGGTAGTTTTGGGCCAACAACCAAAAGTCCAGATCGGCCCGTATGCCATAGTCTCGGAACGTCAGGAACGCTGTCGCCACGACATACCCGAAAATCAGTGACAAAATGGTCAGAAGAAAAATCCCGACCGCGATTTTGCCCTTATCCATGAGTCTGTCCTTTCTCGGAATTCGCGTGGACATGCTTCAACCGCTGCGCATCATATTCTTCCTCGGCAATCTCCGAGACGACTTCGCGGGTCGCTTCACTACTCGAGGTCGCCTCATCTGATTGCAGATAGGCTTTGGCGGCGTAGAGACGGTCCAGCCTATTATCTATGAGCTCCGAAAGCGCTTCGCTGTCACCGTTGCGCAATTCTTCAAGTCGTTCGTCGTTAAGTTCCCGTTCGATCTCTCCACGATAAATTTCACGGCTGCGGTCGTCGGAGAATGGTGAATTGATTTTGTCGTTGCGCTCATGTTCGATCACGCGGGCAATCTCCGGCGATGCCACAACGCGCTGTTCGACAACTATGCGGTCGCTCTCGCGCACATATCCTTCTGGGGGTCGAATAATATCTGTGGCTCTATCCCATGCCCTCGACGCAAGCGCCGCGTGGGTCGCAGACTTCGCCGCAAACGCCTTGAAATCACCGTTGGCAACTTTGACTTGTTCACGCCCGTACTCTCTGGCGTCGCTGTCGTCGGAATAGCCATAGTTGAAGTCAGTTTTGGCAAACCGGTCTTCCATGGCTTCAAAAGCGCGGCGATCGTCCGGCGAAACACCCACAAGTTCAGGGTTGTCGTCGATGCGCCGTGTAACTGCATCCTCAATGTCAAAGCTACGCTCAGCGATATGCGCATTTGAATAGCCTTGACCACGTAAACGGGCAACTTCCGCTGTAACACTCTCTGAAATCGCGTCATCGCGGTCCTGTATCGCAATGCCCTCGCGCTCGGCTCTCTCAATACCTGCCACAAGCCTGTTGTCTTCGGCAGCATGTTCCACGCTATCTTGCCGCTCTGCTTCTTCCCTAAGAAACTCTTGGTATTCGGGGCTGTTCACGTCCACATCTGCAAGGGCGTCCACTTCAATGACGCCATCATCGCGCAGAACCTCGACCCGTTCCAAAGTCTGGCCCAACTGGACATGTACTTGATCCAGCTTTTCAGCCGCGATTGCCAAGTCCTCTTTCCGTTCAAGATTCAATCCTTCGTTCTTTGCAATCTTTGACAGGTCGTCGGCCATCCACCGCTGCTCAAGCCACGCATTGCTGGCCCCCTGCTCTACCCGCGCGATTACCGCCGAAGATGAAATGCCCGTGCCACGCAAAGCCGTTTCGATTTGCGCTCGCGTATCCGGCTCCCGCATGGAGGCAACAGCGTTTTTGTTGATATTCGCCTCGGAATAGACGCCCGTATCTGACGCCGCATCGTTTAGTGTCGCAGAACGGACGCCAACAGGCTGCATGTGAGCGACGTTGCGATAGATCGCGTCCAATTGCTTTTCATACTTGGCCTTCATTGCATCCGGTGCATCACGGACAAACTGTTCAACCCTCTCTGCACGCTCTGCAAAACGACTTCTCAGATCGTCAAAGGATTCTTGGGTCTCCATGTAAACTTCTCCATTCTGTTCAAGTTGCCCGCCCTGCCCCAGCATTTCACTGGCAAGGATCAAGGCGTTTGATATGTCTTCCCGGTTCTCAGCTGACGCCTCTGCGGCCAACGAGCGGTAAATCCTGGACGTGGTTGCGATTTCCGCCAACGCGCGGTCCAGGTCACGTCCGACCCTTTCACGGGCTTTGGGTTCGCGACCTTCTTCCTTGGCCGCGTAAATCTCTTCCGCTTTGGGTGCGTAGGTCAGAACGCCGCGATCGATGCGCCGGGTTGCCTCAAGACGAACCCCAAATTTTTCTGCTTCTTCGACCATCGCGGTTCGGAAGTCGTCATAGTTGAAGTGGTGATCTCGACCGAGATAGAAATATTCACCTTCTTGGGAACGCCGGTTCAGCACCATATGGGCATGAGGGTGCGCCCTGTCCTCGTGAACCGCTATCAAATAGTCAAAATTCCGTTCATCGTTTGCAAAAAACCGCTCGGCTACGGCGGATGCTATGTCACGCACGTCTGCTCCCTTTGTCCCAACGGGAAACGACATGAGCATGTGCGTAGTGTGACCCATCTTTGGTCGGAAACCTTCGTCCCAACGGCTCGAGAAGCGATCTACAACAGACTTGATTTCGTCTGCACTCAACTGCTTCTTTCCATCGAGAACACTGCGGCTATCGACGATGAAGGATGATTTACTCGTGAGGTATTCGAGCTGATTGGAAAGCTGGCCCTTAGTGTGGGTGCCACCAGACCGAATGGCTTTGAACACCGCTGCTCGGTGGCCCTTTGCCGCCCTTGTCATTTGCTTGCGCTTTTCGCCCAACCCTTGCGTCGAACCGCGCACGCGGCTCCAACCCTCACGGAAAATCTCGCCGGTTACAGCACTAACTGCATCACTCTTCGCCATCGGCCAGCTCCTTCAACGCCTCGTTGACCAACAGGTTGATCCTATCTGTCCGCCGCCGAACCAGAAGGTCCACTTGATCTGCAAAATCCAGGACGAACCCAGTTAGGCTGCGCATCTGGGCCAAACTTGCCTGCCCGAAGGGGGGCCTAATCCCCTTGTTGTTGGCCTCATTCATTCGTTTGGCGATCTGCGTGACGTTGTTCCCGACACGATTAAGGGCCGCACGAAAGCCCTTCAGCTCGTCGGTCAGGTATTCGTCCGGCTGGAGAATCCCATTTGCAGCTTGGATCAATCGCCGCATCCCGTCGGATCGGCTGTTGACCCCATGCCGCCCAAGCAACGCCTCAAAGGTTCGCAATTCCTCTGGTGTTACAGTTGTTCCGATTTGTGCAGTCCTAATGCCGCTGTCGCGTTTTCGCATCTGTTCCTTGCGAACTGTGTACTGGATTGTTCTCGGCGTAACGTCGAAACGCTTCCCAAGTACCTGAGCGGAGACGCCTCTTCGCGATTCACGGACGATTTCCAATCGCTCCAAATCAGATAAGCGGTGGCGTTTAGCCATTGCGAACATACACTCCCTATTTCCTGCCAACTTCATACAATCACTTAGGCTTTGACGCAATTATAATAATGTGGCTACCACTATAATATTGTCAAAGCCGCTAAAAGTGAATTGTATTCCGCTGCAAACCGAACCCTCGGGGTGAGGTTGTCGAGCCAGGAGCGAGACCGGCCATAAACCGAAGGTGACGGCCCGATCTTGTATAATGGCCGCTGAGCGGCCTCCGTGTTCCTTCCGCACCCCCTCCCCTCGGCAAGAGAGAATGGTGCCTTAACGGGGCGCTCCGCGGCTCAGGCGCGATGTTATACCCCCTGCCCTACCCTCGTTCTTTGAATTCCGGCTGCTTTGCGTGGGTCTAGAAGCACGAAACACGCCGCACGTAACACGATACATGCCACACACCGCCCGATACACGCTACAAATAACAATCAACACGATACCTGCTACTCGTAACAGGAAACAGGAAACAGGAAACAGGAAACAGGAAACATGCTTACCGATATATGATACACGCAACACGATACATGCGACAGGCAACACGCCACAAGTAACAGTTGACACGAAACACTTATCCAGCAACATGCTACACGATACATGTGGCACGCAACACAGCACGCGAAACATGATCCACGAAACAAGAAACACGATTGAGGTCAAGAAACATGCCAAACGAAAATATGAAGGTCATTTCGGTCATGACCCGAAAAGGTGGAGCTGGAAAAACAACGCTGACCCGAGCGCTAGTGAGCGCCGCCATGTCACGCGGCAAACGCTGCCTTGTTTTCGACGCCGACCCACAGCAGGCACTCGTAAGATGGGCAACCAAACTCCAACTGAATGACCCCTTGTTCAAAATAGAACCGCTAACAAAAGCCAGTGAGCTGGAACAAAAGGCCGAAGAAGCTTACCAAAGCAACACAGCGGATTATGTGTTCGTGGACACAATCGGCGCAGCTGGTGCTTGGGCCGATGATCTGGCATCTGAAAGCGACGCAATCGTTGTTCCGATGATGCTAAGTGATGACGATCTGGAAATTACAACGGACACGTTCAACTGGTATGTTGGACTACGCGAGCGGGCCGACGATCCCGAAGCACTACCAAGTTTCCATGTGGTACTGTCGGCGGTGCCTCCAAAACAGAGCAAAGCCGAAACAGAAGTTGAGCGAAAAGCCCTGAAAAATTTTCCGGTCTTGGACGATTACTTCATGGCGCGAAAACAGCATAAGGACGCTGCCGCCGATGGCTTCATTCACTCCATTGCCCAAGCCCGCCGCGAAAGCAAAAACCCGTTGATGCGGGTTCATGCGAAGCACTTTGAAGAAGCGCTTGAAGAAGCATCTTCCATTCTTGATGCGCTGACAGGGGACAGCTGATGGCACGGAAGAAGAAACCCAAAATCTCAGGTTCAGACCCGTCATATACTTCGGATTTCACCGAATACACGAGGCTCCCAACAAATAAGCCGCCAGAGGTTCAAGAACCAAAGGCTGCACCCGAGCCTCAATCTGAACCGGCCCAGCAAACGGAAAAAACGGTACCTGCCCCGAGGACACGGAAACCAAAGGCTAAACCGACAAAGTCGGCAGAACCAGAGAAAACTGACGCGCCTGAGCCCGCAAAGCATCCCGGCTCCAAACGAGAAATCACACTCACCGCCGCTGTAAAAGTCGAACAGCACAAAAAGCTAGAAGACCTCGAAGGCAAAGGACTTGCTCAGAAGGATGTCATTGCGCTCGCCGGACGGCGAGCAATCGAACGCTTCGATCCAAAGCCCGAGTTTGTCGACAAACCAGAAGCAGAGCGTGGACCCATGCGCGAGGGATACCGTAGCAGCAAACGCATAGATGCTGCCATGATTGACAGGCTACGTAATCAACAGGACCCTTTGCGATTGTCCTCTGACGCTGCGATGGTGCGCGGACAGTTTGAAATACTATTCTGGTCGTGCCTCGATGAAGTCATTGAAGAACTGAACAGCAAGTATTGATAGAAGGCGCGGCAAGCCGCGCAAATAATCCTTTGAAGGGGGAAGGAGTTTCGGCTTCCTTCCCCCTGAAACAAAATAGACAGGGCCGTGTCCTCGCGCTTTGCGCTGCGGGCCGCACCAACCCCGTCGATTTGGTTTCACCCCCATCCTCTCAAGCTCCGCGCATACTCAGGGGTAAGCAGCCGCTTACCCTTTTCCAATTAAGGAATTCGGGCAGGGGAAGTGCTGTTCTCAGTGCAGACAGAGGAAAACCCATGGCACACAACAAGAGGCTCGAAGCGAAGCCAATAATACGAATTTTGGACAGAAAAACGCGCGAAGTGGTGGGCTGGCTCTATGAATGGAACACGGGTGAGCGGGTGCCAATGTGGAAGGACGGATGCAAGACGGATGTGGTGTACGAATAAAGCCGCCGATCGCGGATGATCAGCTTGGTCAACGGACGGAAAAATTGCTAGGCTGTCTCCCAAGAAAGGACCCGGCCTATGCTTTTCCGTAAATCTCTGATTTTTGGCACGCTTTTTGGCCTCCTTCCGCTCTCTGCCGCTGCCTGGGAACACAGCGTGGAACGCGGCGTTGATCTTTATCAGGCACTTGATGGTAGCGTTTCGCTGTCGTTGATTTGCGACCCTAATTCTGTCTATGGAACAACGGCTAGCGCGGTCATGGTCGGCGTCGGTACCGAACTGGAAATGAACGTGCCTGTGACGTTCCGTTTTCCCGATCTGATCACAATTCAAGTCACCTTGGTCTATGGCCGAGTTTCCAAAGCCGATAACAAAGGCGGGGCTTGGGAACCATTGCTAACAGGATTTCGGACCCATGACGCCGTTGCGGTGTTTGTCGGTGACGAAATCCATGAAGTAAACCTGGGCGTCCCCCTGCCGTTTAGTTGCCTGTGATCTGGCCCGTAGGGCCATCGCGCGAAGCGCAGGGCGGGGCAGGGGGCGGGCGCAGCTCTTCCCCTGCCGCGTCACCCCCACCGGCACAGAAACTGCCCCGCCGTTGCAGGCTGGGGCAGGTATCGGCCAGATAAGCCAACAGGGAGTAGGATTAGCCTATCATCCTTGGGCCGACACTCACTAAACCTATGCGGCCGCCCTTCTTTCTGATTTGCTGACAAGATCGTTGATGTAATCCAACCCTTTTTGCGCCTCTGCTGCTGCCTTGAAAATCATGTCCTTGTCCGATTTCAGGGCCTCAAGCCATTTTTCGATATAGGCCGCGCTCTGATCAAACTGCGGTTCAACGCCAAGCTGAACACACAAGAAACATGCGCCAATTTCAGCCACCAATTCGTCAAAGGCGTATTCTTTCTTGGTCACATTGGCCTTTTGGGTCGCTAGGCGCGGCTCTCCGCAAACCCAATGCGTCAACTCGTGCGCCTTCGTGGCATAATACCCCGACGCATCATAAAACGTCTGAATCGGCGGCATGTGGATGTGATCCTTGGCGGGGCTGTAGTAGGCCTGCGGTTTGTCCGACGTGACAATCTCCGCGCCGGACGCCTCAAAGAAGGCTTCAAGGGCGGGGTCTTCGACAGTGCCAAGATCGCGGGGCGGTTCGGGCCGCACATAGTATTCTTCGGGCAAGCCGTCGATCTGATCAGCGTTAAAAACATTGTTGGTTTTGGCAAACCGAATTTTGCGCTTTCCCTCTTCACCTTCTGCGGCGTTCTCGTCTTTGCGTTCAAGCGATCCATAAAAAACCGATTTCGTGGCCCTCTGGCCTTTTTCCACACATCCACCTAACTCCAACGCTTGTTTGAAAGTCATCCAGCGCGCTGAGTTATAGCCTTTCACATGGGCAGTCGCCCAAAGCATCAGAATATTGATGCCTTTGTATTGTTCGCCATTGTGCCGCAACGGGAAACACGCGCCAGCCGCGTCACCAGTCCACGGTTTGCGCCAAGGCGGTGTGCCTGCCTCAATCTGCGCGACAATCGTATCTGTGACGTGCTGTTTAATATCGACTTTTGCCATAAACTTAGTCCTTCGTGGTGTGGGCGGGGTCATTGCCCCTTTGCAATGGTTTTTTGGACAACCGCTGAAAGCGGCTGCTCCTGAAAACCTGACCCGCTGGCGAAGCGTGGGGGGTAGCAAGGGCAACAGGAATCGACAGGTTTGGTGCGGCCCGCAGCCGAAGGCGAGGACACGGGCCTGTCTATTCCTGTTGACCGCGCGAGGGGGCGAAGTCCCCTTAGCGACGTGACGCTGTGGCGTTCGGCTCGCCCGAACCCCAAGTCACCAAGAAAAATTTTGGATCGACCGAGATCCGAT
>NZ_JAVDQB010000015.1:0-92262 GCF_031454055.1 Roseobacter sp. N2S
CGCTTGAAATCTTCACTGAAATTTGGCTTCCCCATAACGGCCTCCTTGCCTCAAAATTAGGGAAGAAAGCGTCTACAATACTAGGGGCTATTCAAAGTTCAATATTTGGATAGTGCTAACCAAATTAACGACTTCGCTAGAATGTTAGTCATCTGCTTCTTATTGAGCGGGAAGAGCAACTGATCTGAAGTATTCTGACAAAAGTTGATATTCGTTTTGCGTCATACGCTCGGGGCGTGTGTTGACTCCGTCCATTGGCGAAACGTCTTGTACCAGATCACGTTCTAACTCACTTAGAATACGGGCAACGACTGTATCTTGATACAATGGGTTTGGGGAATTACTTAGTGTCGAATTAGCAGAGTTTGAGTTGAAAGACGTGTTATTTTCAGTTTGGCTGTTGTTGTCGCCAAGCTGAATCAACATGATGGCGGTTTTCGCATCAAGCCCAATTTCCGTCATCAAGTAATGTAATCGCGCGGCTGTTTCGGTTGCCTTATCATCAGCATTTGATGAAGTTTGTGTAGGCATCATCGGTTGCGGTTTGGGCTGTGTCAGTTGCACGCTTCCGAGTGAAGTATCTTGTAGTACCGTCGTATTGCTAAGTCGGGCGATGTCATTTTGGATGCGATCAGCAGCCTGTTGTAAAGCAGCGATCTGATTTGAAACAGGTTGATCCATGGATGCCACTGTAGTTAAGCCAGTATCAAATGGCTGCGCAAGGACCGGCTGGGAGGACGGTGCGTTTGCGTCTGTTGCAGACATCTGATTGCGCTCTAGAAGAAGTTCACGCAGAATTCGCAGCTCGCCTTTTACCTCGGCAACATCGTTTTGGGTCGTATTCTGTGCAACGGGCTGAATCATGGGTTGTTGTTGCGTCAGTGGTTGCGCTTGATATGCAGTAAGGCCGGATTGGGCTGTCGGGAAATTTTGGGGTTGCGGCATAGGCGATTGCCAATTTGAAACCCGCGTCATACCATCATCCGCCCCTTTTGCATTGGGTACCGGCCAATTCCGAGGGAGAATTGTGTAATCCTGATGGGCGGCAACCCAACGTAAATAGGCGCTTACAGCGAAAAAGCCAGTAAGTGAGATGCGATCTTTTTCGCTGTCCCCCCTTCGAACAATCAAGTCACCGCCTGTAGATAAAAGCAATTCCATTTGGGAATCCAGCGGCTGTAAAATCCTTTCTGGGACTTCTATTTCAGAGACACCCTCTGAGACAAAAAAGCGGTCTCCGGAAAGGACATCGTCAATTTTCAATTGTAACTGGCCGCGACTGTTCAACATGGCGGAAAGTGTGCCCTTTCGCCCCATACAAGAGTAGGTGCGCGGTCGGCATATAACTTCAAACACATCCGTGTCGAGCCGGGGGGTCGGTGCAAATCGTGCATAGCCGTCAGGGTCAAAGCGGAAGTAGACGCCTTCAACAAGGCCCTCTTGGAATGTTGGCCATCCGAAGGAGCCGCGTAAGGATTGTTGCGCCTCGCGTGCGCCAATTGCAAAAGGTATCGCTGTATCCAGAATCGCATTTTCGGAGGCGAAGGGGGTTTCTAAGTTCTGGTTCGGGTCCAATTGCTGCGTGTTTCCGGGCAGGCCGAGGCTTGCTAGAATCACGCAAGTAAGGCTGAGGGATTGGAAAGGAAATTTAGCTGTCATCAGAAGTCCGCCTGTGCTTGGATTGAGTGCCGCAGCGCGGGCAACCAATCGTCTTCTTGTGGTGGGTCGGGATACTGGCGTTTAACACGCAGGTCTTGATCGCGGTAAGCTGTGTACCAGACCTCGGTTTGGCCAGTATAGGGTGTGAGAATAGTGCCTTGAACCTTGTGCAACAAAGAGGTCAGGATGATGCCATTATTATTCGCCGTGAAAATCTCAACGCGCCCCTGACCTTGTTCATAAAGCCCTTCGAACATGCCGTTTTCCGGGTCGTACAGCTCGATGATCGCTTCATAGAGCACATTGGTGTACTCGGTGTCCCAAAGTGCCCAAAGCCCTAGCGCAGCCTTGGAGGCAACCGCTGCATGATCTGGAACGTAATCCCCGCGCGGTGTAACGGTGTTCCAGGGGTATCCATCTGAAAATATTGTATCGTAGGTGAAATACGGTGGCCCTTTGACGTTATGTTCTGATCGCGCCGTCATAAACCCTGTTTGGCGCCAGCGATTTTCTTGAACTTGGTAAATACGGTCGGCAAATTCAGCACGCCAGCCGTCAGAGTGTAACCAGTCAGGGGTACTGTCATCTTGCGGAAGATCGAAGCCGAGCTCTAATCCGTCTTGCAGGTAAGATTCTGTGACGACGTAGTTTTGGCTGTGAAAAATTCGGGGATCGCGCCCGTCATAGGGAACTTGAACGCCAAAAATGGAGGCAGTTAGGAAGGGTTCCGCACGATGCGCCAATTTTGGCTGGAAGCCCCATAAAGCAAAGCCCTTTGCGGCATATTCTTCGTACCCCAGACGGCCTTCTTGGGCGTAAACAGTTTCGCCTGTTTCTTTGTCTACATATGCACCGAACAACAGGCCTTCAGGGTCAATCGCGCGGGAAAAATCCCATTTCAACAGGACCGAATCAACGGTGTTTGCTAAATGGGGGTAGCGGTTTTTGAGGATCCGCATCCACACCAGAAACCGTCCGATATCCAGCGCTGAAAAGCCGATTTCGCCAGCTTTGTTGGTATAATCTACTTTTTCGCCTGTCTTGGTGTGATACACTTTGTTTGGCAGTTCCTTGCGAAACAACTCCAAAGTTTTAATTGTGGTTAACAGCTTTGTCATGCGGCTGTCGAAATCGGGTTTCTCTATTAAGCAAAGTTCATAGGCAGCGACCGCAGCGGCCATATATGACGCGGTATCCCACAGGGTGGTAGAAGGATAATTGCCAACCGAATTGGCGAGGCCGGTGGTTTCTTGGGTGAATTTTTCAAAATAATGCCAGGCAACTTTCGCTGTGCGCAGTTCTCGTTCATTTAAAAAACCGCGTCTGTCCCGGTATTTGCGCACATACTCATTTCGCACAGTATACCCTGCCGGTTGATCCATCCCACGATCAAGATTCGCAAAATAATTAGGCTTCATTTCACACATACGGGGCGGCTTTTCCCGCCGCTGAGTTCCGTATTTGCTACTGGTTGTTGCAGACGCAAGATTGCCACGCATCAAGGCAGGGATCTGATCTAGGTCACCACCCGCGATGATGGGAATCACTTCTTCTTCTTGCGCTAGGAATATGGTGCGCGCAGTCGTGCTGATTGAATAGATTGTTCCGGCAAGCAAAGCCATTGCGCCGAACAATACAGCGGTTCCAAAGCCGCCTGTGCGCCGCGAATCGCCCGTTTCTGATGTGGTTTTTTGCATCGGAATGCCGTCCTCTCGTTGCCTGTAGTTAATCCCATCAGGGTTAACAAAGAGCGAATCTGACGAAATTAACCTCCACAATCATTTATTAACCGAACGGCCTTAGGAGTAAGGGTATGACGCAGCTAAGA
Organism: Roseobacter sp. N2S; assembly: GCF_031454055.1. Lineage (NCBI taxonomy): Bacteria > Pseudomonadati > Pseudomonadota > Alphaproteobacteria > Rhodobacterales > Roseobacteraceae > Roseobacter > Roseobacter sp. N2S. Next base: position 3,488 of record NZ_JAVDQB010000015.1, read on the forward strand.
AAGTTGAAAACATGTCCCATACTGCAAAGGTGAAGGCTGGATCGGAATCGGTTTTAGACACGAGCGAGGACTTGTTCGGGCCTAAGTCGGATACGCTATCTCCGATGCCAATGTTGGACCGGTCATCCCCCGGATGGGCAGGGCCTTTGTCGTGGACGTTTTCGATTGGCATCACAGTTTGCTTGATGGGGATTTTCGTTCTAACGATATTCTTGACCGGTCAAGCAGCACTGGCGCGCGAACCATTCATGGCGGTGATTCTCGTCGGGGTTGGTGTGATTCCCATTGTTGGATTATTGATATTCGAATTTGCACACGCAAAAGCACTGGCCGGCTATCGGGTCTTTCGCGAGCGTAACACAATCGTTGCACAGGCTTTTGTTGCGGTAGTTGTCTTTGTTCTTTTGGAAATGGTGCACCCATTGCTCGGGCTTGCGATTCCTATGGGTGTGGGGATTAACATGCTGATAATGTTCTGTTTTCGACGTATGCAATTGCGTGAGCCAATGTGGGATTTTCTGCCACAAGAGGCTGTTTCCGTACTGGCTGGACGCGATGAAATTGGGCGTAATCTGATCGAAGGAAAGCCACAAGATCATACTTTGGTTCAAGGATTCCTGAATGCATCTTTATGGTTTTCTGTGATTGTCAGTTTCGGAATTGGCAGCTGGATGGCCGCGCAAGAAATTCTAAGCCCCTCGGCCATTGCTGCGGTGGGTCTGATGACTTTTTGGGCGGTAGAGGCCAGCGCGAGGTACATGCGACAGCGCGGGCAGCCGAACCCTTTGAATTTGGGGCTTGCTGCATCGGTCCAACAGCTGCGCATGCCACCAGATCCAGAAGCCGGCCCTACTACTGGCGGCTTGAGAGTCGAAGGGTTGACTGTCGTTGTGCCGAATAAGGCCCCGATTCTGTCGGACGTTACGTTCCAAGTGGCGCCCGGGCAGGTTCTCGGGTTGATTGGTCCGCCAGGGGCGGGAAAATCGACTTTATTGAAATCTCTGGTAAGTCCACATGATCTGTCAGGTTTGAATGTGCGTGGGCTGGTAAGATTGGGTGAGACAGACCTCTGGGAAAGACGTGCAGTGCATTCCAGCGTTCCCGCCTACTTACTCCCCTCTGTTCCGCTGATTCTGCCAACCTCTGGCCGGAATAATTTGTCGTTTTTTCAAACAGGTTCGGCGTTGGATCAAGGCAAACGAATCTTGGAACAGATGGTATTTGCAAGCGATCTAGTTGACAAGATTTGTGACACACCAGATGCAACGACGCTGTCCGGAGCCGAGCAAAAAGCCTTGGCTTTTGCCCGCAGTTTTTTAGTTTCGCCGCCTTTATACCTCATAGATCGGCCCGAAGATAACGGGTCGGAAAAAATGGTGGGGGCATTGGTTGCGCGGATCCGGCAAGAGTGTCGCGCTGGGCGTAGCTTTGTTGTGGTAACCGAAAACCGGGCTTTATTGGATATTTGCGACAAATTGTTAATTCTTCAAGAAGGCCGCGTCATTGACTTTGGTCCGGCCCTGGAAATACGCGCGCGTCAATCTTCGGGCTGGCAACGGTTCGTGGGGGCACGAAGTCTCGAAACCGAAGAGAATTTAGAAGCATGGATTCGCTCCCACTTCCGTCGGGATGGAGATGAAATCAATCGTCGAAAGGCTTGTATTGTCTGCGCAGAGCTGTTGGCATTTTCTTGTCAAAATGTCGCCCCTCTGTCCCACCAATCGGTCTGCTTCGAATTCAAACACTTTGAAGGCCATTGTGAAATCAAACTGATGGATCGGGATATACCCGTATCATCCGGCGTGCTGCAACGGGCCGAGGATGAGGCGAGGCAAAATGACGGTACGACACGCCTTTCGCCTTTGGCAAAGGTTTTTGAAACATGTTCGAAGGTACATGCGACAGTTGAGCAGGATCAGCGCGTTTTAGAAGCGCGACTGGACACCTACGATCCGCGAAAGTCGGGTGGAAAGCCACCAACAGCGGTTTTGAATGCAGAAGTTGGCGGTGGAGGGGCAACGCATGCCACAACCTCATGATCCGACGCCCCGCACTTCGGTGCAGCTGGTTCGTGTGATCTGGGCCGTGTGGGCTGTCCTGTCGGTGTTGGCTATTGCTGCGGGCGGGTATACGTTGGCAGACAAGATTAAGGTTCCCTCTTCCCACCAATACGCTGGAACTTTGACGCCAGATCAAGACCCTACGGTCATCGCCTTGCCACATGGCCTGCCACTGGATTCGATTCTGGTCGAACCGGGGGAACAGGTAAAGGCGGGCCAAACGGTTGCCCTGCTAGACACAGCGGCGATGGCTGCGCGCCTGAAACAAATCGGCCGTGAAATCCTTGTTGCGAGTATTCTGCGGGAATGTTTGTTGGGAACCGAATTTGATCCTTTGGAACAGGAAATGCCTTTTGGCTTTGTTGCAGAGTCCGCGCCTTCACAAGATTCCCCTTTTGCGGAATACGACTCTGAAACTGGAATTTTGATGCGCGCAGCGCTTGAGGATTGTCGAACAAGCCAAGAAGCCGATATTTTGCAGCAAACGCGACTGCAACAAGCATTGAATTTGATGCAATCGCAAATTGGATTGGTTGATCAGAAGCTTGCAATGGTTCTGGGGGTTTCAAAAAAATCCACCCATAAGACGCGTGTGGATCCCGTTGTTCGTGCGCATGCAAGTGTTTCGATAGCGCTTGAAAAAAATCAAATCGTCGGGCGATTTCAAACCCTTCAGACCGAATTACAAGCGTTGACGATTGACCAGAATCGAAACCGGTTAGATAGAATCCAACAGTTGTCAGAGGATGTAGCGACCAAGTTAACGCTGCAAGCGATGCTCACTCATTATCTCGCGGCTCCTCGATTGTTGGCGCCTGAAAATGGAATCGTTAACCGAATTCGCCCAATAATGGTTGGGAAATCATATGTAGGCGATGAAAGTTTCATAGAATTACGTGGCGAAAATGCTGAATTATTTCGGGCTCAGATGCGCATACCCTACTCGGATCATGCAAACCTGCGGCCAGGGACCAAGGTTATGATCCGCTTGGCTGGCTTCAGGGAGAACGGGCCAAATCTGGAAGGGCAAGTGTCTGGGCTTTTACAGGGGCAAAATGTTCTGGGAGAGCGTCACATCCTAGCAGAGATCGAATTGAGCCCAGAAAGCCAGGCCGTTTTGGCCGACCCAGCGCGAGGAGTTGCGCTGAGAGGCCAAACAACGGCTTCAACCATACAAGTTGAAACACCCGGCAAAACGTTAAAGGCCTTCTTGCAAGAAACAGCAGTTATAGCCCTGGATCGATTTCGACCGGAAGCCGTTTCGACCCAAAAGAAGTTGATCTTACAGCCTCAAAATAGTCTGTAAAACAGTGTGTCAGGCAACCCCAAGGGACAAAAGCTGGATCAAGGTCACAACGCCAACCGGCTTATTGTCCTGAATGACAAATGCAGCAGAAATCTTGTTGCTTTGCAGAACGTGCAACGCGCGCGCGCAGGAGCGGTTGGGCTCCAGATACACTGACCCAGGTGTCATCAAAGATGCGGCCAGTTTGTCCCACATCGCCTCTTTCATAGAACCCGCGGAATTTGCCTCCAGATAGCGGCGGATATCCCCGTCTGTGATAACCCCCTGCAATTTGCCATCTTGCCCCGTCACACCAACGATGCCGAGCGTTTTGCGCGAGATTTCCCCGAGCACCTCAATGATTGGGGCATCTTCCTGAACGATCGGAAGATCTTGCCCTTTGAACATAATGTCCTGAACAGGCGTCAATGCAGCGCCCAGTTTCCCGCCTGGATGAAAATCGCGAAAGCTTTCCTCTGAAAAGCCCTTCATTTTCAGAACGGTAACAGCCAAAGCATCGCCGATGGCAAGCTGCAACAAAGTTGAGGTGGTCGGGGCCAGATTATGGGGGCAGGCCTCGGGGGCTTTGGGCAGAACCAAAGCTGCATCCGCTGATCGCGCTAAAGTGCTGCCAGTGCTGCCCGTTATCGCGATCACCGGCACGCCAAAGCGACGGGTGTAGGCCAATAGATCAGACAACTCGCGGGTTTCACCGGACCAGCTAAGCAACATTACCACATCATCGGACTGGATCATTCCAAGATCACCGTGGCTTGCTTCAACCGGATGGACAAAATAAGCGGGTGTTCCCGTAGAAGAAAACGTGGCTGCAAGCTTGCGCCCGATAAGCCCGCTTTTGCCAACACCGGCAACGATCAACCGCCCTTTCATTGCCGAAATAAGATCAAGCGCAGTGTCGAGTGCCGCGGACAGCTCTGGTGTGGTTAACTGGCTGTCCAGTTCTTGCAATCCAACTAAATTTGTCTGGATCGCGTCTTTGATTGATGCGGCTTTGTCCATCGGGTCACCTGATCTGTCTCGTTAAACTGTGGTTAGTGCTTCTGCTTGTGGTGTACAACCCTTGGGTCACGGGCGATCAAAGCCTCGGTAAACCGCTTTTCCGCTGCGAAATCATGAGGGACCTGCGCAGCCGTGCGCCGACCTGACAAGGAAAGGCTTGTGAAAAAGTCAAAGCCGAATAGATGAATTTCTGACGCTGTTGAGCCAGAGACCAAGTCAATCAGCATGATGCCAGTTGTTGGCGGGGCGGTCAGTGTTGCCGCCATCCTGTCCCATTCCGCCGTTGGATGTAGGTAGAATCCACTGCGCTGGGCAAATCGCGCCCGTAGGCGTTTGCGTTTTTTGGCCATCCAAAGCAGCCGCTTTGGCGCGCGGGAGTTAATGACGTTTTGCGCAACGGGCATCCCAAGCGCCAGCCAGCTGGTACGTGATCCATGGCTTTCAGGGGAGGGCAAAGGGGCCGCATGCATACGTAAAATGACATCACATGCGTCGATTTTTGGGCCCAATGACTGTTCTGATAGGCTGCGAGCATTTCCTACAATGGCCACAGTTTTTCCAGAAAGCTCTGCTGTCAGTGTTTCCATGTCAGTAGAAAACGTGTTCAGAAAAGGCTCGCCCTTCAGAATGCGTTTTATTGAAAATAGAAGCTCATCCATGATTATAGCCCCACTTTCTCTGCAACCGCTGCAAATAAATCCATTGGATTGGCCGCGGCAGGATAGGTGTTTTGGGCAGCTTGCGACAAATTATCTGTATTTTCGGCGGCATCACTGAGGCTTTTTGCCAGCGCCGCAACGGGAGTAATCAAACAGCCCCCAGATGCGCAGAGAGCCGCATATTCCTCAATGAAATTGTGATGGAACGGGCCGCTAACGATGGCGCTGCCAGCACGGATAGGCTCGTACGGGGTGTGTCCCCCGATATCAGGCACCAACGAACCGCCAACAAAGGTTACAGCGGCGAGCGGATAAATCCGTTGTAAACTGCCAAGAGAATCCACAAGAGAGACGGCTTCGGGCTTTTGCTCGTCACCGTAAATAGACACATTTAATCCGATATTTTGGCACATAGCTTCAACAGCTTTCACGCGGTTTGGATGGCGAGGCACCAATATTAATCTTAAATTAGGGTTCTGATGCCAGAGTGTTGCAAATGCGTTCAAAATTAGGGTTTCTTCACCTTCATGGGTTGAAGCAGCAAGAAAGGTATTTGCCCTATCATATCGCTCTAACATTTTCGGATCAGGGGGTGCCAATGTTACCAAAGACTTGAAGTTCGGGATGGTTTCGACCCGCTTTTCCAAGATTCCGATAGCTTTAAAGTTTTCAGCCGAAGCCGAATTTTGCGCATAGATATGCGAAAAAAGGTCAAGGCCTAAAGCCTTTACGCCAAACGAACCAAGCCGCTTTGTGGATTTGTCTGATACTCTGGCGTTTAGCATGATGGAAGGGATGTTGTTTTGTTTTAGGGCCTTAAACCTGTTTGGCCAGATCTCGGACTCTATGTTGATAAAGGCCACGGGCTGCCAATAGTTCAGGAAACGGCGCAGCACAAAAGGAAGGTCGATAGGGGCAGATTGCAAAAGTGTCGGCAAGTCGGTCCATGCCTCTGCCGCAGTTAGGGCCGCCGGGTTGTTTGTGGTGATTAATAGCCTGTGATCCGGGCGTGTTTGCGCCAGATACAGTAGGAATGGCTTAATTGAGGTGAGTTCCCCTAAGGATGCAGCGTGCAACCAAATGACAGGGTGCCCATTGGCGGTTTCCGTCGCGATCCCAATGCGGTTTTTCCCGGTCTGGATTGATGATTTTCCAAGTAAGACCTGAAAAGCGATCCAAAGCAGGGCGGGGATCGTGGCGATTATTGTGAACAGGTTTATCACGAAAACAGACACCAGTTATTCCAGAAAGGGTTTTGACTGAACGGTTCAGGCCTTGAATATAAAGCTGTTACAGGTTTTTCCAACGGCGATGCAACCAATACCACTGCCCGGGATTGGCGTGTATCCGCGCAGCAATCCGTGCGTTGAATTCGGTCATCATTGTAGCCGCGTCACTGTGAGGGATGGGCGTTTCAAAGGTGATGTGGATGGTGCGCCCGTTCGGGTCGCGCAGCCCGAAAGCGGGAACCAGCGGCAGGTCGTATTTCAAGGCCAGATCGGCGGGTGAAGTTGTGGTGGAGGTCATATGCCCCAGAAATGGAATTTTTTCGGCCCATTGCACATACTGATCCGCCAGAATTGCAAAAAACCCGCCCTTGCGAATGTGGCGGACCATTTGCAGGGTGCCTGCATTGCTGCGCGGCACAATCGGCGCGCCGCCCTCGCGAATGCCACCCAGAAAATGGGGCTCGTACCAAGGGTTTGAATTCGGGCGATACACGGCACCGGTTTCCAGTCCCTCGGCTTTCAGAAAGTGGCGGATGGCCTCCCATTGACCGAAATGCCCAGATACGATGAGCGCGCCTTTCCCCTCAGCCTTGGCTGCATGAAGGGCGGCCAGTCCGGGGCCTTTGGCGATGAAACGGTCGGTTTTGGTGGCAAATTCTTTATTGTGCAGGATTTCTGTCAAAGTCCGTCCCATGTTCCGCCCGACTTGGGCAGCGATGCGGGTCCGCTCGGCAAGGGGCATCTCTGGATAGACCCGTTGCAACCCCTCTTCGACGCGCTTGCGAAACGGCGGCAGCCAGCGTACGGCGAAGCCGACAACGTGACCCGCCAGAATGCCGCGTGCATCAAAAGGGAGCACCTTTGAAATTGCCAGCAAGGCCGCGACGGGCAGGTATTGCAGCAGATAGAACAGGGATTTTGATTTTTCGGATGCCATGATACCGCGGGTTTTAGAGCATGACGCCGCCCTTGGAAATGGCGATTCATCAAAGGGGCTTCTGGCTTGTTAAGCGTTTAGCAACCTGTCAAAACTATAGCTAAACGGGCAAATGAAAAAATAATGATGTTAGACCAACAGGCAAAAGCCAAGGATTTACTGGCCGAGGTATTCGGCTTTTCCGCATACCGCGATGGCCAGCAAGAGGTTGTTGAAGCCGTCCTCGCGGGGGAAAACGTACTGGCGATCATGCCAACAGGGGGTGGTAAATCCCTGTGTTTTCAATTGCCTGCCCTGTGTTCGGACGGGGTGACGGTGGTGATCTCGCCGCTGATTGCTTTGATGCGCGATCAGGTGCGGGCGTTGAATGCTGTGGGTGTTGGCGCAGGCTCGCTGACCTCTGGCAACAGTGAGGAAGAAACCGAGGAGGTCTTTCAAGCGCTGGAGGATGGCGCGCTGAAATTACTGTATATCGCGCCGGAACGTCTGGCTAATCCAGGCACAGCGATCCTGCTGCGCAAGATTAACACACGCTTGATTGCCGTGGATGAAGCCCATTGTGTCAGTCAGTGGGGCCATGATTTTCGCCCCGATTACCTGCGGATCGGGGCGTTGCGCCAAGAACTGGGTGTGCCTTTGGCGGCATTCACAGCGACGGCGGATGCGCAATCGCGGGCCGAAATTGTCACGCGGTTGTTTGATGGGGTCGATCCGTCGATCTTTCTGCGCGGTTTTGATCGGCCCAATATCAATCTGGCGTTTCAGCCAAAAAACAGCCCGCGCAAGCAGTTGCTGGATTTTATCAGCACGCGAAAAGGTCAGTCGGGCATTGTCTACTGTTCGTCCCGTAATAAATGCGAAACGCTGGCCACGGCGCTGCGGGCTGAGGGGCATTCCGCGCTGCACTATCATGCAGGGATGGATCGCGACGACCGGCGCTTGGCTGAAACCCGTTTCCAGCGCGAGGATGGGCTGATTGTTGTGGCCACCGTGGCTTTTGGTATGGGGATCGACAAGCCGGATATCCGCTGGGTGGCCCACGCGGATTTGCCCAAATCGATGGAATCCTATTATCAGGAAATCGGTCGCGCGGGGCGGGACGGGGCGCCTGCGGATACTTTGACGCTATATGGCGCGGATGATGTGCGCTTGCGCCGTGCCCAAATCGACGAGGGCCTTGCCCCGCCAGATCGCAAAGAGGCGGATCATGGCAGATTGAATGCATTGCTGGGGTTGGCAGAGGCGCGGCGCTGTCGGCGGCGGGTTTTGTTGCGCTATTTTGGCGATGAAATCGACGGCTGTGGCAATTGCGATCTCTGCGCCAGTCCGCCAGAGATTTTTGACGGCACTGATGCGGTGCGCAAGGCCCTGTCTGCGGTGTTGCGCACGGGGGAGTCTTTTGGCGCGGGGCATCTGATTGACATTTTGCGCGGTGTGATCACCGACAAAATTCGCCAACGCGGGCATGAATCCCTGCCGACATTCGGGGTCGGCAAAGAGTTTGACAAATCCCAGTGGCAGGCAATTTTCCGTCAGATGATGGGTTATGATCTGATCCGTCCTGATATGGACCGCCACGGCGCCTTTAGGATGACGGATCGGGCGCGGCCGATTCTGAAGGGCGAAGAAAGCATCGAATTGCGGCGTGACACCATTGTGCGCCAACGCTCTAAAACGAGCCGCGTGAAAGCCATGGTTGCCGAAGAAGATGAACCGCTGTTGTCGGCGCTTAAGGCCAAAAGACGGGCATTGGCAGAAGCGATCCAAGCGCCCGCCTATGTGGTTTTTCCCGATGCTACGCTGATCGGGATGGCAGAGGCGCGGCCAAAAAATCTCGACGAATTTGCGAAGTTGGCGGGTGTCGGGGCGGTGAAGCTGGAACGCTATGGGGCCGCCTTTCTAGAGGTGATCAACGGGACACAGGAAGAGGTTCATCCTGCGCGTCGCAAACTTGCGGGACGGGATGCGGCGGAATTGTTTGATCGCTTGCAGGCGGCGCAATTGCAGTTGGCGCGGGGCGAAAGCGGCATGGACACTTATTTGAATTGCAGCAACTCTACGTTGTCAAAAATCGCGCAGAGCCGTCCATCTGATCTGGACGCTTTGGCGCGGATTTCGGGGGTGGGAACGGCCAAGGCAGACAGGTTCGGGACGGTGTTTTTGAGCGAAATATCGTCAGATTGCGACTGATCGCAAATTTGCCACCATAGGTTTAATTGACGTGGGGCTATCTGGCTGATTTTTGCGTTTTTTGGCACAATCGGGGTTGGTCTTTCTATGCTCAATACGGTATCAGCAGGCACGTTTATTTTGGAGACACAAAATGTTGGCCGTGCTGTCACCTGCAAAGAAATTGAATTTCGATCAGCCTGAAAATGACCTTATTGAAACCTTGCCTGATTTCCAGTCAGACGCAAACCGTCTGGCGCAAATCGCCAAAAAGCTAAGCGTCAGTGACCTGCGCGGCTTGATGCATATCAGTGAGGATTTGGCCAAGCTGAACAAAGCGCGGTTCGACGGGTTTAGCAAGGAATCCACGCCTGAAAACTCCAAACAGGCGATGTTTGCTTTTGCAGGGGACACTTACACCGGTTTGGATTCGGCCAGTTTTGATGCGGCGGATTGTGACTATGCGCAGGGCCATCTGCGTATTCTAAGCGGGCTTTACGGGCTGCTGCGTCCGATGGACCGGATACAGCCATATCGCTTGGAAATGGGCAGTCGGCTTGCGAATAAATCCGGCCCGACGCTTTACGCTTATTGGGATAAGAAATTAACCAAGGCTTTGGACGATGCATCCCAAGGCAATGTGGTGGTTAATCTGGCCAGCGCAGAGTATTTTAAGGCCGCCAACGAAAAGGCGATGGCATCCCCGGTCGTGACCCCCTCGTTTAAAGAAGATCGCAACGGAGAGCTTAAAATGATTGGCTTTTTTGCCAAACAAGCCCGAGGTGCGATGGCGCGTTATATCGTGAAAAACCGTGTGAAAACGGTTGAGGGATTGAAAGATTTCGATCTGGACGGGTATAAATTCCAGCCCAGCCTGTCGGATGATAAAACGCTCAGCTTTACCCGCAACGCGGCCTAACGGCCCGCCCTGTCGGGCGCGGTTTTCAGGCGGTCATCAGAGGGGGCCAACTTGACGGCGTTGCCCTCGGGGTTTTCCACGAACAGTCACGCCAGCCGAATTGTTCGATGGTGAAGGGGTGTCCCGCGCAAGATACCATTCCATCGTGGTGTTTTGGCCTTGGAAGCGTACGGTTCACGGGATGTGGTGCAAGGATGAGGCCGCGTCTGTAGCAGCGCCCTGTTTCGCTTGAAATAGGGCCAGTACCATGGTGTGCCCTGCAAAGCCTGCGGCGATTTTTTAGGAAACGAATGCCGTGGCCATAGCTGCCTGAAAATTGTTCTAGACCAAGGGTGGTTTCATAGAATTTGACCATCGCTTGATGCCCGCGCAAGGGATTGCAGTCTCGCCTATAGCGCGAATGTTAAGGGGTGGGATCAGGCCCAAAGTATCGCTGCTGGGCTTGCGTCGTCAATATTCGCACGGTTTCAAAGATTAATCGACCCCTAGGGTTGTGTTCTACTTGTGGTAGTTGACTTTCCCCCCAAAAGGCCGGACAGATTCGTGTATGTCATTACTTTCTTCTAATCGTAATTATCGGCTTCTTTTTTCAGCTTCTGCCATTTCAAATTTGGGGGACGGCGTTTCTGCCCTGGCCTTCCCGTGGCTGGCAACGCTGATCACGCGGGACCCGACGTTGATCGCTTTTGTCGCCTTTGCCACCCGACTGCCGTGGTTGTTGTTCTCGCTGCCTGCGGGGGTGATTACCGATCGTGGGGATCGCCAGCGACTTATGGTGATGGCTGATTTGCTGCGGCTTTTGCTGACCGCGGGGGTGATTGCGTTGATTTCCATTCTGCCCGATTTGCCCCCCGATCACAGTGTGAACTGGTATATTCTGGCACTCTGCGGGCTGGCGTTCCTGCTTGGCTCGGCCGAAGTGGTGCGGGACAATGCGGCACAAACCGCCCTGCCTTCGGTGGTTGCTGCGGGGGATCTGGAACGGGCCAATGGCCAAATCTGGAGCATTGAGCAGATTATGGGCAGTTTCATCGGCCCGCCGCTGGCGGGGCTGTTGATTGCCTATGCCGTGCCCGCCCCGTTTGCGCTGGACGCTGTGACGTTTGCGGTGGCGGCCTGGGTGGTTTGGTTGATCGTGGTACCCCCGCGCAGTGCCCCGTTGCGGCGCAGTATGTGGGTTGAAACCAAAGAGGGGTTCAAATGGCTGGTGCAACACCCCAAGTTGATGCGCCTTGCGATCATGCTGGGGGTGTCCAATATGCTGACGGTGATGGCGCTGACGATCCTTGTGCTGTTTTCGCAGGAAATTCTGGGAATGACGGGCGTGGGCCACGGATTGCTGCTGACAGCGGGCGCTGCGGGCGGCGTTGTTGGCGGGTTGGCGTGCCCCAATATCGCGGCGCGTTTAGGGCCAGAGCGCAGCTTGCAGGTGGTTTTATGTCTGTTCCCCGTTATGTTTATCGTGATTTTCCTAACCTCGAATGTCTGGGTGGTTGCCTTTGCGCTGTTTATCGAAATGTTCGCAGCCCTGCTGTGGAACGTGGTGACGGTGTCTTATCGCCAGCGGTTGATTCCTGACGGGTTGCTGGGACGTGTGAACAGTATTTATCGGTTTTTCGGCTGGGGCATGATGCCTGTGGGGGCTTTGCTTGCAGGTTATGTGGTGTCCATGGCAGAGCCGCAATTGGGCCGCGAGCTGGCCTTGCGTACCCCTTATGCGCTGGCCAGTTGCATCGCTGTATTGCTGGCGGCTTATGGTCTGCTGCGCTTGCGGCTTTAACCGAAATCACCCTGACAAAACCAATCGCCGGAACGGGTGCGCGTTTTGGTTTCGAACAGCCACAACCGTTCTCCGGTTTTGGTTTCCACCCGCCAGTAATCCCGCGTGCCACCGCGCCAGTTGGGATCATCCAGCCACCATTCCGGTGAAATCCGCTCTGGTCCGCTGGCAGTCTGGGTGTGAAATTCCCGTCTGCGCCAGCGAAAACAGGGTGGCGGCTGCATCTGGGGAAGCGGCGGGCTATCGGCTGTGTTTGCTGGCATTGGCGTGACGATTTCCGGCGGGAACAGGGTGACAGGGCGGTGCTGGTGGATACCGGGCCAATCGGTGGCGGGCGCGCAATAGGCGGCGGCCATACGGGTGGCGGTTTTCTCGGGGATGTGGCTGTCGGCGGGGTGCAGGCGGATCAGATTGTCCAGCCCGATCCGCGCGCCCAGCCGCCCCATCAGATCGGCCATCCCATCACTGCCGTCGCGCAGTTTGCGCGCCACGGCCACCGCATCGGCGTGGCCCTTGTGTTGTACCTGTGACAAAGGTTCGGTGACAAAAGCCTCTAGGCGCAGGGTTTCGATGCCAAACCCCGCTTCGATATCGGGCAGGCGCAGGGTCAGCAGCGGGCGGATGCGGTCGGGATCATGATTGGGGCGGGCCAGCCCGACCTCGATAATCTGGACGGTGTGATCGGTACGAAAACACCACAACCGCAGTTGCCGCGCCCCGCGCCCCGCCTTGCGCAGCTTGTCACACAGCGGCGGCAGGATGCGATCCAGCCCCGCAACAATGTCATCTTGCAGGCCGATGGGGTCGGGCAGGGACAGGCGGGTGGCAAAATGATGGGTGCGCCGCACCGGAGAGACCGGCTCGGGGTCCGCCCCCAAGGCCTGATCCAGCCGCATCACCACATCGCGCCCGAAGCGCCGCACAAGGGCGGCGCGGGGCAGGCCAATCAGGTCGGCCACAATGCGCACCCCCAGCCGGTTCAGGTTCACACAATCCGCTTTGGACAGGCGCAGGGCGGCGACGGGCAGGCGGGAAATTGCGGCGCGGGTCAGTCCGGGGGCGGCGATGCTGGGGGCGCCTGCATCTGTGGGTTGCGGGTTTGGCGCAGGCCCGCCCCGTTCCCAGTTGCGCCTTTTGGCCGCGCGCGAACGGGTGGCGCGGGCCTCTTGCTCGATGGCATCACCTGAGCGGTGCGCCTTGGCCGATTGCCCCGCAAACCGCGCCAGCGCCCAAGCCGCCCCCGGTGTATCAGCGATCCCCAACATCCCGGTTAAGCGTAACTGCGCCAGATCCTGCGTAATGCTTTCAGCCAGTTCCGGTTCGCCGCCAAACAGATGGGCGCAGCCGGTGATGTCCAACAGCAGGGATGCGGGGGCTTCGCTGGCCACCCAAGGGGAGTATTTGCCTGCCCAACGGCGCAGCCCCGCCAGAAACGCAGCCTCTTGCAGCGGGTTTTCGGGCGCGGTCAGCAATTGGGGGCAAAAGGCCCGCGCATCAGACAGGGATTGCCCGATGCTCAACCCCTCAGCGCTGGCCTCGGGTGACAGACAGGCCAAAGACAGCACATTGCCGCTTTGCGAGACAATGGCAAAAGGGTGCAGCAAGGCCCCCCGATGGCTGCGCAGCACACGTTCGGCGGCCAGATGGGGAAACCAGATCGACAGGATTCGGCGGGTTGGCATGGTTCTAACACTAAATATGTTCCTGATTTGTTCTTATCAAATCTGCCCCGCAAGAGTCGAGATTCTTTTTGCGAAAAGCGGCGAATTGGATCAGGGGGAGCGGATCAGGGTGTCGCGGTTTCCACATAGTCGCGCAGCTTGGCGACGCTGGGGATATGCAGGCTGCGTTTGATCCGCAGCACCACGCCCGCATTGCGCATCCGCCCCATTTCCCGCGCCACACTTTCGCGCGACGAAAACACCACGGAGGCCAGTTCGGATTGGGTCGGCGGACGTTCGATCAGAACCGTATCGCCTTTGCCTGCGCGTTTTTCTGCCAGATCCAGAATCGCATCGCGCAGACGTTCATCGGCGGATTTGGCATTGAAATCAATCACCCGTTTGGACAGGCGGCGCAGGTGGCCCACCATCAGCATCAACAAAGTATAGCTTAGATCAGGGTTGGTTTTCACCAATTTGCGGAACTGTTCGGGGGACAGGCGGGCGACGATGCTTTCGCGCTCGGCGATGGCATCGCTGGAACGGGGGGCCTCATCCAGAGCAGAGAACTCCCCAATGCAATCCCCATTGGAAAAGGTCAGCAACGAAACCTCGCGCCCCGCATCCGTGTAGATGGTGGCGCGAATAGATCCGTCGATCACAAAGAAAACGTCGTGGCTTTCTTTATCGTCAGCCGAAATCAGGAAGTGGCGCGCAGGGTACATCTTGACGGACCACAAGGACGAAAGTTCGTGCCAAGAGTCATCATTTAAGCGGCCCAAAAAAGAGGTGCTTGGAAAAGTCAGCTCGTTTCGCTGCATTGTTCTCCCCAATATTGGTGCCAGTATGGCGCGGCTTGGACGGAGGGAACAGCGTAGAAATGCCAAAAATCGGGTAAAAAACTGATTAATGTCGCATTTAGACTTGCGTGTGTGAAAATATTGGTGAAATTTTCATGTATAATTTCACGACAGGGGAATCATGCCAGATACAGCACCACATCTCTCCGCCTCCCTTGGGGCCGATCTGCGGGCCTTGCGCAAGCTGCGCAATGTGACCCTTGTGGCGCTGGCAGAATCCTCGGGCAAGTCGGTGGGCTGGCTCAGTCAGGTGGAGCGGGACATTTCCCACCCGTCGATCGAGGAACTTAAAACACTGGCGCAGGCGCTGGGGGTTTCAGTTTCGATCTTTTTCGGGCAGGCCGCCGCGGTGCCCGGCGAAGAGGGTTATGTGGTGCGCAAACAGGCCCGCCGCAAGGTGGGCACAGGCAAAAACGGGTTGGTCGAGGAATTGCTCTCACCCGATCTGACCGACGACTTTGAAATGTTCCATTCCACGTTTGAAGCCGGCGCCGAAATGACCCATTTTGAATCCCGCCCGACCCAAGAGGTCGGCTACCTGATTTCAGGCAAGCTGCGCCTGTGGGTGGGTGCGCGCCAGTTCGATCTGGAACCGGGCGACAGTTTTCGAATTCGCGGGGAGTCCTATCGTTGGGCCAACCCGTGGGCGCAGGATGCGGTGGCCGTCTGGGCCATCGCCCCGCCAGTTTATTAACGTGTCTGTTAACGGAGGATGAGATGAAAACAGGATCATGCCTTTGCGGCGCTGTTGCTTTTGAAATCACGGGTGAATTGCGCCCCTCTGTGGCCTGTCACTGCACCCAGTGCCGCAAAACCAGCGGCCATTACTGGAGTGCGACACAGGTTCCGGACGCGCAGTTTAACCTGACCAAAGACGAAGGTTTGACCTGGTATCAATCGTCAAAATCCGCACGGCGCGGGTTTTGTCGGCACTGCGGATCCGCGTTGTTCTGGCAGATGGACGGTGAAGGGGCTACCTCCATTGGCACGGGCACGCTGGACGGGGCCACGGGGCTGCACACCTCTAAACATATCTTTGTGAAAGACAAAGGTGACTATTACGACATTGCCGATGGGCTACCGCAATTGGACACATACTGATGGCGCTGCTTGGCTCTTGTCTGTGTGGCAGCGTGCGGTTCACCGTTGAAGGGGACGCAGGGCCAGTGACCGCATGTCATTGCGGGCAGTGCCGGAAATATTCAGGGCATTTCGCTGCGTCTTTTGACGTGGCGGATGTGACGTTTGCGTCGGATGCGACCCTGCATTGGTTTGCCCATCCGTCTGGCGCCAAACGCGGATTTTGCAACGCCTGCGGGTCCAGCCTGATTTTCGCCGATGCACAGGGCGTGCTGTCGGTCGAAGCAGGGGCGATTGACGGCCCCACAGGGCAACGGCTGACCGGCCATATTCATCTGGCGGGAAAAGGCGATTATTATGACATTTCGGATGGGTCCCCCCAAAAGGAGCAAGGCTGATGTGGCAGGTTTTAACGGGGTTTGACCCTGCGATGATGTTGGCGTTTATCGGGGCAGGGCTGCTGTTGAACCTGACACCCGGCGCGGATTTTATCTTTGTGTCGGCCTCGGGGATTTCGGGTGGGCCGCGCATTGGTATGGCGGCGGCAGTCGGGGTGAATTTCGGCATCACGGTGCATATCCTGATGGCCGCAGCAGGGGTTTCCGCGCTGTTGCTGGCCAATCCCGCCGCCTATTCGGCGATCCGCTATCTGGGCGCGGCCTATCTGTTGTTTCTGGCGGTTCAGGCCTGGCGATCCACTGGTGAAATCGGGCAGGGCCGCGCCGCCCAAAGCGCCTATGGCGCGATCCGGCGCGGCTTTATCACCAATGTGCTGAACCCCAAAACCGCGCTCTTCATCTTTGCGTTTATTCCGCAATTCACCGACCCCGCCATCGGCCCTGTCTGGATGCAAATCCTGATCCTTGGCGCGGTGTTCCAACTGTTCGGCTGTGCCTTTTGCCTGTGCCTTGGTGCGGCGGCGGGCGTGTTTTCACAGGCGCTGAAGGCGCGGGTTCGAATCCTCAATAAAGTAACTGCAATTCTGTTTGGCAGCCTCGCGGCCAAACTTGTGATCGACTAAGGAGTTCCAAATGGCTGATTTTCCAACCACTGCACGGGTGGTCATTATTGGCGGCGGCGCGGTCGGCGCCTCTGCGCTGTATCATCTGGGCAAAGCGGGCTGGACCGACTGTGTTCTGCTGGAAAAGAATGAACTGACAGCGGGCTCTACATGGCACGCGGCGGGGAATATCCCCACGTTTTCAACCAGCTGGTCGATCATGAACATGCAGCGCTATTCCACCGAACTGTACCGCCGTCTGGGCGCAGAGGTGGATTACCCGATGAATTATAACGTCACAGGCTCGATCCGTCTGGCCCATTCCAAAGAACGGATGCAAGAATTTGAACGGGCCGCAGGGATGGGGCGCTATCAGGGTATGGATATCGAAATGATGCAGGTGTCCGACTTTAAAGATCGCTATCCGTTTATGGAAACCCATGATCTGGCAGGCGGGCTGTATGACCCATATGACGGCGATATGGACCCCTCGCAACTGACCCAAGCGCTGGCCAAAGGCGCGCGGGATATGGGGGCGCAAATCCTGCGCTTTACCCCTGCAACGGGTGTGCGCCGTGACGGAGATGACTGGATTGTCGAAACCGAAAAGGGCGAAATCCGCTGCGAATTTGTGGTGAATGCGGCGGGCTACTATGCGCAGCGCGTGGGCGAGTGGTTCAAACCCTACGGCGGGCGCACCGTGCCGATGATGGTGATGAGCCATCAGTATATGCTGACCGAAGAAATCCCCGAAATTGAAGCTTACACCAAGGAAAACGGCAAACTGCCGCTGCTGCGCGATGTGGATACGTCCTATTATCTGCGGCAGGAAAAAACCGGCCTGAACCTTGGCCCCTATGAACGCAATTGCAAGGCCCATTGGGTCACGCCCGACGATCCGATGCCGCAGGATTTCAGCTTTCAGCTTTATCCCGACGATCTGGAACGGCTGGAATGGTACATGGAAGACGCCATGGCCCGCGTGCCGTTGTTGGGCAAAACCGGCATCAACAAAGTCATCAACGGCCCGATCCCCTATGCACCGGACGGATTGCCGCTGATCGGGCCTATGCCCGGCGTGAAAAACGCGTTTGAGGCTTGTGTCTTTACCTTTGGCATCGCCCAAGCTGGCGGCGCTGGCAAAGTGCTGGCCGAATGGATCACCGAAGGCGAAACCGAGTGGGATATGTGGGCGGTCGATCCGCGCCGCTATACCGATTACACCGATGAAGATTACTGCATTCAAAAAGGGATGGAGGTCTACGGCCACGAATACGCCATGCATTTCCCCCACCACGAATGGCCAGCGGGTCGGGATAAAAAACTGTCGCCGAACCATGCCAAAGTGGTGGAACTGGGCGGCGTTATGGGGGCCTATAACGGTTGGGAGCGGGCAAACTGGTTTGCCAAAGACGGCGATGATACCTCCGAGGCGTCCACCCACACATGGAACCGTCAGGGCCCGTGGACCCAGCGCGTGAAAGAGGAATGCGAAGCGGTGCGCGATGGCTGTGGTGTTCTTGATCTGCCGGGGTTCTCTCGGTTCTGGATACAGGGCGAAGGGGCCGATGACTGGCTGCGGGGGTTCTGTACGGGCGGCATCCCCAAGGCGGGACGGATGAACCTGATTTATGTGTCCGACAGCCGCGGGCGTATCCTGACCGAACTGTCTTGCCTGCGTCTGGGCGCGGATAACTTCGTTCTGATCACCGCCGCCACCGCACAGTGGCATGACGGGGAACTGATCCGAAATTCGGTGCCAGAGTCCGTCACGGTGCGCGAAACCACCACAGAGCGGGACACGCTGATCGTCACAGGCCCGAAATCCCGCGCGGTGCTGTCTGGCATCACCGATGCCAACTTGGAACAGGGCTGGCTGACCCATCAATGGGCAACCGTGGCGGGGCAGAAAGCTTTCCTGATCCGTGTGTCCTTTGCGGGGGAATTGGGCTGGGAAATCCACGCCGAAAACGCCGATATGCCGCCGATTTATCAGGCGGTTCTGGACGCGGGCGCGAAACCCTTTGGTATGTATGCGCTGAATTCCCTGCGGATCGAAAAAGGCTACCGTGCGTGGAAAGGCGACCTGTCCACGGACTATTCCTTGTTGGAAGGCGGGCTGGAGCGGTTCGTCAAGTTGGATAAGCCGTTTGATTTTGTCGGCAAGTCCGCGATCCAGAACGAAAAGCAACAGGGTCGCAAAAAAGCCTTCGTCACGCTGATCGTGGACGCGGGCGATGCGGATGCGCCTTATATGTCAAGCATTTGGCACGACGGTGTGGTTGTTGGGGAAACCACCTCGGGTGCTTGGGGGTACCGCGTGAATGCCTCGATTGCGCTCGGCATGGTGCGGGTTGAACTGGCGGTTGCAGGGACTGAGGTAGAGGTGGAAATCTATGGCCAGCGCCACCGCGCGGTGGTGCAAGAGGACCAGCCGCTGTGGGATCCGCAGAACGAACGTTTGCGGGCATAAGACGGGGGTAGAACCATGACACTCACCATTCTGGACGGCGGCATGGGTCAGGAATTGCTGCGCCGCTCGGCTTTTCCGGCGCATCCGATGTGGTCGGCCAAAGTCCTGATGGATGAACCTGAAATCGTGCAAGCGGTGCATGAAGATTTCATCAGGGCCGGGGCGCAG
This sequence comes from Roseobacter sp. N2S, assembly GCF_031454055.1. Classification (NCBI taxonomy): domain Bacteria; kingdom Pseudomonadati; phylum Pseudomonadota; class Alphaproteobacteria; order Rhodobacterales; family Roseobacteraceae; genus Roseobacter; species Roseobacter sp. N2S. The sequence goes on from NZ_JAVDQB010000015.1 coordinate 22,788, forward strand.
GTTATCACGTTGAACAATTATTCAGCGACGCCTGAACGGCTGGCGCGGGATGGCAAGTCCGACTGGTTCGAACCCTTACAGGCCAAGGCGATTGCATTGGCCAAGGCAGCGCGGGACAGCGTTGATCCTTTCGTCAAAATTGGCGGGTGTCTGCCGCCGCTGCGCGCTTCCTACCGCCCCGATCTATCGCCGCATTTTGACGATAACCTGCGCCGTTACCGCGCGATTGTAGCGGTGCAAAAGGACCACGTGGATCTGATGCAATGCGAAACCATGTCCTCTATCGCAGAAGCCACGGCGGCCTGTGTGGCTTCGGTGGAAAGTGGTTTGCCTGTTTGGTTGGGCCTGTCTGTGGCGGATGATGCCAGCAACACCCTGCGTTCCGGCGAGCCGTTGGAGCAGGTGCTTGAGGCGGTCAAAGATTTGGGTGCGGCGGCTATTTTGCTGAACTGCTCGGCTCCAGAGGCGATCAGCGCCGCCCTGCCAGTGGTCGCGCAAACCGGCCTGCGATTTGGCGCTTATGCCAATGGGTTCACTTCAATCACAGCCCTGCAACCGGGCGGAACTGTAGATGGTTTAAGCGCCCGAACCGATCTTGGCCCACAGGAATACGCCGATTTCGCCAGCGTTTGGGTCGACCAAGGTGCCACCATCATAGGGGGCTGCTGCGAAGTTGGCCCCGCCCATATTGCCGAACTCAGCCAGAGGTTTGCCCGATGAAACTGCCAAAATCTGCCATTAAAACCATTGAAATGTGGCGTCTGGGATTTGTCGCCACGGTCACGGCGGGCGGGCGGCCCAATGTCTCGCCCAAGGGGACGTTTGTGGTACTGGACGACCAGACCATCGCCTTTGGTGAAATCCGCTCGCCCCAGACCATCACAAATCTGGCGAATATGCCTGAATTAGAGGTGAACTTTGTCGATCAATTCACCCGCAAAGGCGTGCGCATCCGGGGCGAGGCGCAAATGGTGCGCCGTGGCACGGATGAATTTGCAGCATTGATCGGCCATTGGGAAACCCTGTGGGGCGACTTGGCTGCGCGGATCAATGTGATCGTAAAAATCCCTGTGAGCGAGGCAAAACCCCTGACCACGCCGCCTTATGACGACGGGGCAACCGAAGCCGAAATGATCGCCACCTATAAAACCAAATTCGCGGAGTTTTACCCATGAGCAACGTACCAGAACACGCCCGTGTGGTGATTGTCGGCGGGGGGGTGATCGGCTGTTCGGTGGCCTATCACCTGACAAAACTGGGCTGGAAAGACGTGGTTCTGCTGGAACGCAAGCAGTTGACCAGCGGCACCACTTGGCACGCGGCGGGGTTGATCGCGCAGTTGCGGGCCACGGCAAATATGACCCGTTTGGCGAAATATTCACAGGAGCTTTATGGCAATCTGGAAGCCGAAACAGGCGTTGCCACGGGGTTCAAACGGGTGGGGTCGATCACCGTGGCCCTGACCGAGGAACGCCGCGAGGAAATCTTTCGTCAGGCCAGTATGGCGCGGGCCTTCGGGGTGGAGGTCGAGGAAATTTCCCCCGCCGAGGTAAAGGCAAAATACGAACATTTGAACGTGGGCGATGTGACAGCGGGTGTTTGGTTGCCGCTGGACGGGCAGGGCGATCCGGCCAATATCGCGCTGGCGCTGGCCAAAGGTGCGCGCAACGGCGGGGCCAAGGTAATTGAACGCACCAAAGTCACGGGACTATCCAAACAGGGCCGCAGGGTGACGGGTGTTGATTGGGTGGCCGAGGACGGCGACAGCGGTCATATCAAAGCGGATATGGTGGTGAATTGCGGCGGTATGTGGGGTCATGAAATCGGCCGAATGGCGGGGGTCAACGTGCCGCTACACGCCTGTGAACATTTCTACATTGTGACCGAGCCGATTGCGGGTCTGACCCAAATGCCCGTGCTGCGGGTGCCCGATGAATGCGCCTATTACAAGGAAGATGCCGGAAAATATCTGCTGGGCGCGTTTGAGCCGAATTCAAAGCCTTGGGGGATGAAAGGCATCCCTGACAGTTTTGAATTTGATCAACTGCCCGAGGATTTCGATCATTTTGAACCAATTCTAGAGGCCGCCTGTGCGCGGGTTCCCCTGCTGGCAGAGGCAGGGATTCACACGTTCTTTAACGGCCCTGAATCCTTTACACCCGATGACGCCTATCACTTGGGTCTGGCCCCTGAAATGGATAACGTCTGGGTCGCGGCGGGGTTCAATTCTATCGGGATTCAATCCGCTGGCGGGGCGGGCATGGCGCTGGCCCAGTGGATGGATGCGGGGCAAAAACCCTTTGATCTGGGCGATGTAGACATCAGCCGGATGCAGCCGTTTCAAGGCAATAAAACCTATCTGTTTGAACGGTCCAAAGAAACGCTGGGGCTGCTCTATGCAGATCATTTCCCCTTTCGCCAAAAGGCCACAGCACGGGGTGTGCGGCGCACGCCGTTCCATCATCACCTGTTAGAACAAGGCGCTGTTATGGGAGAATTGGCAGGGTGGGAACGGGCCAACTGGTTCGCCAATGAAGGCCAGAAAGCGGAATACGAGTATTCGTGGAAACGGCAGAACTGGTTTGAATGTTCCGCAGCGGAACATCGGGCAGTACGCGAAAACGTCGGCATGTATGACATGTCTTCTTTCGGCAAAATTCGCGTCGAAGGGCCGGATGCCGAGGCGTTTTTGAACTATATTGGCGGCGGGGATTATTCTGTTCCGGTGGGCAAAATTGTCTACACGCAATTCCTGAACCAAAGCGCTGGGATCGAAGCTGACGTAACAGTCACGCGCCTGTCGGAAACCGTCTATCTGGTGGTCACCCCTGCGGCCACGCGGCTGGCAGATCAGACATGGATGGAACGCAACCGCGGTGAATTCCGCGTGGTGATCACCGATGTGACAGCAGGCGAAGGCGTGCTGGCGGTGATGGGGCCAAACAGCCGCGCGCTGCTGGAAAAAGTCTCGCCCAATGATTTTTCCAATGCTGTGAACCCCTTTGGCACGGCGCAAGATATTGAGTTGGGCATGGGGCTGGCGCGGGTGCACCGCGTGACCTATGTGGGCGAGTTGGGCTGGGAGATTTACGTGTCTTCCGATATGGCGGGTCATGCCTTTGAAACCCTACACGCGGCAGGGCAGGACATGGGGCTAAAGCTGTGCGGCATGCATATGATGGACAGTTGCCGCCTTGAAAAAGGCTTTCGCCATTTCGGTCATGACATCACCTGTGAAGACCACGTGCTGGAAGCGGGGCTTGGGTTTGCCGTTAAAACCGCCAAGCCTGATTTCATCGGCCGCGATGCAGTGTTGCGCAAGAAAGAGGCGGGGCTGGACCGGCGCATGGTGCAATTCCACCTGCAAGACCCCGAACCGCTGCTCTATCACAATGAACCCGTGATCCGTGATGGTGAAATCGTCGGATTCCTGTCGTCGGGCAGCTATGGTCACACCTTGGGGGCGGCCATCGGCATGGGTTATGTGCCGTGCAAAGGCGAAACGCTGGATCAGGTTTTGGCCTCAGCCTATGAAATCGAAGTCGCAGGCGTACGTTTCGCCGCCGAGGCCAGCACGCGGCCTTGGTATGATCCCAAAGGGGAGCGGGCCAAAGCGTAACCGTATCAAAACGGGCATCCTGCAATCGGGGTGCCTGCGGATCTGCTATACGATCAGGTCGTCAGCCAGCGCATCAATCGTCGTGTCGCGGATTGTCAGCGCAGTGCGGGCGGGGAATTTCAGGACCACATCATCGCCGTTCTGTATAGCACGGTCTAGGGCTTCTTGAACCGAGCCGAAACCGAAGCCGGACAGGTCGATGCTGTCTTTGTCATCTTCGAAATCCAGAATCGTGTCGCGGCCGAAATCGGGTGCAAAGACAAAGGCATCCGCGCCATTCCCCCCTTCAAGCTTATCCTTGCCGCCGTCACCGGACAGCCTGTCTTTGCCAGCCCCGCCAATCAGCTTGTCGTGACCTGCGCCGCCAAACAGACGGTCCGCGCCATTGCCGCCGTCAAGTTGATCGCGGCCACCAAGCCCGAACAGCCTGTCATCGGCGCCATTGCCTTTCAGCGTATTTTTACCATCCGTGCCGGTCAGTTTGTCCTTGCCCTTGGCAGAGCCTTCCAGCTTTTCGAATCCGGTGACACTATCCCCTTTTGCCCCGCGCCCTGTATTCCCTGTTGTCAGGTTCACTGTCACGCCACGGGCGGTTTCATATGACAGGGTATCTACCCCGTCACCGCCATCAAAGCTGTCTTTGCCAGCGCCCGCAAAGACGAAATCCTTGCCAGCCCCTGCATCCACTGTGTCATTGCCAAAGCCGTCGTAGATACGGTCGTTGCCTTCCTTCGTGCGGATCACATCATTGCCGCCTTTGGCGATGACGATGTCGTTGATGTCCCGCCCTAAAAGCCACTCGCCGCTGTTTGTGCCGGTCTGCTCTACCGCGCGGTATTGGCCGACCCAACGGGCCTGCAAATCCGTGGTTCCATAAAGGATCTGGGTGGCTTCGATATCAAAGGTGCCCAGGGTGGTGGTCGAGCGGGAACGGTCGTAGGACATCACAGTGTAAATACCGCTGTCATAGATATCATCAATGACCGGATCGCCCTCAAACGGGTGTTTCAATCCGATGGCATGGCCGATCTCGTGGATCAGGATTGAATACCCCCGAATACCAGGTGCCATGGAATTTGCATCCGCTTGATAAAAGTTGGCGTTCAGGAAAATATCGCCGCCAATATTGCGATGGGTGTTTTCCAGCAGCCAAGCGTCATCGACAAATTCAGTGTATCGGTATTGCGGATAATAGCCCCAGCCGGACACTTGATTGCCGACCGAATTCTCATAGCCCGTCATATCGAACATCGCCAGTTGAATGTCGCCGCCGATCTTTTCCGGCACCCGCACAAAATCTATCCCCGAGGCATTGCCCCAAGTGGTCAGCGCCTGTTCGATATAGGTGATATGGCTGTCCGAGAACCCTGCGAAACCGGGTTTGTCAGGGGTGTCATAGCTGTTTTGTTTGCTGGGAAAACTATAGGTCACGACGACCGAAGTCCCAAGCGGTGCCTCTAGATTCCAACGGTTGGTGATATCTGTGCCGAGCAAGGCAAGAACTTCGTCTGAAATGTTCATAATTTCCCCATAAAACGATAAACAACGGGCAAAAGCTAATGGGGCCATGCCTGTGAATCAACCGTTTTATGGGGTAACAAAGGGTGCAGCGGTCAGCTTAGGGCTTTGCGGAATTCCAGAAAACGGGCGTCGGTCTGGACCCGCTGCATCATGGCATCTTTCAGCGCGCCGATGGATTTATAGGGGCGCATGACCACCTCAAAATTGGCAATCAGTCCGTCATCGTCCAGCGTCAGCAGATCGACGCCTACAGCGTCCAGATCGCCGATCTTGCATTGAAATTCCAATGCCCAGTCCTTGCCCTCGCCCATGACGCGGCGGTATTTGAAATCCTGAAACACCTGCCCCACATGGCCCAGAACAGCGGCAACGGGTTCTTTGCCGGTCCATGTGGCGAAATAGGTGGGCGGGCGGAATTCGACGGTGTCGGCCAGAATGGTCAGCAGCCCTGCTTCATCCCCTTTGCTGGCGACTTTTTTGAACGTTTCGATGGTCGGGTGCATGGTGATCTCCTCCGTTTGGGGCAGCTTGGGGGGATAATTGGGTTCGGGCAAGACTGACCTTGCGCAACTTTCCCTTTTGCGCGGCAGGTTGTAAGGCGGGGCATGCGCCCGCCTTTTACATATGCCCCGCCCACAGCCCCGATTGCGGTTCTATACCGCGACGATGATCTGCTGTTTGTGGATAAACCCGCAGGGCTGCTGTCTGTGCCGGGCCGCCTGCTGGAACACCGCGATTGCCTGCTGACCCGTTTGCAAGGTGACGACCCCGCCGTGCTGCTGGTGCATCGGTTGGATATGGACACATCGGGTGTGATGGTATTTGCCAGAACGCCAGCGGCACAAAAGACGTTGAACTGGCAGTTTGAACAGCGCAGCACCCGCAAGACCTATCTGGCCGAGGTGACGGGCCACCCCGCCTGTAACAGCGGCACGGTCACGGCCCCTTTGATGCGGGACTGGCCGAACCGTCCGCTGCAAAAGATCGACGCGGCGGGCAAGCCTTCGCAGACCGACTGGCGGGTGATCCGCCGTGCGGCAGAGACCAGTTTTGTGGAACTGACCCCGATCACGGGGCGCAGTCACCAGTTGCGGGTGCATATGGCGGGGATCGGCCATGCCATTGTCGGCGATTTGTTCTACGCCGATGCGGCGGTTGCGGGCCTGTCGGATCGCCTGCACCTGCACGCCGCCGAACTGACCTGTGTACATCCTGAAACGCAACAGCCGTTGACGGTCACAGCGCCTTGCGATTTTATCGCCCCCTGACTTGATGCCAGCGGGCGGCGGGGGTAGGTCTGTTGCCAAAGGAGACCACCCCATGAGCCACGCCCCGATTGATCCCGTAAAACTGACCGCAGACCTGATAAAATGCGCCTCGGTCACCCCGATAGAAGGCGGCGCTTTGGTGCTGCTGGAGTCTGTACTAACAGAGGCAGGATTTACCTGCACACGGGTGGATCGCGGCGAGGTTTCAAACCTGTTCGCCCGCTGGGGGCAGGGTGCAAACGGGCGCACCTTCGGGTTTAACGGCCATACAGATGTGGTGCCTGTGGGGGATGTGGCTGCTTGGACGGTTGATCCGTTCGGCGCGGAAATCAAGGACGGGTATCTGTACGGGCGGGGGGCAACGGATATGAAATCTGGCGTTGCGGCCTTTGCGGCGGCAGCGATTGATTTTGTGCGTGAAACACCCCCTGACGGGTCAATCGTGCTGGCGATCACCGGCGATGAAGAAGGCGTGGCCCATGACGGAACCGTGGCCCTGCTGGACTGGATGGACGCACAGGGCGAGCGGATGGATCACTGTCTGGTGGGTGAACCAACCTGCCCGAATGAAATGGGCGAGATGATGAAAATCGGGCGGCGCGGGTCCATGTCTGCGTTTTTCACCGCAACGGGCGTGCAGGGCCATTCCGCCTATCCGCACCGCGCCAAAAATCCGCTGCCCGCGATGGCGCAACTGATGGCGACTTTGGCGGCCCATTCGTTGGATGAAGGCACCGAACATTTCGACCCCACGACTCTTGCGGTGACTACGATTGATACGGGCAATCCCGCCAATAACGTGATCCCCGCCCAATGCCGCGCCACGGTGAATATCCGCTTTAATGATACGTGGACGTCAACCGCCCTGACCAACTGGTTAACGCGCGAGATGGAAGGCGTTTCCAGCCTGTTCGACATCGAATTTGATATGAAAACCCAAGTCTCGGGCGAAAGCTTTTTCACCCCGCCGGGCGAGTTGTCGGCCTTGATCGCCAAATCGGTAAAGGCGGAAACAGGGGTGGAACCTGAACTGTCCACATCGGGGGGCACATCAGACGCGCGGTTTGTCAAAAGCCACTGCCCTGTGGTGGAATTCGGCCTTGTGGGCAAAACCATGCACCAAGTGGATGAACGGGTAGACGTGGCGCAAATCGGCCAGTTGAAATCCATCTACACCCGCATCCTGACGGATTATTTCGCCTGATGCTGATCGTTGAAACCAGCCAAGACCTCGCCACCTGCCTGTCCCTGCGCCGCACCGTGTTTATCGAGGAACAAAACGTCCCCGAGGCCGAGGAAATAGACGGCAAAGACGCCGAAGCGGTCCATATCCTTGCCCGCCAAGGCAAAACCCCTGTGGGCTGCGCACGGGTGATCGGCTTTGGCACCACGGCCAAAATCGGCCGCGTCTGTGTGCTGCCTGAATTTCGCGGCAAGGCGGTGGGCGTCGCCATACTCGACGCCTGTCATGACGCGGCGCGCGCCACAGGGGCCACGCGGGTGATCCTTGGGGCGCAGACGCAGGCTGTGTCGTTTTACGAACGTTTGGGCTATGCGGCATACGGCGATGTGTTTGACGATGCAGGCATTCCCCACCGCATGATGGAGCGGGGCCTGTGACGCCGCAACTGTACATCATGGTAAAAGAACCCCATCCGGGGCGTGTGAAAACCCGCCTTGGCGCAGACATCGGCCACACCCGCGCCGCATGGTGGTTTCGCCATCAAACCCGCCGCCTGATCCGTCGGCTGTCGGCTGATCCGCGCTGGCATACGGTGTTGGCGGTGGCGCCAGATCATGAAGGTTTGAACAGCCGTATCTGGCCAGAAAATGTGCCGCGACAGGCGCAGGGGCGGGGTGATCTGGGGGATCGCATGGCGCGGATCTTGCGCAATGCGCCCAAAGGTCCGGTGCTGATTATCGGTGCGGATATTCCAGACATTCGCCCCCAACATATCGCGCAGGCCTTTAAGGCGCTGGGCAATCATGACGCGGTGATTGGCCCTGCACCGGACGGGGGCTATTGGCTGATCGGGCTGAAAAACACCTGCGCCGTGCCGCGCCAGTTGTTTGATAACGTGCGGTGGAGCAGTGAATTTGCCCGCGCTGATACGTTAAACACATTGGGTGGCCTGTCCTGCGCCTTGTTGCAAAATCTGCGTGATGTAGACACCGCCGCAGACCTTTAAAACATAGCTTATCTGCCTTGATTTTTTGCCAATGACCTTTCCCGCGGCCCGTGGTATCGGGGGGCATGAAACAATTACCAACCAAAGAACAGGTCCTTGACTGGATCAAAGACAACCCCGGCAAATCGGCCAAGCGGGACGTGGCGCGGGCTTTTGGCATCAAAGGCAGCGACCGGATCGAGCTGAAGCGGATTCTGAAAGAATTGACCGCCGAGGGTCATCTGGAAAAGAAGAAACGCAGCTACACAGGTGCGGGCGAATTGCCCCCTGTGTCGGTGATGATGGTTCTGCCCCCCGACGCCAACGGCGATCTGATGGCCAAACCGCTGGAATGGAGCGGCGAGGGCGAAGGCCCGCGTGCCCTGATCCTGCCCAAAAAAGGCGATCCGGCCCTTGGTGCAAACGATCAGGTTTTGCTGCGGCTGTCCCCGTCAAGTGACCCTGATTTCAAATACGAAGCACGGCTGATCCGCCGTATCGGGTCTGGCCCGCAACGGGTGCTGGGGATTTACCGTATCGGCTCTGAAGGGGGCCGCTTGGTGCCTGTGGACAAGAAAGCCGATCGCGAATTTATCGTCCCTAGCGGGGAAGCTGGCGGTGCCAAAGACGGCGAATTGGTCGAGGCCGAACAGATCGGCAAACAGCGTCACGCGGGGCTGGCCAAGGCGCGGATTGTGGAACGGCTGGGCGATCCGATGGCGCCAAAGTCGATTTCCCTGATCGCAATTCATCAACACGGAATTCCCGATCATTTCCCTGACGATGTGGTGCTGGAGGCTGAATCTGCCAAGCCTGTGGCGTTGGGCACACGCACCGATCTGCGCGATCTGCCGCTGTTCACCATCGACCCGTCAGATGCCCGCGACCACGATGACGCTATCTGTGCGATTCCCGATGAAGACCCCAAAAATGAAGGCGGCCACATTGTCTGGGTCGCCATCGCAGATGTGGCCCATTACGTGCGCTCCGGCTCTGAACTGGACCGCGAGGCACGCAAGCGGGGCAACTCCAGCTATTTCCCTGACCGTGTTGTGCCGATGCTGCCCGATGCTTTGTCCGGCGATCTGTGTTCCCTGCACGAAGGCGTGGATCGCGCCTGTCTGGCGGTGCGCATCGTGCTGAACTCCGCAGGTAAACGGCTGCACCATGAATTCCATCGTGGGCTGATGCGCTCGCCTGCGTCTTTGTCGTATGAACAGGCGCAAGCCGCCCATGAGGGGCGCTATGACAGCGCGACCGAACCGCTTGCAGGTCCGATCAAAGACCTGTTTGCGGCCTATGCCAGCGCCAGCAAGGCACGTAATGAACGCCAACCCCTGAACCTCGACCTGCCAGAACGCCAGATCGTGTTGTCGGATGAAGGTGTCGTCACCAGCGTGGCGTTCCGTGATCGTTTCGACGCCCATAAACTGGTCGAAGAATTCATGGTCACAGCCAATGTTTGCGCGGCCGAAACGCTGGAACAGAAACAGCGCCCGTTTCTGTACCGCGTCCACGAAGAACCCTCGCCCGAAAAGCTGGAAGCCCTGCGCGAAACCGCAGATAGTGTCGGCTTGCAACTGGCCAAAGGGCAGGTGTTGAAAACCGCCCATCTGAACAAATTGCTGAATGCCGCAGCTGGCACCGAGGACGCCGAGGTCATCAACCTGACCGTGCTGCGGTCCATGACGCAGGCCTATTACGGCACGGTTAATTTCGGGCATTTCGGGCTAAACCTGAAACGCTACGCCCATTTCACCTCGCCCATTCGCCGCTACGCCGACCTGATCGTACACCGCGCGTTGATCTCGGCCCATGGCTGGGGTGATGATGGGCTGCGGGTTGAGGATATGGACGCGCTGAAAGACACGGGCGAGTGGATTTCCCAGACCGAACGGCGTTCGATGCTGGCCGAACGGGACACAACAGATCGCTATCTGGCGGCTTTCCTGTCCGAACGGGTGGGCAATGAATTTTCAGGCCGTGTGTCTGGCATCGCCCGCTTTGGCCTGTTTGTGAAACTGGACGAAAGCGGGGCGGACGGGATGATCCCGCTGTCGTCACTCGGGCGGGAATATTGGGTTTATAATGACGAGTCTAAATCCCTGACCGGGGATCGTTCAGGCCGCGTCATCACCCTTGGGATGCCGGCAACCGTGCGTCTGGCCGAAGCCACGCCGATCACGGGTGGGCTGTTGCTGGAACTGATCGAAGTGGGCGGAAAACCCATGCCCAAAGGCGATAGCGGGCGGCGTACCTCGACCAAGAAACGCAAATTTGTCAAAAGCCGGAAGCGCAAAAGATAACACCTACGCGCGGCTTCTTTAGAGCTTAAATACCTCCCGCGCGGAGCGCTTCTGACATCTATTCGGTTAAAACCAGCCGCAATATCAACGTGGTGGCAGCAATGGCAGACAGGCCCAACGCATAAGGCCGCAAGGTTCGCCGTTCCATATGTTTGGCCAGCGGCATGGATATGGACAGTCCCAGTACAATGGCAGGAATAAGCGAAAGGGCAAAGATCAGATGCCGCCCTGTCACCAGCCCTTGCCACGCCAGCGCCAGCACAGACACACACATCCCCCAAAAGAAAAACGCGTTCTGCATGGCACGGGCGCGTTTGGCGGGTTCGTGTTGATACAGCAGCGCCATAGGCGGCGCACCAACTGCGGTGATTGTGCCCATCAACCCTGCCGTGATGCCTGCCAGCAGCAGGGACAGGGGGCGGATTTTAACCCGAAGGCCAGACAGGCTTAACGCGATTCCTGCCAGCACCACCAACCCCGTCAGCCCCGCAATCAGGGAAACATCCGTAATTCGCGCCGCAACCATAGCCGCCAAAACGGCCCCAAGGGCGCGGCCAAAGAAACCGGGGATAATCTCGGCTTTGTCGATGGCCGAAATATCCACCGCGGTAGAGGTCAAGCCCACGGAAATCCCCAGCAGTAGCAGGCCAGCGGGCAGGAATTGCGGGGCCACCAGCGCGATCAACGGGGCCGCGACAATGCCAAAGGCTTGTCCCGACAGGCGTTGCACGCCAGACGATAAAGTGACGGCGCAAAAACAGGCGAACCAGGTGGCAAGGCTGATATCAAGCGAGGCAAACAGGTCAGTCATAGGTGGAAATCTCAATCAGGTTTTGGTCAGGATCGCGCAGATACAGCGAGGTGATTTTTCCGCGCGCGCCTGTGCGGGGTACAGGGCCTTGTTCAATTTCAATCCCTTCACGATCCAGATGCGCCACCCACTCTGTCAACGGAGATTGGGTCAGCAGACACAGGTCGGCAGTGCCGGGCAGCGGTGTCATTGCATGGGGGCGGTAAGGACCATCCGCAGGGTGCAGGTTGATCTTATGGGGGCCGAATTTCAGCGCGCGGCGGGTTGATCCGTCGGCCACAATAAACGGGTCATCCGTCATGCCAAGGGCGCGGGTATAAAAACCAACACTTGCGTCGATATTTTGAACAGTCAGAACCAGATGGTCCAGTCCTGTCAGGCTTGGTTTTGGCATGATCCCCCGCGTTTTCGTTAATCCCCCTCTTGCCTATACCTATTGAAACGGGCGAAGAATAGGCCATGAACGCACTTGGTAGAACCGCTGAAATTTCCGATCTGCTTGACCCCGCACGTGCGGTGGCAATGCAGGCCACGCTTGATTTGTCAGGGCCAGCCCTTGGCGCGGGCGATCCGTTGCCCCCGTTCTGGCATTACATCTATTTCTGGGATGCGCTGCGCCCTGCGGGATTGGGCCGTGACGGGCATCCGCGTACGGGGGATTTCATTCCCAATCTGGGTCTGCCACGCCGCATGTGGGCGGGCGGTGCGTTGCAATTTCATGCGCCGATCCTGCTGGGTACATCCGCGACCAAAGTTACTAAAATCATTGATGTTTCGGAAAAACAGGCGCGCAGCGGGCGGCTGGCGGTTGTGACCTTGCAGCATCAAGTCCTGCAAAGCGGTCAGGTGTGTTTAAGCGAGGATCAGTCGTTGCTTTACCGCGAAGAAGCCACTGCCGATGCGCCAAAACCCGTGCCACCCACCGCGCCCACGGATGAAACGGTCAGGCAAAGCCGCAGCTTTTCCGCCACCGATTTGTTCCGCTATTCGGCGCTGACCTTCAACGGCCACCGCATTCATTATGACCGCGATTATGCCATGCAGGTCGAAGGCTACGCGGGTTTGATCGTCCACGGCCCGATCCTTGCGCAAATGTTGGTTAATCTGGGCCAAAGCCTGTTGGGAGAGCTGAAAACGTTTTCGTTTCGCGCCACATCCCCGCTGTTTGACTTTGAAGAGGCTACTTTCTGCGCCCGCCCTGACGGGGAGGGGTTGAAACTTTGGGCACGTGGACCGGACGGGCGCATGTGCATGTCGGCAGAGGCCAGTTAGACGGGGCGCTAACCCCCATCCATATGCCACCCCACGGTGAAGCTTTCGGGAATGTCGAAGGGTTCGTCACGGATCATCCGCGCCATCACATCCCCCAGACTATGGGCAAGGCTAAAGCCGATCTTGAACGCGCCCATCACCGCATAAACCCCATCCAGTTCGGGGATGGCCCCCACCATCGGATCGCGCCGTCGGGCCTTGGGGCGCAAGCCCGCCCAGCGTTGTAAAACGGGGGCGTCTTGCAGGGCTGGCACCAAGTGGCGGGCTTGGCTGATTACTGTGTCCAGTTGCCCGTCGGTTTGCAGATCAGCCCATGTGGTTTCCGATGTTGACCCCACTGCCACAGTGCCGTTGGCATGAGGGATCACATAGACCCCGCCCGCATAGATTTGCGGCTGTCCTGTCAGATCGGCATCCAACAGCGCAGCCTGACCCTTTACGCCAGTGACGGGGTGCAGCGGCACATAAGGGTCGATCAGGGCAAAGCCTGCGGCACCTGCGGACATAATAACGGCATCGGCGCTGGCTTGCCCCCACGGGCCGCTGATCCGGCGGGATTGCACCGCGTCAACGGGGTGGTTTTCGTGGATTGTTACGCCAAGCGCTGTGCAGGCTTTGGCCAGCGACGCGGCGGCCTGGGCGGGGAAGATCCGCGCGGATAAAGTATCGTGTACCACGCCAAACGGGGCTGCATCTGCTGCAATCACATCAGGGCGGGGTTGCAAGGTCCAGTGGTATTTTCTACCCCAAAGGTCTTTGGATTCCGCTGCGCGGGCTTGGGCTAGTTCCAGTGCCCGTTCGGTTTGTATGGGTTGCAGCCGCCCGATGCGGCCATAACCCGAAGTCTGCCCAGACAGGCGATCCACATCGCCCCAAAAGCCTGCTGCACTGTCCAGTGAGTCCAGTTGGAACTGCTTTTTCGGGGTCCAAAGGTCTGGCACCAAAGGGGCAAGTGCGCCGACGATGCCGCCGCTGGCCCCGCACCCCACAAGGCCCGCGTCATAGACCGTGACACTGTCGCCGCGCGCAGCGCAAGCATAGGCGCTGGCCAATCCCCATATTCCAGCCCCGACCACGATTACCTGCATTGCGGCTTCCTTTCGTTACGCGCCTGACCTAAAGCAATCCGTTATGAGCGACCAGAATGAATATGCACAGCTGGACTGGCGGGACGGTAAAATCCCCGTGGCGCGGCGGTTTGACGACCCGTATTTTTCACTTGATGACGGGATTGCCGAAACGGGGCATGTGTTTCTGGCGGGCAACGATCTGCCGACGCGGTTTGCGGCGGGTTTTCGGATTGCGGAACTGGGGTTCGGGACGGGATTGAACCTGCTGTGCGCTTGGAAGGCATGGGAGGAGGCAGGACAGACAACCCCCTTGCAGTTCACCAGCTTTGAAGCGTTTCCCATGGCCCCCGAAGACATCACCAAAGCCCAATCCGCATGGCCAGAATTACAGGACTACGCCGCGCGGTTTGCACAGCTTTGGCACGGGGCAGCGGGGATTCTGGATGCGCCGACCCTGTCAGTGCGGGTGATCTATGGTGATGCACGGCAGACTTTGCCAAATTGGGCAGGGCAGGCGGATGCGTGGTTTCTGGACGGGTTTTCCCCTGCCAAAAACCCCGAGATGTGGGGGGCGGATTTAATGGCGCAAGTGGCAAGCCATACTGCAAATGGCGGCAGCTTTGCCACTTATACCGCCGCGGGCCATGTGCGTCGGGCCTTGGCATCGGCAGGATTTCAGGTCACAAGGGGCGCGGGGTTCGGCCGCAAGCGGCATATGTCCCGCGGGTTCCTTGAAATCGGATAAGACCATGACAAAAGACAATCCGCGCGCGGGTATTTGGCTGATGGTGGCGGCAACTTTTGTGTTTGCCGCACAGGACGGCATTTCGCGCCATCTGGCCGAAAGCTATAATATTTTCCTGATCGTCATGATCCGCTATTGGTTCTTTTTGCTGTTTGTTCTGGCCCTGTCGCGCATGCGCACAGGCAGCCTGCTAGAGGTCGCCCGCACCGAACAGCCTGTATTCCAGTTTATGCGCGGTGTGTTGCTGGCGTTTGAAATTCTGGTGACGATCCTGTCCTTCACCCTGCTGGGTCTGATCGAGGCACATGCCATTTTCGCGGTCTATCCGCTGTTGATCGCCGCCATGTCAGGCCCCTTCCTGAAAGAGCAAGTGGGCTGGCGGCGTTGGGCGGCGATTGGCATTGGATTTGTCGGTATGCTGATCATTCTGCAACCCGGCTTCAAAGTGTTCTCGATCCAGTCGCTGGTGTCATTGTTCGGGGCGTTTCTATTTGCGATCTATCACCTGATGACCCGCATGGCCGCGGCCAAAGACAGTGCCGAGACCAGCTTTTTCTGGACGGCCATCGGCGGTTTTGTGGTGATGACGGCCATTGGTCCGTTCTTTTGGGAGCCGATGATCCCCACCGATCAAATCTGGATGGCGGTGCTGTGTGTGACGGGGGCTTTGGGGCATTATTTGCTGATCAAAGCCTATGAAATGGCGCAGGCCAGTGTGGTGCAGCCGTTCGCATTTTTGCAACTGGTGTTTATTTCATTCATCGGGGTTTTGATTTTTCACGAAAGCCTGCCTGCATCCACCGCCATTGGCGCGGTTGTGATTGTGTCTGCGGGGATATTCACCTTGTGGCGGGAACAAAAAGCCCGCCGTGCGGCGCTGAAAGCTAGCCGCCAATAAGGTCTTTGCTCAGGCGCAGGGGTTTGACCGTGCCACTAAGGCGCATGCGATAGACGAACAGGGATTCACTGACCCGCATCACGTAATCGCGGGTTTCGCGATAGGGGATTTGTTCGATCCAGTCGATCTGGTCGATGCTGCCGTCACGGGGATCGCCGTAGTCTTTGATCCAACGATCCGCGCGGTTCGGGCCAGCGTTATAGGCCGCAAAGGCCAGAATGAACGACCCGTCATACCGATCCAGCAAGCCAGCCAGATAAGCAGTGCCAAGCTGGGCGTTATACTGCCAGTCGGATGTCAGGCGGTTTTTGGAATAGTCTACGTCGATTTCTTTGGCCACTTGTTGTGCGGTTGCGGGCATGACCTGCATCAAACCACGAGCGCCTACCGGGGACACAGCCTCGGGGTTCAGCTCGCTTTCGCGTCGCGCGATGGCCATGGCGACCTCGGGGGCGACGGGGCCTGAAAACGCGGCCAGATCGGTGACGGGGAAATAGGCGCTAGGCAGGATGATGCCACGGGCGGCGGCCTCTTTTGCGATGGCAATTGCCACATAGGGGCGGTCCAGATCCAGCGCCAGCTGCGCCAGTTGGGCGCTTTCCGTTTCAGTGGTGGTTTCCGCCACATGGGACAGGAACCAGCGCATCAGATATTGGGAATCCGCTTGGTGTAGCAAAATGCCTGCCCGCACGGGGCCAGTTTGTGCCAATGCGCTGCCGCGCCAATCGGGGGCGGGGGTCAGGCCAACCAATTGCATGTCAGGTTCCGCGCCGATCCGTTCTGCCGACAATTGGCCGTAAAAGCTGGTCTGGTTCTGGGCACCCTGACGAAAGAAATCCGCAGCGGCGTCGAAGTCTTTCATCGCCTCGGCTGCGCGGCCCTGCCAATAGCCCGCACGCCCCAGACTGACGGGGGTTTGCACCGCATCAAAGTGGTTCTTGAAATGGATCGCGGCCTGTTCGGGCGCATCCAGCTTTGCCAGTGCGATATACCCCGCGACCCATTCCAGATCGGCGTAATCTGCGCCCTCGGTTAATCCGTGCTGGCTGGCCAGCCAGTAAGCCTGATCAAAGTCGCCCATTCGCATGGCGCGCCGCGCATAGGTGCGGCGGCGGTTGGCCCATTTTTCGGGGCGACCCAGATTTTTCACATCAGCAGATTGTTCGGCCAACAGGGCTTGGGCGTCGTCCCAGCGGGATTTTTTGACCCGCCAGATAAAGCGGTCATAGGCCAGCCCGCCATCCATACGCAGTTTGGCAGGCACTCCATTGATCGCCGCATCCACGCCGTTTTCAGAGTTTTGCAGGGCGATACGGGCCTTGGCCAGTTTCTGCAAATCGCCGGACACCAGCGGAATCATCCGCGCGGCTGCTGTTGTGCTGCCGTTCCACAACAGCATGTCCAGTCGGGCTGGGTGATGGGCGGATAGGCTGTCTTTGTACTGGTTCAGCAGAGCGGTTTCTTCGGCTTCGGACAGGGTCATTGTTGTCCATGCGCGGGCGGCTTCAGCCTGGGCATTTTTGGGTTGGCCAAGTTGGGACAGGGCCGCTGCAAGCCGCAGGGAACCGGTTCCGGTTTGGGGGGGCTGTGGTGCGAAATAGGCGAATACGTCGGATGGTTTTGCGTCTGTGGGGATAGTATCCTCGCCCTGTTCACGCAGGCTTTGCAGGCCGGGCCAGTCCAGATGGCTGTTGATGAAGCTGACGTAATCCGTCCAGTCGCCATTGCCGCGCCGCAGCCGCTGCCATGTCACCAGATCGCGGCCTGCGGGATCGGTAATGTCACGGATGTATTGGTCTGTTGCCTCCCAGTCACGGGCGGTGATGGCCACAAAAGCCGCCGCAATCCGGTCGCTGTCAGTCTGGTCTTGTGCCACAGCAGGCTGTGACGCCGCCCAAACCCAAGACGTTACCGCCAAAACAAACAAAACCCGCATCAAACAACCCCAATTTTGCGACAAACTTAGCGCACAGATACAGTATTTCAATCACTCGGCGTTGCAATTCAATTTTTCGTCGTTCCGTTTCGCTGGTTTCCCTGCTAATTGGACCCGACTCAAACCAACCCCTACCGGAGGCCAAGCCATGTTTAAAGGTTCCTATGTCGCGCTTATCACCCCGTTTATTGACGGTAAGGTGGACGATAAGGCGCTGAAAAACCTGGTCGAATGGCACATTGCCGAGGGCACGCACGGGCTGGTTCCTGTGGGCACAACAGGCGAAAGCCCGACCCTGACCCATATAGAGCATGAACATGTGATCAAAGTTGTGGTGGAAACCGCGGCGGGTCGTGTGCCTGTGATTGCAGGTGCGGGATCGAACAACACCGCCGAGGCCCTGCGTTTTACCCAATACGCCAAAGACATCGGCGCGGATGGTGCGCTGGTGGTGACGCCCTATTACAACAAGCCCACGCAACGCGGGTTGATCGCCCATTTCGAAGCGGTGAATGAAGTCGGCCTGCCGATCATCATCTATAACATCCCGCCGCGCAGTGTGATTGACATGGTGCCTGAAACCATGGGCCAACTGGCTAAGCTGGAATTCATCGTGGGTGTCAAAGACGCCACTGCCGATCTGTCTCGGGTTTGTGCGCAGCGGATTCATTGCGGCACGGATTTCATCCAGATGTCAGGCGAAGACGGCACCGCCCACGGGTTCAACGCCCAAGGCGGGGTTGGCTGTATTTCGGTCACAGCCAATGTGGCCCCGAAACTATGTGCGCAACTGCAAGAAGCGACACTGGCTGGTGATTACGCCACTGCTTTGCAGATTCAGGACAAACTGATGCCGCTGCACAATGCGGTCTTTACCGAGCCGGGCCTTGTGGGCGCGAAATACGGCACGTCCCGGCTGGGGCATTGCACGCCGGATGTGCGCCTGCCGCTGACGCCTTTGCTGGATGAAACCAAGGCAAAGATGGATGCAGCCATGCGGTTCGCCGGGCTGATCAGCTAAACCATGCAGACACCCACATATGACATACACCTTGTATGTGGGTGCACTGGCGCGGGCAAATCCACTTATTCTTTCCGTCTGGCCGAAGACCTGCGTGCGGTGCGTTTTGCCATTGATGAATGGATGCAGCGTTTGCACAATGCCGACAAACCGGCCGAGTTGCGGTTTGAATGGTTCTATGAGCGGGTCCAACGCAATTGTTTGCAAATGCGCAAGATGGCGGAACAGCTGGTGCCCCTTGGGGTGCCTGTGATCTTTGACTGTGGCCTGACCAACAGTTATGAGCGGGGAATTTTTGAAAACTGGGCGCAAGAGCATGGTTTTTCCACGCAATTACACTATGTTGATGTTCCAACCGAAATACGCTGGCAGCGGGTGCTACGGCGCAACGCCGAACAGGCTGAAACCTTTCAATTCGAAGTCACCCGTGAAATGTTCGATGGCATAAACGCCATGTGGGAGCCCCCCAGCGCAGAAGAAATGCACCGGCTTCACGGTGTCAGGATAACAGAGTAATGGCCGCCAAGAAGAAAGCCGATCCAAATAACAAAGTCGTCGCGGAAAACCGCCGCGCGCGCTATGATTATGCCGTCGAAGATACTGTCGAATGCGGTATGATCCTGCTTGGATCAGAGGTGAAATCCCTGCGGCTGGGCGCGGCCAATATCGCCGAAAGCTATGCCACGGTGGAAGACGGGGAATTGTGGCTGGTGAACAGCGCTATCCAGCCCTATGCGCAGGCCAAGACCTTTAACCACGAAGAACGCCGCCGCCGCAAATTGCTGGCGTCAAAGCGCGAACTGGCGAAGATGTGGCAGAACATCGGGCGTCAGGGTATGACCCTTGTGCCGTTGAAGCTGTATTTCAACGATAAGGGCATGGCAAAGCTGTTGATTGGCATCGCCAAGGGCAAACGTCAGGCTGACAAGCGCGAGACTGAAAAGAAACGCGATTGGCAAAAGCAGAAGTCCCGCCTGTTGCGGGACAATGGCTAGGGCGCGACCCTAGCTGCCCCGATTGTGGGTTTTTGCGTATAATTTGGCGACCTTTGTGCTGGCGGTTTTTTCGCACAGGCACGGGATGATCGCATGCACCAGTGCCGCGCCTGCTGCGACGAACAAAGTTGCGGAAAACCGCAGGGCAAAGGCAAAATGCTCTGTGTAGGTTTCGTCTACGGCGGCAGGATGGTCGGTGAAGATTTTTGCGATCATGGGGTCGGCTCCTTTTTTATCAGGATAGCGGCTGGGGTGCGGGCTGTTGTCCCAAGTTTTATGAGTTTTTGGGTTTTGTGGGAAAAATTTCCCGCATAATTCTATTATTGTTTGAAATTTTCCACACAAACATCATCCAAGCAGCTCAAACCTTGCGATAAATACGGCGTGCGTTCACAATCCGGCTTACTGCGCTGTGGTCATTTTATGCACTTGTGCCGCAAAACAGCGCTTGGCAAATGCGGGGGACTGTTTTCTTATGCAAAGCCAACACTTGAAACCTGCCGCAGGCAACGATAATCCCAAGATAACAGCGCAAAGGTAACTTTATGGCCCATAGTGATCAATCAACCATCGTATCAACCGATTGGCTGGCGCAGCATCTGGATGCGCCTGATTTGCGGATTCTGGATGCAACGACCTATTTGCCGGGTGATCCTCGGGACGCCAAGGCGAACTATGAAGCGGCGCATATTCCAGGTGCGCGGTTCTTTGATATCGACGATGTGTCCGACAGCAATTCTGACCTGCCCCATATGGCACCGCCCACTGAAAAATTCATGTCTCGTATGCGGGCTTTGGGGGTTGGCGATGGGCACCGCGTGGTTGTGTATGACAGCGAAGGCCTGTTTTCGGCGGCCCGCGTCTGGTGGTTGTTCCGCCACATGGGTCAGATGGATGTGGCTGTGCTGGATGGGGGCTTGCCGAAATGGCTGGCCGAGGGGCGTCCGATCGAGGACCTGCCGCCGTTTATCCGTGATCGCCACATGACTGCACGGCGCAACGCCACATTGGTGCGCGATGTGACACAAGTGGCTTTGGCCTCTAAATTGGATCAAGCAGAAATCGTTGACGCCCGCGCCGCCGAGCGTTTTCGGGGTGAGGTTGCCGAGCCGCGCAAGGGCCTGCGGGCTGGCCATATCCCGAATTCCAAAAACGTTCCGTTCAAAACCCTGTTGAACGCGGATCATACCCTGAAAACCCCTGATGCCCTGCGCGCGACCTTTGAAGACGCGGGCGTTGACCTGAAACGGCCTGTGATCACCACTTGCGGGTCTGGCGTGACAGCGGCGGTTTTGTCGCTGGCGCTAGAGATCATCGGCCACCGTGACCATTCGCTTTATGACGGATCATGGGCCGAATGGGGCAGTTACGACGATTTGAAAGTAGAACAGGGCTAAGGCCCACTTAAGGACAGCAGATGCTAGAGAACCTGACACAACAACCGCCTGACAAAATCATCATGCTTAGCGGCATGTTCCGCGCGGATGAGCGGCCTGAAAAGATCGACCTTGGCGTTGGCGTTTATAAAGACGCAAACGGCAACACGCCGATCATGCGGGCGGTGAAAAAGGCTGAACAACTGTTGTGGGACGCCGAGACCACCAAAAGCTACACCGCGCTGATCGGTGATGGGGGCTTTCACAAGGTGATGGCCGATCTGGTTCTGGGTGATACTGTTGCGGCCGAACGTCTGTCTTTTGCCCATGCGCCGGGGGGAACAGGGGCTATTCGTCAGATTCTGGAGCTGATCAAAGTGGCTTCGCCCCACGCGACGATCTGGATGTCTGATCCGACTTGGCCAAACCACCCTGCGATGGTCAAAGGTGTGGGGATTCCGATGAAAACCTATGCTTATCTGGATGACGAAACCCGTACTGTGGATTTCGCGGGTATGATGGCGGATTTGGGTCAGGTGAATGCGGGCGATGTGGTTATTCTGCATGGTTGCTGTCACAACCCGACGGGCGCTAACCTGAACCAGACCCAATGGCAGCAGGTTGCGGATCTGTTGCTGGAACGGGGTGCGATCCCGTTTGTGGATATCGCCTATCAGGGCTTTGGTGATGGTCTGGTTGCGGATGCCTACGGCGTGCGTCTGCTGGCGCAAAAATTCCCCGAACTGTTGATTTCGGCCAGTTGCTCCAAGAATTTTGGTATCTACCGTGAACGCTGCGGTCTGGTGATTGCAGTGTCCAAAGATGCCGCAGGCAGTGCGCTGACCCAAGGCATGTTGTCGAGCCTGAACCGTCTGAATTTTAGCTTTCCACCCGATCACGGGGCGCGGCTGGTGACGATGGTTCTGAACGATCCTGAATTGCGGGCCGATTGGGAAGCGGAACTGGAAGAGGTGCGCAACAGCATGTTGGGCCTGCGTCAAAAGCTGGCTGATGCGTTGCGGACGGAAACCGGATCGGATCGTTACGGGTTTATCGCGGAACACCGCGGCATGTTTTCCCGTTTGGGGCTGTCCGAAGAACAGGTTGCCAAACTGCGCGAGGATCACGCGATCTATATGATTGGGGACAGCCGGTTCAACGTGGCGGGACTGTCGGATAAAGTGATCCCGATCCTTGCCAAGGCGATTGTTGCTGTGGGCGGCTGAACCTAGACGCCATAAAGTTTTTGAATGACCGCGCAGGCCCTGTCTGCGCGGTCTTCTTTTTGGGCGTCGGTTAATTCGGGAATCACACCGATGACGCGCTGGATTTGGGTGTCTCCGATAAGCAGCGCAATGAAAATTGCTGCGATTTCCGCAGGATCGCTGCGTTGCAGCATTTGCCGTTCCATCCCGCTGGCAATCAGCTTTCCGACCAAGGGTGCGATGGTGTCTTTGCCCCCTTGCGCGATTGCAGGACCAAGGGTGCCTGTGTGATAGACATCCCCCGCCGCTGCGCGGTTCAGGGCAATGGCCCTGCGACTGGTGACCAGATCCAGCAGTTGCGGCCCCAGCAGGCGAAGTTCTTCGATCGTGTCGCCATCTGTTTGAATTGATTGTTCTATTTGTGCTTTAACGGCGGCCGCATTTGCGGTCACAAGGCTGGCGAACAGGGTTTGTTTATTGCCATACCAGCGATACAAAGTTTCATTGGAGCATCCCGCCCGCTTGGCAATATCAAGCATGGACGCCCCTTTATATCCCTTTTCTTGCAATACGGCATAGGCCGCGTCTTCGATCCGTTCGCGGCGGTGTTTTTGCTTGTCGGTTTCCATAAAATGCTCCTGCGCTTGACAGGTATCGTAAAGAAATGTACGAAATTAGGCAATCCGTAAAGTTTTGTACAGAAAGGATTTGGGATGATCATGTTGTTACGCGCAGGCATTCTGTTTGTGCTGCTGTTGATGGGCACATTGGCGGGGTTCTTTTTCTCGTTTTCTTTTGTCACCATGCCGGGCTTGGATCAGACCAACGCAATTGCCGCGATTGAGTCCATGCAGGGTATCAACCGCGCGGTGCGCAATGCGGTGTTCTTTGTGCCGTTCTTCCTGACGCCGGTCTTTGCCGTGGGTTTTGCAGCGCTTGGGTTTTGGGTGGGGGCCAAACGATCCGCGATTTATCTTGGGGCGGCGGCGCTGATCTATCTAGTGGGCGGTTTTGCCCTGACGGTCGGCTATCATATTCCGATGAACGAGGCCCTGGCGCTGGTGGATGCCCGTGCGTTGGGGCAGGGGGCCGATCAGGTCTGGCAGACCTATTCCCGCGACTGGACGCCGCTGAACACAGTGCGGATGCTGGTGTGTTTACTGGCTATGATCCCGATCACGTTGGCGCTTTATGATACCAAGGATTGAACCGCGACCGCGTTCAACACTTTCGGAGCGGGCACGCTGATCAACCGTTCGGGGCTAAGGTCGGCACCGCTTAGCAGCCAGTTTTCCACAATGCGCGTGCCCATTGTATACCCGAGCCAACGCGGGCGGGTGCCCGAGCCGGAAAACCATTCGCCGTGGTCGAATTTCGGGGACATCATCGAACGCTGGTCGGGCCATTGTGCGGACAATTGGTCATCGTCAAAGGCGCAGTCCCAGGGTTCAAGCGGGCTGTCAAACACCAGCCGCACAAATTGCCCAGCCAGACCCTCGCTGACCATGGCGCCGCCAAGAGTAAACCCATAGCCCGGCCCCGCAGCGCGCATGGCGCGGTGGGCGGTGTTGACCATCTGGCGCTGCACCAGACCTGAGGTCAGGGTCCGTGTGAAATTTTCGTTATAAGGGTCGAAAATCAACGTGGCGAGGTTGGCGCGCGTCACATTTGCAGACATGCCCGTTTCCGGCACCACGGTTTCATTGCCCCGCTCAATCAGGACATCCATTTCCGAAGGGCGCACAAAAGGGGACATGGCGTGATAGGCGTCATTGATCTGTCCGGTGATCCGGTCTTTCCACGCGCTGAGATCGCCCGTGGCATCCAGCCAATGTAAGGTCCAATTGCCCACCTTATGTCCTTAACCTTGTGTTACTGGCCCCATCATAACGGATACAGCGACTCTGCCAAGGGCGGGCTGCCCCAAAATTGCCTTAATTCCTTTCCCAATAGTCTGCTTGCCAAGTCGCCTTCAAAGCGGTATCCCCCGCCAGCCCCAATAAAGGGGCAAAAGTGTCCGCTACCTTTTCAAAACGGAGAAAAATGTGTCTCGTGGTCTTATCCTTGGCGTAATCGCCATGGCGGCAGTTGTTGTCGCTTCTAATATTCTTGTGCAATTCCTGTTTGGCAACTGGCTGACCTGGGGGGCATTCACCTATCCATTGGCGTTTCTGGTCACCGACCTGACAAACCGCATCTATGGGGTCAAAGCGGCCCGCAAAGTGGTTCTGGCAGGGTTTGCGGTTGGTCTGCTGTGTTCCTTTATTGGCACCCAGATCATCGGGGAGTTCGGCCCTTTGGTGACGCTGCGCATCGCAATCGGATCGGGCATCGCCTTTCTGGTGGCCCAACTGGTGGATGTGTTTGTATTTAACAAACTGCGCGACGGCGCCTGGTGGCGTGCGCCGCTGGCTTCTACCCTGATCGGCTCATCTCTGGATACGATCCTGTTCTTCAGCATCGCCTTTTCCGCGCGTCTAAGCTTTATCGAGCCGTCCAATGATGTGTCTTGGGCCGGTGATTTGCTGCCGATGCTTGGTGTCGGGCCGATCTTTCCGCTTTGGGTGAGTCTGGGTTTTGCGGATTGGATGGTCAAACTGGCACTTGCGTTGATTGCATTGATACCATTCCGTTACATTGTTGCCATGTTAGGGCGCAGTCAGGCCAAGATTTAGGCAGGCTCTAACCTGTTAACCACAAAATCTGGGGTAAACGGCAAAAAAACGCTTTGTGTTTTAGAAAAGTCGTGCCACCTTTCTGGTGTGGGGTAAATCTACCCTGACGTGAAACAATCAGAAAGGAGGTGCCAATGATTATTGGGAAACAGGAGCAACTGGTTAAGGTTAAAAGCGAGGTGAGCGTTTAGAGGGCAGCCCTTCTATCCACACATCTGGTTTCAAGATTTTCCAATCTTGCTTGCCACCTCCAACTCTCGAGGAGAGCCCTGCCCGTGCTTCGGCAGGGCTCTTTCCATTTTTAAAGGCGGATTTTTTTCGCCAGCTTCAAAGTCTGACCCCCAAATCCTGTGGTTTTGCTTACAAGTATTCCCGCAGTCTGGACCGTGCGCGGCTCATGCGGGACATGACGGTGCCGATGGGCAAATTCAGCTGATCCGCCATATCCGAATAGGACAGGCCTGCGTCCACCCGCAGCCGCATTACGGTGCGGTATTCCTCGGGCAATCGTCCGATGGCCGCCAGGGTTTGCGCGCAGGCCAAAGATGAAAATGCATCGGCATTTTCATCCTCTGGATCATGGTCATCCAACGGGACAACAGCAGGTGCGCGGCCTTTCTTGCGGGTTTGATCCAGAAACAGATTGCGCAGGATCACCGCCATATAGCGGCGCGGATGTTCCACTTCGGACAGGCAGGTGTCACGGCTTAGGACATGAATAACAACGTCTTGCACCAAATCCTCTGCCTGATCCCGATTGCGGGTCAGATGGTGGGCATAGATCAAAAGATCTTCCAGATGGTCGAATAGTTTATCGCGGTTCATGCGAAGGCTCCGATTGATTGGTTACAGCACGGAACCTATGCTTATTTTCTGAACGAGCGTTAGGTGGGAAGTTGCGTATGGCCAATTTCCGCCTCTTTCTTATGGCGGGAAACTGCCGCTGGAAAACCGGCCTTGGAATAAAATCACCCCCGATTTCGTCTTTGTAGACAGAGGGCGCAATCTGCGTCCCTCGATACACTCGAACAGGAGTTTACAATGCGTAACCTGACACTGACTTTCGCCGCAATCCTTGCAACTGCATCTTTTGCGCACGCCTCTGAAATGTCCGAAATGGACACAAATGCCGATGGCGTTCTAAGCGTAGAAGAGTTCACAGCGGGCCATGCTGAAGTTGATCCAGCCGTATTCACAGAAATCGACGCCAACGAAGACGGCCTGATCGATCCAGCTGAATACGCAACTGCTACTGAAGATGGCGGTGTGCTTGCAGCTGATTAAGTTTGGGTGAAAAACCAATAGCGAATAAAAAAGGGCCGGTCTGGAAAGACCGGCCCTTAAGTTTTTAGTGTCTTTGCTTTAGCGCAAAGTGTCTCTTAGATATTCAGACCGCGTCATGTTTTCGCCGGTGCGGCTTTTCAGGTTTTCATATTCTGTGCCCGAATTGCGCGACACATTCTGCCTGTCCGTCTTGTCTTCGGTCAAGGCTTCGTAGCGTGCGTTTGAATCCGCAGTCATTGCATTGTCATTCAGTTTTTCATCTGGCGTAACTGAATCGTAACGGGCGTTGTCGTCCAGTTTCATACCGTTATCGTTCAACGTGGTCTCAGGGGTAACTGCGTCATAGCGTTGGTTATCAGCGACCTGCGCCATTGCCATAGATGCCATAAGTGCGGTTGCTGCTGTTGTTGAGATTAACAGTTTCATATCTCGTTCCTTTCGTTTCCGTATTGCGATGCCTTACACTTAGGGTCTGTTTGCGGTTGTGACAAAACACGCTTATTATCAATAAGGTGATAGGAGTTCATGGAACCAAAGCGGCGCTCATGCGTAGCACTTATAAGAGGTCAGACATCAGATGCGCATCAGTGACACCATCGAAATAGAAGATTGGGAGCTGACCGAGAGCTTTCATCGCTCTTCTGGTCCGGGTGGTCAGCACGTCAACAAAGTGTCTTCCGCCGTTGAGTTGCGCTTTGAAGCAGAGCGATCCCCGAACCTGCCTCCCGCCGTAAAATCCCGCCTGAAACGCCTTGCAGGGCGGCGCTGGACCAAAGACGGCGCGGTTATCATCACCGCAGAATCCCACCGCAGCCAGTTGATGAACCGCGAAAACGCCCGCGAAAAACTCGTGGAGCTGATCAAAAAAGCGCTGGAGGTTCCTAAGCGCCGTATCAAAACCCGCCCCACATTGGGCAGCAAACGCCGTAGGCTAGAAGGTAAGAAACAACGGGGAGAAGTCAAGAAACTACGCGGCAAGGTCGAAGACTAGTCCGTCCCACCCAAGGTGGTTTAACGCAGCACCCCAGTTTTCTTTGTCGGTAAAATACCTGAAAAACAACGCTGCTTCAGGTCAAAACCCCTAAACAACCACTTCGATCGGTTTCTGTTCACCCACTTCAAACACCCGCTTGTAGCGTTCGATTTCATCCGCTGGCCCCATCGCCTTGCGCGGGTTGTCTGACAGTTTAACCGTCGGGCGCCCGTTGGCTGATACGGCTTTGCACACCAATGAAAACGGGGCTAAAGCGTCATTTGGAACCAGCCCGCGGAAATCATTGGTCAGCATGGTGCCCCAGCCAAAACCGATCCGCACCCGGCCATTGAACTGGTTGGCCAGTTCGATAATTTTGCGATCATCCAGCCCGTCCGAAAAGATCACCAGCTTTTTGCGCGGGTCTTGGCCACGGGATTTCCACCAGTTGATGGCAATTTCCGCACCCGCCGCCGGATCACCGCTGTCGATGCGGATGCCGGTCCATTTGTCCAGCCATTCAGGGGCACGCTCAAGGAAGCCTTTGGTGCCATAAGTGTCAGGCAGCATGATCAACAGGTTGCTGTCGTGTTCTTCCTGCCAGTCCTCCAGCACTTGATAGGGGGCTTTGGCCAGTTCCGCGTCGCTGTCGGCCAGCGCGGAATAGACCATGGGCAGTTCATGGGCGTTGGTGCCGATGGCCTCGACCTCGCGGCGCATGGCGATCAGGCAGTTTGATGTGCCGTTGAACCGGTCGCCCAGCCCTTCGTGCATGGCCTGCACACACCAGTCCTGCCACATGAAGGAGTGCCGCCGCCGCGTGCCGAAATCCGCCACGTTCAGGTTTTCCACTTCGCGCAAGCGACCGATTTTTTCCCAAAGTTTCGTCATGGCGCGGGCATAAAGTACCTGCAATTCGAACTTGCCCATGCCCTTTAGCACCGCCCGAGAGCGCAGTTCCATCAGGATCGACAGGGCGGAAATCTCCCACAACATCACCTCGGGCCAAGAGCCTTCAAAGGTCAGTTCATACTGGCCGTCTATTTTTTCCAGATGATAGGCGGGCAGGCGCAGCTTTTCGAACCACTCCATAAAATCAGAGCGGAACATCTGGCGTTTGCCGTAAAACATATTGCCCCGCAGCCAGGTGCTTTCGCCCCGTGACAAACTTAACGAGCGCACATGGTCCAATTGCTCGCGCAGCACGCCTTCGTCCACAATATCGGCCAGCCGAAAGGATTTGGTGCGATTGATCAGGCTAAACGTCACTTGTGCATCGGGTTTGTTCCGAAACACCGACTGGCACATCAGCAGTTTGTAAAAATCCGTGTCGATCAAAGACCGCACAATCGGGTCGATCTTCCATTTGTGGTTATAAACTCGGGTGGCGATATCGACCATGATCAGGGCTCCGGTTGTGCAAATGCTGTTAGAACAGGGGTTTGCCAGCTTGTCCAGTAGGGCACAGCGGTCAATGGCGTTACTTCAACAGAACCCCAAGGCTGGACATCTCTTCCAAGGCGGCAGCCAGTGAACCGTCCAGATCAATGGCACGGCAGGCGTCTTGGATCACGGTAACCTGAAAGCCCAGTTTGATCGCATCCACCGCTGAAAACCGTACACAGAAATCAGTGGCCAGACCGACCATCACCAGTTTGGTGACACCCCGTTCGCGCAGATACCCCTCTAGCCCGGTTTGGGTCTTGTGGTCGTTTTCAAAAAACGCGGAATAGCTGTCGATATCAGGGTTGTACCCCTTGCGGATGATCAGATCCGCATGATCCGTGTTCAAGCCGCTTTTGAACGCCGCCCCCGCCGTGCCGATAACACAATGGCGCGGCCACAGCACCTGCGGGCCATAAGCCATATCCACCTGCGAAAACGGCTCTGCGTCATCGTGATTGTCGGCAAAAGACGTGTGGTTCGACGGATGCCAGTCTTGTGTGAGAACCGTAATAGCATAGTCGTCTTGCAGCGTGTTTATACGTTCAACGATCTGGTCGCCGTTTTCCACGGCCAGATTTCCGCCCGGGCAGAAATCATTCTGGACGTCGATGATGATAAGCGCAGTGTTGGTGGCGTGGGTCATGGGCACTCCTTGGTTGGTGAATTTATGTGGGGCCGCGCCGCCCGCGTCAACCGCGCTGCTTTGCCACTGGAATTTTATCCTGCGCGGGTTTATATGCGCGCCATGTCAAACTTTGTTGTCGCAGCCTTGTACCATTTCACCCGCTTTGAGGATCACACCGCCTTGCAAGCGCCGCTTCAGGCTGTCTGCGATGCAGGCGGGGTCAAAGGCTCCCTTCTGCTGGCCTTTGAAGGCATCAACGGCACCATCGCCGGCCCGCGCGCTGGGATTGATGCAGCCTTGGCCCATATCCGCGCAATGCCGGGATGCAGCGACTTTGAACACAAAGAAAGCTTCGCGGCTGAAATGCCGTTCCTGCGCATGAAGGTGAAGCTGAAGAAAGAGATTGTCACCATGGGCCAGCCCCATGTGGACCCGACAGCCAACGTAGGCAACTATGTCGAAGCGGCAGATTGGAACGACCTGATCACCCGCGACGATGTTGTGGTGATCGACACCCGCAATGATTATGAGGTGGCCATCGGCACCTTTGACGGCGCAATTGACCCGCAAACCAAATCTTTCGGCGAATTTCCTGCGTGGTGGGATGAAAACAAAGACCGTTTTCACAATAAGAAAGTCGCCATGTTCTGCACAGGTGGCATCCGCTGTGAAAAATCCACCAACTTCCTGCTGGGCGAAGGGGTAGAGGACGTCTATCACCTGAAGGGCGGCATCCTGAAATACCTTGAAAATGTGCCCGAGGCTGAGAGCACATGGAACGGCGAATGTTTCGTCTTTGACAGCCGTGTCTCGGTGAAACACGGACTGGAAGAAGGCAAATACGAACTGTGCTACGCTTGCCGCATGCCCCTTGCCCCCGCAGATTTTGACCGCCCGGAATTTGAAAAAGGCGTGTCCTGTCATCAGTGCATCGACAGCCATTCCGAAGACCGCAAAGTCCGCTTCCGCGAACGCCAGAAACAAGTGGCGCTGGCCGAAAAACGCGGCAAGCAGCATATCGGGTCGTAATTCCCCCAGAAACGCCTATGCGTGCTGCGCGCACAGACTGGATATTTGAAAAACAAAAAAAGCCCGACAAGACACGCGGTCCCGTCAGGCTTCAATGTTCCCTAAATACTCATTTCTGCCTTAAGCCGCTGTGCGTTGGCCCAGCGGGATTTCTTTCACTGGCAGGTGGACGATCGCAGAAAACGCGCCGACGCCGACGCCGACCCACCATACAACATTGTAATTGCCATAAAGGTCATACAATGCGCCACCGAGCCACACCCCCAGAAAGCCGCCCAATTGGTGGCTTAGGAAGATGATGCCATAAAGCGTGCCCATATAGCGCATGCCGTAAATATGCCCCACCAGACCAGAGGTAAGGGGCACAGTGGCCAGCCACATCAACCCCATTAGAAAGCTGAACAAAAGAACTGTCAGCGGTGTCATCGGGGTCAGGATAAACCACGCGGCAAGGGCTGTGCGGCCGATGTAAATATAGGTCAGAAGGTATTTCTTGGTCATCTTCTTACCCAACAGGCCCGCCGTAATTGTGCCGATGATATTGGCCAGACCGATCACGCCGATCGAAATCGCCCCAAGCGCCGAGGCGGATGAAATGCCCATTCCTGCCAGCAGGCTGTCTTGGGCAATGGGGCCACACATTTCGGTTACGAAGGCGGGGAAATGGGCGGTGATAAAGGCAAGTTGAAAGCCGCAGGAAAAGAACCCGAGGAAAATCAGCGTGTAAGACGGATCTTTAAAGGCCTTGCGCAGGATTTGCGACATGGTTTCTTCCAGCTCGTCGGTACTGGCGACCACGGGGGCGCGCAGCATAGGCAGCAGGAACAGCACCAGCATGATGATGCCCGCAAAGACGATAAACACCTGCGACCAGTTCATATAGGCCAGCAAAATCGCGGCGAGGGGGGGGCCGATGACTTGGCCCATGGAGCCAGCCGCGGTGCCGATCCCAAGGGTCAGCGAGCGGTTCTCATCGCTGGCAGCGCGTCCGATCACGGCAAGGATCACGCCAAAGCCGGTGCCTGCAATGCCAAATCCGACGATGATTTCATAAAGTTGATGGGCGCCGGGTGTGGTGGCGGTACTGCTAAGCAATAACCCCGCCGCATAACATAAAACGCCAAGGAAAATCGCCCTCCGATCGCCGAATTTTTCCGCAATGGCGCCGAAGATCGGTTGGCCGATGCCCCATGCAAGGTTCTGGATGGCGATGGCCATGGAAAATTCAGACCGCAGCCAGCCAAATTCTGACGCAATAGGGATTTGAAACACGCCAAAGCTGGCGCGCAGGGAAAATCCGGTCATCAGGATCAGGCATCCTGCGATCAGGATGGGTGTGAAAAGCGGCTGAGACTGTTGTTTCATGGGATTCCGTACTGCGTTGCGCAGCTTGCAATGGCTTGTTAGGGGAGGGAAGACCAAAATTGAGCCACCTGCGCAAGGGCAGAATTGTTATGAGCAGCATCACAGATATTTATGAACAGCGTGTCGCCAGTGGTGTTTTACACCGTGATCCAGCCCAGTTGGCAGTGCTCAAGTTGTTTGAAGCCGTGTCTGACAGCTTGCAAGCTGCGCCTAAAAAGGGGTTGCGGGGGTTGTTTGGTAAAGCGCCCGCGCCTGTGAAAGGGTTGTATCTGTATGGCGGTGTCGGACGGGGCAAATCCATGATGATGGACCTGTTCTTTGAAACCCTCCCCGAGCCCAAAAAACGTCGCGTGCATTTTCATGCCTTTATGCAGGAAATCCACGGGCTGATGCATGAGGCCCGTAAACGGGGCGTTGAAGATGCTATAGATCCTGTGGCGGCGGAGGTTATCTCTGCGGCAAAAGTGCTGTGTTTTGATGAAATGCAGATAACCGATATCACCGATGCGATGATTGTGGGGCGCCTGTTTGAAAAGCTGTTTGAAGCCGGAGTTGTTATTGTCACAACGTCCAACCGTCACCCTGATGATCTGTATAAAAACGGGTTGAACCGCAATCTGTTCCTGCCGTTTATCGAGCTGATCAAACAGCGCATGAATGTCTATAATCTGGACAGTGAAACCGACCACCGCCAGAACCGTTTGCAGGGCCATAAAACCTATTTCACCCCCATCGACAATGCGGCGGAAATGGCGATTCAGCGGGTCTGGACCGATGTGGCAGGGGGCAAGGCCCAGCCGTTGATTTTGCACCATAAATCCCGCGAAATCCGCCTGCCTGCGTTTCACAATGGCGTCGCGATGGCCACGTTTCGGGATCTGTGTGGTCAACCGCTTGGACCGGGCGATTATCTGGCCATTGTCGGGGCGATCCGTGTGCTGATCCTAAAGGATATTCCCCGCCTCAGCCGCGCAAATAACAATGAGGCGAAGCGGTTTGTGACACTGGTGGATGCACTGTACGAGGCAGGCACAAAGCTGATTGTCAGCGCCGCGGCCGAGCCGGAAAAGCTGTATGAAGAAGGGGAAGGCGCGTTTGAGTTCGAACGCACCGCCAGCCGCCTGCGCGAGATGATGAGCGCGGATTGGGGACAAGACGCAAACTGATTTCAACTGTTTGCTTGTCCCACGGCTTTGATGACTTAGATTGAGACCATAATTTGCGCGTGGGACCAATTCCCGCCGTGCTGCCAGCTGGTGCTGCACAAGGACCCCATGTATGGAAAAAACCCTCTTCCAATATATCTGGAAATATTCAAAACGCAGCCAGTTGATCTTGTTGGCGGTGACGTTGCTAACATTTCCGATACTCTACGTCAGTTTGGAACTGCCAAAACGGATCATCAATGACGCCATCGGGGGCAGTGGCGCGGATATTACCTATTTTGGTGTGACGCTGACACAGACGCAGTTTTTGATGACCCTGTGTTTGGGGTTCCTGCTGGCTGTGCTGGCCAATGGTTTGCTGAAGATGCGGATCAACACCATGAAGGGCGTTTTGGCCGAGCGGATGTTGCGGCGGTTCCGCTTTCAATTGTTAACGCGGATGATGCGCTTTCCCCGCCCCTATTTCCGTCAGACCAGTCAGGGGGAACTGGTGTCTATGGTCACCTCCGAGGCGGAGCCTATGGGCGGGTTGATGGGGGATATGCTGTCCCAGCCAGTGTTTCAGGCAGGGCAGATGCTTACCATTCTGACGTTTTTGTTTGCGCAAAGTTTCTGGTTCGGGTTGGCGTCAGTGGCGTTGATCCCTTTGCAGGCCTGGCTTATTCCGCGTTTGCAACGGCAGATCAACCTGCTGAACAAGGCCCGGATCCAAGAGGTGCGCCGCCTTTCGTCTGACATCGGAGAAACTGCGGCCGGGGTTAGTGATATTCGCACCAACGGCGGTTTGCGGTATCGCGCGGCCCAGTTTTCAGACCGATTGGGGCGGCTGTTTAATATCCGCTTTGAGATTTACCAAAAGAAATTTTTTATGAAGTTCCTGAACAACTTCATCAATCAATTGACCCCGTTCTTTTTCTATTCGGTTGGCGGTTATCTGGCGATCAACGGGCAGATCACCGTAGGGGCTTTGGTGGCGGCTTTGGCGGCCTATAAAGACCTGTCCTCGCCGTGGAAGGAACTGCTGGATTATTACAATCAGACCCAAGACATGAGCCTGCGCTGGGAGGTGGTGACCGAGCGGTTTGCCCCCAAAACGCTGGTGGATGATGCCCTGTTTCAGGGGGAGCCGGACAGCATCCCCAGTCTAAGTGGCGATATCGAAATACAGGATGTGACCGTGCGCAATGAAGACGGCGATATGGTTCTGGAAGACATTTCATTGTCTATTCCCAAAGGTGCGCGGGTGGCGATTAAAACCTCAAACGAGGCCGCTGCGCTGGCTTTTGCCGATATTCTGACCCGTGAAGTGATCCCGTCCCGTGGGCATGTGCGGATTGCAGGGCACGATTTGAACGAATTGCACCAGTCTGCTCTGGCCAATCGCATCGGTTATGCCAATGCCACCCCTCAGATATTTCAGGGCACTATGGGGGATAATCTGCTGATGGCCTTCAAGCAGAAACCTTTTATCGAAGATGACGTGCCACTGGACATGCAACTCTGGCAGGAAGAGGCCCGCCGTGCGGGCAGCAGTGATGATCCGCTGGGGGCGGATTGGCTGGACCCGTCTTTGGCGGGGTTGAAGACCGAAGACGACATCCGCGAGTGGTGGTTCCAGCTGGGCGAGGCGATGGGCATTGATGAATTCATGGTCCGTCGCGCGTTGCGGCACCGATTGGAGCCCGGCACTTCGAAAGAACTGGCGGATCAAATCGTCAAACTGCGCTCTGAAATCGCCCGTCGTCTGACAGAGGCAGGGGTGGACGATGTGGTCTTCCGCTATGATCCCGAAAAATTTAACCCCGTGACGCCGCTTGGCAGCAACTTGTTATACGCCATGCCGACCCGCACGCTGACACAGGAAAACCTGTCCCAGCAGCGCAAGTTTGTCAGCATTCTGGAAAAGGAACACATCGTCGAGGAAGTCGCGGAAATGTCGGCCAGTCTGGTCGAAGGGGTCGCGGCCACCTTTGGTGAGGATGGCACGGATCACCCGTTGTTCCGCCGTTTGAACATGGACGAAGATCTGTACCGCAAGCTGCGCGCTGTCACCATCAAGCGGCGTGAGGTGGGCAATGGCGGTCTGCGCCCCGAAGATTTCGCGCTGATGCTGACGGTGCCCTTCGCCTTTTCCGCCGAACAGATCGGCCCTGCCTTTAGCGAGAGTTTCAAGCAGCGGGTGCTGGAAATCCGCATGAAAAACGCCGAGCATTTGGTGGCAGAGTTGGATGGTTTGTTCGAAACCATCAATCCGGACCAATATATTCCGGTCATGTCCGTTCTGGGCAATGCGATTTTCGGGCGTGTGTCCAGCATGGCAGGCGCACGGGAAAGGTTGGTCGAAGACGTGGTGGTTGAGGTGCTGAACGAGCATGGCTTGCGCCGGCTTGCGGCGCAGTCGATCTATGATCTGGTAACAGGCCCCGGGGGGGCAAATCTGCCCGCCGTCTTCCGCGAGCGGATTGCGTTTAGCCGTGCGGGGATGAAAAAACCTGATGTGTTAATCCTTGGCAATGCGCTGGCCAGTCACGGCTCGGCCAAGCGGGCGCAGATGCGCGAACGGATTGGGGTTTTGATGCCCGACACCACCAAGATTTTCATCGAAAGTCATTTTTCCAATCCTGATTCATACGACCTTTATGTGGAAATCGTTGACGGGCGGATTGATGGTGTGACGCGGGCTGATGAACCTGCCGATGAAAACGCCCGTCAGGATTTGAACCGCAAGTTGCGCGCGGTGGCGCAGGCGGAACTGTTTGCCAATCTGGACCTGAAACAACAACGATTACTTGCGTTTAGCGGCAACTGGTACAAGGCGAAGGCAGGGCAGGTGATCTTTCGCCGCGACCAGCCCGCCGATGCGGCCTATCTGTGTATCAAAGGTTTGGCGGGGCTGTATTGGACGATTTTCGGCGAGCAAGAACGCCTGATTACCGAGATCAAACCGGGCCGTTTGATCGGGGATTTGGCCGTTATTATGAATGAGGATCGCGCAATGGATTTGATCGCTATCGAGGATTCCGTATTTCTGCGGATCGGTGCGGCCGAACTGCTGGCGGTGATTGAAAATGACGCCAAAGTGGCCACCAGCCTGCTGAAAACCGTCGCCAGCCATCTGACGGGCGCGGCTGAAGGGGCAAAGGCTATTCGGGAATTTGCCATTGAAAAGGGCGTCGATTTTACCGAGTTGGACAAGACACTGTTGAAATAGCCGTCAACCGGCGCGCTGGACTGCACAGATGATCACAACGGTTATCTGCCAGCCCCATCTGCGGGGAACCAATGCTGGGTGCGATTGGCAAAGGCGACGAGGGACAGCATCACCGGAACCTCGACCAACACGCCGACCACTGTGGCAAGGGCCGCCCCTGATCCAAGTCCGAAAAGGCTGATCGCCACGGCCACCGCCAGTTCAAAGAAATTCGAGGTGCCGATTAGCGCGCAGGGGGCGGCCACGTTAAAGGGAATCCCCCAAAGCCGCGCTGCGCCATAGGCCAGAAAGAAGATGCCGTAGGATTGTAGCAGCAGCGGGATTGAGATCAGGGCGATGACCAAGGGGCGGTCCAGAATGACCTCTCCCTGAAAGCCAAACAGCAGGACGACAGTCACCAACAAGCCAAAGATCGAAAACGGCTGTACGCGGGATTTGAACCAGTCAACGGCAGGCTCTCCGCCGTTTTGGATCAGGGTGCGGCGGGTCAGATAACCCGCCAGCAAGGGCAGCATCACATAAAGGCCAACCGATAGCAAAAGCGTATCCCAAGGCACCACAATATCGGTGACGCCCAGCAAAAATGCCACGATCGGGGCGAATGCGAAGACCATAATCACATCGTTCACGCTGACCTGCACCAGCGTATAGGTTGCATCGCCCCGTGTCAGGTTCGACCAGACAAACACCATCGCCGTACAGGGCGCGGCCCCCAGCAGGATCACCCCTGCCAGATAGGCTTGGGCGTCGTCAGGCGGGATCAGGCCTGCGAAAAAATAGTTGAAAAACAGCACGCCAAGGGCGGCCATTGTGAAGGGTTTGATCAGCCAGTTCACCACCAGCGTGACCACCAGACCCTTGGGGCGATCACCGACTTGGCGCAGGGCGCTGAAATCAACGCCGACCATCATCGGATAGACCATCGCCCAGATCAGCACCGCCACCGGCAGGTTGACCGAGGCGATTTCCAGTGCCGCCAATGACGCGAACAGGCCTGGGAACAGATTGCCCAGTAGCAGCCCCGCGCCAATCGCCAGCGCCACCCAGACCGAGAGCCAGCGTTCAAACGTACCAAGGCCAGCGGCGGCGCGCAGAGAAGTGTCGGTCATCGTATTTTCCTAACAGGGGCAGGCGATTTCATTAAGGAGGGGCTGGCACAATTCGGGACGCCCGCCACAGCAGTCTTCCATCAAGAACGCCAACAACCCGCGCATTCCGTCCATTTCTGCAAAATAGCGAATGCTGCGCCCGTGCCGTTCATTGCGGATCAGACCAGATTGGGCGAGGATCGACAGATTGGCCGACATCGTGTTCTGACGCACGTTCAAGGCATCACCAATATCCCCCGCCGACATCCCCTCCGCGCCCGCTTTGACCAGCAGGCGGAAGACATCTAGCCGCGTGGGTTGGCTGAGCGCAGAAAAGGCAGTGAGGGCTTGTTTTTTATCCATATATCTGGATTTATGGATATAATTAGGGCGTGTCAAGAATGTGGTGGCAATATTAATGAGGGTTTTGAGTGGGGGAAGATCGGAGTGTTGGTTTTAGAACCGTCCGTCAGGTGCGCACACTCGCGGCGTCCGCACCTTTGCTTTTCCGTCCCAGCGGCAGATCAGGCCGCGCCGTCGCCCGGCGGTACAAATGTCATGCCCACTTCCTGTGCTTTGGACATAACGAACGGAAGGTCCGGATTGGCTGGTGTCGGCAGTTCGTTTTGACCTTCGGGAAGCGGTTCTCCGATACCTGTGAAGAATCTGTCATGCATATCCCCAGGGGCATTGATAATCAGCACGCGGGCGGGCTTGTCCCCAACGGCTTGAAAGGCATGAACTGCCCCGTCAGGGATCGCAATATGCTGCCCCGGCCCTGCAAGAATTTCCGCGCCATCCACCATAAAACCGATCTGGCCGTCCACAACATAAAAGGCCTCAGTCTCACCAGCGTGGTGGTTCGGGGGCGCACCAGCACCAACCGGCACGAGGCATTCTACGAGACAAAACTTGCCCATTGTTTCAGCGGGGAAAGCATGAAACTTCATTAAAATATTCAAGACATTATAGGTACGAGGGCGATCCAGCATATCTAAAGCTCCTGCTTTGCTGAGTTTGATACTGGAGCCAGGGTATCTGTGTTGAATTAATTTGATAAATCGATTGTTGCTATACTATTAATTGGTATGGCCAATTTATCTAGCTTTGATTTGAATCTCTTGCGTGTCCTTGATGCGTTGTTGATCGAACATTCGACCGTGAAGGCCGGTCAACGTTTGGGCCTGTCGCAGCCAGCCGTATCTGGCGCGCTTGCAAGGCTGCGGAAATCCCTCAAAGACGAGCTGTTTTTTCGAAACGGGCAGAAACTGGAGGCGACAGAGTTTGCGCTTTCCTTGCGCGAACCGCTTCGCGACATAATGAGCCGCGTCGAGGTCTTGATCCGCGCGCCAGAGCTTTTTGATCCTGCCGTTGCAGACAATAAGTTTCGCATATCCGGCAGCGATTTTTTCGCAGAATTGCTTATGCCGGTGCTGGCGGAGCGCATAGAGGTTGAGGCGGCGTCAGTACGGGTGCATTTGGTTGACCTTGTGCCTGATGACCGTGTCGGCACTTTGGAAAGTTATGACGTTGATTTTGCGTTACTTCCCCAGACCAAACTGCCGGATTGGGCTGAAGGGCAATTTGTGTTCCAGTCGTCATTCTCGGTTATCGTTAGAAAGCAGCATCCGCGCATAAAAGCAGCCAGGATCACCCGTGGCGACGTGATGCCGCTGGAACTATTTTGCGACCTTGGCCATATTTTGTTTTCGACCGAAGGAAACCCCGTAGGGCTTGGGGACGAAGGTCTGGCGCGGGTTGGACGTTCGCGCAGTGTCGTAATGACCCTACCGGTTTTTTCCGGAGTATACCGCGCGGTTGCGGGGTCGGATTTGATAGCTTTGCTTCCAACTGCATTGGCCCATCGGATTGCAGAAACGGCCAATCTTGATGTGTTTCAGCCGCCAATTCCCGTTGATCCGGCCCGCCTGTTTTTGATTTGGAACCGTCGATATTCCCACAGTTCGCCACACCAATGGTTAAGAAGTCTGATTGTTGACCTCTTGCAGCCTTATGATGAAACTTGAAGGAAATCCAAGGAAAGGGCACTTGGTCTGAAAGGCCCATTTTTCGCATCAAACCGCCCGAAGTGAGCGAAAAACCCAACGCGGCAGGTGTTTTCTGCCGCGTTGGGGGATTTATCGCACCCGTTGGCGCAGGAAGGCCAGCACAGCCTGATCCGCTTTGCCGGATGGTTGTTGCCCTGCCTTGATTTGCATGTCGCTGATGGCGTCGATGGTTTTGGGGCCGATGATGCCGTCCGGCTCTCCGATGTCATAACCGGCTTTGATCAGCAGTTCCTGAACCTCTAGTTTTTCGGGCAAACGCAATGCGCCGGGGCCGCGGGGCCAGTCACGCACGAATTCACCGCCGCCGTTGATTTTATCGGCAAGGTGCCCAACCGCCATCGCATAGGAATTGGCGTTGTTATAGCGTTTGATCACGAAGAAGTTTTTAAACACTGCAAAGGCGGGGCCGTCCGCGCCAGCGGGCAACAGGATCGCCGCACTGCCGTAGTTGGGGATTTTCCCGCCTGACATGGTGCGCACGCCCAGGTCTGCCCAGCGGGCAGGGGTTGCTTTCACTTTAAGCGAGGCGTTGCCGTAGTTGAAATTCTTGGGAAGCTGCACTTCGATCGCCCAAGGCTGGCCTTTGACCCAGCCGTTGCGCTTTAGATAGTTGGCGGTAGAAGCCAGCGCATCTGACGGATCGCGGCTGTCCCAGACGTTGCGTTTGCCGTCGCCGGTAAAGTCCACCGCCAGCGCGTCAAAGCTGGTGGGAATGAACTGGGTGTGCCCCATGGCGCCCGCCCAACTGCCCAGCATACGATCTGGCGTGATGTCGCCTTTCTGGATGATTTTCAGAGCAGTCAAAAGCTGGCTTTCACCAAATTTACGGCGGCGGCCTTCATAGGCAAGTGTGGACAGTGCTTCAATAATATTGATGTCGCCCATGTTTTCACCGTAAGAGCTTTCAAGCCCCCAGATGGCAACAACGACTGACCATTCCACACCATATTTGTTTTCAATTTGACGCAGCTTGGATTTGTGCTTGCGCACCATTGCCTTGCCGTTTTTTACCCGCTTTGGGGAGGTGGCTGTGTCCAGATAATCCCAAATTTCCCGTGAAAACTCGGCCTGTTTACGGTCCGATGCGATAACTCTTTGGTTCAGTCTGACGCCGCGAAAGGCGCGGTCGTAGGTTTGGGATGAAATACCATTGGCTAAGGCGCGGGCCTTAAAGCTTTTGACCCATTGCTGGAAACCGGATTCGGTTTGTGCCATTAAAATGTCTTGTGTTTGTTGGGGCGCTTGGCTGGTTTCGGAAACCACTGCCGCGCTAAGGGCTATGTTGGGTAGAAATGCCAATAAGGCACATATTTTTAGTCCACGCTTTAGCATGCGATGCTCCTGCTCTGATCGCCTATTTTTTCCGTAAGCATAGCGGGAAAAGGCGTTTCACAAAAGGGGGTATTATGGGGCGCAGTCTGGCGAGCGGGCGGTCGCCTCTTCTTCTTGCAGGCGGGCCAAAGCATCGCGCAACAGGCTGGTGCGATGGGGGCGGAAAGATTGGTCTGTGATGCGTAAATCGCTGATCCGGTCCACCCGAAAGGCGCGAAAATCCTGACGAAGCTGGCATTTAGCCAACAGCATCAGGGTTTGATCCATAAAGATGATCGACAGGGGCCAGAGGGTGCGTTCGGTGCGCGCGCCTTTGGCGTCGCCGTAGTGGATGTGAATCGCCTGTTCGGCGCGGGCGGCCTGACGGATCAGGGCCACATCCACGGTGATTTCGGGGCGGGTGTGAAAGCGTTTGGCGCTCAGCACTGCGTTTTGCATCTGGCGCGACAGGCGGTTGGGCAGGCTGGCGGCCAGTTTGGCCAGCGCATTGCGGGCGGCATTGGCCAGCACAGGATCGCCGACCTCGATCACCTCGCGCAGGCCCAGCACCAGCGCCTCGGTTTCATCGACGTTGAATAACATGGGCGGCATGGCGGTGTCTTCGACCAGCGTATAGCCAAATCCCGCCGCCCCGTCGATAATCGCCCCCGCGCGGCGCAGGCTTTCCACATCGCGGTAGATCGTGCGCAGCGACACGCCCAGTTCAGCCGAAAGCTGCGCTGCCTGAACGGGCGCGGGCAACAGCCGCAGCAGTTGCATCAGTTGAAGAATACGTTCCGATTTTGCCATAATGGCAGAATAGTACAGACTGCTGACAAAAAGTGACAGTAGTGTTGTGATCTACTGACGAAAAAGGAAGACGCAATGACACCAGAGCTGCCAGCGCCCGTAAAAGCCGTCTATGACGCGATGCCTGTGTCGCAAAAATCACTGCTGCTCAAGGTGCGGGGGCTGATTTTTGACTGTGCGGAGTCTGTCGGCGCTGGTCCGGTTGAGGAGACTCTGCGTTGGGGCCAGCCGAGTTATATCGCGCCCAAAGGCAGTAGCTTGCGGCTTGGGCTGGCGAAAACGGGGCAGGCCGCCCTGTTTGCCCATTGCCAGAGCAGTCTGATCAGCACTTTTGCGCAGCGGTTTCCCGATGATTTTGTGATTGAGGGAAACCGTGCGGTTTATCTGGATAAACTGGGGGTGCAGGAACAGGAAAAGCTGCGGTTCCTGATCCTGCACGGGTTGCAATACAAACTGATGCGCTAGACGCGGCTGCGCAGCTTATCCATCAGTTTTTGCACCGCTTTTTGATACCGCTCATCCGTTAGAAGCCCTGTCTCGTCAAAAACCGTCGAGGCCATGGCGACCGCAACCGCGGGGCCTTGCAGCACATGGGGCTGGAACGGGGTCAGGCATTGGCGCAGGGAATTCTGTGTCATCACACCCCCCGTGCGCCCGCCGGTTGCAGACATAATCGCCACAGGGGTGTCATTCATTGGCATCGGTTTGGCGCGGCTGACCCAATCCAAAGCGTTTTTCAGAACGCCGGACAGGTTGCCGTTATATTCGGGAGTGGCGATAATGATCGCGTCGGCGGCTTGCATCTGATCATGAAGGGTTTGCACGGCAGCGGGGATGCCGTCAGAAGTTTCCAGATCGCCATCATACAGCGGAAAACGGATGTCGGCATAGGTCACATCGGCAGAGCCAAAGGCTGCTACGGCGGTTTTCAGCAGCATGGTGTTAAAAGAACCGGCCCGCAAAGAGCCGGAGATTGCGAGAAGTTTTGGGTCAGACATAGTAAATCCTTGGAACGTTTCGACGGGCATAAGTTGAATTCAGGCGAAATCCAAGCCTTGCGTGTGGATGCCTTGTAAAATCGGCCTTGGTAAGGGTCTGTTTGCAATTTTGCCTTATTACAACAATTAGGGGGATTTTAGACGCGCAACTGGCTGAAACATTGTAGCTTTCTGTGCCTGTGCTTATGATGCCGCAAAACAAGAGGCAGTGGTTCTACAAAGGGACAGTATCGTGGCAGGGAAAGACTATCAAATCGCGGCCTTGTGGATGGAAGGCAGCCTGAGCTTTCTGGAACAATTGTGCCTGAAATCCTTTGTGGATGCAGGGCATCGGGTGAAGCTGTATCACTATGGCCCGTTGAAAAATGTACCGGACGGGATGGAACTGGCTGATGCGGCGGATGTTTTGCCGCGCACTGATTTTCTGGCCCATGCCCGCACCGGATCGCCTGCGCTGCATTCCGATCTGTTCCGATACAAGATGTTAGAGCAGAATCCCGATACAATCTGGGCCGATACTGACGCTTATTGCATGAAGAAATTCGAAACGCCGAACGGGCATTTTTATGGCTGGGAATCGGATAAACACATCAATGGCGGTGTTTTGGGTCTGCCATCGGACAGTGATACCCTGCGGGAATTGCTGGAGTTTACCTCGGACGAATTCGCCATCCCCACATGGTACGGCGATGAATACACCCGCGAATTGCAAGAGGCCCGTGACGCTGGCAACCCTGTGCACGCCTCGGAACAGCCTTGGGGGGTCTGGGGGCCTCATGCTGTCACCCATTTCCTGCATAAAACCGGAGAGGCAAAATATGCCCTGCCCCAGGAGGGGCTCTATCCTTTCACCTATCGTGACCGCCGCATGATGTTGAAGCGCAATTTTGACACCACGCCTTATGTGACTGAAAACACCTATTCCATTCACCTTTACGGGCGGCGTATGCGGGCACGGCTTGTGGAAAAAGAAGGTGGGGAACCCCATCCCAAAAGCCTGCTCGGCCAGTTGATCAAGAAACACGATATCGACCCCGCCAAAGCGCCTTTGCCCATGTCCAAAGCGCAAAAAGCCGAAGCCGACGACACGCCGAAGCCCAAAGCCGCGCAACAGCCAAAACAACCGCCTGCGGATAAGCCGAAGCCTGCCGCCAAACCGAAAGCCGCCCCGAAAGTGGCCCCGTTGGATGCCAGTGCCCGTGCGGGGATCGGGCAGGTTAATCTGACAGATATCGCCAATAAATACGCTACGGACAAAGGCTCGGTGAAGCACCGCTATACCGAACTATACCAGATGCTGTTTCTGCCCTTGCGCGGGCGCAAGTTGAACCTGCTGGAAATGGGGTTGCTGAACAGCGGCCCGGAACATGAAATTGCAGCGCAGCG
Source organism: Roseobacter sp. N2S (assembly GCF_031454055.1). Classification (NCBI taxonomy): domain Bacteria; kingdom Pseudomonadati; phylum Pseudomonadota; class Alphaproteobacteria; order Rhodobacterales; family Roseobacteraceae; genus Roseobacter; species Roseobacter sp. N2S. The sequence continues at coordinate 66,435 of NZ_JAVDQB010000015.1, forward strand.
GATCACCAATGACGCGCCCTCGGTGAATATGTGGCTGGAGTATTTCCCCAAAGCGCAGGTTTTCGGGTTGGATATTTCGGATTTCAGCTGGCTGGAAGACCCGCGTTTCACCTATGTGAACTGCGATATGGACACCCGCGAAGCGATCGGCGTGGCCACGGCTGACCTGCCGAAAATGGATATTATTGTGGATGATGCCAGCCACGCGTCGCATCACCAGCAGAATGCGTTTCTGGAACTGTTCCCCAAACTGGCCTCGGGCGGGTTTTACACCATTGAAAACCTGCGGTGGCAGCCCAAACATATGGAAAAGGGCGGGATCACCAAAACGGCTGCGCTGTTTTACGGGTATCAGCGGGACGGGGCTTTTGCCCATTCCGACCCTGCCATCACCCAACAGTTGAACGATATGCGGGATCAGATTTCTGGGTGTTTCATCTATCAGGTGGGTTTTGACAAATCCCGTAAAGATCAGCTTTTGGTCGTGCAGAAACGGTGAATCCGATGTCTGACGAGATGGAAAGAAAGGTCGAGCACGGGGTTATTCCCGACTGGTATCGTGATATTTATCCTGACGGGGAACGGGACGGTTTTTACGAAAAAATGGGCGGTCATTCCCTGTGTTATGTTGAACGCAGCCTGACGCAACTGGTGATAACATTCGATAATCTGGCCGAGGCGGGACACGAGGGATATGACCGCGAGGCTTGGGCGTCGAGCTTTTGTAATTACAACAACTGGTCCCATCTTGGGGTGTTTGCGCAAGGACCAAGCTGGTTTCGCGATGCCTGCCTGATTACCCGCCTTGAAAAGCTGCGTGATGACGGGTTTTTTGAACAATTTGATCATGTTACCCTGTCTGGTGCGTCGATGGGTGGCTTTGCAGCCCTTGTGTTCAGCGCGCTTGTTCCGGGCGCCAATGTGATTGCGTTCAGCCCGCAATCCACCTTGATAACGGATCGGGTGCCGTGGGAGCAGCGCTTTGCCAAAGGACGGGAATTTGACTGGTCCTTGCCTTATAGCGACGGGGCGGAATGCATCAAAACCGCCGCCAAAGTCTATGTGGTTTACGACCCATATGAACCCCAAGACACCGCCCACGCGGATCGTTTGACGGGGGACAATGTGATCCCGTTGCGGGCCATCGGTTTTGGCCACCGGTCGGCCTTGTTTCTGCGGCGGCTTGATGTTTTGAAGCCCGTGATGGGGGAAGGTATCATCGGGATGCTGGATCCGGCGCGCTTTGCCGAGATGATCCGAAATCGTGGGTCGGTTTATTTGTATAAGCAGCAGATGGAAAACTACATGCGGCGGCGCGGACGGGATGTTTGGGTGCCAAAACTGCAACGGGCATTTCGCAACCGCCGTAAACGGCTGGAATCGGGGCGGGCGCAATGACCGGAATTCTGGGTGTCACCTGCCTGCGCAATGAAGGCCCCTATGTGGTGGATTGGATCGCACATCATCTGGCCTGTGGCTTTGATCACATGCTGGTGCTGACCCATGATTGTGATGACGGCAGTGCAGAACTGTTGCAAGCGCTGGCCGCTGACGGACGCATCACCCATCTGCCGTTTGATTATACTGCGGAAAAATCCGTGCAATGGCAGGCGTTGAATATAGCGAAAACCCATCCTCTGGTGAAAGCTGCGGATTGGGTGCTGTTCTTTGATTGTGATGAATACCTGAACCTGCCAGCACCTTTCGCCGATCTGCCAGCTTTGATCCAGACCATGCCGGATGCGGCGGCGATTGCCTTTCCGTGGCGGTTGTTCGGGGCTGCGGGGCAGGATGCGTACGACATGGCCCCTGTTCCCGAACGGTTTGTTCAGGCGGCTCCTGTGGATATTCACTATCCTTTGGCAAACCTGTTCAAAACACTGTTCCGCCCGCAGGCATTTCGCCAGTTGGGGGTGCATCGTCCCCGCAATAAAAAGGACGCGGCACCGCGGTGGTTTGTGTCTAACGGGCAGGAATTGTCGCGGGGTATGGCCGCGAATGACAAAGCGATCTCGCTGTACGGACAGTTGGATCTGGCGCGGCCTCTGGCCTATTTGAACCATTATTCTGTCCGATCCGCGCAGGAATTCATGCTGAAAGCCAAACGCGGCCTGCCCAATCATATGGACCGTGCGATTGATTTGTCTTACTGGGCCGAGCGGAATTTCAATACTGTGACAGATCGCAGTATCGCGCGGATGGCACCCGCCACTGACGCCCTGCGCGCGCAATTGCTTGATCTGCCAGAGGTGGACACCCTGCATTGGGGCAGTTGCATGGAACATCAACGCCGCATTGCCGTAATGATGGAAGACATCGACAATATCCGCCTGATCTGGCGTTTGGGGTTGCTGGCGGGCAGCACACCGCCGCCGCAAGATCGGGCGCGGCAGTATATTCACCAACAAATAAAAGCGATGAATGACAATGGGTAAGCCAGCTGGAAATGCGTTGCTTCACCGCAGCCTTGGGGTGGTTTCGGCAGAAGGGATCGTCTTGCTGGATGCGGTGTCGCAACTGCGCGATGGCAAACGTATCGTGCACCTGTTTTTTCGCAATGACGCAGATACTTTGCGGGTGTTTCCGGGCGCAGACATGCAGGTTCTGGAAACCCGTAGCATTGGCGGTGCGATGTGGTGGACCTGTGCGTCTGATACGCTGACGGGTCCGCTGAAAATGGTTTTCGCAGATACCCCCGTCGAAATTGATCCGAGCAACGCCGAGTTGGACCTGTTTGCGGGAAAAAACTGTTTTGTGGCCGTGCGCAATGGTGAAACGGCACAGACGGTTCTGGAATGGATCACATATCACGTGACGCACCACGATCTTCAGGGTGTTGTCATTCTGGATCGCGCCAAACCTGACAGCGACAAGGGGTTCTTACGCAAGCTGCGCGACGGTGTAGCGCAGTTGGAACAGCCCTGTACCGTGCTGCTGCTGGATGGGGATACGCCTCTTGGCAATCCGAAACAGCCCGCCGAAACCCACCCCTATTGCGCGCCCGATGCCCCCGGCAAAGACCGCATGGAAATTCCAGAACCAGACCCTTGGGCCGCGCCTTTGTTGCAGGTGTTGGTTTATGAACAGATCCGCAACCGGTTTCTGGCGCAGGCCCGCGCGGTGGCGAATATTGACGTCTATGATCTGATGATCGAACAAAAGGCTGGCACGCTGTTTGATGCGGCGGTTGCGTCTGCGTCTGGCTGCATTCCTTTGGCGGGGCGGCATGTGTACCCTTGGCGCACCCGCAAGAATGCCCCAGCCACTTTCGGCGATCATATCTGCGTGCAATTTGACGCCCGCAAGATGAAGCAACGTTGGTGTATCGCCCCTGACAAAGCATCAGATGCGGCGATCTGGCGGCTGATCCGTGTGGGGAATGTGGGCATGGATATCAAAACCGCCCGCCCGTTTTACCGCTATATGTCCCTGCGCCATCCCACGCCCTCGGTCGCGAAAATCGTTCCGAAATCGAGCCTTGTGGAATATGACCCGCTGATTGATCTGGCGAAAAAACGGTTTGGTGCAAAACCCGTGCGGATGCCGGAAATCAAACCCGACACAGACACAGGGCGCGGGCGGGCGGCGATTGTCACCTGTATGAAAAACGAGGGACCGTTTATTCTGGAATGGCTGGCCTATCACCGCGCCATCGGGTTTGACGACTTTCTGGTCTATACAAACGATTGCACCGATGGGACCGACACCATGTTGGACCTGCTGCAAAAGCGTGGGTTGGTGCAGCATCGGGACAATCCGTTCAAAAAGTCGGGGCTGAAGCCCCAGCATGCCGCGCTGCAAGCCGCCGAAAGCGAAGCGGTTATGAAAAAGGCCCGCTGGCTGGTCTGTATGGATGTGGATGAATTCATTAACATAAAATGCGGTGACGGCACATTGGATGCGCTGTTTAGCGCCGTGCCTGACGCCAATATGATCGCAATGACGTGGCGGTTGTTTGGCAACGGCGATGTGGATGAATACCGAGACGAGCTGATCACCGAGCGGTTTGACCGCTGCGCCCCTGAATTCGCCAATAAACCCCATCAGGCTTGGGGGTTTAAGACCCTGTATCAAAACATCGGCCTGTTCAAAAAGATGGGTGTGCATCGCCCCAAGGGGCTTAATCCGCAACTATGGGAGCAGATTAACTGGGTGAATGGCTCGGGGGTGCGGCTGCCCAAGGATATTTACCGCAACGCCTGGCGCTCGACCACAGAAACCTATGGTTATGATCTGGTGTCGTTGAACCATTATGCGGTGCGCAGTGCCGAAAGTTTTCTGGTCAAACGGGATCGTGGGCGGGTGAACCATGTGGATCGGGATCAGGGGCTTGCCTATTGGTTTCGGATGAACAACAACGCAGAGCAGGAAACCTCGATCCAGCGGATGTTGCCGAAACTGCGCGCTGAATTTGACCGGCTGATGGCAGATCCCGAACTTGCCGCGATCCATAATGAAGCGGTGAAACGCCATCGTGCCAAAATCGACGCATTGCGCGAAACGGAAAAATACACCACCTTTTATGGAGAATTGACCGGCCCAAGGTTGCAAAAACTCTCGCGGCTGCACGGGCATTTCGGCGCCAATGTGTTTTTGAACGGACCGGATTGTGTTCCGGAAGACGTGATCGCAAAAGACCCCGAGGAAGAGTTCTTTTTCACCATTGAACGGGGCGAAACCAACCACTAGGTTCGGCCACGCATCTGGCTACAAAAACAGACATAGGAATACCAATTGGAACTCCGTATCTTATTTGGCGCGCATCAAACTGCACAAGAACAGCTGCGCGCGCATCTGGAACAGAACCGCGATCTGCTGGCTGAAGAGGGTATTATTATGCCGCCCGCAGAAACTGCCGAGGTGGCAATGAACCAAGGCATCAGGGCACTGCGCAATGGCAATGCTGATGAAAAAACGGCTGAAACCCTGCTGGCGCAGCTTAGCGAGGGCCAAGAGTGCAAGCATATTCTGGTGATCCGGCCTGCCATCAGCGGCTCGTGGGTGCGCCCGACGAAAGAGGGCATTTTTTATCCGCGTGGCAGTTCGACAACGGCACAATTGGCCCGTTTGGTTGGGGTGGAAAATGTGAAGCTGTACTTCGCCACCCGCAATCCCGCCAGCTTCCTGCCTGCCTGTTACAACCTGATCCTGCAAAGCAAACCCGAGCAGACGTTTCAGGACTATGCCCATCAATCCGAACCCACCGATCTGCGCTGGTCGGAATACCTGCACCGCGTTCAGGGCAAAGAAAGCGAACTGCCCGTAACGGTCTGGTCCTATGAGGATTTCCCCTACATCTGGCGCAGTGTCGCGCAGGCTTTTTCAGGGATTTCCAACAAAGAGGATCTGGTCGCCGCCGATGACCAAGCCCATCCCGAAATGTCCCTGAAAGGGGCTTTGTTGATGCATGCCTATCTGGAAAATCACCCGACAGGTGACGAAGCACTGCTGCGCAAACTCGCGCAAAAGTTCGAACAGAAATTCCCCGAAAAGGCTGGCGAACACGTTGCAGATGTCTGGCCGGCAGAGGTCGTAACCGCATTGTCAGAGGCGTACGACGATGACAATTATTACATCGACCGGATGGAAAACATCCGCACCATCCGCCGTCAGTTTTATGCTTAAGCTGCCTTAATACTCGACGCCGATCTGGGCTTTGATGCCGGATCGGAAGGGGTGTTTGATCAGTTCCATTTCGGTCACCAGATCAGCCAGTTCGATCAGTTCTTCCTTGGCATTGCGCCCCGTCAGAACCACATGGGTCATCTCTGGTTTTTCGGTGCTCAGAAATTCTACAACCTCGTTCACGTCGATATAATCATAGCGCAGCGCAATGTTGATCTCATCCAGTAAGACCATGTGATTGCTCTCGTCGCGGATCAGTTCTTTGGCCTTTTCCCAAGCCGCCTGCGCCATTTCAGTGTCGCGGGTTTTATCTTGGGTCTCCCATGTGAACCCCTCACCCATGGTGTGAAACGAACACGTGTCGGTGAATTTCGACAGGATCAAATCCCGCTCGCCCGTGCTCATGCCACCTTTGATGAATTGCACCACACCACATTTCATATCATGGGCGATACAGCGAAAAATCATTCCGAAGGCCGCCGAGGATTTACCCTTGCCCTTGCCCGTATGCACAATCACCAAACCCTTTTTCTCGGTCTTGGTGGCCATGATTTTATCCCGCGCGACCTTCTTTTTGGCCATTTTCATTGCGTGGCGTTCGGTATCTTCACTCATCACATATCCTTCTCGCTCGTCGCCCACATTAAGGCAAAGCCCCCGCGCGTCCAGCTTCTTCTTTCCCAAAATATCCCCGCCGGAGGCCCGCTTTGCCCTGCAAAGCGACAGGCCTGACCCTAGCGGGTTGGAACCGGCACATCACCGCGGTAATCATAGAACCCGCGCTTGGTCTTGCGACCCAGCCAGCCCGCTTCCACATATTTGGTCAGTAGCGGGCAGGGGCGGTATTTGGTGTCAGCCAGCCCGTCGTGCAGCACATTCATAATCGCCAGACAAGTGTCCAGGCCGATGAAATCCGCCAGTTCCAGCGGCCCCATCGGGTGATTCGCACCCAGTTTCAAAGATGTATCAATGGATTCCACCCCGCCGACACCTTCATACAGCGTGTAAATCGCCTCGTTGATCATCGGCATCAAAATCCGGTTCACGATAAATGCGGGGAAGTCTTCGGCGGTGCTGCTGGTCTTGCCAATTTTGGCAACCACGTCTTCAACCGCACGGAACGTGTCTTCGTCTGTTGCGATCCCACGGATCAATTCCACCAACTGCATAAGTGGCACAGGGTTCATAAAGTGCAAGCCCATGAACTGTTCAGGGCGATCGGTGCGCGAAGCCAGTCGCGTGATCGAAATCGACGATGTGTTCGAGGTCAGGATGGTATTTTTGCGCAAATGGGGCAACAGATCTTCGAAAATAGCCTGTTTGATCGGCTCCCGTTCGGTTGCGGCTTCGATCACCAGATCCACATCGCCACATTCCTGCAAGGTGGTGACAGGGGACAGGTTTTTAAGCGCGCGGGCTTTGTCGTCTTCGGTGATCAAGGACCGCCCGATAGCACGATCCAGATTTTTGGTGATGGTGGCGATGCCTGCATCCAGGGCTTCACGCGAAATATCGTAGAGGCGCACCTCATAACCGGCGATTGCAAAAACATGCGCGATGCCGTTGCCCATCTGTCCGGCGCCGATGACGCTGACTGTTTTGATTTCCAAGATGCTTCCTCCATGCTGCTGTGCAGCAATTTACACATTGCGAGGAAAGCTTCAAGGGAATGTCACCCGAAGCCAGGGCCGCCTTCCAGATCGTGATGGGCGATCAAGCGACTGTCGGCCACGGCGGCCTGACGGTGAAACACAATCGCTTGGTAAGCCGGGTCTGTGACCATTTCCAGAAAGGCGTTAAGCGTGGGGTAGCGAGCGATAAAAGCGATGTGCCAGTCTTCGTTTTCGGGGCCGATGACCATGGCCTGCGGGCTGCCGCGCCAGATGATTTCACCACCAACACGGGCGAAAATCGGGCCGCTTTCCGCGCTATAAGATTGATAGGCTTCGGCCCCGGTGGCGCTGCGTCCGTCGGCATAGCTGGCAGCATCTTTCAGTTTTACCAGATTGAGCATGTTAACCGGTTGGTCCCGTGGCAGGGATTTAAAGGCGTCGAATTGGGCGCGGGTCGGGTCGATATTGCTGTGGGCGGTCATGGCGGGCCTTTCGGGTTCGGATTTGCCCCAGCCTATCGCGGGATTGCGCTCCGTCAAACAGCGCAAGCGGGAACGTCACGTTACCAACGCTTTGGATCAACCGTTTCAGGTCGCGAGACATTGACCGGTGCGATCCAATCAAGCCGATCCAGCGTTTCATCGTCCAAACCAAAGGCGCGAAACAGCGCGGTGCCCATTCGCCCCGTAGCCCGATCCTGTTCAAAACTGTGATAAAGGATGTTTTCCGCCCCGACGGAGGCATTCATACGGTTCACAAGATTGGTCCAGTTGTCGGGCAACTGGTGGCGCGCTTTGAATTTTTTAGGGGCGAAGCTGCGCTTATCCTTTAGGAATTTATAGGCGTGAACAGAATGCAGCCAGTCATTATAGCTGCGCAAATAAAAGAAAAACTGCACCGCGATTCCTTGGGCGGCAAAGGCGTTGTAGATGCGGGGCAGTGTTTGGTCGATATAGGGATAAAGCCCGGCAATCCCGTGTCGGCTGGGCAGTGGGCCAAGCAGGTCTTCGTCGCTGAACAGGGTGTTGTCTGCGTCCAGATTGCGGGCCAGTTCGCTGGCAATATCAAACATCAACGGCAGGTGGTCCGCCTGTTGATCGGGACGCAATAGCCCCAAACTTGCACGGTGCAACGCGCCAAACAGCGGGGCGGATTTCAGCACAGGGCGATGGCTTTCGGGAAACCGCGCCCGGTTCACCCGCATCATCCGCTGAATATAGGTGGATCCGGTTTTATGGGGGCCTATGTGAAAAACTACCCGTTTCACGGTCTTAGAGTCCTTGGCTGTCCTGAAACGCAAAAAGCCCGCCACAGAGGCGGGCCTTTCAATTGATTTCGCACAGATTAAAGCGCGTCTGTCAGGGCAGGAACTGCCTCGAACAGGTCGGCAACCAAGCCGTAATCAGCAACTTGGAAGATCGGAGCTTCCTCGTCTTTGTTGATCGCCACGATGACTTTGGAATCTTTCATCCCGGCCAAGTGTTGGATCGCGCCTGAAATACCGCAAGCGATATAAAGGTCTGGTGCAACAACTTTACCAGTCTGACCAACCTGCCAGTCGTTCGGCGCATAGCCTGAATCCACTGCTGCACGGGACGCGCCAACGGCAGCACCCAGTTTGTCAGCAAGGGCTTCGATGATGGCAAAGCTTTCCTCGGACCCGACACCACGACCACCAGATACAACGATCTTGGCAGAGGTCAGTTCGGGACGATCCGATTCTTGAACCTTGTCTTCAACCCATGAAGACAGGTCATTGCCAGCGGCGGCTGCGATGGTTTCAACTGCGGCAGAACCGCCGTCGCCTGCTGCTTCAAAACCGGCGGTGCGGAAGGTGATAACCTTCTTTTCATCGCTGGATTTAACGGTCTGGATCGCGTTACCTGCATAGATCGGACGTTCGAATGTATCCCCATCCACAACACCAGTCACATCAGAAATCACCATAGCATCCAACAGCGCGGCAACGCGGGGCAGGATGTTTTTGGCGTCCGTTGTGGCGGGCGCTACAATGTGGCTGTAATCGCCAGCAAGGGAAACGATCAGGTCAGCAGTGGCTTCGGCCAGACGATGACCGTAGATCGCATCTTCGGCGCAAAGCACTTTGGACACGCCAGCGATTTTACCAGCCTCGGCAGCAGCATCGGCGCAAGTAGCACCGCAGGCCAGAACCGTTACATCACCAAGGGCAGTTGCCGCAGAAACAGCCTTGGCTGTTTGGTCTACAGACAATTCACCGTCGTTGATTTCGGCAAGAAGAAGTACAGCCATCAGAGAACCCCCGCTTCGTCTTTGAGTTTCGCAATCAGTTCGGCCACATCAGCAACTTTAACACCGGCTGCGCGTGCAGCAGGTTCCGCCGTGCTGACAACGGTCAAACGCGGTGTCACATCAACGCCGTAATCCGCTGCGGTCTTTTCATCCATCGGCTTTTTCTTGGCCTTCATGATGTTTGGCAGGGACGCATAACGCGGCTCGTTCAAACGCAGGTCAACGGTTACAATCGCAGGCATCTTCACTTTGATGGTCTGCAAACCGCCGTCCACTTCGCGGGTCACTGTGGCTGTGTCGCCATCAATGTCCAACTCGGAGGCGAAAGTACCCTGTGCCCAACCTGTCAGCGCAGCCAGCATCTGGCCTGTCGCGTTCATGTCGTTGTCGATGGCTTGTTTACCCGCCAGAACCAGCCCGGGCTGTTCTTCGTCGATCACGGCTTTCAGGATTTTGGCAACCGCCAAAGGTTCGATGTCTGTGTGAACGTCATCCGCTGCAACTACCAGAATGGCGCGGTCTGCACCCATGGCCAATGCTGTGCGCAGGGTTTCTTGGGATTGTTTCACACCGATAGAAACCGCAATGATTTCTTCAGCTTTTCCAGCTTCTTTCAGGCGGATCGCTTCTTCTACTGCGATTTCGTCGAAAGGGTTCATGGACATTTTGACATTCGCCAGATCAACACCGCTGCCGTCCGCTTTAACACGAACTTTCACGTTATAGTCGATCACGCGTTTGACAGGCACCAGTACCTTCATATGCGTTTCTCCTGTTTGTATTGCCTCGGGATTGAAGCAGGATTTAGAATCGTCAGGAACGGATTTACGAAAAACCCGCCCCAAGTGATAGAGATAAATCGACGCGGTAGGGAGGTATTACGCCAAGTTATTATAGGTAAAACCTCTGACTGGGGGGGTAAACCTGCCAATTTCGGCCTTTAAAAGCCCTTGGCCCCATTTCCATTTTCCAAAAATATCCCCGCGCGGAGCGCTGGAAACCCTTAGCGATTGGCCCCCGGAACCCACAAAATATCATCCGCCCCATTGCCGTTTGCAACGCGACCCGCCACAAAAAACCAGTCCGACAGGCGGTTCAGATATTTCACCGCCGCGGGATTAACGCTTTCTACGGTGGACAGGTCCACGGCCAGACGTTCTGCGCGGCGCGAAACGGTGCGGCACAGATGCAAATGCGCGGCCAAAGCCGATCCACCGGGCAGGATAAAGCTGCGCAGCGGTGACAGTTCGGCGTTCATTGCGTCGATTTCGGCTTCCAGCCGGTCCACCTGCGCATCGTTCACCCGCAGGGGTGGGTATTCCGCTGTGGCATCTTTTTCCATTTCGGGGCGGCACAGGTCCGCGCCCAGATCAAACAGATCGTTCTGGATGCGCGACAGCGCCGTTGCCAGATCGCCTGTGGCGTGCAGGCGCGCCAGCCCGACTGTGGCATTGGTTTCATCCACCGTGCCATAGGCATTCACGCGCGGCGCATGTTTTGGCACCCGCACGCCGTTGCCAAGGGCGGTATCGCCACTATCGCCTGTGCGGGTGTAAATCTTGTTCAGAACAACCATGTCAGTTCCCCAATCCGCGTAAAGTGACGAACAGCAGGATCAGCGCAATGGCGATGGCCTGTGCAATAATCCGGTAGCGCATCAGTTTATTGGCGTATTTCCGATTGAATTCCCCGCCCGAGGTAAAGGCCCCAAGCCCGACCATCAGCACGACAAAAACGCCCAGAATGGCGAAAACCATGATGTAATATAAAGCTGTCATACGCGGATGCCTCCCTCTTTGCCTAACACATAATAGGATCGGGCCAAAGGGCCACTTAATTTCTGTTACATGCGGCCAAATACCCCGTCCATGGCGCGGGTGGGCAGCAGACGGCGTAGGGTCGCAGATAGATATGTAGGCCATGTCACAAAGTAGCGCGGCTTGGGGTTCGGGCTTTCCAGCGCATGGATCAGTTTGGCGGTGACGGCCTCTGGGCCTAATTCCCCCGGATCAGGTCTTGTGCCGACTTTTTTCAGTTTATTCAGCAGTACGGCTTCATAGTGGTCGCGTAACATGCTGTTTTCCCAATCGACCCAGCGTTCAAACTGTTTAATCGCATTTTTGCGGAAATCGGTTTTGATCGGGCCGGGCTCGATCAGAATGGCGTGGATATTGGTGTCGCGCAGTTCCAGCCGCAGGGTGTCTGTCATGCCTTCCAGCGCAAATTTGGTGGCATTATAAGCCCCGCGATAGCGCATGGCGGTCAGGCCCAGAACCGATGAACAATTCACAATCCGACCGTGGCCTTGTTGGCGCAGGATCGGCATCGCTTGGCGGATCAGATCGAAGGGGCCAAAGAAATTGGCCTCGAATATACAGCGCAGGGCATCACGGCTTAGATCTTCGACAGGGCCGGGAATGGCAAAAGCACCATTGTTGAAAATCGCATCCAGCGTGCCGCCGGTTGCAGCAAGACAGCTTTGCAGGGCAGCGGAAATTGTGGCCTCGTCTTCGTAATCAAGTCGAAAGCTGGTCAGACCTTCACCCGTCAAACGATCACAATCTGCTTGCTTGCGGCAGGTGGCAAACACCTGCCAGCCCCGTTTGTGTAAGGCATGAGCGGCATCATAGCCGATGCCTGACGAGCAGCCGGTGATCAGGATGGATTTGGCGGGTATTTGGGTGGGCTTTTGGGCCGGCATATTGGCTGCTTTCAGGCGGGGAAATTGCTGTGCCTGCATAGCCGAGCCCCCCGCGCGGGTCCAGCGCTGCAAAGAAAACGCCTTGGTTGAAAGCCTTTTCTTTGGTGTAGCGGGTTGAAACGACTCGGTTTTCCCCCAACAATGGGGGGCCTAACGATTTTTAGGGCTGCGTTTTCTAGGGGGAAAATGTGACACGGATTTTTAATATTACTTTGCTGCTGTGTTTGGCCGCAGTTTTTTATGTGCAGAATATCACGCAGAAACCGACAGTGCAGCCGGTTCCCATAGTGCAATCTGCGGTTCAAGCGGACGGGGTGGTTGCAGCGAAACCGTCTGAACCTGCACAGGCCACCGCTGCACAGCGGGACATCGAACAATCGGGCGTCGAACAATCGGGCGTCAAACAGTCCGACACGGTAACAGGGGGCACCGCACAGTTTGAAACTAGGCAGATAATCCCTGACCCTGACCCTGATCCTGAGCAGAAAGTTCTGGTTGTGATGTCCCCCAAACCAGAGCCCGCAGCCACGGCTGAACCCCCTGTGGGCGTATCCTCTACTCTTGAAGATCAAGAAAACGCCGCACTTTTGGACACTGCCGAAATTCAGGCGCGTTTTGCGGCGGCGGCAGTCGCCGAGAGATCACAACTGGATTTTGAAGAAACACCGATCGACACTTCCGCTGTTAACCCGGCACCGCTGGCACAGGCAGCGCCCAAACGTTGGCGGGTTACGGGGCGGCTGGTGAATGCGCGGGCTGCACCCAGTACAGAGTCGGCCATTCTGGATAAACTTGTGCGCGGAACAATTGTCGAGGATACGGGCGAGGTTGATGGCTTGTGGTCCCGCGTGATCGTGCAAGACAGCGGAACTGCGGTCTGGATGCACCGCAATTTCCTTGAGGATCAATCCTGATCGCCCCCTACGCGCCCGAATCCCCCTTTCTAATAAAGTGAGTCAAGATGAACTGTGTTCTGGACGCGGATTCTGTTGCCCTATATCACAACCGCTATGTCTGATACTTTTGATGATCCCGATCTGAACGAAAGCGGTGCTGGCACCTCTGTTGAAACCCTGCGCCGTGCGATTGGCGACAGGTATTTAACCTATGCGCTGTCCACGATTATGCACCGTGCCTTGCCCGATGCCCGCGACGGGCTGAAACCGGTTCACCGCCGGATTCTGTATGCAATGAGCAGGCTGAAGTTGGCGTCCAACGGCAAGTATCTGAAATCGGCCAAGATCAGCGGCGACACGATGGGGGATTTCCACCCCCACGGGGATGCGGCGATCTATGACGCGATGGCGCGTCTGGCGCAGGATTTCAACGTTCGCTATCCGATGGTGGACGGTCAGGGCAACTTTGGCAACATCGACGGGGATAACCCTGCGGCGGCGCGGTATACAGAGGCTCGTATGACCGCCGTGGCCGAGGCTATGCTGGAAGGCATGGACGAAAACGCGGTGGATTTCCGCGATAACTATGATGGCCGCTTGACCGAGCCATCGGTCCTGCCCGCATCCTTTCCTAACCTTTTGGCGAACGGGTCAACAGGGATTGCGGTGGGCATGGCGACGAACATTCCGCCCCATAACATCGAAGAATTATGCTCGGCGGCGATCCGTCTGGTGAAAGTGCCCGGCACCTCAGACGAAAAGCTGTTGGATTATGTGCCGGGTCCTGATTTCCCCACAGGCGGTATTCTGGTAGAGCCGCGCGAAAATATTGCGCAGGCCTATGCCACGGGGCGCGGGGCGTTTCGGGTGCGTGCGCGCTGGGAAAAAGAGGAATTGCCCCGTGGGTTGTGGCAGATTGTTGTCACCGAAATTCCCTATCAAGTGGCCAAGTCCAAGCTGATCGAAAAGATCGCCGAACTGATCAACGCCAAGAAAATTCCGATCCTTGCGGATGTGCGCGACGAAAGTGCCGAAGACATCCGTCTGGTGTTGGAGCCTCGGTCCAAAACCGTCGATCCGAATATGTTGATGGAAACCCTGTTCCGCCAGTCCGATCTGGAAACGCGGTTTTCGATGAATATGAACGTGCTGATTGACGGGCGCACGCCAAAGGTATGCAGTCTGAAAGAAGTATTGCGCGCCTTTATCGACCACCGCCGCGATGTTTTGCTGCGTCGGTCGCAGTTCCGTTTGGACAAGATCGAAAAGCGTCTGGAAGTGTTGGAAGGCTTTATCATCGCTTTCCTCAATCTGGACCGCGTGATCGACATTATCCGCTATGATGATGATCCAAAGATCGCGTTGCTGCTGGAAGACTGGTCAAAGGATCACCCGAAAGCGCGGGACGAAGCGGACTACCAGCCGCCGTCAAATGTGATCGGTCCTGATGCCGAACAGCTGACCGATGCCCAATCCGAAGCTATTTTGAACATGCGTCTGCGCAGCTTGCGCCGCTTGGAAGAAATGGAATTGCGCAAAGAGCGGGATGACTTGCTGGCCGAACTGGACGGGCTGGAAAAACTGATCGACTCTGAAGAGCTGCAATGGCAGCGCGTTATCGAAGAGTTGAAAGAGACCCGCGCGAAATTTGGTAAGAAATCCGCAGGGGGCCAACGGCGTACCTTGCTGGAAGACGCGCCTGATTTTGAAGAAGTCCCCTTGGAGGCCATGATCGAGCGCGAGCCGATCACCGTGGTCTGTTCTGCGATGGGTTGGATCAGGGCCATGAAAGGCCATATTGACCTGACCCAAGAGCTGAAATTCAAAGACGGCGACACGGGGCGGTTCCTGTTTCATGCGGAAACCACCGATCGGTTGTTGTTGCTGGGGTCGAACGGGCGGTTTTACACGCTTGGCTGTAACGGATTGCCCGGCGGGCGGGGCATGGGGGAACCTGTGCGCCTGATGGTTGAACTGCCTAATGAGGCGGAAATGGTGACCATGTTCCTGCATAAACCGGGTCGTAAACTGCTGGTGGCCAGCACCGCTGGTGACGGATTTGTTGTGGCCGAGGATGAAGTGATCGCCCAGACCCGCACAGGCCGTCAGGTTCTGAATGTGCGCGACGGGGTTCGGGCGCTGGTCTGCAAACCCGTTGACGGTGATCATGTGGCCTGCGTCGGGGACAACCGCAAAGTGCTGGTCTTCCCGATTGCCGAACTGCCCGAGCTGGGACGCGGCAAAGGGGTTCGGTTGCAGAAATACAAAGACGGTGGCCTGTGTGATGCAACCACCTTTACGCTGGCAGAGGGGCTGAGCTGGCTTGATCCTGCGGGGCGCACCCGTACAGAAACCGCGCTGGAAGAATGGATCGGTAAACGGGCCAGTGCAGGGCGCATGGCACCGCGCGGCTTTCCGCGGGACAATAAGTTCAATGGATGATTCTGCGGGTAACTCTGCGGGACTTTGGTAAATGTGCGGGTGACGGCTGGCTGTCACCCAAAAGCCAGCGCGTGGCTGTGATCCGATCCCGCGCCGCATTCCCACTTTGCAGCACGCCAAACAGCATGCAATATTCACCCCAATGAAATGAATTTGAAAGACAGACATGAGCAGTGCCGCGTCCAACGATCCCTATTCCCGTCTGACTGCGCCTGACAGTGATGGCACGCCCCCTACTGATCCGCCGATGGACATCGAATACCGTGGCACCCAAGGGCCGCTGTTTAAACTGGGGTTGAAAACCGCCTTGCTGACGCTTGTGACCCTTGGGATTTATCGGTTCTGGGCCAAAACACGGGTGCGTAAATATTTCTGGTCGGCCACGGCACCGGGCGGTGATCCATTAGAATATACTGGCAACGGGTTGGAAAAACTGCTGGGTTTTTTGATCGCCGTGGCTTTTCTGGCGATCTACCTTGGCCTGTTTCAACTGGTTTTGATCTTTGCGGGATTATCGCTGTTTTCTGGGTCTGAAAACGGGCAGGATACCGCGTTACAAATTGCCGCCAGTCAGGTGACGTTGGTGGCTGTGGTGCCGTTTATATTCTACGCTCAATACCGTGCGCGGCGTTATATTCTGTCACGCACCCGTTGGCGGGGCGTGCGGTTCGGAGTGGAACCTGCGGCCTGGGGCTATGTCTGGCGGGCGATGGGGCATTGGTTGCTAACCGTGCTGTCTTTGGGCCTGTTACTGCCGCGCCAGACCTTTTGGCTGGAAAAATACAAGATCGACCGTACATGGTACGGCACGGCCCGCTTTACCCAGAATGGCCGCTGGCAAGACCTGTATCCCGCGATGAAACACTATTTTATCGCAGCGGCCTTGATCCTTGTGCCAAGCCTTGTGGCGGCCATGACCGAACAACTGATCTGGCTGGTGTTCCTGTTCCTTGGGGCGATCTGGCTCTATTATGCCTTTGCTTATTATTCGGTTGTGTCGTTCCGCATTCTGGGCGGCGCAAAACAATTGGGCGGGAAGGTGTTTTTCACCACCGAACCTCGTGCTGCCAAAGTGTTCTGGACCTATATCTTGGGCGGTTTGCTGGCCTCTACCTGTGCGGGTCTGGTGTTTTCGGCCTTTTTCATCATTGCCAGTAATCTTCTTGGCACCAGTCAAATGCTGGCGATTGAGGATATGGCCGAATTTAAAGGCTTCGATCAATTGGGCGTGGCCGAGTTCATCGGCTTTTTCATGATTTTCATGGGTTATATCCTGATGTTGGTGCTGTACGGAGTGTTTGGCATGATCTTTATCAAACAACCCGTGCTGGAGCATTACGTGCAGGAAACCCGCATTGTGAACCCTGCTGCCTTGGATGAAATCGAACAACGTTCGCGCGATGAAATGGTTGAGGCCGAAGGCTTTGCCGATGCGCTGGACGTGGGCGCCGCCATTTAAAGGGCAGCCATTAAAAAGGATGATGCTGTGGACATAAGCGCACCCGTATCGGGCAAATATTTCGACGGCAATTCTGCGCGCCAACACGGGGTGCAGGTGTATAAAGACACCCGCCACGGCACTGCGGTTTTGGTGATCCAGCCCGACACAGGGGCCGAGGTGATCTGGCCCATCGCAGAGCTGCGCGAGGTAACCGAACAGGCGCGGGATGAAGGCATTGTATTACGCCTTGGCCAAGACGGGATCGCGCGCTTGATCGTGCCCCACGGCGCGGCAGAAGATACTATCCGTGCTATCGCGCCTGATCTGGGGCAGGTCAGGGTGTCGCGCTCCAAGATCAGGCAGTTGGTGCTGTGGGTCGGGGGGGCTGTGGCCTCGGTTGTGTTGATTATGGTGGTGATCCTGCCAGCATTGGCCAACCAGCTTGCCACGATGATTCCGGTGGAAAGGGAACAGGCTTTGGGACGCACGGCGCTGGGCCAGATCAGCAGTTTTCTGGGCGGCGATCTGGCTGAAATGACCTGCTCGAACCCTGCGGGCCTAAAGGCGCTGGAAAAAATGACGGAACGGATGGTGGGCGATACGGCGATCCCTTATGATCTGAAGGTTAACGTTTTTAACCATAAAATGATCAATGCGTTTGCGGTTCCCGGCGGGCAGGTGGTGCTGTTCAAAGGGCTGATTGATGCCGCCCGCACCCCCGAAGAAGTGGCGGGCGTTCTGGGTCATGAAGTGGGCCATGTGGTGCACCGTGACCCGACGCGCCTGATGCTGCGCTCTGCGGGATCGGTGGGGATTTTGGGGATGGTGTTTGGTGATTTTGCAGGCGGCGCACTGGCGCTGGTGCTGACCGAGCAGCTAATTTCTGCGAAATATTCCCAAGAGGCCGAAGCCGATGCGGATGTGTTTGCCCATGATCTGTTGGCAACGACCGGTCTGCCCGCCAATTCTTTCGCGCAGTTTTTCGTTACATTGCGGGAAAAACACGGGGATTCCGAAGGGTTTATGTCTCATCTGGCCAGCCACCCCAATCTGCAAGGCCGCGCCGAGGCAGCGCGTGCGGCAGATGTGATCGGGGAGGGGCCTTATACGCCTGTGCTGAATGCCGCCGAATGGGCTGATCTACGCAAAATCTGCGACTAAGGCGCTGCGGATTTCAAATGACGCAGCAGGGTTTGCACCTTGCTGTTGCGGCTTTGGTGGTGTCCCGTGATGGCAAAATACGCAGCGGGCAATGGCATGTTGCGGGGATCAAGTGCCACAAGTTTTCCCTGTGCCAAGGCCTGATGCGCAAGTGCTACCTGACCCAGAACTATCCCAGCGCCTTGTTCGGCCAAGGTTAAGGCCATACCTGTGCTGGTGGCGATCCAGTTTGGCGGGGTTGCGGGTGGCGCGGTTTGCGTCAGGGTGTACCAGTCGCTCCATCTTGGGGCGCTGGTAAAATTGCGGCCCCAGTCAATTTCGATCCGTGCCGCATTGGTCAGATTGGCGGCGATCTGGGGCGCTGCCATGGGTTGGACGGCATCGGTGAACAGTGCGGTTTTGATGTGGTCGGGGTATTGCCTGCCGCCATAGCTGATGTGGATGTCCACGCCCGCGCGTTCCAGATCGACGGGGTCGTCGGTGGACAGAACCTTGATCGGAAAGCCCGCGTTGATTGTTGCCAGCGCAGGGATTAACCAACGTTCGGCCAAAGATGGCACGGCGCTGACCACAAGGGCGCGGGTCGCCGTGGCGTTTTGTACGGATTGAGTGAAGGCGGCGATTTCAGCAAGGGATTGAGCCGCGTTGCGGTATAAATCCTCGCCCGCGTCGGTCAGTCTGATCTGGTTGTTGCGGCGAAAGAACAAGGCGCGGCCCAGCCAGTTTTCCAAGCTACGCACCTGTAGGCTGACCGCTGCCGATGTCACGCCGAGTTCATCCCCTGCTGCGACGAAGCTGCCCTTTCGCGCAGCGGTTTCAAATACACGCAAGGCGTTTAGCGGGGGCAGTTTCACGGCAGGCTCCGAAAGAAAATCTTGTGCAGCGTAAAACTTTTCCATCTGGAAAGGCAATGGCTTCGGGCGCAATACTTGGCTTATGAAACATATACTCGATTTGACCCGCTTTCCGCTCGACCAACCGAACACGCCCGCTTGGGATGCTTTGGTCGCAAAATGCCGCGCCGATCTGGCTTCTGAAGGGATGTTTAACCTTGAAGGTTTGATGCGCCCCGATGTGGCCGCCGAAGTGGCTGAAACCCTGACCCCGAGCTTTGAAAAAGACAGTTTTGAACATGCGCGGATGCATAACATCTACTTTCGCAAGTCGATCCCCGAACTGCCCGAGGATCATCCCGCCCTGCGCCAGAACGAAACCGCAAACCGCACGTTATGCGCGGATCAACTGGGGCAAAATGCGCTGATGAAATTATACGAATGGCCGCCGTTTGCAGAGTTTTTGGCCGCGACCATGGGCAGAAACCAGTTGCACACAATGGCCGATCCTTTGGCGCGGGTGAATGTGATGTCCTACGGGCAGGGGCAGGCGTTGAACTGGCATTTTGATCGTTCTGAATTTACCACAACACTGCTGTTACAAGCCCCTGAACGGGGCGGCGCGTTTGAATATTGTTCTGATTTACGCAGTGCCGATGACCCGAATTATGACGGCGTGGCGGCGATGTTGCGCGGTGAAATTCCAACCAAAGTGATCGGCATTTCACCCGGCACGCTGAACGTCTTTGCTGGTAAGAACACCGCCCATCGGATCACCCCTGTTGCAGGGGAAACCGCCCGTGTGATTGCGGTGTTTTCCTATTATGAAACCGCTGGTGTGATGTTTTCCGAAGAAGAACGGGTCGGGTTTTACGGGCGGGCTTAACAGCTATCTGTTTGGGGGTGGTGGCAGGGCATCCCGCAGGGCCTGTTCGGTCACCCCCAGATCAGTGGCAGCTTTGGCGAAATCCAGACGTGGCCCACCGTTGGCTTGAAGAACCTGCATCAGCTTTTCGCCTGTAACGCCCAATGTCTCGGCGGCGCTGTCAAACCCCGGAGGCATCCCGCGGGGTCCACCGCCACCGGGAGGATCGTTGCGGGTAATATCCGTGCCCTCTGGGGGATGGGCGCCAATACCAACCTGCGCGGTTGTGGCAAAATTATCCTGCGCCTGCACGCCGACCAGACAAGGGGGCAGGTTCGGAAAATCTGTTGAGGCGTGGTAATGATAAATTGGCGCGTCGAAATCTTTGGTCATACCGATGTGTCCGTTGCAGGCGTCCAGATTGGTGGGGGGTTGGTGGTCGCTGTCCAGACTGCCGTAGATCGGGAAGCCGTCAAAGGCAAAACCGAATTGTGCGCCGGCGTCTTGGGGAAGGGCGCATACGGCGTCTACGTCTTCGGTTTTAAAGGCGGTTTGGATGTCGGTCGATGTGGCGTGCCAGTGATACCAGCCCCCCGGATCGATATGCCCGCCGCAGGTGTCAAGGGCGGGCATATGGCCTGTGTGCAGCACAGACGGCGCGTCAGAAAAGATCGGTACGCCGTTCAGGGCCATGCCGACTTTGCCAACGACGCCCAGTGATGTTGGGGTGTCGGCCATAACGGGGCTGACGGGGATCAGGGTGGTGATCACTACGGATTCATCGGGCGAAACACTGATGCAGGTGTGGTCTTGGGTGGGCTCCGCCTTGGAAATATCCGATGTGAAAACGGTTCCGTCATCATCGTACATTTTATACCCGAGACCCGCCAACATCTTTAGAAAATCGCCGTCCACACGGTATAAACCGGCAACTTCGCCATCCCATTCCCAGATGCCGCCTGCGTCCTCTAGGGTCGCGGGGCAAAACGGTCCGATATCCAGATTGGCAGGTTTATATCGGGTGGTGGTTCGGGCGCATTGTGCTGTGTCACCGTTCTCTAGGGTGCATTCCACGAATTCTACAGGTTGCGAGAGTGCGTTTTTGTCGAACAGATCGGTTTCGGGGCTGCCCTCATGGGCGAAGCTAAGGGTTGGCGCGGCGAGTAGGGTCGCCACGGCTATGGGGAAAAGGAATTTGGGTCGTCGCATGTGCTACTGCCTAGGTTTGAAAAATTCGGAATGCGAGGGTTGTACGCAGCGCAAAGAAAATTCCGTCGCGGCTTTGGCAAATAAATTCAGGGGCAGGTGGTTCCACCCGCCCCGATGCGCAGATTTAATCAAGCGTGATGCGATAGCGGGCAAAGCCGTCCGGTCCCTCGCCCGCCTGTTCCAGATCGACACCTTTGACATCGCTGATCCGGTCTTTGGCTTTGGGGCCTGTGTCAAACAAAACGCTGGTGTTTTCTAGCGGCTTAAAGCCCCAGTTGCCATCGGCGCTGGGGTTGATTGTGCCCTTTTCAACGATATAGCGCACGATCACATCGCGGTTGGTGTCGGGGCCTTCAAATACGATGGTGTCGCCTTTGGCCCCCGGAAACGCCCCGCCGCCACTGGCGCGGTAGTTGTTTGTAGCGACGATGAATTCCATGTCGTCGCTCACGGGTTTCCCGTCGAACATCAGGTCTACGATGCGGTTGGCATCCGGGTTCGCGATTTCGCCTTTTTCATCAAACATTGCAGGTTGGGACAGGTCGATTTTGTAGGTTACCCCGTCCATCACATCAAAGTTGTAAGACGGGAAAGACGGGTTCAACAGCAGTTGATCGGCTTTGCCCGCTTCAACCTGATTGAACATCCCAGCCGAGCGTTCGAGCCAGCCTTTCACCTGCGCGCCTGTTACTTTCACTGCGCGCACTGTGTTGGGGTACAGGTACAGATCTGACACGTTTTTGATCGCAACATCGCCTTTGGGAACGTCGGTGTAATATTCTGGCCCACCGCGCCCGCCTGCCTTGAACGGGGCGGCGGCTGATAGGATCGGCAGGGCTTCCCATTCGGTGCCTTTCATCATTTCGCTGATATACCAAGTCTGCGCCTGAGACACGATTTGAACGGATGGATCATCGGCCACCAGTGCAAAATAGGAATGCAGCGGCGCATCGGTTTTCCCGACCGAGCGGCGCACATAGGCCAAAGTGTCGTCATGTTCGGGCTGGATGCTGGCTTCGACCGCTGCCACGCTTTCGACCAGTGGTATGGTTTTGCGGTTCTCGTCCCGTTCGGAAATGGCGCGGGTTTCGGTGCTGGATGTGACAACCTGCCATTCATTGCCGGATTTTTCCAGCATCAGGTCGATCACCCCTAGGTGTGACCCCCAGAACCCGCCCATTGTGGCAGGTTTGCCGTGGATGGTGCCTTGTGCTGCGTCCACCCCTGCGAAATCGGCGTATTTTTCGGACGGGAAGACCAGATGGCTGTGCCCTGTCATCAGCGCGTCGATCCCGTCTACAGTGGCCAGCGGCACGGATGCGTTTTCCATCCCGTCGGTTTCTTTGGCTGACCCGATGCCCGAATGGGACAGAGCGATAATAATATCTGCGCCTTTTTCTTTCATTTCGGGCACCCAAGCGCGGGCGGTTTCAAGGATGTCGCGGGTCTGGACCTTACCTTCCAGATGGCGGCGATCCCAGTTCATGATTTGCGGCGGCACAAAGCCGATCAGCCCGACTTTGATGCTGTGTTTTGCGCCTGACCCGTCGGTGATTTCCTTGTCCAGAATCACGTAAGGCTTCAGCAACCCCGTATCCGCGCGGGGATTGGCACCCATTTCTTTCACCACATTGGCGCTGACCACAGGGAAATTCGCCCCCGCCAGCGATTTCATCAGGAAATCCAGCCCGTAGTTGAATTCATGATTGCCAAGGGTTGATGCTTCGTAGCCGAGCGTGTTCATCGCGGTGATGACGGGGTGCATATCACCCTCTTTCATACCCCGCTCATAGGCGATGTAATCCCCTAGCGGATTGCCTTGCAAAAAGTCGCCATTGTCTACCAGCATCGCATTGGTGGATTCCGCGCGGATCGCGTTTATATGGCTGGCCGTGCGCGCCAGCCCGACACTATCAGACGGGCGGTCGGCGTAATAGTCATAGGGGAAGACATGCACGTGCAAATCGGTGGTTTCCATAATCCGTAGATGGGCCTGATTGGCGGCGGCAGAAACGGAATAGGGGTGCAGTGCCAGCAAAGCCGTCGTGGCCGCGCCCGCCCCGAGAAAGTGACGACGATTAAGGGTGTTGCGTGCAGTGGACATGGCTGTTCTCCGGTTGATATGTGGTTTGCCCTGACCAGCAGACGGCCAGAACCGCCGAGCGCGTAACACGGGCGTGTGACACTTCTATGAAGCCAGTGATTCAAAGGGTGGCAGAAAACGTGTGACAGGCCGCAGCACCGCGGATTGATCCAGCCTAGGCCGCTTTATGCGACTCGACAAGAATTTCCCGCGTAAGCCTGTTTCAAAAAATCTGGGCTTAAAGCGGGGTGACTTTCAGTGGCACACCACCTTCGGGGCGCAGGGTCAGCACCAGCACGGGTTTTGGATCGCGCCCTTCAATCCGTTCAAATGCAAACCGCGAAATCAGCGTGGACAGGATGATTGTGGCTTCGACCATGGCGAAATGGCTGCCGATACAGACGCGCGGGCCATCGCCAAAGGGCAGCCAGCTGAACCGGTCATACCGCGCCTCTGGCCCGAACCGTTCGGGGCGAAAGGCGTTGGGGTCTTCCCACAGTAATTCATTGCGATGCAGGGCATAGACCGGCAGCATTACAGTGTCTTTGCGGCGGATTTCGCGCCCGCATAAGGTGTCTGCGGCTTGGGCTGTGCGCGACAGAAAGGCGGCAGGCGGGTAGAGGCGCAGGGTCTCTTTGATCACCTGTTCGCAATAGGGCAGGTTGGGCACATCTTGTGCGGTGGCGACCCTGCCTTGCAACACGGATTGAACCTCGGCGCGCAGTTTTTCCTGAACGATTTGGTCAAAAGCACACAGGTACAGCGCCCAGCCAAGGGTGAGCGCGGTGGTTTCATGCCCCGCCACGATAAAGGTCAGCAGATTGTCCCGCAGCTCGGCGCTGTTCATCTGGCGGCCGGTTTCGGGATCGGCCCCGTCCATCAACAAATCAAGTAGGTCGGGAACGGGTTTCGGCCCACTGTCGCGGCGCGCCTTGATGCTTTGATCGGCCACGGCTTTCATATTGCCAAGCGAGTTGGTCCCGAACACCCGCGACCAGCGCGGTACCCAAGTGGGCACGCCCAGAATATCAAACAGCGATACACGGGCGGTTTGGTCGATATAGGCATCGATGGCTTTATGCACGGCGCTGCTGTCCATGGCGCCTGATCCTGAAAAGGTCACGTCCGAGATGACCTCGAATGTGGCGCGGACCATCTGGTCAAACACATCCGCTTGCCCGTCGCAGGCCGCAAGGCGATCACAGACCGCCTGCGCGCTGGCAGACATGATCGGGGCAAGGCCCGCGATATTGCGGTGGGAAAATACCGGGGCCGCGGCGCGGCGCTGCCAGCGCCAATGGGCCCCTTCGGCGATGAACAAGCTGTCGCCGATACCGGGGCGCAGGATATTCTTGGTCACGTCGGATTTGGGATAGATATCCAGCTTTTCTTTCAAAATCCGCCGGTTTGCGTCGGGGTCCATCACCATATGCCAGCGAATAATCCCCGTCTTGCCGCTGATGATCGGCTGTTTTGTGGCGGCCTCGGGGATGATCTCTATCAAATTGTTACGGGCCTTGCGCAGGGTTTCCAGAATACCCATGGGCTGGCGGACCAGATCAACCTTTGGTGGCGTGGCAGCAGGGCGGGTTCCGTCGGGCATAGGGGGGCCTTTATACGTGGTTCCGATAGGCCAACTATAGCGCATTTCGCCCGTCTTGCCAGTCGCCCCATCGTCGCACAACCGCCCCCGATGCAGGTTCAACGCCTCCGACCCACCTTGCTGCCAGCCAAGCGGTGTCTTTTCCCTGCAATAGACACAGTTTGGTGTACGTTTTCGCAATTTTGACGGTTGATTTTTGCTCTCAGGCCAATTACCTGACACCCAATTGAAATAGGGGTGCTCTCGCATCTCTGGGGGTCTTGTGATAAGGCCTATCACAAAAGGCACTTTCGGTGCCGTATGAAGACGGAGGCCATCATGGCAAAAGAGAAATTTGAACGCAATAAGCCGCATTGTAACATCGGTACAATCGGCCACGTTGACCACGGCAAAACGACGCTGACCGCTGCGATCACGAAGCAGTTTTCGGACAACTTCAAAGCCTATGACGAAATTGACGGCGCGCCAGAAGAAAAAGCACGCGGTATCACGATTTCGACTGCGCACGTTGAGTATGAAACAGCAAACCGTCACTATGCACACGTTGATTGCCCGGGCCACGCTGACTATGTGAAAAACATGATCACCGGTGCGGCGCAAATGGACGGCGCGATCCTGGTTGTGAACGCAGCCGATGGTCCTATGCCCCAAACACGTGAGCACATCCTGCTGGGCCGCCAGGTTGGTATCCCGTCCATGGTTGTGTACATGAACAAAGTTGACCAGGTAGACGACGAAGAGCTGCTGGAACTGGTTGAAATGGAAATCCGTGAGCTGTTGAACGAATACGGCTACCCGGGCGACGATATTCCTATCATCGCAGGCTCCGCTTTGGCTGCTCTGGAAGACCGTGACGATGCAATCGGCAAAGACTCCATCGACAAACTGATGGCTGCTGTTGACGAATACATCCCACAGCCACCACGTGCTGTTGACGAGCCTTTCCTGATGCCGATCGAGGATGTGTTCTCGATTTCCGGTCGTGGTACAGTTGTAACCGGTCGTATTGAACGCGGCGTGATCAATGTTGGCGACAGCATCGAAATCGTTGGGATCCGTGACACAGCAACAACCACTTGTACGGG
>NZ_JAVDQB010000016.1:0-90256 GCF_031454055.1 Roseobacter sp. N2S
GTCGGTCGGATATGAAATTCGTGACATGGTGTTCCTCCAGATTGTGTTCATGGATGTTCGTGACATGGTGTTCCTCCAGATTGTGTTCATGGATGTTCGTGACATGGTGTTCCTCCAGATTGTGTTCATGGATGACGGGAGCCTCCTCTGTTCCTGCCGTTCCACCATAAACGTAGAGGTCTAATTTTATGGGTGTCAAGTTCAAATTTGAGTAACATCAACGCCTTTTCCACAATTCGTGTCGTTGTGCCCTAATTAAAGAGAATAGAGGCTAATTTTTCCCTGACTTTTCAATGGCTGCTTGTACCTCTATTTGTGGCATTGTACCTTTAATTAGGATACTGTACCCTAATTTAGGATACAAGATTATCTGTGGATAACTTTCGGCGATTTGTGATGAAGACGCGCTGTGAAATCTGAAGCCGTTGCGAAACATCGTGCTGCTATTCTGCGGCCGCTTCTTGAGCTTGAAAAAAAGGGCGACCCAATTGGTCGTGCCATTGGCGACGCGGCATGGGAGTTGGGTCTTTCCAAAAGCTATACTTGGAAGCTTTACCGTCGTCTCAAAGAGAACGATGCTCGATCCGTTGCGCTGCAACCGGGTCGGCGCGGGCCTAAACCTGGAAAAGGGCGTCTTGCTCCGGATGTGGAGCGCATCATCAGCACCACCCTTAGCCGCTACTATCTGGTTCGAGAACGTTCAAGTTTTTTGCGCATTTGGCGTGAGATACGCTCAGAGTGTGATGCAAAGGGCTTCCAGCCTCCGACCCGTCGAACAGTTAAGCGGCGGCTAGATGCGATGGACCAGCGTAAGGTCATCTCAAAGCGACATGGCGCGGACGTAGCTGGACAATTGTTCGCAGCGCGTCCTGGCAAACTCGACGTTCCCGACCCACTCGACGTCGTGCAAATCGATCATACCAAGGCCGATGTATTTTTGGTCGATCACATCGATCGACAGCCTCTTGCGCGGCCGAACCTGACGATGGCGATCGATGTCACCACGCGTGTGGTGTTGGGCGTATACGTGAGTTTCGATGCACCGTCCGTTCTGTCGGTTGCGCTTTGTCTCGACCATTGCGTGCGCCGAAAGACAGTGCATGTGCCCGGCACCCTTGAAGAGCTTACCTGGCCTACGGCTGGTATTCCGAAGGCTGTTCATGTGGACAATGCCCAGGAGTTCCGCAGCAGAGCGTTCAAGTCCGCGTGCGAGGATTGGGGCATTGATGTTTCCTATCGTCCCAAGGGCGGCAAGCATTACGGAGGTCACATTGAGCGCTTGATCGGTACAACTATGGGTTCGGTTCACGTATTGCCTGGAACCACGCACTCGTCACCCAAAGACAAGGGTGACTATAACAGCGAACAAAACGCGACTTTGACGCTTGCTGAGTTTGAAGACTGGCTTCATCTTGAAATCTGTCGGTATCACAACACCCCGCATCGGGCTCTTGGCCGGACACCTCTTGCTGCCTGGAGCGATTTGGGTGGCGATACAGCAGGGCGGCAAGTTGTCGATGTGGACGCGTTTCGATCGAGCTTCATGCCTTTTGAATGGCGCAAGCTTGGCCGCACAGGGATCACGCTTTTTGAAGTGCGCTACTGGAATGATGCGTTTGCGTCCTTGATCGGGCGGGGCAAAGAGAAGGCGCAAGTCAGATTTGATCCGCGGAACCTATCGAAGATTTGGGTGCAGGTAGACGATGGTCGCATGATCGAAGCGCGCTACCGAAATCTCAGTCATCCCGAAATCTCTCTTTGGGAAAGTCGCCGCGCCCGCAAAGAATGGAAAGAAAAGCACGGTGGGCGGATCCACGAAAAGGCGCTGTTTGATATGGTAGACGCGCAAAGGCGTCTGGCCGAGGCAGCGCGCCAGAAAACCAAGGCAGCCAGGCTGGGTAAAGAGCGGGATGCGCGCCTGTCAAAGGCCCCAAAGCAGCGCGACCCTTCTCGTGAAATGTTCGCGATTGATACCGGCAACCCTGATCTTCCAACCTATCCCATAGATGAATTTCATGACCCAAAACGAAAGAATTGACCGCATTCGCAGCGACCATTGGATCGCTTTTGATCGTGCAACGATTGTCCTCAATCGATTGACATCATTGATGGAAACACCGCGACAAAGTCGCATGCCAGGTTTGATGGTCTATGGGAGCTCTGGCATCGGGAAGACGATGATCGCCAAACGTATGGCGAGCAAGTATCCCACTCAATACAAGAGTGATCTCGGGATCACCAAGACACCTGTATTGCTGCTTCAGGCACCACCCGCGCCGGATGAGAGAAGGTTCTACCAACACTTACTATCTACGATTGGCGCGCCCATGTGGGGGCGTCGCACAGTCTCGGAACTGGAGGTTCGGGCGCTGAACCATCTCAGAGACATGGACCTGAAAATGCTCATGATTGACGAGGTGCACAATCTGCTTGCCGGCAGTTACAGGGAGCAACGTCGGTTCCTCAACATGCTACGGTTCCTCGCAAATGAGCTTAGCGTATCGCTCGTGGTCTTTGGCGTTAACGAAGCGCTTGATGCCGTCCGTGGCGATGACCAGCTTGCGCGCCGGTTGGATGAACATTTTTTGCCGCTTTGGGAAGACGATGTAGAGTTCTCACGTCTGATCCAAACACTGATCGCGGCCATGGCGCTGGAAAAACCTTCGGGCCTGACCGTTGCTTCGCTCCGAACCATCCTGAAGGTGACCGGCGGGGTCACGTCCCGCGTCTTTATCATGATTAAGTCTCTGGCCATCGATGCGATTCATTCTGGGGAAGAGAGGATTACGGATGAGGCTGTCGCGACATGGCGGCCGACCTGGAACAAACATGCGTGGACGGTTCCGCTTGAGACGGCCGTTGAGGCCGAGTGACCATCAAGCTTCTGCCCCGCCGACCACCACCCCTATGCGATGAACTGCTTTCGAGCTGGCTTACCCGGCTGGCACAAGCCAATCACTGTTCAACCGAAGAACTGTGCGGCTATCTTGGCTTGCAAAGGGGCAGGGTGCCCGACCGCTCGAGCGACCTTGAGCAAGTTTGTGTAGACCGATTGTGCGCGGCTGTTGGAAGAAAACGTACCGAGATTGCGGCGATGACATTGCCAAATTTGAGCGCCCGCTCATTGAACTATCTGGCAACACATGACTTTCAGACCTGCACATATTGCCAAGAGCAAACGCCGGATCTGGTATTGCGCCACTGGCGGTTTGCTTGGTCGACAAACTGTGAAAGTTGCGGTCGGTCTCTGGTATCGACATGTCCGCATGCTGGTATCTCAAAGCGTATGAAAGCGCGTGCGGTTCAGGGGGCTAAAAGATTGGCGTCAGCTGTAGTCTCTGGCGACCAACAAAGCCTGCATCAGTTCAGACAAACGTCAGACCTTCTGCGATTGTGGAAATTGGCGGATGCAGATGCGCTGATCTCTGAGAACCAAGCCCAAAGAACAATTGTTCTCGCTGCGATTGAACTCGGATCAAAGCACCCGTTGCTTCGCACTGCCTATCGGGTGGCGCGAAACAACCGGGCAGCGCGGAGTCTGTTGCGTACGTTTCCGCGACAGAGTGAGGCTTTGGAGAATCTCCAGAGCTGGGCCCGACTTCATGAATATCGATATGCAGACCAGGGAGCCATAGGCCGCCGAGCTAGAACACGAGGGCTCGGAACAACTGGACTTGTGCCATCCGAGAGAGCGCTTCATGCGGCACGACGCGCAATTGAAGAACTCGGCTCCAACACTGATCGACATGCACTTCTGCTCCGCGCGCAAGAGATTTGGCAGACGGAACCACTCATCCGAAGGTCGCCGAAACCTGTGGACATATCCTAAATAGAGGCACAGAAATCGCCAAAATAGGCCAGAAGCGGTAATTTCTCTTTTATTAGGGTACTACGACACCCATCCTTCCGCACTGAGGTTTGTTCTGCGATTGAAGCCCTTCATTGATTTGAGGGAGTTTCTCGATGGGAGCTACAAGCGAGTTTCTCACACCTGTGCCACGGCGATCAGATGGCAAGCGGGAGTGGCCATTGGATCTGTTCAGGCTTCCCAAATCCTGTGAGTTCTGAATCAAGGTTGCAAACAGAGGAGGGCAACCTTGACCCGTCATGTCTTGACCGACGCCCAATGGGCGATCATCGAACCTTTCTGCCTTGGCAAGGCCACAGATCCCGGCCAAACCGGACGCGATCCACGCCTGTTCATGGAAGCTGTGTTGTGGATTGTGCGAACCGGTGCGCAATGGCGGGAACTGCCCGTCGAATTCGGGAAGTGGAATTCTGTCTTCAAACGGTTCCGGCGGTGGGTGAAAGCTGACGCTTTTTACAGCATGTTCAGGACCTTGGCTGCGGACGCCGATTTCGAATACGCGATGATCGACGGTTCCATCGTCAAGGTCCACCGCTCCGGCCAGGGCGCAAAAGGGGGACTCAGAGCCAGGCCATAGGGCGCTCGCGCGGCGGCATGACGACGAAGATCGTTGCCCTGACCGACGCGCTTGGCAACCTTGTCGATTTCCGCCTGTTGCCGGGGCAAGCGCATGACCTGCGCGGCGTGCCGGAGTTGATCGACAGCCTCGCCGCAGATCACCTGCTTGCGGACCGCGCCTTCGATGCCGATTGGCTCCGAACCGCGCTGGCCGAACGGAGCATTGCCCCGGTCATTCCGCCAAAATCCAACCGCCGCTTTCCTGCCGAGTTCGACAAGGAAACCTACAAATGGCGTCATCTGATCGAAAACCATTTCGGAAATCTCAAGGAAAACAGAGGCATCGCCATGCGCTCGTGCAAGACCGACCAGAGCTTCAAGGCGTTCATTTCACTGGCCGCATCAATCACTCAACTCAGATGAACGTCAACAGGCCCTAGCTTCGTGCGTTTGAAAAGGAGTCCCGCCTGCTTACCGCAGTTGACCGGATTGCACTGCGAAGCAGGGAAGAACTCTGACGAGCTGGCATCTAATGTCATATTTAAGGGCAACAAACGGCGCCCAACGCGACAGCCGTGCATCGCATTTCCGGGGCGCGCTTGCGCAGGCTGTGCTGAATGTCACTTGACCAGTTCGCCGGGCGATAGCTGACGAAATGCAGTCATGTTCATACGGCCCACATAACTACATGTATTAAAATGAATTATCATCAAAAATTTGCCAGGCGGACTGTCTACTCTCCGGAATATAATAAACATGTTGACTATAATTTGGGCCGATGCTAAACCTTGACCTGCGACAAATCGTCGGATTCGACATCGCACCGGGCAGGGAGGAAAGCCCGGACGACCAATCAGGGAGGACTACATGAATATTCTTGTGAAGACCGTGGCGGCAGGGATTCTGTCGGTTGCGGCAATTTCGTCTGCTGCACATGCAGAGCTGAAAAGCATCACGATCGGGACGAATCCTGCTGGATCGACGTTCTTTCTGATCGGTGGCGGCCTGGCTAAAATGTATCAGGAAACGCTCGGAGTTCGATCGACGGCACAACCGCAGGGCGGATCATCGATCTATCTGCCGATGATCAACAACGGCGAAATGACGCTGGGCCTGTCATCGTCGATGGATGCCGGGCTGGCCTATACTGGTGAGAGCTTTCCCGAGGCGAGCAAGGATCTTCGCACGCTTGGCCGGATCTGGATATTGCCATACGCCTTCATCGTTTCGGGCAATTCCGGCATCAGCAAGATGGAAGAGCTGAAGGGCAAGCGGATCATGGGCGACATGCCCACCAACGTTGCCCTGACCCAGCTTAACAAGGCCATGCTGAAAAGCGCCGGCCTTACGCCTGAGGATGTCGATTTCGCCAAGTCAGGCGGCTTGCTGGATGGCATTCGAGCCGTGGTCGAGGGCCGGGCCGATGCTGCGCCGGTTGCCGTGACGATGCCCCAACTGATCGAGGCAAACGGTTCTGCTGCCGGGGGTATCCGCGTGGTTGCGAACGGTGTGGCCGCAGATGAGGCATTCTATGGTGCCGAAGTGCCGGGAACCCGTCTGGGAGTCGCCAAACCTGTCGCCACACGACCATTTATCGTGGGTGAAACCAGTATCGTAAACTACGACACCCTGCTGATGACCAGCACTGTGATCTCCGATGACGATGCCTATACCCTGACCAAGGCGCTCTATGAAAACTGGGAAAAGCTGACGAAGGATTACCCCCCTTTGCGCAGCGTTGCGCAGGCAGCACTTGCGCTTGAGGAGCCGACGGTTCCTTACCATCCCGGCGCGGTCCGCTTTTACAAAGAGGTCGGCCTCTGGACTGATGCACACGAGGCCGCCCAGGCGCGTCTGAAGTAACCCCCCCCACGATCTGCAACCCTCGTCCCCCCTCGCGCGCGGAGCCGTGTGAAGGGGGCAACAAGGAGCCATGTGATGACAACGCTCAATCAGCGAGTGCTGGATCTGTTCGTGATCCTGTTGTGTGGCCTGGCCATAGCCTGGGTCATGAATATCCCGGAAATGCTGGGCGTTTCGCTGGTCACCCAGCAGATAATCGCCATCATCGTCGGCTTGGCAATCGGGATTGCGTTTCTAAAACACCCATATTCGGACCGCAGTGCGCCAGTGGATCTGGCACTGGCACTTGCCGCCAGCGCCAGTTGGTTCTGGTATGCGCTGAACTTCGAAGAGTGGATGTTGATGATGGCCTATCGCACTCCTGCTATGTGGGTGCCGGGCATTCTGGCGATCGGCCTGATGATGGAGGCGCTGCGCAAATCGGGCGGTGTTATCATCACCGGACTGGTTGGCGTGATTGTCGCCTACGGCTTTCTGGGCAACCATCTGCCTGGCGTGTTTCAGGCCGAAGTGTTTCCGCCCGCCAAAACGGTCCTCTATCTTTATGCCGATAGCAGCGGAATTCCGGGTATCGTCCTGAGGATTATCATCAACCTGGTGCTGCCTTTCATTCTCTTCGGCAAGATGATGGAAGTTGCGGGCGGAATGACATTTTTCACCAATCTGGCAATGCGAATGCTGGGCCGTTGGCGGGGTGGACCGGCCAAAGGTGCATCGTTCGCCTCGGCCGCGTTCGGGATGCTTTCCGGCTCAACTGTCGCCAATATTCTGTCGACCGGGATCGTCACCATACCGTTGATGAAAAAGACCGGCTTCAAGGACTACCAGGCCGCCGCAATCGAGGCCGTCGCCTCGAACGGAGGCCAGATCATGCCGCCGGTCATGGGGGCCACGGCGTTCATCATCGCCGAGTTTCTGCAAATTCCATATAGCGAGGTTGTCCTGGCCGCGATCACCCCGGCGCTTCTCTATTACATCGTTCTTTTCGTGAAGATCGACGCGATCGCATCCCGCGAAAACATTCGGGGGCTCGGTGACGAGGAATTGCCGAGCCTTAAGGAAACGCTGAACGGAAGCTGGGTGTTTTTCGTCCCGCTGGTCATCATGATCTATCTGATGTTCATTGTGGGCTATGATCCCGGCCGTTCGGCCATCGTGGTCACCGGGATCCTGTTTCTGGCCTATGTCGTGCGCAGCGAGTTCCGCCCGAAAATGGCGGACATCTGGGCGGTGATCAAGGGATCGGGAACCGAATCTATCCCCGTCATCCTGATCGGCGCGGGCGCCGGTGCCGTGATCGGCGTGATGAATTCCTCCGGCTTTGCCTTCCAGCTTACGCTTCTTCTAACCCATCTCGCCTCTGCCTACGGCTTGTTCATGATGCTGTTGGTCGCGGCTCTGGTGTCGATTGTGCTGGGAATGGGGATGCCGACCGTGGCCGTTTATGTCGTGCTGGTCACCATTGTAGCGCCGACGGTGATTGACCTGGGTGTAGACCCGCTCGGGGCGCATCTGTTCCTGTTTTACTTCGGCCTGATGAGCATGATTACCCCTCCGATCGCCATGGGCAGCATCGTGGCCGCTCAGGTCGCAGGAGCGAATATGTGGACGACCGGCTATTATGGTTTGCGTCTGGGGATCAGTGCCTATCTGCTGCCCTTCCTGTGGGTCTATAATCCCGCGCTTCTGCTCGATGGCACGCCCGTGCAGATCGGCATCGTCCTGGCGAACTGCGCGGCGGCGGTCATGCTTTTACGGGCGTCGATGCTGTCGAGCACACTGTCGTTCATACCGGAATGGCTCAACGCGGTGCTGTTAATCGTGCTGGCGGTGATCTGCGGCGGGGCAACCGTCTGGTTCGGCCATGACAGTATCATTGCGCTGGCATTCTCCGCATTGGGCCTATTGCCGACCCTGATGAGGCTCGCCCGTTCGCACCCGGCAAAGACCGCCTGATCCCGGCCAGCCGGGTGCTGGCCTGAGAGCCCAATCCAACCTGCTGCGTCAGTGAATTCTTTCAGGCAGCAAACAAGAACTGGAGACTATGAATGAACAAGGTATTCGACGCCACCAGCATGACAGATCTGGACGAAGGCGTTCTGGATCGCGGCGCTTTCGTCAGCGAGGAAATCTATCGCCAGGAGCTTCAGACGGTTTTCACCCGCGCCTGGCTGTTTGTCGGCCATGAAAGCCAGATCCCCAATCCGGGCGATTTCTTCAGCTCGCGGATGGGTGAGGAATCGGTGATTTTGGTCCGCGACAAAGCCAGCGTGATCCACGTCTTTCTGAACTCCTGCCGCCATCGCGGTATGAAGGTCTGCCGCTACGACCAGGGCAACACCTCGCTCTTTACCTGCCCATACCATGCCTGGACCTATGCGACAGACGGCAAGGTGCGTGGCATCCCGCAATATAAAGAGTTGTACGACGGCGTTCTCGATCGCGAAAAGTGGTCGCTGATCGAAGTGCCCAAAATGGTCAATTACAAGGGAACGATCTGGGCCTCGTGGGATGAGAACGCGCCGGATTTCGAAACCTATCTTGGCGAGGCGAAGCTGCATTTGGATCAGGCGCTCGACTGTCGTGACGGGCGGCCGGGCGGCTCAGAGGTGATCGGCGTTCATAAATGGGTCTTTCCGTCGAACTGGAAATTTGCTGCTGAAAACTTTCTGGGCGATTCCTATCACAATCCAAGCCACCGCTCGGTGGATCTGATCGGTATCGGACCATCGGCCCGGCAGGGCATCAAGGGTCGGCGGGATAATGAGCTGGAGATGGCAAAGCATGTCTGGATCGGCTTTGCCGCGGGGCATGGTGTGCATTCCGCCGTGCAGGCGATGGGGGCCGAATATGTCAGCCAGTTCGCCAACGACCCGGAAATCGAGGCCTATTTCCGTCATTGTCATGAAGAGCGCAACCAGCGTCTGGGGGATGACGCCCGGTTGCTGCCGTTTACGGGCACGATTTTTCCGAACACGTCCTATCACGGGCGTCAGCCACGCAATTTGTGTGTCTGGCATCCGCACAGCCCGACCGAAACCGAGGGCTGGCGGTTCTTCTTTGTCGATGCCGACGCCCCGACCAAGGTCAAGGATTTCCTGCGCCGGTTCTACATGCGTTATTCCGGGCCTGCCGGAATGACCGAGCAGGACGATATGGAAAACTGGCTGTATGCGACCAAGGCCAGCACCGGCACCATCGCGCGGCGCTATGCGTTCAACTACCAACTTGCCCGCGATCAGGCCCATTTGGACCCTGAGGTGAACGGTCTGACGGTGCGGGGCAGGGTCAACACGAAAATGACCGAGCATATGGCCCGCGGATATTACCGGCGCTGGAAGGCCTATCTGGACTGCGCCGACTGGGATGAGCTGCTCGGTCGTAACGACCCGCGCTTTGCCGCCACCAAGAAGGGATCGCCGCAATGACGCGCGGGGTTGTCATCGTCACGGGTGGCACGTTTGGTCTCGGGCGCGAAATTACCCTATGCCTCGCGGCGAAGGGCTATTCGGTCGTGGCCTTCGGGCTTGAGACGCCACAGGTTTCCAGCACCGCGCAAAATGCCATTCCCGGCCTTCGGGCCGAGGCCGAGGCACACGGTCTGGATGTGGCCCTGCTGGAGGCCGATGTCTCCGATGAAACGGATGTCGCACACGTTCTCGCGGCGACGCTGGAGCGTTATGGCCGGATTGACGGGCTGGTCAACAATGCTGCGATCGGCCCCTTGGGCACGATCCTGGACACGGAGCCAGATCTTTGGAACCGGATCGTCGCGGTCAATCTGCGCGGCCCCTATCTGATGGCCCGCGCGGTGATCCCGCACATGGCCGAACAAGGCGGCGGCTGCATCGTCAACGTGGGGTCTGGCGCCGGATGGGGCAAGGAGAACATGGCGGCCTATGCCACAACCAAGGGCGGGATCATTGCCCTGTCGGCCGCCATGGCGCTTGACCACTTCCACGACCGGATCCGTGTCAACACCGTCATTCCCGGCGGCGGGGGCATCGTCGCGGGGATGAGCCTTGGGCGTGTGCAGGGGGATCGCACAAAACTTGGCCCTGACGCGGTGGGCACCGTCGCCGGACGCGTCGCCAATGGCACCGATCTTGGCAATGCCATTGCCTATCTGATGTCGCCCGAGGCCGAAGCGGTCAGCGGCACGATTATCGATGTCGGCTGTTTTGCGCATCAGGGCAGCTCAACACCCAACAAGCGCAAGATTTTGAAGGAGAAAACCTGAATGGATATCAAGGAACATACCCCCACGATCATCCGCGACGACGCCTATTTCCGTCTGCGTCAGGAGGTTGAGGAATTCTTTTACGACGAAGCGGCCATGCTTGATGAACGCAGGTTCGACGAATGGCTGGACCTGATGCACGACGACATCGTGTATTTCATGCCGATGCGCCGCAACGTCAAATTCGGCATGCATCAAGACCGTGAGGATACGCTTCTAGAAGAAGGCATGAGCTGGTTCAACGAAGACAAATGGACGCTTGAAAAGCGGGTCGAACAGATCATGACGGGTGTTCACTACGCAGAGGAACCGCTGTCACGGGTGTCACATCTGGTGACCAATGTGCAGGTAACCTCGGCTTTCCCCGATGCCGCCAATGCGACTGAAATCAACACGAGTTGCCGCTTCTATATCTATCAGAACCGGGTGGAGCACGAGCATTACAGTTTCGTTGGTCGCCGCTATGACACCCTGGTCCGCGATGGCGGCCGGATGCAGGTGCGGCACCGCCGGATCATTCTCGATCAGAATGTTCTGCTGGCGAAATGCCTGACGGCGTTTTTCTGATCCTCAACGGAGTACCAATCATGCAACCCAAAGGGAATGTCGATATCGGTATCGGCGTAGATCTGATGCAGATCGCCACGGGCGATGTGCTGCGGCTGAAAGACGGGCGCCTCGGAACCGTGGTCGAAAACATGCAAGACGGTCAGTGGGTCGAACTGCAGTTCCCGGATGCGGCCACCGGAGATGAACTCGAACTGATCCACAGTCAGGAAATCGACCAACTTGTCCCCCGGTCTGAATAGGAGCTGCGCCATGCTGCGGATGCGTTTCATGCCGTGCGATTTTCACCCGATCCTTCTGGTGCTTGGCAACGCGGCGGACCTTGCGCGGTTTGCCGATCTGCTGGCCGGATTTGCCCGCACGGGAGACGCGATCGATCTCGAACGGTCCGGAGTGTTTTCCGAAGATACCACGGTTCGCCTTGTAGAAGAGACCACTCCGCCGGGGCTGTGGCGCGATGGCACATCCGGCAGGCGCCTGATCTGGCGTCTGACGCGCGACCAGGCCACGGAATTCGCGCGCGAGGTCAGCAAGATTGCCGACGGCCACACGCTCGCCGGGTCAGCGACACTGGAATGCGAGGTGCTCAACGAGATCCGCATCAAGGTTTCGTTGGGGGAATTCGAAGACGAATTCCTGCTTGGAAACGCCTGTTGAGAGATGATCATGGCCACACAAGCGCAAACCATTGTGATCCTTGGGGCAGGGCAGGCCGGGGCGTCGGTTGCGACGCGGCTGCGCGAAAACGGTCATGTCGGCCGCATTGTCCTGATTGGCGACGAGACGGATCCGCCCTATCAGCGCCCGCCCTTGTCAAAGAAATACATGACCGGCGAAATGGAATGCGAACGGTTGTATCTGAAGCCTGCCGAGGCCTATGCCGCGATCGGGGTCGAACTGATCACCGGGTGCCGGGCGCTGGCCATTGACCGGGTTACGCAGCAGGTCGAGTTGACCGGGCACGAGGTGCCGTTGGGATATGATCAGCTTGTTCTGACCACCGGGGCACGACCGCGGGCTTTGCCCGAGGCGCTCGTGAACGGCTTCGACAATATCCTTTGTTTTCGTGAAATGGCCGATGCCAACCGGCTGCGGGCCCTGATGGCGCCAGGCCGGCGCATGCTGGTATTGGGCGGCGGCTATATCGGGCTGGAAACCGCAGCCGTTGCGCGTGGTCAGGGACTGGATGTGACGATCGCCGAACAGGGAGAACGCATTCTGGGGCGCGTCGCCTGTGCCGAGACAGCCGATCATTTTCGCAACCTGCATCAGGGCAACGGGGTGCGGATACTGGAAAATACCCGGCTGGAGCGGTTTGAAGGCAAGGACGGTGTGGCGGAGCGGGCGATCTTTGCCGACGGGCGCGCGATCGACATCGATCTGGTGGTGGTCGGGATCGGCATACTGCCGAACCAGGATCTGGCCGACGCCGCCGGGATCGACTGCGATCAGGGTATTCTGGTGGATGAGATGTGCCGCACCTCCGATCCACGTATCCATGCGGCGGGCGACTGCGCGCGGTTCCCGTTTCAGGGCCAGCCGACGCGGCTTGAATCGGTGCAAAATGCGATCGCGCAGGCCGAGCATCTGGCCGACAGTCTGACCGGGCGCTGTGTGCAGGGCTACGCCCCGGTCCCGTGGTTCTGGTCCGATCAGTATCAGTGCAAATTGCAGATTGCCGGGCTGAGCCGTGGCTATACCCACATCGTTCAGCGTTCGGGCGGGCGGCCCGGTGCCGTCAGCATCTGGTATTTCGATGACAGCGGTTTGATCGCCGTGGATGCGATCAACGATGCGCGCGCGTTCATGCTTGCCAAACGCTGGCTCGAACAGCCCAGGCGCCCGGCGCAAGAAATGCTCGGCGATCCGCTATGGGATCCGAAAACATTCTGAATACGACCGGCGGACCAGTGCCGCCCAGACAAATCAAAGGAGGGCCGGATGGTCACTATTACTTATGTCGAACCGGATGGAACCGAACGGACCGTCGATGTGGCCGAAGGCAGATCGGTCATGGAGGGTGCCGTGTCGAACGGCATCCGCGGGATCGTCGCGGAATGCGGCGGCGCGTGTTCTTGCGCCACCTGCCACGCCTATATTAATGCCGAGTGGCTTGATGCCGTCGGCCCTGCCGAGGGAGACGAAGCGGACATGATCGAATTCGCCCTGGATCCGCGGCCCAATTCGCGGCTGACCTGCCAGATCGAGGTCCATTCCGGGCTGGAAGGGCTCCGGCTGGAAATTCCGGCTGAACAGGCGTGACGGTCAGTCGGCCTTGAGCGCCGCCAACTCTTTCAAAAGGCTTAGCAGCTGGGCCGATTTTTCTGCCCCGAACCGCTCGACGATATCGCGTGAGATACGGTTTGCCCGTGGCTTCATCTGTTCCAGAAATTCATGACCAGAGGGGGTCAGTTCAACATTATAGGCCCGCAGATCTTCGGTATTTCTTTTGCTCTCGATATATCCGCGCTCGGTCAGGGCGCGGATGATGCGGGTCATGCTGACCTTGTGGATACAGGACCGCTGGCAAACCTCGCTGAGCGCCACCGGGCCGTAATCCGAGATCACCCGAAGAACGCGCCACTGCTGTTCTGTCAGGTGTGCCTCGGCCAGCAACTCATTGAACTGGGTCACGATGGCATGGCGTCCGCGGGTACAGGCGATCGCCAGAGATCGTTCGGAATATGGAATATCGGGATCAAAAGTATCGGGCATATTGTCCTAACTATGGCGATAGTATGCGGGGCGGAAGCGGCCCACACTTAATACTCTCAACGCCCTCTTTCCGCAAGAAGGCCACCAAAAGCGGTCCGCTGGCCGATACCGGCTAGTCGAGTTTCGGCAGTATCTTGCCCTGTGCGCCTTTTCTGCGGATGAACAGCACCCATGCCACCGCAAGGCCTGTGCCAATGGCTTCCACCCATGCGGCATGCGCGAAGGCCCCCGACGGGATAAGCACCATCGCCCCGGCGATCAACGCCCAGATCCTGCCAATCCGGTCGAGTGGTTCCGAGAAATACCCGGCAATCACGATCGAGATCAACCAGACCCCGGCAATCTCCGTGACCACGGCTATCAGGCTTTCGCCAACTCCGCCTTGCAGCAACAGCGACGGCGAATAGACGAACAGGAACGGCAGGATGAATGCGGGCCAGCCGATCCGCACAGAGGTAAGCGCGGTTTGCATCGCGCTGGCTCCCGCGATGCTTGCCGCGGCAAAGGCGGCGACAGCAACCGGCGGCGAGATCATCGACAGCATTCCAAAATAGAAGATGAAGAAATGCGCGGCCATCGGTTGTACGCCCAGTTCCAGAAGCGGCGGGGCCGCGAGGGTTGCCACCAGCAGATAGATCCCGGTGGTGGGCATCCCCATACCCAGAACAATGCAGATAACTGCGGTGACGAGCAGCAACAGGAATAGATTTCCATGCCCGAAACTGACCAGCAGATAGGTCAGCCCGAAGCCCAGCCCAGTTACCTGAAGAATGCCGGTCATCAGCCCGGCGACGGCGCCGATCACGATGATTTCGACACAGCCGTTCCCTGTTTGCATCAAGGCATGCCAGCGATCCGCCAGCCGGATGCGATGGCCCTTGTACGCGAAGGCGGTGTTCATCCCGATCAGGGCCAGCGTGGCCCACATCGCCGCTTCGGCGGGGGACTTGTTTAGAAAAAGCACTGTGCCGACCAGAACCGAGAACGGGATCGGGAAATACCATACGTCGCGCAGGACCTGGCGCAGCGGCGGGATTATTTCGGTTGGCACTGGCGGTATATTCGACACCCGCACTTCAAGATCAGCCTAGATAATAACCGCGAGAAAAAACAGAACCGAGGGCACGATCGCGGCAATCACCACCTCAGTGTAGGAAACTTGCAGGAACTCGGCCATCAGAAAGGCGGCGGCCCCCATTTCCGGCGGCATCATCTGCCCGCCGGTCGATGCCACGGCCTCAAACGCGGCAGCCATATGGGGGGTGAACCCGCCACGTTTCATCAAGGGGATTGTAATGACCTCGGTCGATGCCACATTGGCCACCGCACTACCGGATATGGACCCGAACAGTGCCGAGGACACGATGGCGATTATTGCCGAACCGCCCCGGCTGTGACCGACCAGTGCTGTTGACAGATCGGTGAACCATTTTTACCCGCCGGTGGCCATCAGAACGGCCCCGAACAGGATATAGACCACGATGATATTAACGGCGATGCTCAACGGTGTGCCAAGCATGGCGATACTGTCCACCGCCAGATATCCCAGCTACCTGACGGCATATCTAAAAGCGCTGATCCGGAGCACATTTGGCGCAGCCGCATGGAACGGGCATTTCACCAGGTCGGCTTCTCGGTCCCACGATGATTGCTGCTCTTGTCGCAGTGCCGCGATCTTGCCGCAGCGTCCAAAACGGCCTGTCAGCCATTCCTGGGCCACATAGCGCTAGTCCGATTGGAGCATAGCGAACCGGGTCCGCCCTTCATAGAGTTTCCGCGGGAAAAGGGAGGAATCAAATGTTTACCAAAATGTGCATGGCTGGCCTCATGCCTGTCATGGCGCAAGAAACCGACTGGCCTATGGATACCGTCAAGATCGTCATTCCGCTTTCGACCGGCGGTGGCTCCGATACTTTGGGGCGCACGTTTGCTGATGCGTTTTCAAAAGCCTAGGGGCAGCCCGTCATCGTCGAAAACCGCGACGGCGCGAATGGCAATCTGGGAACTGACTATGTTGTCAGGGCCAAGAAAGACGGCAACACCATCCTGATGACCGCCATGTAGGAATGCCCCGTCATCATTTGCTAAAAGATGATATTCGGCGACTTCCGGATTGCATTGGCCACAGCTGGCATAGGGCCAGTGATGGTCGTGATGCGCGGATCGCAGGTTATCAGGCTGCCGTGGAGGTTCTGTTCGAAATCCGGGTGAGCCCAGCACGGTATCGATGCTTCGACGGTCTCCCTGCGGCTCATCCAGACAACACACATCGCGTTGCCACGGGAACCAGCCGTCGCGGCACATGAGACAGGATCAGGCAAAGCTCTGACTCGTCCGGGTTCGGATCGGGGCAAGAGGACAGAGAAGACACCGCACCCCGCAGCATCTCTGTCGGCTGTTCGCCCAGTTTCCTTCGCGGCCGCCGCACTTCTCCGGGCGTCTGAGTTGCATGACATGCTGGTCGCAGCTGTCGTCCCGTCCACAAAGGTTGTCGCCGATCTTTTTCCCCTGACCCACCAAGGAACAGGGGTGGGCCATTCCTCGCGAGGCAAAAAGACCGGTGCCTGCCCCTCTCCGCTGCGCTTCGCCTTCGGTGTGGCCGGGCCTTGGCCAGCTGCAAAGTGACCATCATTGCAACGCAAACAAGGAGAAAAGCAATGACCACGAACTGCATCAAATTCACCAGCGACGATATCGAAACCGCAAAAGGCATCGGCTCAATCTCAACCCTGACTTTCGACCTCGACATCACGGTCGAACCAGTCGCCAGCTCCAACCCGATGGCCCCGACGCACCGCGTCCTTGGCCGCTCGCCTCGCGGCAAACTGGTCGAATGCGGTGGCATCTGGAAGAAGCAGAACAAAGACACCGGCTCTGATTACTTCACCCTGACGGTCCGCGATCACGCCTTCAACGCCAATCTTGGCAAGGCCGCGAGCCAGGATGACATGTCCCTGCAGGCCATCATCCCCTGGGGCCCCAAAGACGCCGCCTGATACCACCAGCCAGACCGCTTCGGCGGTCTGGCTTCTCTCTTGTCTCCTGTGGGTCCAAACAAAGCGAAGGTCTCGCAACGGCATCAGCTTCGAACGATGCCAGAATTGACAGTTCTGGGGGTTGGACTTTCTTGGTGACAGGCTTCTGTGATTAGATTGAACCGGCACGACACAAGGTGCCCACCCTAAGTCATGCCGCTGGCTTTGCCTCTCGGCTCCCTGGGCCGTCACGGCCCTGTGAAGCTTTTGGGCACGGTTTTGCGAGCCCAACTTAAGGGGGATTCATTCTTGAGCCTTTTGCGCTATGCTGATCACAAGCGGGTAAGGACCCCAGCCATGCGGTATCGCCTCGAAAAGATCATTCCAGCAAAACGGCAGCGCCGTTTTTATGAGTTGAGCGTTTCTCAAACGCTGTTTGGCGAATGGTGCCTGACCCGCGAGTGGGGGCGGATCGGCGCGAAAGGCGGACAGAAGATGGCGGCATATCTCGCGTCAGAACAGGACGCGATTGTTGCTTTGCGGCAGCTCAAGGCGACCAAGACCCGGCGAGGCTATGCGGCGATCCCTGTCCAGTTGGAAATGTTTCCACCCTCTTGAGGTGAACGCTGACAGTTGTTCTGGAAGCGCCGACCTGTTGGCAGGATCGAGGGGGCGAGCAATTCGAATTCATCTGCATCGCGCGGCCAATCTACGCGGCCCGAACCGCCAGAGTTTCACACCAAGATTGGTTAGGTATTTGACAATGCCAGCATGCAGTTCAGCATGAGAAACGATGATCAATGTTCGCATGTGGCGCTCCATTCCATTGACCTGTTGGCCCATCAAATCGCTAGCCCGGAGGCGAGCGGTCAGCAACACTTGGGGGAGGTTTCTGGACGGCCAGTCGTATTGTGTAACAAAGCTCGCGAACATGCTGTCTCTCGCCGCTGGCTCGAACGCGTGCTCTGAATTTCTTTGATTTTATTTGACACACAAAGACGCCTTTCGGCCTTGAGCGCTGCTGCGCATCCCTCACAACAAACATCCCACAAGCATGCTCCATTCCATTGCGCCCCGTGCCGGGTGCAGCCCACTCTGAAGCCGCCGGTCTTTTCCACGATCCGTCCAACGACGATCAACAGAAAGGATCACAACATGACATTTGAGCAATCTCTCGATCTCGCCGAACTGCAAGCCGACATGGCATTTGAAACCTACCTCTCCGCCTTTGAAGAGGATGACCATCCAGAGGTCATAGATAGCCTCGCGACCGAGGCTCTGCTCGCCCAGGATCGCTTCGCCGATCTGCGCAATCAGGATCTGGCTCACTGAGCCAGATACCCCGATCTGGCATCGTCAGCCGTGGTGGTTGGCGGTGCCAACACAGGCACCCCGACAAGCGTCGAATTGCCTGTTGGTGATCGCTTACTACGATCAGATCGAGCCGGTTCTTGACCGACATATTGAGTTCATTGAAAGCCGTTTGACACCCATGGCCTTTGCAATGCGGGTGCCAACACGGCTGTGCATTCTGCACCTTCACTTTATGTCGGAAGGCTCCCCAGACGGTGCCAACTGGCAGTGGCTCCTCGTACCAGAATAACGCTCATTCCGCTTCAAGCCATAGCCATAACGGCCGCCTAGTATTGTTGAAGATTTATCTCCACCAAGCCAGCCCTGAAGTCGAATGTTGCATATACTGCGTGGAGTAGTTCCCAAAGCTAAGTGAGAAAGAAAGGACGTTGGCAGGATATGCCAATTGTTTGCACATTTGGTCTAGGGGTCTAAACAGTGAAGGCGAAGCGCAAAAACCTAAAGCTTGAACAGCGCATTGATCTTGCACGGCGCTATCAGGCCGGTGAGCCAGCGGTGGCATTGGCCGCGGTGTTTGGCGTTACACAGCGCCATGTCGCACGGGTGGCCAAAGAGCAAACGGGCGAAGGCCTGTCGGTGCGTGATCCCTCGGAAACCGTGGCGTTC
Organism: Roseobacter sp. N2S; assembly: GCF_031454055.1. Lineage (NCBI taxonomy): Bacteria > Pseudomonadati > Pseudomonadota > Alphaproteobacteria > Rhodobacterales > Roseobacteraceae > Roseobacter > Roseobacter sp. N2S. Next base: position 18,767 of record NZ_JAVDQB010000016.1, read on the forward strand.
CGCGCGACCCAATCCGAGCTTGCTGCCTTTGACGCAGAGTGGCGCGCGCGTGGCTTTGCCAATCGCTCTCAGGCGCTCAATTCAGTGCTGCGTGGACGCTGCGGATTTCTGGATCTGGGGCAGGGGGAGTTGTCATCCTTTACGGCGTCTTGGCGGCAGGCAAAGGATCTGACGGATGACATGCGCCGCCTCTCCAAGGCGGTGGTTCTGGGCAAGTTGACCTTGTCGGATCAGGACCGAGATTTGCTCATAGAACTCGCCGATCTGACCCGTGGGTTGAGCCGTGAAATGGGAAGGATGAAGGATGCCGCGCGCGTGCGCGGCGGCAAGGGTTGGGATGTGATCGAGGAGGCCGCGCGCGATGCGTAATACGGCAGCCCTCTATGAAGCCGTCATGGGCAAGCTCTGGGAGAATGAGCAGATCAGGGGCAAGGCCAACGCCCGGATCGAGGCGCGAATGGCGGGCCGCAGGCAGGGGCGCAGCTACGCCAATACCGGCCGCGCCTCGCTGCGCAATGTGGCCAAGGCGGCGTCGGGCCAGAGCCGGGCCGCGATCTTCAAACGTATCCGATCGGGTGGCTGCAAGACGCGGGCATCTCTCGGCAATCAGCTCTCCTATGTGAACGACAAAGCGGTGTTTACCTATTCCTCGATGACCAATGCGCTGACCTCGGATGCGGTGCTGGATGAGGCGCAAAAATCAGAGATCATCGAGGACTGGGCAGAGACCTGGCGCGGAACAACCAAGCTTGGATTTACCTCGCATATGCTGCTGTCGTTTCCGACGGATGTGACAGTCGATCAGGTCCGCGACATCACTTTGGAATGGGCCGAGCATTTCTTTGACAGCGGTGAGTATGGCGACCAATGGGATTACGTTCTGGCGGTCCATGACGACCGCGCCCACAAGCATGCCCATATCCTTTTGAACAACCGCGGTGTTGATCAAGGCACTTGGTTTTCCTGCTGGGCCGAAGGCGTGATGTCACCGCAGCTGATGCGCGAGAAACAGGCCGAGATTGCTGAGAAGCATGGCATCATGCTGGACGCCACCACGCGTCTTGAGCGTGGCATCTACGCCAAACCTGCGGGCATGGAAGAGATTTATGCGGCCAAAGCCCAAGCGCGCCGACCGCAGGAAATTGCCCTCACCGAGCAAGAACGCGCGATGGCCGAAGCGCAGGTGACGGCGTTCGCCAAAGACTACAAATCCGTCGCCGACTTTTTGGACCGCATGGATCAACGGGCCATCGGCAGCGCTGTGCGCTCCATGGCCGAGGCGATGGGACGCGGCGCGCCTTGGCATGGCCCCGGCAAAAATGAACAGACAGGAGAGATCGACATGAAGGACATCACAACCGTGGGTCAGGCCACGGAGTATGCGGAACGCGCGATCGAGGCCATTGGGCTGAAAATCGAAGAGTTGGATGCCAGCGCGCGCGCGGCGTTTGAGGTTAAAACCGCCCCGGTCCTCAAAGAGTTGTCACGGATGGTGCCGGACCCCGAACTGCAAAGCCGGTTTAACAAGGTGCTGCTGGAACCCTACCCGCCGGGGGCGGGGGACGCCGCTTTTGTGGCCGAGCTGACTTTGGGCAATGACGACGCGCTGGAGAAGCTGGTCTCTTACGGCGAAGACCACGGTCTTGATACGCATGACATCCTTGGGCGCTATGAGGCGGGTGGGACCAAAAACTACGGCTTGGCGCAGAACTGGGTTGAGCGCGACATGAATGCGGTCCTGGCTCAAGATGGGTTGAACGTTGACACTGCGACAGAACCGCAACGCATCGCGGCGCTTGAGGTGGTAGATACCTTTATGGATGGCATGGCGGATCGGATGCGGGAGCTGTCTGGTGATCTGTCAGCCGGGCACGGTCTGCTGCGCGATGATCCAGCAGAGACCAGCGAGTTGTCAGTGGTCGATAATCACGACATCGGGGACAAGTCTGAAGCCCTTCAAGGTCTGGCCGACATTTTGAAACATGGGCGTCTCAGTGAAGTACAGGAAGCTGTGATCAACGGCGAGTTAAAGGTCGAGCTGACGGCGGCGCTTGGAGAACGCGGCATCGCGGCGTTGCGCAACGGAAACTATGCAGTGCTGGACGACGCATTGCCGAGCAAGTTCGACCAAATCACCGTCGCGCAGGAATACCTTGAGATGATGCGCGAGGAGACGGGTGATCTGCGGTTCACCGAGCGTGCTGCCGAGCTGCAGCAGGACAAGTCCGTCGAGATTGCAAAGATGATCCAGACCTCAAAAGAGCAAGACATGTCGAAGGCCCTCGAACAGGGCCGCGATCTTGATGACGAGATGGGTTTGTAAGGGGAGGGTGAGAATATGCAGAAGTCACTTCCTCTCTGGGCGGCTGTCCCCATCGGTGCGATTTGCGGTGCCGTCGTTGGAACGATCATTGCCAGCTTCTATCTCACGCTGGCGCTTAAGGTTGGGTTTGACAATTTTGATATGCTGGCCGTCTGGAAGGCGGGGGATGCCACGCGCTTGGCGCATCCGGAGGCCTTTAAAGTGGCCTTCGGGGCGATAGGATTTGGTATCATCGGGCTTGGTGTTCTGGCCTTTGCTTGGACATTCCAGCGCGAGCGCAGCGAATATGGCACCGCCCATTGGCAAAGCAAAGCCGAGCTTAAGAAAAACAATATGCTGCAAGATGCGGGTCGTGGCTTTGTCTGCGGCAAGTTAGGCAAGCCAAATTCGAAAGGCCCGTTTATATCGTCGACGGTGATCCCACATGTGATGATGGTGGCGCCAACCCGCGCCGGGAAGGGTGTGGGCTTCGTGATCCCGAACCTTCTGGGCTTTGCGGGATCGGTGGTGGTGCTCGACGTCAAAGGCGAGAACTTTGACAAGACCTCGCGCCTGCGGGCTCTGAATGGCGATGAGGTGTACCGCTTCAGCCCGTTTGACTGGTCCAATGCAACCCATTGTTACAATCCGCTGGCCCGCATCGCCAAGGCCCCGAGCTTTGCGCAGCGCTTCACCGAAGTCAGCATTCTTGCGGATCTGTTCCTGGATAAGGACAACAAGACACTCGACACCTTCTCGGAGGCGGGCAAGTCGATCTTCGTTGCGGCCTGCCTGTTGGCGATTCAGCGCGGCAGGGCAACCCTGGGCGAGGTCAATCGCATCGTGGCCGGAGGGGATTACAAGAATGCGCAATACAAGGCCTACGCCGAAGAAGCGGAAGAGGCTGTGGTGCGCGAGCTTTGGACCAATGCGGCCAGTGCCTCGAGCCGTTTGCTGACCAGCAACATCCAGGCCCTAATGACCGCAGGCCTTAAACAATGGGACAATCCGGCGGTGAGGGCGGCAACGCGGCGCAGCGATATCGACTTTTCGAAATTCCGCAAGAAACCGCAGTCGCTCTACATCGTCGTCTCGGAGGATCATATCGCGACCCTGGCCCCGCTATTGCGTCTGCTCTTTGCCGATTTGATCGCAAGTCTGCGGCTGAATGAGCCGGCAGAGGATGAACCCTGGCCGGTGATGATCATGATCGACGAGTTCCAGCAGATGGGCGCGATGCCCTATCTGGAACGGGCGATCCATTCCTTGGCCAGCTATGGTGGCCGCGTGGCGATGATCGCACAGTCGCTGGCGTCACTCGATCGGATCTACGGCCCGGAAGGCCGTGAAAGCCTTGAGAACGGCGCGGGGCTGAAGCTTTACATCACCCCAAGGGATCAGCGCACGGTGCGTGAGGTTTCTGCCGCTGTCGGCAGCACAACACGTGAGGCCGTCACGCGTATGTATGGGCGCAACAAAGGGGTGTTGGGGGCGACTTCGACATCAACACGCCTCGAAGAACGCCCGCTTCTCTCTGAGACGGAAGCGCGGCTGATGGACCCGGATGAGGTGATTATTCTCGCCTCGCCTCAGCATCCGATCAAAGCGCAGCGAATTAAGTACTATGATGATCCTTTGTTCAAGGAATTGGTCGAAAAGCAGGAAGGGCGGGCGTTTCCGTATCCGCCAATCGTTGAGGGCGTCGGGCCTTGGGAAGAAATCGAGCCTAAGCAGGGCAAAACCGATGCCGAAGGTGAACCCTCAGAGCAGGCAAAGCCTGCTAACCAGCCCGAGGATCGCAACGCCCTAAGGGAGGCACGTGCGATGATGATGGGTCAAGATGCGTCAGGCGAAACCGAAGACTTGCACCCTACGCCAGATCCTGACGACCCCCTCCCGCCAGAGTGGGAAGATGTTTTGCTCGAGCAGAGCGACTTTCTGGATGCGCTGATGGAAGAGCAGGGTTTGGGGAATTGATGTTTTTTGCAAACCAAGCACCAGGCAAAATAAAGGCGGCATCCAGGAGGAGGTGGATGCCGCCTATTACTGTCGATTGGCTCTGGGAGGAGGTAGAACCAATCTCTGATATTGAAGATAGGAGCAATGCTGCGGTTGCACAATAGGCGGGCTATGCAAATGTTGCATTGCAGCATTGCGTTTGGTTGCTTGTGGGTTGCGCGCTGGCATTAGGCTCTGGACCCATTAATCCGCTTGAGGCCATCAGGCCTGCATGATTCAAGCTCCTCAAACTGAGGGGTGATTATGAGCAATCTTTATTGGCTGAGCGAAGATCAGATGGCGCGGCTCCGGCCGTATTTTCCGAAGAGCCATGGTGTGCCCCGCGTTGATGACCGGCGCGTGCTCAGTGGGATTATCTTCATCAATCGCAATGGGTTGCGGTGGTGTGATGCACCTAAGGAGTATGGGCCTTCCAAGACACTTTACAATCGTTGGAAGCGGTGGAGTGACATGGGTGTGTTCGCGAGGATTATGACGGGACTGGCTGCTGAAGCACCCGACCACAAGACGATCTCAATCGACGCGACCTATCTCAAAGCGCACCGCACGGCCTCGAGTCTGCGGTTAAAAAAGGGGGGCGTGGACGTCTTATAGGGCGAACAAAAGGCGGTATGAACACGAAACTGCATGCCGTCACTGACACGATTGGACGGCCGATCCGGTTCTTCATGACCGCGGGCCAGGTCAGCGATTACACTGGGGCCAGAGCCCTGGTAGAAAGCCTGCCAGCCGCCGACTGGTTACTGGGAGATCGGGGTTATGACGCAGATTGGTTCCGTAAGGCCCTTGTAGACAAGGGAATAAGGCCCTGCATCCCCGGACGAAAATCGCGCGACAAGCCTGTCAAATATGACAAGCGCCGCTACAAACGACGCAACCGGATCGAGATTATGTTCGGCCGACTGAAAGACTGGCGACGGATCGCCACCAGATACGACCGATGCCCAAAGGTATTCCTGTCTGCAATCGCCCTCGCTGCAACCATCTTGTTTTGGTTATAAATCAATGAGTCTGGAGCCTAGGCGCAGTGAGCGCCCAATTCAAAAGTATCTGTGTTTTGGTCGACGCTGGAGGCATGGTTCGTCATGGAATTATCATGCTTGGTTACCATAATGGTGCTTTCGAAAGCGACGTATTGCTTGTTGACGGGGAAATCATCGGCGAGTGGACCTCAGATGATGAAGAGTGGTGCCATTTCACCGCAACTGATGCTGCTATGGTTTCTTGCAGCGCTCCGTCACCATGGTTGTTGCATGACTCGATAGCAACATGGATGAGAGAAACCAGTGGTGAGAAGGATCCAGACTGATGGCAACGCCGTCGTCCTTATGGTTTTTGTCGCGCTACAGTCATTACACGTGAATATTGCTTAATCCATTTGGCCTTGTCAGGGCTGAGCCATGTGATCAGCTCCATGATTTGGCTGTATTCTTTTGTGATGTTGCGATGCAAGATTGGTTCATGATGGAATACGCGGTTGCGAAACTCTCGAACGGCGTCGCACCGAACATATAGCGCGTTGTATGTGACGGCAGGTGGCAGATCCGCAAATGAAGCATGAAGGTTCGCCCAAAAAACGGGCTCGTGCCGCGCAAGCAACATGTTTACCCAAAATCCAAAATTGAGCTCTGCGGTCATGCCACCCGATGTAACGGCTCCTTTTTTACGGAGTTTGTCGCGAGCTGTCTTGACGATGCGCTTGCCATTCCCGATTTGCGCGAGAAATGTCGGATCGTCCCACCAAGTGGGGCCGTATAGAGCAATCAACTGTGTGGATATGATGTTGCGCAGGCACACTTCTGATGCGCTTAACACGGGGAAAAAAGCTTCGCTGATCAGGATGTTCCAGCCATACAGGTCAAGTGCACGTTGCGTATCATGACCTGCCGCTTTGAGATATTTGGTTAACCGATCTTGAGAAATTATATTTGATACCAATGCCTTAATGCTCCGTTCGGTCCCTAATCGGTCTAGACCGTTTCTCTTGACAACAGCGCGAATTTCACCATATAAGGAGTCAATCGAAGACAAAGTTAGGTCTTCAACCTCTTAGATGCCCGCGACAGCCGTAATAGGTCCTCGCGGGTTTTCGCTTTCTAGTCATACCTTTACTGACCATGACCGACAAGGCGGCTACTTTTGGAGTGATCCCGGATTCGGACTGTTAAGTGCAAAGGAGTGCCTTGTAGCCCTGGTTCCGCTGGCAGATTGTTGGCCTATGGGTCGAAAAGCGCGAGTCCTAGTGTGGTTAGCACGCACCCAACGGAAAGCACTCTATTCGTTCATCGGCAGGTAAAACTCCGTAATCCCCCGCCGCCCATCTGCGCGCCCGAGTTGAACAATCACATCAATTGATTTGCGGATGTACTCGCGCACTTCGGCGAAGGTCAGGGGCGTGCCAGCTTGGAGGACCATGATGGCCAGCCGGTCAATGGCCAATTCGGCAGTTTCCGCGTGGATCGTTGAGACCGAGCCACCATGACCAGTGTTGATCGCTTCTAGGTATGTGAGCGCTTCTGATCCGCGTAGCTCGCCCACGATGATCCGGTCCGGCCGCATCCGCAGGCTGGCTTGCAGGAGCGCATTGGCGCTGCGTTGGGAATTGGGGCTTCTCTCGGAAAGAAGGGATACCGTGTTGGGCTGATCGGGAAAAAGCTCAAACGCATCTTCGATGGTGATCAATCGCTCACCATGATCCACATGGGAGAGAAGGTTGCGTGCAAAGGTGGTCTTGCCTGTTGATGTGCCTCCGCTCACCAAGATGTTCAAGCGATCTTCAATGAGGGACTGCAAGGCTTGGTCGAGGTTGGCTTGGGACAGGTCAGCGACTTTGCGCATTTTCTCGCGGCGCAGCGTTTCCAGAGATACAGCTTCCCCAAACAGAAACGCAGGTTTGAACTCGCGCGCGGCTTTGGGTGCAAAGAGGCGGATGGTGATCGAGGCCCCTTGCTCAATCGCGGGCGGCACGGCGATCTGAACCCGCAACGGGCGACCCGCATAATCGATTTTACCAGAAACCAACGGGTTCTTTTCAGAAACGCGGGCCTTGGCATCGCCAACGATGCTCTGTGCGAGGTTTTGCGCGGCCTTTGCGTCAACACGTCTGCCGGCCCGGCGCATGGCCGCGTCTCCGGCCACTTCCACCCAAACCTCGCCATTTGGGTTGATTGCCAGTTCGACAATGTCATCGCGGCTTAACCATTCGCGGAACGGTTCAAAATACTGCTCAAGATAGGATGTGGGATGCATGTCAATCAAAAATCACAATATCCCGATCCACGAGCACGGTTACATTTGCGCCCTGATCGACATAGATCGTCGGTGTGATGGCGATCTGCTCGGCAATGACGCTGCCCACGGCATCCTGCAGATCCTCGCCAACGCTTTCCAGAACAATACTGGTGGTCTCGTCGCTGGCGGCTTCTGCGGCAACAGAGGGCGCGGCACCAATGACGGAGATCAAAGCGGCACCCCCGAAGCGTTCCATGAACTTGGTATCGACCAGGCCTGTTAGGCCAGAGCGGCCCAATTGATCGCCACCGGCTGAGGCAATCTCCATCGAGATCCCGTCAGGTGTGAGTATGCGGGTCCATAGGATTAAGATACGCTTTTGATTGATGTCGATGCCGGAGCGATACTGGCCAAAAAGGCGCGAGCCGCGCGGGATCAGAACCCGCTCGCCAGAGAAGGCCAGGACCGGTTCTGAGACGACAGCCACGACATTGCCGGGCAGGTCGCTGTTGATCGCAGTTTGCAAGGCGGCCTGAACGACCGACCCTTGGGCCAGCGTCCGGTCTGGATGCTCCATGCGGGCGGCCTCGTCGATTTGCAGCGGGTGCGCCGCGCGCAAGAGGTAGTCTTCGTTTTCCCCAACGCCTGCGCGGGGCTCACCCGCGAGGGTCGTCCCTGAGCCCGGTGGCGCGTTCTGCCCGCCCGTGCCCGCACCGCCCGCGAACACGACGGCGGGGGAGACGATCTGAGCGCGTAGCAATTCATCTGCCTCTTGGGCGGCGGCGCGGGCGCGGTCTTCCTCTTCAAGGCGGCGGCGTTCTTCGAGCAAGCGCTGATCCGCGATCAGGCTTGATTGGGTAAGCTCACTCTCGAGGGATTCCCGTTGCGCGCGCTCTGCATCAAGCATGGCTTGAAGCCCTGACAGGCGCACAGCGTTCTCACGCGCTGTTGCGGCCAGTTCCGCATCTTTCTCGGCGATGGAGGCTTCAAGCGCGTCAGTCTGTGCGTCAAACGCCTCGCGTAGATCGCTAACGGCAGCTTGGATTTCAGAGTTGCGGGCTGATTGGCTGGCGGCAAGTGCTTCGCGCAAGGCTGCGAGTTCGCGCAGGACGGTTTCATCGGGCACCGGGGCAGGGACCGGTTCTGCGACTTGCGGCTCTAACGCCTCCTCGACGGCGATGAGCGCATCTTCCACGCGCTGGTCTTCTTCGTCAGCCGGAAACTCCAACCGTCCGCCGTTGCCGGTTCTTTGGTCTTGGAAGGATTCAACATCGGAGGTTTGCAGCGGGTCGGCGGCATCCTGTAGGCTGGTGGCAAAGACATAGGCGAGCGCGGCCCCGCCCAGCCCGAGCCCGGCGGCAAGGGCACCGACACCAATGCGGCTTCGTGGTTTCTTAGCGTTGCGGTTCTGAAAATTGTCCAAACGATCCTGCAGTTCAGGCGGGTTCTGATCTGCCATTCTTAATTCCCCACGGTAAGGGCGGTTTCATCACGCTGGATGCAGATGGCCTCGTCGCCAATGCGTAGGGTCCAGAACGGATTGACTCCGAGAACGCGCACGGTGTTGCCTTGCTGGGTCCAGTTCACTGTGCGCTCGCGGCCATCGGCGTCGGCCTTGAAGAGCGCAGGCTGGCGCGCATTTTCCGGGAAGGTGAAATAGGTAAATCGGCCATCGTCATAAACACTGGAGGGCCGGAAATCGCCGGTGCCTGATGCCATATAGGCATAGTTGCGCGGAGCCTCATATCCTTTTGGGGCAGAGGTGTTCGGGCGGCGATCTTCAGGATATTGAAACCGCACCTCAAAGAACATGCCGGTACGGCCTTGGATATGTCCTTCGCGCAGATGAAACGAATAGCTGTGGCGATTGGTGATCACCGTCATATTGGTTGAGGCACCGCCCACATGGGGCTTGATGGTCAGAACGTAGCCAAGCTCGGGGATTGGATCGACCTGAAAACTCTCGGTGTCGCCGACGATGACCGCTTCAAACCGCTCGCCCGGTCCAAAATGGATTGTGGTGGCATGACGCAGATCGGTTTCGATCGTGTAGACTTGGTTCTCGTCGTAGGTTGCGGTGCGAATGCGGATATCGAGCGGGCCTCCAGAGGGTGTCGCTTCTGGGTAGGCGGCACTGGCAAGACAAGCGGCGAGCGCCGCGGATATGAGTGTCAAATTGTTCAAGGGATCAGTTCTCCAGGGTCTCAGCGTCGACCCGGTAGGAGGTCACGACAAATCCGAGCGGATTGGCCCAGACGTCTTGCAGACGCTGGCGGGTTTCAGGGCGGAATTCATAGGCGAGGGTGGCCACGTATTGACGGGTCACGGTGCGCACATCGCGCGGGCGGCGTAGCGTGCGCGAGAACCGGACCTGCGCAACACCGGCTTCAATCTGATTGACCGATTTGATGACCACTTCGATCTTTGCGTCTCGGCCATAGACGGTGATGGGGTAATCCTCATTGGCCGAGTTCCAAAGATCGCGCAGGGTGCGGGCGGCATCGAGATCGGAGCGGCCGAGCACGGAATTGATCCGGCTCTCACCGTCGGTGACATCAAAGGTCTCGCGATCATCGACATAGGCCACAAGATTGGCCTGGATGATGGCGTCGCTCTCATCGATTGACAGGGCCTCGACGTGGGCGACGCGGTCCATCTCGCCGGTTTCCTTGTCCACCACGACAACAACGGTTTCGGTGGTCTTGAGCGGCAGCAGGCTGACGGCTCCGAGAAACCCTGCAAGCCCGACAATGACGCCAGCGCCCGCGATGAAATAAGCAAAGCGCTCGCGGCGGCGCGGACCAAAGATCATGTCCACTTCAAATTCATCGCGCGCTTTGCTCATCGGTGTTGTCTTTCAGGAAGTTTAGAGGGAAGGATCAGGGTTTGCGAAAGCTCTTGAGGACACCAAGCGCGGCACCGGGGCTTTGTCTGACGGCGCCGCCGACGGTTGTGAGACCGTCACTGACACCGCGCCGCATCTCGTGGGGTGTCTTGCCGGTGGTCAGCCGGGTGGCCCCGCCCGTGCCATACATGCTGGTATTGACCATGCCGCGTCGCGCAAGACCGGTGATGCCGACGGCGTTGGAGGCGATACCCATGACCCCTGTGAGGTTAGAGGCGATGTAGGGAACCGCAGCCATGATCCCCGCACTCAGGATCAGAATGACGAGAAACGGCAAGATCAGGCTGACGGTGGCGACATCACTCGGATCTGCCGAGGCATCGCCAATGGCTTCTGCGATGGCCACGATGATCCCGGCGGCCCCGGCTGCGGCGACGGGCATCAAGGCATAGCCGATGGTGGCACGCGCCCACGCCTCAAAGAGCGAATGGGTCGGTTTGAACAGGGAGCAGAGGATCATAAAGGGCGCGATCACAATCATCAGTGCGAAGACGATCTTGGCGAACGCAATGATACCTGCCGTGATGGCGGCGAAGAGCGCGGAGAGCACAAAGAAGATCGCGCCCAGAACCGCGCCAAAGACCCAACCAGCGCCATCCCCGATGGCATCGCCATAGGCCGTGATGCGCGCGACCATGCGGTCGAGGCTCTCATAGACACCCGCCTCATCGCCGGAGGCCGTTAGATCGAGGATAGCAGCGCCAATGCTGTCGGGCACGTCGGTGGCGATGTTGTAGATGATCTCGAAGTTCGCCCAGGTCTGCGCAAAAATGGAAATGAGCAGCAGCTTGATGCCAAAAGCAAAGAAGCTGCCAAAACTCATGGGTCTGAGTTGCATCACGACATTGATGCCAAGAAGGATTAGCAGCAGGGCTGCGCCGGTGGACAAGACGTCACCTATCGCGGCGGCATTGGTGACAAATCCGGATTGCGCGACCGTATCGACGGCGGCGTCCACTTGGCCAAGGATGTCGCGAATAACCCCCATCAGTTGGCGCAAGCCGCATCGCGGGTGGCGAGCATCTCATCCGCTTGCAGACGCAATTCGGCGACTTTGAACGGCAGCAGCGGATTATCTGACGTCACATAGCCTTCAGCCTCCAAGATGACCTCGTCCCAAGGAATTTGGGTGAGATAACATTCACATGAGCCGGTCTCTATCCAGCGCTCGGCGGCCATGATCCGCAGGATGGCGCGGTAACCGTTGCGGATGTAGGGCGACGGGTTGAGGATAGTCGGCGCGCGCGGGGCTTCGCAGACCGAGGGCGTGTCCTCTTCAACCGCCATTGTGGAGAAGTTACTGGAATCTGCGTTCGCGAAGCTTGTAAGCGGCAGGATGAACAGGGCGACGGATGCGACGAGGTGTTTCATTCGTCTACGGCCATGGTTCTAAAGCTGCGCTCAGCCGCCAGTGTGGAAGCGTCAACAACGCCCAATTGCCCCGCACTGACGCCTTGCGCGGCCTCGAGCCGCCAGATCTGGGTGAGAATGATGCCAAGCTCCGCGGTGATGCGGGTGTTCAGATCGACAGCGGCCTTCAGGCCGTCTTGGTCATCAATCAGGCCAACCATCGTTTCCAACCGGTCAAGACTTTCACCCGCCTCTTCGTGGCTTTCTTGCGCGGCCACCGACAGCATGGCACTGGCCCCGGCCTGTGTGGCGATCCGGTTGTCGGCGGGCTCATCAGAGGAAGACAGGCTTGCGAGGGTCTCAGAGGAAAATCCACTGCCTTCGAGCAAACGCCTGACTTGGCGATCAAGACCGCGACCGGGTTTGAACCCAGAGAGGAAATCTCCATCGGCAAGACTTCGCGCCGTTTCAATTGGCGCCATCAGGCTGCCTTTGAGGCGCTCGAACTCTTCGATGGTCGCGAATAGCTCTCCCAGAGCGTTGCCATCAATCAGGGATTTCAGCTGGGCTTCGAGGTTGAGGAGTTGCGAAATTTGTGTCTCCAACTCCTGGCGCATGGTGGCCAGTTGCTGAAGCTGCACGTTGAGGTCTGTCGCCATATGTTCAAGTTGCGCAACAAGCTGGCCCAATTGGCTGCCATCAAAGGTGGGAACGCCTTGCGCCGATCCGGGTATTGGCAGGATGGCACTTAGTGAAACCGTTGTGGCGAGTAAAAAACGTCTCATTCAGAAACTCCCATTTGCATGAATTGCCGCTCTGACAGGCGGTCTGCGGCCAGATGTTGGGCAAATGCCGCTTCGCGGACCTGATTGGCGGCCATCAACCTGACGCGCAGGCTGAGGATCCGGCCGATCTCGGCCTTGGCATAGGTGTTGAGTTCCCAGGCTGCCTTCGCATTGGGTTGCGCATCGATCTGCTGGATGATCGCGCTCAGTCGGTTGATGACCTGTGCGGTCGTCGCAAAGCTGTCGGCGGCGTAATAGATGCCAGCATCCGAGATATTGGCGTATTCCGCGAGGGCATAATCAGAGGGAGAGAGCGTACCCAAGGCGTCTGCCCCGCCCACCACCGCGAGATATTCGTTGTAGAACTTGGAAATGTTGCGCACGTAGCCTTGGGTCTCGGCAAAGGGCGGCACGCCGCCGTATTCAATCACGCGACCCGGGCCTGCATTATACGCGGCCAGCGCTTTGGGGATGGTGCCAAAGGCATTAAGTTGGGTGGTGATGTAGCGCGCGCCGCCGCGCAGGTTTTCAATCGGAACATTGGGATTAACACCCATGTCGGAGGCGGTGCCGGGCATAAGCTGGGTGAGACCGTAGGCCCCAACCGGGCTGGTCGCGGTGATGTTAAACCGGCTTTCTTGCTTGATCAGAGCCTGAAACAGGCAGCGCCATTGCGTGGGCGACAGCCCTGCGCGCGCCACACCCGGAGCACCGGCATATTCCGAGGCGACCTGTACGATCATCATCTCAACGGTTTCGCGTCCCTCCCCAAAGAGGCGCGCATCCATCGGATGATTGGAGACCACGGGATAGATCTGATCCGCGCCAAAATCCGCATTGCCCTCAAGGGCTGCGATATTAAAGCCGGGTCCGGTGATGGCAGCGGCCATTTCGTCTAAGACGCGCAGCTGATCGGCTTCCAACCCTTCGATGGTTGCGCCGACACTATCGATGTCGTTCTGCACGCCAAGATCCTCGAGCAGGCTGTCAAAGATTGAGACATTGCGCGCGATCGCGGTGCGATCCGTTGTTGGCACGCCCTGCGAGGCGGCCAGCGCGGGTAGCGTGCTGAGAACCAGTGCAGATATGTGCAGTGACAATCTCACGAGGCCGATGCCCCGATGGCTGTGAACCCACAATCCATGTCTTGAGCGGGAGCGGTGAACGATAGCGGGGTTTGCGCAGACCGCGTCACTTGCGCCGCGTTTTTGCGACCCACGCAAGGGGAGGTTGCCTCGGTGTAGCGTTCGCAAGCTGAGAGTGACGCGGCAAGGGCAAGGAGGGCGAGGGTTGGTCTCATAGATGTCTCCAAAAATCAGGGGTGGTGCGCCAGTCTGGCCCGACAAGGTTTTCGCCAATACGGCCCCCGCCCAAGATGTTGAGCAGAGGCCCGAGAGCGCTCAGGTCTGCATCCACAAAGACTGAATCTCCCGCCGAGCGGACCAATGCGATGCGCTGCCCGATGGTGGGTTCCGTGAGGAGTGCCGCCTCTTTGGGGTTCACGCGCAAGAAATCAAAATCGGATGGTTTGGCACGATCATTGGGAAACAGGATCTGGGTCGGGACGGTTTCAACGATGGTTTTGCCGACGCGGCTGCCTTCGAGCTGCGAGGGGTATTGCGTCATCATGATCACAACGCAGTTCATCTTACGCAATGTAACGAGCCAGTTTTCCAGCCGCGCCCCAAAATAGGGATCGTCGAGCAGCTTCCAGGCTTCATCAAGCACGATGATAGTGGGGCGGCGGTCCTCAACGACGCGCTCGATCTGGCGGAAGATGTAGGAGAGCACGGCCATGCGCTCGGAGGTCATGTCGAGGATTTCAGTCATATCAAAGCCGGTGATTTCACCGGAGATGTCGATGGCCTCGCCGCCTTCGGGCTCATCAAAGACCCAACCGTAGCGCCCGCCGGGGGCCCATTCAGCGACGCGCGATTGCAGCTCGCCCTCATCATCCAGGGCTTGGAACAGGGTCTCAAAGGAGGCAAAATCCTGTAGGGCTGGACCCGCATTCGCGTTTTGGCCAACGGCGTTCTGCACGGCGCGGGACTGCTCGCCGGTCAGGGATCCGTTGCGGGTCAAAAGAGTTGAAAGCCAATCGGAGAGCCATGCGCGGCCCCGTTCGTCAACTTCGGTCGCAAGAGGGTTGAGACCTGTGGGCACACCGGCGCGGATTTCTTTATAGCGTCCTCCCAAGGCGCGCACGGCCATCTCAAGCCCGCGATCTTTGTCAAAGAAGAACAGACGCGCGCCGACGCGTTGGGATTGCGCCGCGAGGAACGCGGTTGTGACGGTCTTGCCCGTCCCCGTCCGCCCGAGCACGAGGCTGTGTCCCACGGTTGGTTCCTTGTCTGCTGAGCCCGCCTCATGGAAATTGAACCGGTATCCGGCAGTGCCGACGGTCGGCAGGATGGAGATCGGCTGGCCCCAAGGCGATTGATTGCCACGTCTACCCTCCACACTGCCATGCAGGGCCGCGAAGTCCGCAAAGTTGACGGATGAGATCGGCGTTTTTCGGGCGCGGTAGCCGAAGTTGCCGGGCGATTGGGCGAAATAGGTGGCTTTGAGCGCCATGTTTTCGCGCACGATCACGGCCATGATTTCTTGGCCGACCCGTTTGATCTGCGCGGCCGCCTGTTCAAGCGTATCGCGATCATCGGCATAGACGGCGACGGAGAGATGATGATCACCAAATCCGATGCGGCCCGCTTCCTGATCATCGGCTGCCACGACCAATTCTTCGCGCAACGAGACGGCGGCATCATCAGAGGCATGCATCTGGCGGATGATGCGTTGAATCCGCTCGGCCATGATATTGCCGGGGATCGGCGAGAAGGAGTTGGTCAGGACCATGTCGAGCGGCAGATCCAACGCGTCGAGCAGCGTGACGTCTGTGATTGACGGGTAGCTTTTGATGCTGAACAGAGATCCGAACTTCTGTTCGCCAGTTGTGGCGCAAGTGATAGTCACCACCTCGCCGTCAAAGGTCGCGCGACTATTGCTCAAGGTCTGGGATAGGGGCAGGGCACTTTGACCAAAACCGATGGGTGCAAAGCTGC
Organism: Roseobacter sp. N2S; assembly: GCF_031454055.1. NCBI lineage: Bacteria > Pseudomonadati > Pseudomonadota > Alphaproteobacteria > Rhodobacterales > Roseobacteraceae > Roseobacter > Roseobacter sp. N2S. The sequence goes on from NZ_JAVDQB010000016.1 coordinate 34,418, forward strand.
CTGCATTCAAAGCATTGAGATATCCTAGCCATTCGCCACCCGCGCGCGTAAGGCGCACCGGGTTGGCGGAAGACAGGGCCACTTTGAAGAATCCGACCACTTCATTGAGCTCTTGGACCCGAGCATCGCGGTCCCGTGCCCAGGCTTTGCGGGCAAGCGCGCGGATCAGTGGTAGACGTGCGCCGATACTCGGGCGGCGAACAATGCTGATATAAAGCTGGCGCTTCTTGGGTTGAAAATCGCTGATATGACGCTGCCAGCGTGTGTCGAGCTCTGCGGCAAAGCTGTCGCCATCTATGGGTGACAGGGTAAGGTCTTGCGGCACGGATATCCGGTGGATGTAGTAGCCAAAGACATTGCCCGTCTGTGCAACGATAGCGGCCACCGCGCGTTTAAGGGCGTCCAATTGATCATCGGGCGTGGTCATCGGGTTCAGGCCATCAAGGCGCAACGTTGCCATGAGATCGCCTTCGCGCAGAACCATCACATCGTCGCCGACCAGCGAAAAATACGGCAGATGCTCACCAAGGTAGCTTTCGCGGGCGAAGTCTTGTCCCCCGGCCTCCAGAACCGCTGAGGCAACGGGGCGTGATTTTGTTTGATCAAGCACCAAAGCTATCGCCTCCCCAGAACTTGCGGTTCTTGGTGGCGCGGACGGTGCCAAAAGACACCCTCAATACCTCAAAGAAATGCGGTTCCTTGTCGGCAACAAACCAGAGAATGGGATAGGCGATGATCCCGACCAGAAAGAAGACCAGGGATTTGGTCCAGATGAACGGCAGAACGATCCCCATAGACAAGGCCACCAGGTATCCGACAGGGAGGCCTAGGTACTTTGGTGGCCGCGCGAGGCCTAAGAAGAGAGAGGACCGCTCTGCCACCGGGTCACGCGAACCCGTCGACGATGGTGCCTGCCGAGAAGATCAGCACGATACCGATGATGACGGATGCGAACCAACCCCAGTTCAGGCGGCCCATCATACACATGAAGCCGGTGCCGATGACCGCAAGTGTTGCCACTGAAATCCCGATGGGGCCGGTCAAGGCAGACTCAACGGATTCCAGCATGGTCTGGATCGGAGAGAGGTCTTGAGCCAGGGCAGGTGAGGCCGCCAAGCTGAGCAGCAGGCCCAACTTTATGCGCTGAAGGGTTTTTCGATGTTTGGACATGGGTAGCCTCGCGGGTCAGTTAAAGGTGAGAACAAGGGCCGGTCGATCGCGTGGTGCATCTTGCGCAACTCGGGTCGAAGCATCTGGGTTGGATAATGTGGAAAGGCGGGCGCGAATGCGATTGACGCGGGCAATGTAGCTGCGCGTCTCGGCAAAGGGCGGAACGCCTTGGTATTCGACAACGCGATGCGGGCCTGCGTTGTAGGCGGCAAGGGCGAGATCAATGTCCCGAAAGCTTGCCAACTGCGCGAGGAGATAACGCGCAGCGCCATCAAGGTTCTGAGACACATCAGTGCGATCAACGCCAAGGCCCCGCGCGGTTGCCGGCATGAGTTGCCCCAAGCCATAGGCACCAACGGGGCTTTGTGCGGTTGGGTTGTAGGCGCTTTCGGCCTCAATCATCGCCTGAAACAGCAAGTGCCAATCTCTGGCAGTGAGACCAACGGATGACAGCGCCCGGTTGTTCTGATGGCGCGTCGCAGTTGCCTGAATGGCGGCCAGAATTGCAGGCTGAGCGCTGCTTGAACGCGCGAGAGCGGTTACATCGGTCTCCGCACCGTCCCGTTCATCGTGAAACGTCCAGTTAGAGGATCTAGTGAACCCGCCCTTGATCACCAGCAGATCCGCCGAGCACGGCGTCGCCATCCAGCTTGCTGACATCAAGATCAATAGAGACCGGCCGGCCGTCGCCGTAAGCGTTGTGGTGATTAACCAACCCGGGCCAGATCGCGAACTTGCGCACTTCGGGCCCGTGCTTTTGTACCTTGGTCGCCACGAGGATAAGTTCTTCGTCGCCCACGGAGTAGATGCACTGATAGCGCGGCTTTCCATCTCCCGTGACCTCGACAAGCTCATACCGACAGCTGAACGCTACCTTCCTCTCGATGAGGTCCTTCACACCATCCAAGGTGATCAAACTAAGGTGTCTCGCTATCGGCATGGTCCCTCCCCTTGAGAGACCTTCTACATTAATCATTCCAAACAAAATACAGGATTGGAGTCAATACATACAAAAAGGACAAAATATAAAAAACGTTGAAATTGATGAAAGAGGCGATATTCTGCCTATAGTTGAAGTGACTTTACGGGAGTACAATCATGAAGAAGTGGGTTTTGGCAGGCGCTCTGGTCGGAGCGATTCTCCCCGTTCAGGCGAAAAAGGCGCATGCTTACGATATGGATTGCGCCATCATGCTCTGCATGGCGGGTGGGTTTCCGCCGAGTGCTGTCTGTGCGGCGGCGTTTCGAACGATGATCCGACGGATCACGCCCTGGCCCAGTCGGCCGCCATTCGGAATTTGCACCTATGCTGCTATTCCCGTTGAACTCGGTGGACCGGGCGGTGAAGCAGATCTGGATATTTCGACGTCGGAATATGCTTGGTTACGTCGCACTCGGGTAATCTGGTGGTACGGCACCCGTAGTGAAGACCGGGACGGGGACACGCGATACAGTTGGTCCATCAAATCTTGCGACGGTGAAAATCGTAACTGCCGTTACATCGAACGCAGGTATGGGTCACATTCTCGCTGGCCGGCGTCATTTATTAGCGGCAACGATCAATTGCTGACGACATTTGGGGAAGGTCGGGCGATCATGATGGAATACAGTGACTTCGAAGGAACCATGGATCACTCGGAGTGGTTTCGATATTGATTTACGGTTCGTTCCCCTTAGAAGACCCAATGTTGCGCACCGTGATCATGGTCTCGGGAATGTTTTCCAAACCCTTTTCCCAATACCGAATAATTTCGCCGTTGTTCCACGTGTAGTCGCTCCAAACCACAATCGCGGATCCATCAGAAAGTATGACGCCCTCTTGAACAATACTCGCCTTTAGGCGTTTGGATTTCTTCGGGCTTGGTTTTGAGCTTTCATCGGCAATTTCCATCGGGCGAAACACTCCCTTATCTTTATCGAAGCGTTGTACAAACTGGAAAGGCTCGTCTCCGACAAGCAGCCAGGACGGCACGACATTTAAGGCCGTCGCGATCCTCTCAACCATGTCCAAACTGGCCGAATTCTTCGCATTTTCCAGCTTGCCCATGTAGCCGCGATTGACCTTCGCTATCAGCGCAAGATCTTCCTGACTGATGCCGCGTTCGCGGCGCAGTTTCTGAATGTTGAGGCCCACTTGGTGACGAAGTTTCATGTGACTGAAAACGCCACAGTGGGTCACATTTAGCCACTCACTATATTATACATTCGGTGAAGGAATGAAAGAAAAGTGTATGTTTTTAAAGGGGAAAATCAAAAAGGTAAAAGGGGCGGCACTGAAAGGTTCAGTGCCGCCAGTACTTCACCCACAGGGAGGAGGTAGAGGGTGAAATGCGATTTTCGCCAGGACTCGGGGACGTACGAAAGTGGGACGGGTCAAGACAACAGATCCACTGTCGATAATACAGCTTAACCCATTGCTACCATCGCAACACCAATCGCGGCGACTATTGTCGCGAGGATCATCGCGCGGCCCGGCACTGGTTCGCTCTTGAACAGGTAGGCTGCAAAATATGCACCAACAAACATCTCGAGCGACCCAATAATCGCAACCACCGCGACAGGTGCCGAAAGCAAAGCAAAGAACAGTAGGATTTGCCCAAAAGACATTCCGAGGGCAGCCATCCACTGCCAGATGCCGGACGACTTCAAAACAGAGGTTATCGCCATGCGATATCGAACACTTATGCACGCCGCGATAAAATACCACACAACACCGGTCAAAGCGCCCACAAGCGCGCCCAAGGCAGCGTCTGGCAGGTCCTCCAATGCCAATTTGCGCGCGACATAAGCGAGAGCATAACAAAAGGCTGAAACCGCTGCCAGCAAGAGGCCGAGCTGGAGATTACCCGTGGATATTGCGGACGCTTTAGCGGAGATTTGTGGCACCCGTACCCACATTGCAACGGCGATGCTGCACAGGATCACGATCATACCCACAAGAACCATTATCGAGTAACGCTCTTGAAGCAGGACAAAAGCAAGTGCTGTGGAAAACACCGGGATCAGCCGCCTGAACAGGCTGGAGCGAATAGCACCGGATGGCGCAATAGACCGGAAATTCGTCAACCGCCCAAAAACTGTCGCTAATACACCCGCGGAGATGAAGAACCCGATGCCGATCAGAAATGAGCGCGTGTCGTCAACGGTCGTGAGGTCGATGCCGCACGCCAGCCAGATCACGCTCGACAGGGCGAGCGTAAGCATGATTGAAAGGAAGACACCGTTGTCGCCCTTCGCTTTGGAGGCACCCTTGGCGACAGCGGCACCGGCGATGCCAAAACTTACCGCCGAAAGTAGTGCATATATCTCACCCATATTGGCTGCCCTTCAATTCTTTAGCGGCCTGTCTAAGCTAGACTCGCTGAAATCGGTTGGCCATTCCGCAAGTGCAAACAAATTGCGCACCCACCTTTGACAGGTCGGTGCGCAGTTTGGCCTAGAAAACACAGCTTACTCGGCGGCTTGATCTGCCGACGGGGAAGAAACAAGTGTACGCCAATCGACTTCTTTCGGATGAACACCTTCGTGGGACGCAATTTGCCCCTGCGGGATTTCGGACTCCGTTCCGATCGCCTTGCCGCCATCTGCCACTTTCTGCGCGGCATCTGCCATCAAGCGGCGAAACTCGACAATCGCCAGGTCGGACGCGCCAAGTGTATCGGTAGAACGCTGTACCCGGCTGCCCATGGACACCCACATGATGATATCTTCGTTCGGAATACCGGGAACACCTGTGAAATGGCCCTCTTTCATCAACTCACGGTCTTGCATGAAGTCATTTTCGAGTGTCCGCTTGGTCTGCCACTTCTTGTCCACATCCTTACCTGGAACCGCGTGGTTAAACGCGCGCCATTCGGCATTCGATGGTACATTGGGGCCACCAAATGCCAGAAAGTGAAATGCGGTTTCGTCGTCATTAATTGGCACGATCACGCTGGCCACTTTGTAATTGTTGTTTGGCGGAATCAGTGAGTAGTAAGGCGCGATGAACTCGGTGATCCGGAGATAGTTGTGCGTCTTGGCATTCTTGATTGGTTTGCGGATCGCGGCGTAGTGGAAACCATAGCTCGTCGTTTCGGTCTGCATGCGCGGTGACTTGTCCGTCGAGGGACGGTACCAAGCCTTGTCATCTGCCGACGCACTTTCGACCCGGGCGGGCTTCATTGTGGACGAGTGCAAAGAGGAAGAGTGGGCAGAATCAATCTGACCTTCGTGGATTTGGGCCCAGTTTGCAGGAACACGGATCTTGAGTACCGCAACCGGTGTATCCTCCTCCGGTGCGAATGCAGGCGGTTGGAATTCTGGCATGTCGTCTTTTTCGCCCAGCCATGCCCAGACAAAACCACCCCATTCACGTAACGGGTAGGCGCGCGCCTTGACCTTGTCCATCAACGGGCTGCCTTCGGGCTCCGACGACATAGCGACAACATTGCCATCAACGTCCATCTTCCAGCCGTGATACAAGCAACGAAGCCCGCAATCTTCGTTGCGTCCGTACACGAGAGAGGCTTTGCGGTGCGGGCAAAGCTCATCGAGCATCCCAAGGCGACCTTTTGTATCTCTGAAAGCAACGTAAGTTTCGCCGAGTACCTCCACACGCAAAGGATTGCCGTCGGGTGTATCGACTTCTTCGACAAGGCACACCGGTGTCCAGTGTTGACGCATGAGCTGCGCCATGGGAGCATCGTTTTCAACACGTGTAAGAAGCTCGTTTTCTTCGTGAGTAAGCATAAGTTCCTCCTTAGCAAAAGTGACTACATTAGTTTGATTAATTACTTAGCTATCTAAGTTTATATGTCAAGCTGAGAACTATAATTACAGAAATTTTAAATTTCTGTAATTATAGTTGGGCAAAGCCTTATTGATATAGCCAGTCGTGAAGCTGACGGTTCAGGAATGGCAATATCAGACCGGTAGTCAGGCCCGTCAGGCAAGTCGCGATGATGAACAATGAAAGGACCACAGGCGTTGAATTGAGCACGTATCTGGAGGCAAGCACCAAGCATACCAGCGGAGGATAGACCGCGAGCATGCTCACCGCCCACCTTTTCCAGAAAACAGGCATCGAGCGCATCTCTACGAGGTCTGATTCATCTCTAGCCTGTTTGCCGTTAGTGATTTTACTCTTTGCTGGCACGGCTATCTCCATTGTCTAACGAGGTCATTTTTGTTCTGGCCAATCGCGAATTGGAACGGCAAGGCACAGGGTGCGCCCTGCCATTCTTTTGTGGTTCACGACAGGTTTACGGGGTCCTGCTTGCGAAGCAGCACGACGTAGCGCACAGCCATCGCGATAATCACGGCAATACCTGCAAACGCCAGTGGTATGCTTGGCAAAACCGCGGCAATGGCAGCAAGCACCAGGATAATCCGCTCCACCGGACTTAGTGCTACGCCGATATAGCCCTCGATCGAAATCGCTATTGCTGCAGTAGCAAACAAACCACCGATCAAAGCCACAGTGTTCGTCGTGAAATCACCTAGCAAAAGCAACCCGGGATTCCAGATGAACGCAAATGGCATAAGAAACCCGATGGCTGCGAGCCTAACTGCCGAAAATGCAATCTTGAACGGATCTGTATCGGCAATTGCGGCCGCTGCCAGCGCTGCAACCGCAATCGGTGGCGTAAGTGCAGACATAATTGCGTAGTAGAGCAAGAACATGTGGCTTTGAAGAATCGGATATCCGAGCTTAGCCAGCGCGGGACCAACCAGTACTGCTGCAAGAATGTAAGCACTTGGAGTCGGCATTCCCAAACCCAAGATGATCGTCACAATGGCGGCAATTATCAACGTCAAAGCCGCCTGCCCTCCACTGACTGTCAGGATCACGTTAGCTGACTTCATACCTAATCCGGTCATCGATAAACCACCAATCACCAAACCTGCAGCGGCACATGCACCGGCCACTGGAAGAATTCGAAGCGTAGTTTCGCCAAGCCCCTCTACGATCTGCCATGGCGAAAGCCGCGTGGCTTTCAGAAGGCCAGAGGCTATGACTGCCGCCAATACTCCAACACCCGCAGTGAATGTGGGCGAATAACCTGCAACAAGGGCTGCTACTATCCCGAAGATAGGTATGAGAAATACCCAACCTGTCCCGAACGTTTCAGCAGCTGTCGGAATTTCGCCATCGGACGGTCTGAGGTCTTCCTTAACGGCCCTGAAGTGAACCTGAAGAAAAACGCCTAGGTAATAAAGCAAGGCGGGAAACAACGCAGCTAGCACAACTTCTTTGTAAGGGACTGTGGTATATTCGGCGAGAATGAATGCCGCTGATCCCATAATCGGTGGCATCGCGCTACCGCCTGTAGATGCCGCAACTTCTACCGCGCCTGCAAAACGAGCACTGTAACCAAGGCGTTTCATCACGGGAATGGTAATCGAACCGGTCGCGACCACGTCCGAAGTCGGGCTTCCCGACATTGTTCCGTAAAGACCCGAAGAAAGAACCGCAATCTTTGCTGGACCACCCCTCGATTTTCCGGTGACCAATGAGGCGAGGTTAAAGAAAAACTCTCCGCCGCCTGATTTCGACAAAAAAGTACCGAACATTACGAACAAAAAGACATAGCTGGCCACAACCTGAATCGGAACGCCGAAAACTCCGTCTGTAGTAAACACCAGAATATCAAGAAGATAAGTATATTCAGATATGCCGTGTCCGAATGGTGGCGGAAGGTAAGATCCGAACTGGTTGTATAGCAAGAACAGGACGACAACGCCCGTCAAACCCAGACCTGTGGTTCTGCGCGTCACTTCCAGCGTCAGGAATAACAAAGCACTTCCGAAGAAAAGCTGTGCCGGCGTGAACGGATTGAGCAAGCTAATGCGGTCCGAAATTGCCCCGGCATTTAAGAAGAAAAAGATACCGCACGAGATACTGAGTAGCGTGAAAATCCAATCATAGAAGGGCACTTTGTTCGGCGCGTTAGGTGTTGCACCGATCGCGACAAACAAGATTGTGTAAATTCCGCTGACAAAAAGAATGCCCAGAATAAGAGGGTCGGAAATTGTGAACAAATTCGCGTATACGACCCAACCCGCAAAGATTGTTGAGGCAATAATCAGGGTGCGCTGCGAACCAGCCGCAAGCGTACGCCTGCGGCCGGTGGCTACAAGAGAACCTATCACTCGATCAAACCTGCTTCTTTATAGACTGCAGCTGCAGCTGGGTGGAATTCAAGAACGCTCGGCTTTGCAAGAAGTTCTGGTGACAGCGCTTTCATGGCTCCGTGTACGGCGCGAATTTCATCCATGTGGTTAAGCAGCGAGCTTGCCAGAGAACCTGCGGTCGCGTCGTCCATTGCATCTGTGGTGACCAGAAGTGCTCCGAGGGTAACAGTTTCAAGATCGCCAGCTTGATTAGGATAGCTGCCAGCAGGAATGACCATTGTACCTGTCCCGAATGCTTCATTCGTCGCGGCGATAACCTCCGCAGGAACCGCCAGCAAAACAACATCACTGTTTTCGTTCACAGCTCTGAAGGAAGAGTGGTTAATGAAAATTCCGTTTGTGATCATATCCAGGCGCCCGTCCTGAATCAAATCGGCCTGCTCGTTCGCTCCGGCGCGAACAAATTGTCCGCCTGCGTTGCTAAGTGACTCCTCGGTTACACCAACCGATTCTAGCATATGCAGGGCTATGTTTGACGTAATGTTGCCGGACCGGTTGATCCCGATCCGCACCGCTGCCCCGCTGGTCGCGATATCGTCAAGACTGTCAATGTTGTATTTTTCAGCAACCGAGCGCTCGAGGAAGAAATGCATTGGTGCCCAGTTGTACATGTAGCCAATGGCGCGCATGTTCTCAACGGGTGCTTGGAACGGCTCACCGCCGTCCAGTGCGATTTTTGCTTCTGCGTCATGTACCAAACCAAGGTCCGAACGGTTGGTGCCAAGCAGACCGATGTTCGCAAAACCACCACCAGTCGCCTGATATGTCACGACAGAAGATGAATCATCAACTTTGGTCGCGCGGTCAATACCAGCGCCGAGAAGCGACCATAGCCCGCCGGGGTTACCACCGGACAAAGTAAGATTCACAGGTTCCGCGACGGCGAAAGTCGTTGTTGCAGCGATGCTAATAGCAGCCGCCAGTGCAGTCAGTCTCATTAGGTCTTCCTCCCAGTTTGCTTTGCGGCAAAAACCGTCAAAACGTTTTTTCAGCGGTCGGCGGACCGACTACATACTTAGACGTCTATGATTTAATCAAATCGCGCCGCTGTCAACTACTTAGATATCTTATTTTTTAACAAAAATCGAAAATATCGACTGCACACAGAATTTTTCTGGGGATTCAGATCAAAGGCCGTTGCGCGAACGCGTAGAGGGAATCTTTAGGCCTCGGGAAGCGCCAACCTTTTCATCATGTTCAAGGTTTCGAATCATTTTGCTCAATGCACGGCGCAGGATCGTAACCTCATCATCCTTGAGCCCTTCAATGGCAAATTCGTTGGTTTCAACAGCCATTGGCTCTAAACGATCGCGCAAATCCCAGCCCTTCTCGGTCAGAAAGGCATGTTGGCGTCTCTTGTTGCTGCCAACGTTCCGGCGAACAATAAAGCCAAGCTCTTCCATGCGACGCAATGCGGAATGCGCGGTTGGCTCGGTCAAGTGTGCCTTGTCGCTCAGTTCACGCTGTGAAAGGCCATCGTGGCTCCACAATATTCGTAAAAATATCCACTGGCCGAACGTCACGCCCTCGGTGTTTAACCGCATCTGTAAAGACCGGTTGAAAGCGCGCGCAGCAAGTCGAACCAACCGCGCAATTCGCTCTTCCGACTGTCCGGCCGAATGCGGAATGCTACCTTCAGGGGGTAATTCTGTCACTTGTGCATCTCCGGGTTCGCGATTTTTGCCTGCGACCCAACGTTGCATGCATTCTATGTTATTCGCGATGAATACGCCAAACGGGAGAATTACTCAAATCAGTTGTTGGTCATCCCGTCGGTCATGTCGTCGCTATAGCCAGGCGTCACTCTTGCATCGACAACAACGGTTTTTCCTTCTTGCGCGGCACGGATCGCCTCTGCGAGTGTTGTGTTTAGCTCCCCGATCGTCTTCACCGGCCCGAAGGCCTTGGCTCCTTGCGCTGCTGCAATCGCGGCGATATCGATGTCCGGCTCGCCGATTGCCTGCCCGACATGTTTGTTTTCTACGGGCCGGCTCCGATCAATTGCGACGCGCTCCTGATGCACCTCATCATTGAAATAAGACCGGTTGTTCGCGACGACTATGAGCAACGGAACTTTGTGATGTGCTGCCGTCCAGATTGCGGTTGCCCCCATCATGAAATCGCCATCCCCCAAGACAGCGACCGGCAGGCGATCGGAATCTTTAAACGCGAGGGCGGATCCAACAGCCATTCCAGGCCCTGAACCGATGCCTGCGCCGCCATCATATCCGAGATAATCCAGAGGGCCGCGGAAATCACATTTCGAGCCGTTCCAGCTCAGTGTGAGGCGTAAAAAGCTCGCGGTTTCCTCGCTCAACGCGTCGGCCAAAACATCAGAAAGAGAGTCGATGGATATCTGAGCATCCGGATGATGATCGGGACGCGCCGGTGCCTCGATTGCCATTTTCCCAACAGCCATATCTGAAAGCCCCGCTGCCAGACAGATTGCACGGATCGCTTCGTCGGGGTCCGCCAACATGGTAAAGTCCGAAGGTGAGAGCGACTGGTGGTCCAGCGACCAGCCATTGGTCAGCAGGGAATCGAGCGAGATATTTACAACTTTAGTGCGCTCAAGGTCGACATCGGCCTGTTGCAATGTTCCACCAAGATCAACCCAATCGAAGCTGACAACCAGATCGGCTTGACCGATACGCTGCGCAGCATCCTGCGACACAAAGTAGCCCGGTGCACCAAAATGCAGTGGATGGCATGTTGGAAATGCTGCGGCGGTCTTGATATCAGTGACAACACGGGCCCCGAAATGCTCCGCGAGCGCGACGCGCCGGTCCCAATCTGCCTGATCGCGCGACACCCGCCCCATCAAGAAGACCGGTTTTTCTGATGTTTCCAGCAAATCTAAAACCGAACGTGCATCGGATTCGGAGAATTGCACCATTCGGGGTGCGGCATGGCGCTCTGGCGCCGGGAACTCCGGCATTTTGTCAATTGGCTCTTCTTGAACGGACACGTCAAAACAGACATAGGTTGGCGCATTGGGTGCCGTCTGTGTAATTATCGAAGACCGCAACATCGAAGATAATGACGCCTCCAGCGATGCGGGCTGGTCATCCCATTTCACATAGGGCCGTATGATCGCAGCCTGATCGCGCGACGTATGTATCCAGTCAATCCAAGGCCTGCGCTTGGCGGCATCCACCGGACCCGTCGCGCCGAAAATCAGCATCGGCACGCGGTCGCACCACGCATTATACACGGCCATAGAAGCGTGCATTACACCGACATTGGCATGCAGGATCACGGCCAATGGTGTGCCCGTAACTTTGGCCCAACCATGCGCAATGGCAACGGCGTGTTCCTCGTGCAGGCATAACAGCATCTGCGGATCGCGATTGCCCAGGTAGTTGACGAGGCTGTCATGTAGTCCTCGAAAGCTCGACCCAGGATTGAGCGCCACATAGGGCGTGTCGAGCTTGCGCAGCATCTCAGCAATGGCATCGCTGCCGAAAAGCTCTGTGATTTCGCTGGGAATTGGGCGGTCTAGATCATCGTTCATTGCTGTCTCCAACTATCCTGCCTATTGGCCGGACAGGTTGATGTGAATGTTCTTTTCGTGGGTAAAGGAAAGCAGTTCGCCAATACCTTCTTCCCGGCCAATGCCGGATTGTTTTACGCCGCCAAACGGCGCACCGAGGAAGTGTTTGCCAACCTCGTTGATCCAGACGAACCCGGCCTCAACGCGATTTGCCGCGCGATGCGCTTTCGCCAGATCGCGGCTCCAGATCGCACAGGTCAGGCCGACATCAAGGCCGTTGACCTCTTCAAGCATCTCGGTCTCGTCACTCCACCGCCGAACGGCGAGCACAGGGCCAAAAATTTCTTCCCGCGCGATCCGCATTTGTGGCGTTACGTCGGCAAAAATCGTGGGCGCTATGAAACACCCGTCTGCCAGCGCGCCATCGGTCACTGCATGCCCTCCGGTCACGGCGTGCGCACCTTCGGATTTGGCACTTTCAATAAATTCCATCACACGATTAAAATGCGTTTGGGATACCAGTGCCCCCATCGTCGTCGCGGGATCTGTTGGAATGCCGGGTTGGTAACGCGCTATTTTCGCGGGCAATTGCGAAACGACAGCATCATGTAGATCATCATGCAGGAAGGCGCGGCTGGTCGATCCGCAGGATTGCCCGCACCAACCAAAATTCATGCCAGCGACAATCGCATCAGCAATCTTGTTTGGGTCACTGTCGGGATAGGCGATCAACGCGTTTTTCCCACCAAGTTCCAACAGGACCGGTTTAAGTGTGTCCGATGCACTTCGCATTACAGCCTGACCTGCGGCCACTGATCCGATCAAGGTGACTTTTGCCACGTCCGGATGTTCGGCCAGCGCGGCACCCGCCTCCGTGCCACCGGGCAATACGCTGAATACCCCCTCGGGAAACAAGCCATCGACCAGCTCTGCCAGTCTCAACGCCGAAAGCGGTGCCTGCACAGGAGGCTTGATAATCACCGCGTTACCTGCGGCCAGCGGCGCTGCCATCTTTCCTCCGCAGAACAGGAACGGGTGGTTGAAAGCAAGGATGCGTGCGACGACGCCCAGCGGTTCGCGGGTTGTCATATTCACACGATCAGGGCCCATCGGGATCGTGTCACCTTTCATTTCGGTCACGAGACCCGCAAAGAAATCCATTTGCGCCGCAGCAATCGCGGCATCGCCAAGCATCTCGGTATAAGGGTTTCCGCAGTTGGCCGCATCGATCATGGCTAGTTCGTCACCGTGAAGTCGTAGTAGCGTGGCTACTTCTTTAAGGATACGGGCGCGTTCAAGCGGGACAACGTCGCGCCATTCCAAAAAGCCCTTCTGGGCCCTCTTAACAACGGCATCCGCATCCTGTGCACTGGCCTCTGCAACCGATGCCAGAACTTTCCCTGTTGCCGGATTCAAGGTGTCGACATAGCTGCCCGCGATAGGGGCCTGCCATGTGCCACCAGCATAAATATCAGTGCGACGCGGCAACACCTTGTCCAATTCCGGTTGTGTCATTGCACACACCCTCCCAGTTTAAGCGATTTTCAAATGGCCTGCTCTACAGGGACAAACCATGCGGATGGTTTCAGGCCGCGACGAGCTCGAGGAAACGCTTCCCCGTCATGACCTCGCGCAATGGCAGGGCGTCTTGTGCTTCTGTCAATTCGACATCATAGCTCAAACCGCGCCCATCCCACAGCCACCAATAGATAATCTCGCCCTTCTTATCCCGTATCGGCATGCGAAAGGTCGGAAAGTCTTGGTGAACAGCCGGAACTTCGAAATTCCCGACGATCTCGAAAGAAGCGCCCGCGCGCTTCAAGGCCGTACCGAGCGGGATCATCGCTATGAACTGCGTCTTTCCCGCTACCAGCGCGCCAATGTCAGATGGCCTTTCGTCAAGTAGGCCATCCAAGACGCGTACAACAGGGGGATAGCTCGAATGGTAGTGCGTGATCTGGGCATAGGCCTTCCTCTGGCCGACCTCGATCTCGACCACTTCTCCTGGGGTCAAATCGGTCATTTCACTTCCTTACAGACTATATGCTTCGTAGGTTGACGGGTGGAACAGATCCTCGACCGAAACACGCTGGGGCGATAGGCCCTGATCGTGGTGATACTGCAGAAACTTATCCAGCACATGGGTGTTAGGGGCCACGCCGTAAGACCAAAGATCGGGACCCATAACCGCGCGCACGCGGTTTAACGTGTCCTCCACAAAGGGCATTGTCACTTTGGTGGCCGACGTGTCATTCAACGCCTCCTGCGCAGCGGCCTTTGACTGTGTGAAGCCTTTTACCAATGCGCCCGGCAGCCAAGGATGTTCTTCAGCCAAACTACGCCGCACTCCTAGAACGTGCATGATAGGAAAGATCTGAGTTTCGCGGAAATAGTCCTCTGCCGCTCCGATACTGTCAGAAAAGAGCCGCCCCACATGCGGATGACCCTCTGAAAAACAGCGCGGCCAACGCGGGCCGATGAAACCGTCGATTTCCCCGTCTGCTAACATCTGGTTAAGTGTCGAGCCTTCGGGGGCAAGCGTTACGCGAACGTCATCGGGCAAATCGACCTTGATCTTCTCGGGGCGACCTGGAGTGTCCATGCCGCCACGAACCCACTCAATATCGGAAGGCTTCACCCCGAAGTGTTCTTCAAGAATGCCGCGCACCCAGACATTTGCGGAAAGCTGGTATTCCGCGATTCCGATCTTGCGCCCTTTCAAGTCCTCGGGACGGTCAATTCCTCGGTCGGTCCGGATGTAGACGGACGTATGGCGGAATGCACGGCTCAGAAACACAGGGACAGCGACATAGTGCGGATCACCGCGCGCTACCGATATTGAATAGGATGACAGTGACAACTCGGAGATGTCGAACGCCTGATGCCGGAAAGCACGGAAGAACATTTCTTCGGGCGAAAGAAGCATCGGCACCGGATCGACGCCATCAATCTTGACTGTGCCGTCCACAATGGCGCGTGTTCTGTCATAGTTGCCCATTGCGAGGGAAAGGGAAAGGTTGGTCAAAGTGTTTCCTCCTGAAATTTTACGCCGCATTGCCTTGCGAGCGGTATTTTTTTGCCTGTTTCAGCCGAGCTTAGGATCGCATGGCAAACTTCCAGACTCGCCCTGCCCCACGCTGCGGTTTGTGGCGGCGCTATATTTTTCCTGACAGCGGCCTCAAGGGCATCGATTACGGTTTTACGTGGCGCGGCGTTAAGCGGTACTTCGATGTGCTTCCGCTCTGTGTCGCCAAAAATGTCGATACCGCCCGGGCGCAATCTCAGATCGGCACGGTCACACAGAATAAGGATCGGCCCAAAATGTTCGTTATTCTGAGCTGTTGGCGGCACGGTACCCGCTCCATATGTGCGGGTGGCCTTCAGCTTTGTCTCTGCCGCTGAGTCGAGCGTCTGCAGCGCACGGCGCGCTTCGCCATATTTCGCGGGATCTTTCATGCCTCCAAGTTCGGCCACATTGTCCATCCAGATATCGCTGTCGAAGTGCGCGTATCCCGAATAGGTCAATGACGCAAAGCTGCCACCTTCGAAATCCATCAAGGCAGAATACGCGCCCTCTGTCGGGCGCTCCCTATCCCATACACCGGTCATTGCCGTCACATTCTTCGCGCGGCCACCACAGAGCAGCCTAACGATATCAATCTGATGAACGCCTTGGCTGAACAGAACCCCGCCGCCTTCTTCGGTCCGCAGCTCTTCGGGGCGGCGCGGTCGATAGAGAAAGTCAGTATAATTGAACGCCTGCACCATCCGAACTGCACCGAATTCACCGCTCTCGATTATCTGCCGCGCCTGGAGAACTGACGGATCAAAGCTGTGACTGGGCCCGACGATCAGATGAACACCCGCGGATCTCGCAGCCTCCACCATCATGTCCGCATCTTCCATCGTAACAGAGAGCGGCTTGTCGACCAGAATATGCTTGCCTGCCGCAGCAAAGATAGCAACGTGCTCGGCGTGCATCTGATGCGGGGTCGCAATATACACGGCTTCAACCTCAGGGTCTTCGGCCATCTCTTCCACACAGCTATAGCCGCGCCCACCGAACTCTGCCTCAAATGCGGCACGGCTCTCGGAACGTGGAGCGGCGGCCGCGACCAACTTGACACGGGGATCGTTTTGGAAGGTTCGAAGCATCAGCACGAAGGCCCGCCCAAGCCCGGCAACACCGAGGCGAATAGGTTCAGAGGTCAAGAACAAGATCCCCTTCTTCGGCCCGTGAAACGCAGATCATCACATAACTGTCTTTCTCTTCGTCCATCAGCACCATGTCCCGGTGATCGACCTTCCCGGAGACGAGCCGGGTCTTGCAAGTACCGCAGGTACCGCTTTCGCAAGAACTCACGGTCGGCACACCACTTTCCCTCAGGGCTTCCAGTATGGATCGATCTGCAGGGACCTCGATCGTTATGCCGGATTTCTCGAGCTTGACCTCGAATGGTTTGTCATCAGCGCGCACAACTTCGACAGGCTTGAAATCCTCAAAGATCACGCGACCTTCGGGCCAGTGTCCGGAAATGGCTTCGATCTCGTCAATCAGTGGTTGCGGTCCGCAGCAATAGACTTTCATGTCCTTGGGTTCTTCAAAGTGATCCCAGAAATCAAAAACCGCTTCGGGATCGCCGCCATCGTGGTGCAGTGTCAGCCGGTCGCCGAGCGTGGATTTCATCTCTTCAAGAAACGCTGTGTCGGCCTCGCCCCTTGTGCAATAAATTACCTCAAAAGGCTTAAACTCGCGCAATAGTTGCTGAGACATAGCGTAAATTGGCGTGACACCAATACCACCCGCGATGAGAAGGTAGTTCTTCGCATCGGTCAGCTCAAAGGTATTTTCCGGGACCTCAACTTGTAGCTCGGTCCCCTCTTGCGCATCGTCATGCATAGACATCGATCCGCCGCGACCATTAATTTCACGCTTCAGGGCGATCTTGTATACTTCGGGGTCTTTCCCGTCATTGACAAGCGAGTATCTTCGCATCGCACCGGACGGTGTCTGTACGGTTATATGGGCACCTGCCGTGAAGGACGGGAGCTTCTCTCCGTCAGCGGGTGCCAGCGTAAATTCACAAATGTGCTCGGTCAGTTGGCGCCTTTCGGCAACGGTCATCTTCAGGGCATCCATATTCCCGTCCTCTTTTCTAGGTCGCCAATTCTGATAGGCTTTGATCCATTCACAGAACAAATAATTAGATAACTAAGTTGTTGTCAAGATTAGACATGAACAGAATTGCACGGCGGCACAGGTTGAATAAAATTAAGAACAATTGCAGGTGCTTACGCAATCGAAAGGCCCCATTCCTTTTGTTCTTGCCGGTACGAATGTTGGATATCGACGCCACCACCCGTGTGGAGTCGTAGGTGAGGTGACGAGATCTCGCCCGTTAGACCAAGGCGTTAGCGTCTGGCCGCTTGTTCTGGAATGATCGAAGCATGAACCCGTTTCAGCGTCGTTGATACAACAATCAAATTAGCTGACCAGCATGACGACCTATAATTATTGTACATTGCTACACGCCGACGTCACAAAGGCTTAGCTTTGGGCGCGCACCTCTTCAACCAGATCAAGCAGCCGTGAGCAGATCATCTCTGCCTTGTCCGTGATACGGGAGGTTGGGCCGTGCACACCGACACCAAGGAGGCGGCGATGCCCTTCCGGAACAGGGATCAGGGCTGAGACCATAGAGGCGTTCCAGTGGGCCGTACCCATGAGCAGATCCTTTGCATGCAAAACGGAGACTTCACGTTCGCGATGTTCTTTGATTGTAGCTAGGAACTCAGATTCAGGTAACGAGTTGGGTTCTATCAATTGAGTTTTTACACTGCATCGATAAAGGTTGCGGGCTTCAGCAAGTGAGGCGCGGCTTAGCATGAGCCAACCAATTCCGTTCTGGATCATCAACCGCCTCGTACCGGCCGTAATATGCGAGTTCATTCCCTCGTAACGGTGCAGCGAAACAATATGAACCGCCCCTTGTTTGCCGGAGAACGTTTGGTTCGAATGTTAGGCTGCTTTTTCATTTGGGTTCAAGGTTGCATGGAACATCTCCTCTGCTTCATGCGGCGTGACATATCCGATGGCGCTGTGCAGGCGCTTGGTGTTGTACCAATCGACCCATTTCAGCGTTTCCCGGCTTTGTTGATGGCGTGGATGCCCCCACCTACCGGCATCGTAGTGTGCCACAGTGATGTTTCAGAAAACATCACTCAAAGGGAGAGCATCCATGTCAGAAGTTAGCATAATCGGCATAGACCTTGCAAAGCGCGTGTGTCAACTTCACGGGGCTTGCGCAAACGGAGCCGTTATTTTTGAACCTCTTCAATTAGGGGGCGGAGCAACAGGTGCATGGCTGAGTGCGGTTTGTGAATTGCTCGTGCAAAAAAAAAGGAATTTACGGAGTTGATGAACAATTTCTACAGAATCCGCCTTAGCCCCGCTTGAACCATCAGAAGCTTCGGAAGAATTGTTTCAATCAATCCTTCTGCGGGTTCTGGAATTGCGGCCATTCCTGTGTTCAATGCCGCGACAACATTGCTCCTCTGGTCAAAAAGAGGCACGGCGATCGAGCGCAAACCAATTTCGACTTCTTGGTCGATGATAGCATAGTGTTGTTCCCGGCTTAAATCCACGCACGCCATAACGTCGACGGGGTCTGTGATGCTGTGAACGGTTCGTGGCGTCAGGTCCGAAGCTTCAACAATTGCCTCTGCTTCTTGGCGCGGCAAAGCTGCCAAAAGCACCCGCCCCATTGATGTGCAATGGGCAGGAAGGCGGGAGCCCGGCATAAGCCCGATGGACATCACCCGCTTTTGCGCGGCGCGTGCAAGATAGACAATTTCGGTGCCGTCTAGGATAGAAACCGAGCAGCTTTCGCCGATCTGATCGGTAAGTTGATCCAGCCATGGCTGTACCAGTTGTGGCAAAGGCAATGATGCAATAGCGCCCAACCCCAATCGCAGAGCGCGTGGTGTCAGCGTAAAAAATTTGCCGTCATAGTCGGCGTAGCCTTGGGAATGCAAAGTAAGGAGGCAACGCCGCGCCGTAGCTCGATCCAAGCCAGATTGTTTGGATACATCTGTAATCGAAAGCTTGGGCGTTTCTGCACCGAAGCATTCAAGAACATGTAGCCCTTTGGCCAAAGAGGAGATTGTATCAGGAGATTTGTTCGCCATGCGCATCACTATGTTCGCATGGCGAATAAAGATCAAGATGCGCACAAACAGTTTCGCGTAAGCGACAGAACGATCTACATCGGCAACAAGAAAAGGAGTGTTTCATGGACAAAACCATCCCTAACTTGGAAAAGGCGATTTCCGAAATCCCCGACGGCGCGCAGATCATGATCGGCGGTTTCGGCGGTTCTGGCGCACCAATCGAGCTGATCCACGCATTGATCGACCGCTTTCGTGCAACTGGCAGCCCAAAGAATGTCACTGTAATTAACAACAATGCCGGAAACGGATTTATCGGCATCGCAGCCATGATCAAAGCTGGAATGGTTGGCAAGATGATCTGCTCGTTTCCGCGCAGTTCCAACGCAGAAGCGTTTAATGAGAAGTATCTTGCTGGCGATATTAAACTAGAACTCGTGCCGCAAGGGACTTTGGCCGAACGCATTCGTGCGGCTGGGGCGGGCATTCCTGCGTTTTATACGCCGTCATCCTTTGGCACCGAACTCGCGAACGGCAAGCCAACTGAGGAATTCGAGGGAAAAAGGTATGTGCGAGAGCGCTGGCTAAAGGCGGACTTCGCTTTAATCAAAGGTCAAGAAGGCGACACTGTCGGAAACTTAACCTATCGCCTCGCAGGGCGGAACTTTAATCCGCTGATGGCCATGGCCGCTGACAAGACCATCGCGCAGGTAACCGTATTGGGTGCTGCTGGAACCATAAACCCAGAGCAAGTGATAACGCCCGGCATCTTTGTCGATGCGGTGGTTGAGGTTTCAAATCCTCAGCAAGAAGAAGTGCTCGTGCGCACAGGAGTGGTTCACTGATGACTGATTTCAACATTCCCGATGTAGCCCTATCCAACGCTCAAATTGCGTGGCGCGCGGCCCAAGACATCGAAGACGGTTCATATGTGAACCTTGGCATCGGTTTCCCTGAGATGATCGCCAAGTTCCAACCCGATGGTCGCGATGTTACCTATCACACTGAAAATGGCGTTTTGGGTTTTGGCAAAGCGCCGCTTGAAGGCGAGGAAGATTGGGACCTGATCAATGCAGGGAAAAAGGCGATTACGTTAAAGCCCGGCGCTTCGTTTTTTCATCATGCTGACAGTTTCGCGATGGTTCGCGGCGGGCACCTCGATTTGGCTGTTTTGGGAGCCTATCAGATTGCACAGAACGGCGATCTGGCAAATTGGCGTGTCGGTTCAAAGGGCGTGCCTGCCGTCGGCGGTGCGATGGATTTGGTCCATGGCGCAAAACGGGTCGCTGTTGTCACCGATCATGTCACCAAAGACGGTAAGCCCAAGTTAGTCGAATCCTGCACCTTCCCACTTACTGGTGTGGGATGTGTAACGCGGGTTTATACCTCACTGGCTGTAATAGACATTGCGGATGGTAAATTCGTTTTGAAAGAAAAATTGCCGGCGGTCACCCTAGCTCAATTGCAATCGGTGACGGGTGCGACACTGCACATTGATGGCGAAGTTGCCGACCTTATTGTTCCTGAGGATTTGTAAATGACTGACGTTTATATCTGCGATTACATCCGCACACCGATTGGCCGATATGGCGGCGCTTTGTCAACTGTGCGCGCCGACGATCTGGGTGCAATTCCGCTAAAGGCTTTGGCTGAACGCAACCCTAAAATGGACCTATCTGCTATTGATGAAGTAATTTTTGGCTGTGCCAATCAAGCGGGCGAAGACAACCGCAACGTCGCTCGTATGTCTTTGCTGTTGGCAGGCTATCCGGATTGCGTCCCTGGCACGACGATGAACCGGCTCTGCGGCTCAGGCATGGACGCGGTGATAACTGCGGCGCGTGCCATTAAGGCAGGCGAGGCCGAATTGATCGTCGCAGGCGGTGTCGAATCCATGTCACGTGCGCCGTTTGTAATGCCTAAGGCAGAAACCGCGTATTCCCGCGCAAACACCGTCCATGACACAACCATTGGCTGGCGCTTCGTTAACCCAGTGATGAAAAAGCTATATGGCGTCGATTCCATGCCCGAAACTGGGGAGAATGTTGCCGAAGATTTTGGCATTACCCGCGCAGATCAAGATCATTTTGCACTGCGATCACAGCACAACGCAGGCGCCGCGATAGCGCAAGGGCGTTTTGCCAAAGAGATCACACCGGTAAGCGTTCCGCAGCGCAGAGGCGACCCAATTATCGTGTCCGAGGACGAACATCCGCGGCCATCAACCACGTTGGCAGATCTCCAAAAGCTGAAGACCTTCGTCAAGGCTGACGGAACCGTGACAGCCGGGAATGCCTCTGGTGTGAACGACGGCGCTGCGGCGCTCATCCTTGCCAGCGAAGACGCGGTGAAAAAGCATGGGCTGAACCCAATCGCCAAGGTATTAGGCGGCGCTTCTGCTGGTGTCGCGCCACGCATCATGGGTTTTGGCCCCGCGCCTGCGTCGCATAAATTGATGGCACGGCTTGGTCTGACGGTGAACGATTTTGCGGTCATCGAACTGAACGAAGCTTTTGCCTCACAGGGGTTGGCCACATTGCGTGATCTGGGCATTGCTGACGATGACGCTCGTGTAAATCGTAACGGCGGCGCGATTGCGTTGGGGCATCCGTTGGGCATGTCGGGTGCGAGGATCACCGGCACAGCGATGCTGGACCTTAGAACTGGTGAAAAATCTTTATCGACCATGTGTATTGGGGTCGGCCAAGGTATCGCAATCGCCTTGGAAGCCGTCTAGAATAATTGCATCAGCGAGCAGTATTAAGTGCCGCCCGCTGATGCAGCAATACCGCCAATAGAGTCGCCAAGCTGTTCTGGCCAGCGCCGGTCTTGCGCGTCAACCCAATTGCGCCTGACAAATAGTCGACCTTTAAATCCATGGCGACAAGGCTGCCGTTTTTCAGCTCACGCGCAACGACACCCTTTGAGATAAACCACAACATATTCGAACGTTCCAGCATTGTCAGTGCGACTGGTAAAGCTACGGTTTCGAGCGCCGGACGCAGATCAGACAGACCCATGGCTGACAGATACTGATCTACAGATTGTCGAATGATGGCGCCCGGGTTGGGCAGGATAAGCGGGTATTCCGTAAGCATCTGAACCGGTTTAAGGCCAAGTGCCGGATGATCAGCGCGCGCGACCAATTCGATAGGTTCGTCATAGAGGTGTTCAAACGACAAGCCTGGCATATCCTTTGAATTGGGCATGCGGCCTATCATAAGATCAATCTTCCCAGAACGGAGCATGTCGATCAGATAGTGATTTGGACCGGTAAGCACACCAATGCGCGCGTCAGGACGCTGATCATAAAACTCCAATGCGACCGAAGGAAAAAATCCGCCGGCCACAGTGGGCAACACCCCCGCTTTGACCAGATCCGTATGCGACGGGGCGCTAAGCACCCGACACCCGGCCTCGAGGCTTTGTAGTGACGCCTTTGCATGGCGGCGAAAAACCTCACCACCCGTTGTTAGAATAGCGCGTCGCCCTGTACGCTCGAATAATTGGCATCCAAGCTGCCCCTCAAGATCGGACAAGGTTTTGGACATCGCAGGTTGCGACACATGCTGCGCCCGCGCTGCGCCCGAAATCGTTCCTGTCTCCGCAATTGCGAGGAATGCCTCAAGGTGACGGAGCTTTAGATCTCTTGGTATATTCATTTGATTATACCTTTAGCATAGTTTTGTATTTTTTCCATGCTTTTAATTATGGCACATTAACATCAGGAGGAACCAATGCACGCACTAGATTTAGAGTGGGGCACCATGCATCTGAGCCTATCAAATGGCGACGGACCCACCCTCGTTTTCCTGAATTCGCTGGGCACCGATCTTCGTATGTGGGATGCGGTTTGCGCCCTATTGCCCACTGATTGGGCCACGCTGCGGATGGACAAGCGTGGGCATGGGCTTTCAGATACAGCGCCTGACAGCTACAGTATTCCCGATTTGGCAAAAGACGTATTGGCCGCAATGGACAACGTTGGCATCAACCGCGCAGTCGTAGTTGGCTGTTCGATTGGCGGCTTGATTGCACAGCATATCGCCTTGATGGCACCCGAGCGGGTCTTGGGGTTGGTATTGTCCAACACAGCGCCAAAGCTGGGCTCCGCTGAGGATTGGCTTGCGCGTATTGAGATGATCAATGAAAGTGGTATGCGCGCTGTGGCAGAGGGCATTTTGCCGCGTTGGTTTGGGCCCGAGTTTCTCATGAAACCAGAGGCCAACCTATGGCGCACGCTGCTCGCACGCACTGACCAGGCGGGATACGTTGCCACCTGTAACGCGATTGCAGGCACTGACATAACAGAACAACTGAGTGAGATTGCGGCACCTGCGCTGGTTTTTGCAGGACAACACGATTTGGCCACTCCGCCGAACGTCGTTGCGGAGCTAGCAGCTGCCCTACCCGACGCCGATCTGATCTCCTTTGAAACGACGGGGCACTTGCCCGCGATTGAAGCGCCGGATGCACTTGTCGATGCACTCATTAATTTTGTTAAAAGGATTACCCCATGAGCGAAAAGTTCGACCAAGGGATGAAAACCCGCCGCGAGGTTTTGGGCGATGCCCATGTCGACCGTGCGGAAGCCGCAAAATCAGAATTCGACCTAGCCTTCCAAGGCCTCATAACCGAAGGGGCATGGGGCACAGTGTGGTCGTCAGACAAAATCAGCCGGCGCGAACGTTCGATGCTAACGATCGCACTTTTGGCGGCGACCGGAAATTTCGAGGAAATCCCGATGCATATTCGCGCCACCGCACGCACGGGAGCGTCTAAAGACGATGTGGCTGAGGCACTACAACATGTCGCGATCTATGCGGGCGTGCCCAAAGCCAACCACGCCCTAAAACTCGCGAAACAGACTTTTGTTGAAATGGAGGAAAACAACGATGCTTGATCTTGGCCCATTAATTCCGCGCAACCGCGAAATTCACCCGATACCGCATGCCCCGGACTATAAAACGAGCGTCTCTCGCTCCCCTAACCTGCCGCTCCTTTCAATGGAAAGCGGCCTTTCTGAGGAAACCGGCCCCACCTTTGGCCACAACAAACTTGGGGCGCTGGACAACAATCTGATTTTGAATTGGAGCAAAGGCGCGGCCCCCGCTGTGGGTGAACGCATCTTGGTCCGCGGGCGCGTATTGGATGAAAATAGTCGGCCCGTGCCTCATACTTTGGTCGAGATTTGGCAGGCAAATGCGGGCGGACGATATCGCCACAAGAAAGATACATATTTCGCGCCCCTTGATCCAAACTTTGGCGGATGCGGTAGGACGATAACGGACGAAAACGGCTACTACGAGTTTCTTACTGTGCGCCCGGGAGCCTATCCTTGGCCCAATCGGGGCAACGATTGGCGCCCCATGCACATTCACGTCTCAGTGTTCGGAAATAGTTTTGGTCAGCGCTTGATTACCCAGATGTATTTCGAAGGTGATCCGCTGATCAATCACTGCCCGATTGCCGCAACAATCAAAGACCGCAGCCAACTTGACCGGCTTGTGGCCCCGCTTGATTTCTCAAAGTCGCGCCCGCTCGATTTCCTAGCGTACAAGTTTGACATCGTGTTGCGCGGCAGGCGTCAAACCATGTTCGAAAACAAATTGGAGGGAATGTAAAATGAGCCAGAAGTTAAATACCTTGATTGAATCCGCTTCTCAAACTGCGGGCCCTTATGTTCACATCGGCCTAATGCCGACCTATGCAGGCAATGCTGGCTATTATGACGAAGAAATCGGCACCACCCCATTTCTAGACGAGGGCAATGCCAAAGGCGAGATTGTCGAGATCGTCGGCTCTGTGTTTGATGGCACCGGTTGGGCGATGCGCGATGCGTTGATCGAAAGCTGGCAATGTGACGCGAGCGGCCTGTTTGCGGGCGCAGAAGGTTCGGATCCGGCCTTTACCGGCCACTGCCGTTTTGCCGCCGACGCGGACTCCGGTGAATTTACACTGCGCACGGTCAAACCCGCCCCCACCACGGGGCGTGGCGGTGTTAAACTCGCGCCGCATATCTCGCTTTGGGTTGTGGCGCGGGGGATTAACATCGGCCTGCAAACCCGCATCTATTTCGAAGATGAGGACAATTCCAACGATCCACTTTTGAACCGGATCGAACAACGTCCGCGCGTTGACACGCTAATCGCCAAAAAGACCGGCGACGGGAAATACAGATTTGATATTCGGCTTCAAGGCGCTGGCGAAACCGTGTTTCTAGATATCTAAACCTGCACCGATATGATTAAATGGGGTGCATGATGCGCCCCATTTTTACGTGATTAGGAAATCGCGATGACTGTATCTGCCTTCAATCACCTATGGCTTTCGGGATTATTTGGTGATCTCGCAATGGGCGAAGTATTTTCGCCCGAAAGGCAAATGGCGCACATGCTCGCCTTCGAGGCGGCGTGGTCACGCGCTTGCGGAGCGGCTGGGCTATTTGACCCGACTAGGGCCGAAACTGCCGCGTGTGCGATCGAAACAGCACAGGTCAATTATGCAGATATCGCAGCGGGAATGGCACAAGACGGCGTTCCGGTTCCGCGTTTGGTGAAACAGTTGCAAGCAATTGCGCCTGCCGATGCCCTGCACAAAGGTGCCACTTCACAAGATGTGGTCGACACGGCGCTGGCGATGACCCTGCGCGAGGCATCAGATCTGATTGCCGCTCGGTTGGCCGATTTGGAAACACATTTAATGGCACTAGAGGCCCGTTTCGGGGACAGGCCACTTATGGGGCGCACCCGAATGCAGGCCGCCACCCAAATCACCGTGCGCGACCGGATATTGACATGGCACTGTCCATTGAAAGGGCATTTGGATCGGTTGGAGATGCTGCGTCCAAAGACCGAAAAGGTTCAGATCGGCGGTGCGTCGGGCGACCGCAAGGCGCTTGGTGACAAGGCCGATACGGTTGTCGCCGAGGTCGCCAAATCTCTTGGCCTCGCACCAACGAATAAAGCGTGGCACACTATGCGCGAAAGCGTGACTGAGTATGCTTCGTTTCTATCGCTAGTGAGCGGAACGCTGGGCAAGGTGGGTCAGGATATTGCCTTGATGTCCCAACAGGGCATCGAGGAAATTAGTATGTCTCGCGGTGGTGGATCGTCGGCAATGCCCCATAAACAAAACCCTGTCGCAGCAGAACTATTGGTCACGCTGGCACGATTTAACGCAACCCAAGTCTCGGCGATGCACCACGCCATGGTGCATGAACAGGAACGTTCGGGCGCGGCTTGGGCGTTGGAGTGGATGATATTGCCGCAAATGGCGATGGCCACGGCGCGGGCGCTTACCGTAGCTATCGACCTGTCTCAGAATATCACCCGATTGGGCAGTGATTAAGCTACGCGCTAGAACGGCAGCCCGATGTAGTTTTCCGCCAAGTCGCGCCGCGCTGTTTCCGACGCCGCAAGGTGAGCCAGTGAGGCTTTGCGAATTTGTTCGGCAAAGGCGTCTTCACCGTCGAACCGGTGCAACATGGTGGTCATCTGCCAACTAAACCGCATCGCCTTCCAAATCCGCTCCGATGCGCGGGCCGAATATTCATCGATGCCTGATTTGGAACCGGCCTTAACGGCGTCAAAGGGCACCTGATTTGGAAATTGGACGTCGGATGGGGCTGTTAATCAGGGCGCTGCAAACAGAGAGCCAGAGAAAGGGAAGCCCGGATGCCGGGCTTGAAAGGATAGAGAGAGTCTCATCCGGGCCCGGTCTGAAAGGACCATCCCCATGGCCAAGACCACAACCAAATCCATGGCTGCTAGCCGTAAAAAGACACCTGCAAAGCAGTCAGCACCCGAAGCAACCGGCGTATCCCGTTTCTCCGACATTCGCATGATCCCCCTCAACCAGCTGTCGCTCAGCCCGCTCAATGTGCGCAAAGTCGCGGCTAATGCCGCTGACGACGCCGAACTGCTGGCCAGCATTCGCGAAAATGGCATCAAACAGAACCTGGTGGTTCATGCGACCTCGGATTCGAGTTTCGCAGTGGATGCAGGTGGACGCCGCCTTAAAGCGCTGCAACAGCTTGCTGAAGACGAGGCAATTCCAACGGATCATCCAATCCCGTGCTTGATCGAGGACGAACGCGACGCTGTCGTCACCTCCGCCACAGAAAACCTTCAGCGCGCAGCCATGCACCCTGCCGATCAGTTCGAAGCCTTTGACAAGATGATTGGCGAGAGCCGCAGTGAAGACGAGATCGCGCTGAAGTTCGGCGTCTCGGTCGATCTGGTGCGCCGCCGCCTTAAACTGGCCCGTGTTGCGCCCGAGATCATCGAACAGTTTCGCGCCAATGAAATCACGTTGGAATGCGTGATGGCCTTCACGCTGACCGATGACCATGATCGACAATTGGCGATCTGGAATACGGTGAAGGACGGCTATCACATTCATCCGCAGTCGATCAAACGTCACCTGACCGAGATGGCACATTCGGCCAGTTCCAGCATTGGTCGTTTTGTCGGTGTTGAAGCTTATGAAGCGGCTGGCGGCGTGCTGTTGCGTGACCTCTTTGACGACAATGCCTCCTCTCACATGGAAAACCCCGAACTGTTGGAACGGCTGGCGGTGGAGAAGCTGCAGGTGGCGGCCAAACCCTTCGCGGCGGGTTGGAAATGGGTCGAAGTGCATCTTGCGGTGGATTACGGCGCGTTTCGTAGTTTTGGGCGGGTTTATCCGCAGGACATCGAACCTGATCCTGAGTTGCTCGCCGAAGAAACTCGCCTGATGGCGCGTGAAGAAGAACTCGCATCCCAGAACGACGGTGAAGACTGGAGCGACGCGGAGACCGAAGAATACTACGCCATTGAGCCACGCTTGCGCGAGATCGAGGTGCTGCAGCGAGAACGTCAGCCTTATGCCATCGAGGATCAAGCCATCGCAGGCTGTGTGCTGACCATCGCGCATGATGGATTGCTGCGCGTCGAAAAGGGTTTGGTGCGGCCTGAGGACATCCCAGCTGTACCCGTTGCCGGTGAAGATGCTGTAGAAGACGGTGATCAGGACGCCCCTGCCCGCCCTCAGGTCACGCCGCCGACCTCATCAACGCCAGTGCCCGTCTCGGATCCGGCAACGACCTTGCGCAAAGCAGACGGCATTTCGGCCAGTCTGGCGGATGATTTGCGCGCAACGCGCCAGCATATCCTGCGTGCGCATTTGTCGGCAGACTATGACGTGGCTTTTGATGCGATGCTCTACGCGCTTTGCGAACAGGCTTTGTCGCATGCCTATGGCACTGCAGCGCTTAATGTCTCCATCGATCCGTTCCGCTCGCTCAACCGCGAAGCGCTGCACACGGATACCGTCGCCGAGAAGATGCTTGATGCATTGGAGCGCGACTTGGCGATCGATTGGATGGAGCTGGAGAAACCTGAGGATTTTCGGGCGATGTCAGCCCTCCCTATTGCTGACAAACAGGCGCTCTTTGCCTGGGCCGTGGGTCTGGCGATCAAGCCGCAGCTTCTGTCTGACAATCACCCCTCCCCGATCATTGAGGAGATTGGTGCGCGTCTTGATGTTGATGTGGCGGCCTGTTGGCGCCCGACGGCGACCACCTATTGGGGTAGGGTCAACAAAACCCATGCTGTATCTACGGCACGTAAGCTCATTGGCGATAAATACGCCGAAGAACGTGCGCGGGAGCGCAAAGGCGATATCGCGGCCGCGATGGAACGGGCCTTTGCCGAAAACGCGATGGAGGCGGAAGGTCTCGATGTCGAAACAGCGACCAAGACATCGTGCTGGCTGCCCGATGGGATGGCATTCGTGGATGTTGTCAGTGAAGAAGGCGTCATCGCCGAAGCCGGGGTTAATAGTGAGGCTGGCTCCTCAGTTGATAACGCACAAACGGCGAGCAATGGCACGAACTCCGACGCTGAGGCCGACGAACTCCCCGCCTTCATGACCGACGACGCGGCTTAAGGTCTCCATTCCAACCGTAAACTCTGACTGGGCCGTCCTTGCACAAAGGGCGGCCCTTTCCGTCTGGCGGGTTTCAAAAGTCGGAATGGTTCGGCTGGCCCGCCGCGGAGAGACCAAATGGCAGCCCTACTTAAAGACGCACAAGTTGACGACACAGCCAAGATCGCAGCCCAAAACGACGCGTTTCGCGGGTCGATCTTGTTTTTCAATGACACTGAGAATACGCCGAAAGGACAGTTCGTGATGACCCGAGGCGTCATGGCACTGGGTCCAGATGCGCGCCTTGCCGCCACGCGGGCCGTTGCGGCGTTTCAAGCCTTCACGCCAGACAACGATCCCTACGGCTTTCATGAATTTGGAGCCGTCGAGGTTCTTGGCACCACGGTCTGGTTCAAAATTGACGCTTATGACGTGAACTACGAATACGGCTCCCCCGATCCAAGTGATCCTGAGCAAACCCGCCGCGTTTTGACCCTGCTTCTACCGTCAGAATACTGACTCAACGCTCAAACCAGTTCCCTTTCGGATCGCCCTTGCACAAAGGGCGGTCCTTTCGCTCTGACGGGTTGTCCAAGCACACGGGATACCTCCGTGTCGCCCGTCATGGAGACCCAGAAATGGCACAATCACGCGACTATAAGATCACGCTCTACCCCGCACATCGCGATGGCGGCTTCGTTGTGACCCAGTTCACGATGATGGCGAGCTACCCCGAAAAACACGTCCAGGCTGCGGGCATGGATGACCTGATCGCGCAGATTACCGATTTTGCGATGGCGCATGGCGAAAGCTGTAGCGCTTCGGTGCGCTGCCTCGCGGCGCGCAAACCGCCCGGCTTCAAGAAAGCGACCGAGAACCTCTATTTCAACCTTGAGGAGCGCACGAAGGCGAAAGACCCAGACGCCGCATAGACGCGCAAATTCCATCCAACTGTCGGCGGTCTTCGCCTTGGAGACCGCCGTGACGCAAACTCAAAGGACCAATCACATGACACAGACACTTGATTACGCCGCGCAATATGCGGCAGCGCAAAAGAAGGCCGAAGCGGCCCGCGTTGAAACCCGAACAGCGCTTCTCACGGAGCTGCGCGCCTTGGGCGCGACGCTGCTTGAAGTGCAATACGAAGGCTATGGCGATTCCGGCAATGTCGAAGACGTGACGCCGACTCCGACGGAAATCAAACTCGATACCGAAGTGAACCGCCGCGTTGAAGATTTCGCCTGGGACTTCGCCTATGCGCTCAACCCCGGCTTTGAGAACAACGAAGGCGGATACGGCTCGTTGGAATGGAACCTCGAGACCGACAAGATCACCATCAGCCACAGCAATCGTTACGTGGAATCCGCCACCACCGAATACGAGGATTTATGAGATGGCACATCCGCTACATCACGCCGAGAGTTCGGCGCGTCGCTTTGGTGGCGCGCCTGAGGATTATCAGGACGTGCATAATTGGTTTGACGCCAGCAAGGAGCATTTTGCGGTCTTCACCCACCGGGCATTGCGTCATCACACCCAAGGTGTCTTTGAGGCACAACGCATGTTTGGACTAACCCTGACCAACAGCGCGGGCCCGACCATTCCGATCCGCTGGATTGGGGAACAGCACGTCAAAGAGGATTGTCGGGGAAAGATCCCGTCCCTCGCCGATTGGCTGGGGCGCATTCAACCTCAGGCCTGGATGGCCAATGGGCATATTGATAAAGCATTAGAGGCGATGGTTGGTGATCCGCGAGCGGCGTGGATCGCGGCCGTCATGTCCCAACGGACCATCCTTGGCTATGAAGACTGGTTGCTGCGGCACAGTGTTCAGCGTGTCAAAATGCGGTCCAGCAAGGTCGTATAAACCAGCGCTTCGACGCGCATCCATTTCAACCCCCACCTCAAACAAAATGCAACAAACCCGCCCTGCCCATTTGGCTGTTGGCGGGTTTGCTGTGTCTGGCATAAAGGAACATTTCCATGCACGATCCGGTTCACGAAGAGGTCCATCACGGACATACGATCAGAATCTACCATGACGAGGACGCGGAAAGCCCGCGAGACTGGTGCAACCTTGGGACGATGGTCTGTTGGCATCGACGCTACACTCTGGGCGATGATCACAGATTTGGTGATCCTCACGCATTCCTTTGCGATCTCGCCGGTTGTGCCGATGAGACAGACCATTCGTTCCGGCGTTTGATGGAACTGGCCCAGAAACGGGCGGTAATTCTCCCCGTCTATCTCTATGACCATTCCGGCCTGGCGATGAACACCACGGGGTTCCACTGTCCTTGGGATTCCGGTCAGGTTGGGTTCATCTATGTCACACTCGACGATGTGTGGAAGGAATTTGGCGTGATGCGCGTATCCAAGAAATTGCGAGCGCGCGTGGAAGATATGCTGCGATCAGAAGTCGAGACTTATGACGATTTCCTCGGTGGCAGGATTTACGGATACACGGTCGAGGTGGACGGCGAAGAGGTGGACGCCTGTTGGGGCTTTGTCGGAGATTTCGAGGAACATTGTTTGCCAGAGGCTCGCGCAGCCATTCCACGTCCTGGCCTCTCATCATCAATGGAGCAGAACGCTGCCGCCGCTCCGATGCCCTGACGGCGCGATCTGCTTGCCAAAAAGAGCCAGAGGCAGGGCGGGAGGGGTGACCCCTCCCGGGTGAGAGAGTGCGCGCGGGCTGGGGGAAACCCCAACCCGGAGAACGCCCATGAATGCTCATCCCAAGACGACGGCCCTCGCCGCTGGCCCAATCGCAGAAACCCCAACCTCACCACCTCCCCCAGATTTTGCCAAATCTTTGATGCGCGCAGCGGAACAGCTGTTCATGCATTTCAAAGCGGGCAAACCTATTGATGCCAAAATGCTCCGCGCCGCGATGGAGGCGGCGTTTGGATCCAGTGATGCCCAAGGCGCGTGGATCTGGAAGGATGCCTATGATGCAGCTGAGGTTGCCCAGATCATGATGCTGTCGCGTTACGGCGCAGTGATGCAGCACCACGCCACATCCCCCGCAGCCTACCTCTCCATGATTGAACGTCTCGCAGCCCTCGCGCCGTCGCATACACGGCGGTCTGAGGACAGCGTGCGGTTGCAGCAGTTCTCAACACCCCTGCCCCTCGCGGCGATTGTTGCACAGGCCGCCGACATCCGAACAACTGATCTGGTGCTGGAGCCATCGGCCGGGACAGGCATGCTTGCTATCTTTGCGCAGATTTCCGGCGCGCGCCTCGCGCTGAATGAACTTGCGGAGACCCGCCGCAATATTCTCGGTCACTTGTTTCCTGAGGTGCAAGTCTCAGATAACGACGCGGCGTCGATCGATGATCGTTTGGATCGCGCGATTAAGCCCTCGGTCATCGTGATGAATCCACCCTTCTCGGCCGCGCAACATGTCGATGGTAAATACCGTCAGGCGACCAGCCAGCATGTGTTGTCCGCCCTGGCGCGACTGGCACCGGGTGGCCGCATGGTGGTCATCACCGGCGAGAGTTTCAGCCCGGCGACCAAAAGCAATCAATCGACGTTTCGCCATATTGGGGAGGTCGCAGACGTGGTCTTCTCGGCAGCGGTCGCGGGCAAGGTCTTCGCGCGGCATGGAACCAGTATCGACACGCGCCTCACTGTGATCGACAAACGCGAGGACGGCGTCGAGGCGGGCGTAACCGACATGGGCTGCGCCTATCACCCGATTTGCGAAACAACGGCGGAACTACTCGCTTCCGTTCTCAAGCATTGCCCCGAGCGTCCCACTGACGGACCCAATGCGCCAATCGGTGCGGCTCAGATCGCCCCAGAGCAGCCATCACGCCTCGATGTTAACGCCCTGCGCAACGCGGCCCGCCAAGAAACCCGCGCCATCGCCGTGGAACGCGCCAAACATCCTTTTGACAGTGTTGAGGCCGCATCGCTCGACTACCTGCCCAAACCCTGGAGTGAGCCAACAGGCACGCTGCAAGACACGGTCTATGAGGACTATACCCTTCAGGCGATCAGCATCGAACATGCCGCCACCCATCCAACAGCGCTTGTGCAATCCGCCGCCATGGCCTCCGTGCCGCCGCCCCTGCCCTCTTATCATCCAATTTTACCCGAACACTTGATTACAGATGGCGTACTGTCCGCGCCGCAGCTGGAAAGTGTCATCTACGCGGGCAATGCCCATGAGACGCATCTCAAGGGCTGGTTTCGGCAGGGTGAGATCGCAGGGCAGCTTGTTGCGGCCTCCGAAGAGGATGAGGGTGCGTTCCGTCTGCGCAAGGGTTGGTTCCTTGGGGATGGCACCGGGTGCGGCAAAGGACGACAGGTTGCGGGTGTCATCGTCGACAACTGGCTCAAGGGACGTAAACGTGCGGTCTGGGTTTCAAAAAGCGATAAACTGATCGAGGATGCGCGGCGCGACTGGATGGCGCTTGGGGGGCGGGAAAGCGACATTGTGCCTTTGTCGAAGTTTCGCCAAGGGAGCGATATCAGGCTTGCAGAAGGTATCCTGTTTGTAACCTATGCAACGCTGCGCTCCGCCGAGCGGGACGGCAAAGCCTCGCGTCTTGCTCAGGTCGTCACATGGCTTGGTGCTGATTTTGACGGCGTCATCGCCTTTGATGAAAGCCACGCGATGGCCAATGCGGCTGGCGAGACATCGGCGCGCGGTGACAAGAAGGCGTCGCAGCAGGGTCTCGCAGGGCTGCATTTGCAAAATGCACTTCCAGACGCGCGTGTTCTTTATGTCTCGGCCACTGGGGCCACGGTCGTCGGCAATCTAGCTTATGCCTCGCGCTTGGGGCTCTGGGGCACAGGTGACTTCCCTTTTGCGACGCGCGCCGCGTTTGTCTCGGCAATGGAGGCGGGCGGTATCGCCGCCATGGAGATGATTTCGCGCGACCTGAAAGCCCTTGGGCTCTACCTCGCGCGATCCCTATCTTATGCAGGTGTCGAATACGACATGCTGGTGCATGACCTCTCACCGGCCCAGGTGGCGATCTATGACAGTTATGCTGAGGCGTTTCAGATTATTCATAACAATCTCGAAGCAGCGCTTGAGGCGTCGGGTATTTCGTCTGAGACGGGCACGCTAAACCCTCAAGCCAAATCTGCGGCGCGCTCCGCCTTCGAGAGCAACAAACAGCGGTTTTTCAACCATCTGATCACGGCGATGAAGTGCCCCTCGCTCATCAAAGCCATCGATGCTGACCTTGAGGTGGGGCACTCTGCCGTTGTGCAAGTGGTCTCGACCAGTGAGGCACTGATGGAACGCCGTCTTGCCGATATCCCACCGTCAGAGTGGCACGATCTGCAGGTCGACATCACGCCGAGGGAATATGTGATGGATTACCTGGCGCATTCCTTTCCGATCCAGCTGTTTGAACCTTACACCGACGAGAACGGTGATCTGCGCTCCCGACCAGCCCTTGATGCCACTGGCAATCCGGTGATTTGCCGCGAGGCGGAGCGCAGGAAGGATGATCTAATCGAGCATCTTGGTGCGCTCGCACCCGTGCAAGGTGCGTTGGACCAAATCCTTTGGCACTTTGGCGGGGACGTGGTGGCTGAAGTCACGGGGCGTAAACGCCGGATCGTGCGCACCCCTGAGGGGCGCCTCAAAGTCGAAAACCGCCCCGTCTCCTCCAACTTAGGCGAAACCCAAGCCTTCATGGATGACACCAAGCGCATTCTGGTGTTTTCAGATGCGGGTGGCACGGGACGAAGCTATCACGCTGATCTTGGCGCAAAGAACCAGCGCCTACGCGTGCACTACCTGCTCGAGCCAGGCTGGAAGGCAGACAATGCTATCCAAGGTTTGGGGCGCACCAACCGCACCAATCAGGCGCAGCCGCCGCTGTTTCGACCCGTGGCCACCAACGTCAAAGGCGAGAAGCGGTTTCTCTCCACCATTGCGCGTCGCCTCGACACACTCGGTGCGATCACCAAAGGCCAGCGTGAAACCGGCGGCCAGAACATGTTCCGCGCCGAGGACAATCTTGAAAGTCCCTATGCCCGCGCGGCGCTGCGGCAGTTCTTTTACAAACTGCGAGCTGGCAAGATCGATGCCTGTTCATATGCGCGGTTCCAGGAGATGACCGGTCTGACGCTTGATGACGCGGACGGGTCGATGAAAGAGACCTTGCCGCCGATACAGCAATTCCTCAATCGCTGTCTGGCCCTGACCATTGAGATGCAGGACGCCATCTTTGACGCGTTCGGCATTTTCCTCTCCGCAATTATTGAGGATGCGCGCCAGGCGGGCACGCTTGACGTCGGACTGGAAACTCTGCGGGCCGAGAAGTTCGAGATTGTTGAGCGCAAAGTCATCTTCGAGCATGAGGCAACGGGTGCGACCGCTACAGCGCTGACAGTTGAACGCACGGACCGCAACGACCCGCTGACCCTCGCCAAGGTAAAAGCCATTTGCGCAAAGATGGATGGGGCGCGGCTTTATTGGAACAAAGCCTCGAAACGCGCTGGCCTGATGACCAATGCGCCTGCCTTCATGGATGAGGACGGTGTGCCCATCTTGCGGGTCAAACTGCTGCGGCCGGTGGCAAATGAGATATGTGCGCTGAGTGAGTTCGCCAAATCGAACTGGGAGGAGGTGGATGATGCGATGTTTGAACAGCTTTGGCAGGCTGAGGTCGATGTAGTGCCGGAGTTCTCCACGTCAAAGATCACGCTGATCTGTGGACTGCTTCTGCCGATCTGGGATCGACTGCCCGCCGACAATATGCGGATCTACCGCTTGCAAACCACGGATGGAGAACGCGCGGTCGGACGTTTGGTAACCCAAGACCAGCTGATCAATGTCTATGCGCGACTGCGGCTTGATTGCGAATTGCAGATGGAACCTGATGAGGTGCTGCGTGCCGTGATGGACAAACGGGCCACCCTCAAACTGGTCAATGGGTTTCAACTGCGGCGCTCGATGGTCATGGGGCAGCCACGGCTTGAGGTGATGGGTGTGACGGGATCGGCGCTGCCTGAAGTGAAGGCACTGGGCTGTTTCACCGAAGTGATCCAATGGAAGACACGGGCGTTTATCCCGGTGGGATCAAGGGAAGTGCTGGCAAAAGTCCTCGCTAAATACCCTGTTGGGTCCAATGTGGCGGGTAGCGCGTCATGAGCAACAGCCGCAAAGTGGCAGACCTCTCCGCCGATCTGGCAGGTCGCGCCGAAGGCTTTTGTCGGTATTATTTTCCCGAAGGGCGCAAGCAAGGCAACTACTGGCAGATCGGTGACACCTCAGGCGTCGCCGGTCAAAGCCTTGCAATTCGTCTGCATGCACTGGATGGCCGAAAGGCGGGTGGGTGGACGGATTATCAAAGCGGTGAATACGGCGATCTGATTGATCTTCTGCACGCCAAACTCGGATCCCTGTCGCTGAAGGAGACCCTGAGCGAAGCCCAGAGCTTTCTTGGCGCGGTCCCCTGCCCTATCGAACACAGTGCTGCCCGCTCTCGCGCTCAGCCCGCAGCGGCATCCAGCAAACGCATCACACGGGCGCGAAAACTGTTTTCCTATAGCAGGCCGATCCTGGGCACTGTCGCCGCCGCATACCTCCATGCCCGCGCCATCTCGCGCTTCGGGCCGGCCCTGCGCTATCACCCCAAGGTCTTTCTGCGCAGGGGCGAGGACGCTCCACCAGAACAGCGCCCTGCCCTCCTCGCGAAGATCACGGACAATCAGGGACAGATCACCGGGTGCGCGCGCACCTATCTGGACCCGTTCACCGGTGGCATTGCAGACATCGACAGCCCGAAGCGGATATTGGGCCAGTTACACGGCAACGCCATTCGGTTCTGGTCAGGGGCAGATCGCGCCGATCTGATTGTCGGCGAGGGTCTCGAGAACACCCTCTCGGTCGGCACGGCCCTTCCCGAATCTGACCTCGCCTCCTGTCTCACAGCCACGCATCTCGGTCTCTTCATTCCACCATCGGGTGTGCGGCGCATCTGGATCGCGCGGGACAATGACGCGGCAGGCGAACGCGCAGCGCTTCAATTGCGCAACCGACTGGCACCGCAGGGCCTGATCGTCGGGGATCTCGTGCCAAGGCTGGGGGATTTCAACGAAGATCTGCTAGTTGATGGCAAGGATGCGCTGCGACAGGCATTGCTCAAGGCCATGAAAGAACAAGGTCTCGGAGAAGGTGAGGGCTGAGGCCAACAGCCTCGGGGAAGTTTCCGCCGTGGCTAAAGGTTCCAAGAGGTTCGATCTGATCCCGTTTGGATGAAGGGAGCGATGGACCAACGGGTCGGGGCTGAGTGCCCCTCGCCCGGCCAGCAATCCGCCCGCACCAGAAAATTCCCCTGCCCCGCCAAAGACAGCGGGTCATTCCTCGCGGGATCAATTTTCTGCCACGGCCGCATTCTCCGCTGCGCTGCGATCCTTGCGGATGCAAACCGGTCGCCGCCGGTCCTGTTATCGCCCCATCCAAATCGGGTCAGATCAAACAGAGGAACCAAAGATGCCACAGCAATCAGAAACCAACCCAGAGGGTATCGGCCAAACCTCAGCCATTCTCGATCACCTTGCCCTACATGGCGCAAAGCCAGGGCCCGGTGAAACCGATCATCGCCCCCTGCCCCAGCCAGATCAGGTTGAACTCGCCATGACGACGCTTTTTGAGACCACCATCGGCCTGCTTAATGACAGCCAGTTGGAAGACAATCTCGAAGAGATGCTCTGGTCACTCACCTCCCTCTTTCATCGCCGCCTCACCCACATCCAAAAGCGTCTTGATGACAATGAATTCGAGGTCCGCGAAAGCATGGCCTGCCAGGACGGCTCAGAGGTCGCCTCGGTCGAGCTGGAACGCCTGCAGATGATCGGGCTGAAACTCTGGGACCATCGTGACGCCTTCGAGCAAATGCGCGATCTGGCCTGTGACCACTTTTCCGCCGCAACAGGTTCGCCCTGGATGCCCCGTGCCGGATCGCGGGTGTCGCACAAGGGTCTGACATCTGCAGTCGTGGACAGTCGGGCCTTCCTGTCAGCCAAGCGACGCAAAGAGACCGAAGTGCATTGTCCCGAAGGCACCCGCATTGCCTTCTCCGGCGGGGACTATCAGGCCTATGATCTGATCTGGGCCGTCCTTGATGCCACCCATCAGAAATACCCCGATATGGTTCTCTTGCACGGCGGCACGCCCAAAGGTGCAGAGATGATTGCCGCGAGCTGGGCAAATACGCGCGGCGTGACGCAGGTGGTGTTCAAACCCGACTGGAAGAGCCACGGAAAGGCAGCCCCCTTCAAGCGCAATGACAAGATGTTGGATACGATGCCTCAAGGGCTGATCGCGACGCCTGGGTCAGGCATCACTGAGAATATCGTCGATAAGGCGCGCAAGCTGGGTATTCGGGTCAAACGGATCGGGGCTTAGGCCCATCCATCCCCATGTACCTGAAAGACGCTGATCAAAACTGATGAACTGATCAAAAATTCCTCCGATTCGACAATTAGATGTTTAGACAACCAATAGGGGCTCGTGTTCCAGTCTCCACAATATATTGCGGTCAGCCAATCAAAAAGCAATATTTCCTAAATTAACAACCCCTTAGGGCGAAGTTTCGCCCGCCTCTCAAGATGGAAACTCTCTTTCGAAACTAGCTGAGCGCAAAAAATTGTTGCTTGGGGATAACTTGCGTGTCATGAGTTCAGTTGTCGCAACTCATCGTAAATCACGCGCTTTAGCGACGAAACACAAATGATCCACTAAGAGGTCGTGAGGGCAGTATGAATTCGAACGCAAACATCGCGCAAACCAACTCTATCGCAGCATCGATTGCTTCGAATGCGGACCGCTTGTCGAAAGCGCTTAACAATCATATGCGCAATAGCTTTCAGCCCGATAGTAGAAAAGCGCTCCGCAAGTTTCATCCTGCTGAAGTCTCTGAACTTACAGGCATCAGCATGTCCAACCTCAGGACTCGCCATCAGGAGGGCGATTTCCCTGACGTAGAGACTGATACCAGAGGTCGCAGGCTCTACTCAGCCGAAGAGATCGATCAAATCCGCCATGTCATGGCCAAAACTGGTCGAAACGGTGAGACATATCTTCCTGGACGACGCGAGAACGACACCCTTCAAGTCATTTCAATCGTGAATTTCAAAGGCGGCTCCAGTAAAACGACAAGTGCCATCCACTTGGCCCAACGCTACGCGTTGCGCGGCTATCGCGTATTGGCAATCGACATGGACCCACAAGCCAGCCTGACCACAATGTTTGGCTATCGACCTGAGATCGAGTTTGCAGAAAGCGGCACTATCTACGATGCCCTCAAGTACGAAGACCCGGTTCCGCTTAGCCAAGTCGTTCGAAAGACCTATTTTCACAACCTTGACCTCGCTCCGGCGGGTCTCTTGTTATCAGAGTACGAAACCGAAACGGCCTACGCACTTCAGCACAAGATTGACCCGCCCTTCACTCAGCGCCTTGCGATCGCGTTGGACGAAGTTGAGGCGGACTATGACCTGGTCATCATCGATTGCCCGCCACAGCTGGGCTTTACAACGATGACCGCTCTGTTGGCATCAACAGGCCTTTTGATAACGGTCGTTCCAAGCATGTTGGATGTAGCTTCCATGGCCCAATTCCTTGAAATGGCAGGGGAAACCGTCCAAACGCTTGAAGAAGCGGCGGGGCCTATCGATTGGAACTTTCTTAAGTTCTTGATCGCCCGATATGAACCGACAGATGTGCCTCAATCACAGATGGCGGGCTTTCTCAGATCCATCCTCCTAGACCAAGTTTTGACCACGCCAATGCTCAAATCTACCGCAATCTCAGACGCGGGAATGACCCAGCAAACCATTTACGAACTGGAACCTTCGCAAGTTGTGAAGAAGACGCTCGTTCGCATCATGGAAAGCGTGAACGGCGTCGCAGATGAGTTCGAGAAGACAATTCAGCAAGCGTGGGGAAGGGAAACTAACTAATGGCGCGTAGAAACCTATTCCAACCCCCTCCCCCACCAGATGCGGACAGCACTGTGGCACCGTCGGCAGAACAAAAGGCACGTTTTCCGAATACGGGCGCTATGAGCGGCGTGAAATCCACTTTGAAAGATGTTGCGAGCAACGCGGTGCGGGAAATTCCCGTCGATGTTATCGAAGAGAACGGCCCCAAAGACCGTCTCTCGTTCACTGATACGGATGTCGTAACGCTCGCTGAGAGCATCAAGGTGCACGGACAACAAGTACCGATTATGGTGCGTCCCATCGCGGACAAACCAGGACATTACAAGATTGTCTATGGTCGCCGCAGATTGCGGGCTCTGCGATCTCTTGGCATCCCTGCAAAGGCACTTGTTAGGACTCTTTCCGACGAAGAGGCTATTCTCGCACAGGGCCAAGAGAACACCCAGCGTTTGGACCCAAGCTTCATTGAAAAAGCGCTCTTTGCGGCTGAACTGGCCACTAGCGGCTACGAGCAGGCCATCATTCTTGATGCCCTCGCAGTGGACAAGCCAATGCTATCGCGCATGACAAAAGTTGCACGATCCATTCCAAAGTCAGTCATTGAACAGATTGGTTCTGCCCATGGTATTGGACGGAGGCGTTGGGAAGAGCTCGCGGATCAGTCCCGCAGCGATAGCGTCGATCTTGAGCAGATTGCCGCATCGCTTGGACTCGACCTCGCCATGACCTCCGACGATCGCTTTGGATTGATCAGTGCCGCGATAACTCAGGCGCTCAAATCTAAAGCGACTGACAGGCCAATCGCCTCCCCTACTTTATCCATCAAACACCCCGATGGAACGGCTTTGGCTGAGGTGAAGGAAACGGCGCGCGCTTTGACGTTTAAGCTGTCGAAGTCTGATGCCCCAGAATTTGCCCAGTGGATGCGTAACAACGCAGAAACTGAGCTTACGCGTCTCTATGAGGCGTGGCAGTCAGAACAAACGCCTGACTGATAATATCGAGCAGTAACACTAAAAAAGGAGCACGACCAACAACCCAAAAAAGAAAGAGCCCCCCAAGGTTTCCCTAGGAGAGCCCAATCTGTTCTTTGCACTTTCAGATTTACCAGCTTCTCCGTGCCAGTCAACAACAACCGATTCGGTTGCCGATGATTTGCGGCCTTTTTTCTGATTTTCAGAGATATTGGTGCCTTTCACATCAGGTTGTCGTGAAAAAACATGGCATTTACCAAAACAACTGCACCCAACGGGATGCGGACCAGTGAAATATTGTCCGCGGACAATTCCATTCCAGAGCGTCACATAGTCGTAGCAACACTTCGCAATGCAGCTCCGCGCCTGGGCCTAAGCGCATCTGTAATTTCAACACTTGATGCAATGCTTTCGTGCCTCGCACCAAAGCGCAATCACCACACGGTGTTTGCATCCAACGCAACACTTACGTTTCGACGCAATGGCATTTCAGACCGGACGATCAGACGCCATGCTGCAACATTGCAAGAAATAGGGTTGCTCATTCGTCGTGACAGTCCAAATCGGAAGCGTTTCACCAAACACAACAACCACGAAGGCAAGGCTTTACGGTTTGGATTCGACCTATCGCCACTATTTAGCCGCCTCCACGAGATTGCAGCTATGGCCGCCGAAGTTCTAAGAGAACGAGAGCAGATCGATTACCTAAGGGCCAAAATTCGCGCTGCCGCCAATGCAAGCCTGGTACAGAACCCCCACGATGAGACAGCCTTGAACATATTCCGTACCCTCCGTCGCAAATTGACGCTCCAGGACTGTGTACGCATCCTCTCAGAGCTAACAATTGCCGAAGTTGAAGCTGAGGCAACAGATGATCAAACTACCATTTTGACAACAAATTTGACCGCCAGTGCCGGTCAAATTGTCCGGCACCATCATAAGTCAAATAAAGAACATATTGATAAAGAGAAGGTCGCTCTAAAAAAAGAAACACCCGATGCAATTTCAGAGACACCAATTACTGTTTTAGAATTGCTAGCCGCTTGCCCGGAAGCTGGCCAATATTCACTGAGAAGGATCGAAACAGTTCATGATGTGGTAGCTCACGCTAGAACGCTCGCTCCGATGATAGGGATCTCCAGCCAAAGCTATGAAGCAGCGCACTTGCGACTTGGTGCATTAAGGGCAGCTGCAACAGTTTGGGCGATTATACAATTCCATGATAAAATTAAGACGGTCGGTGCTTACTTCCGCTCAATCACTACTGGCTCAAAAAGCGAAGGATTTAGTCCTGAAAGGCTAGTTCGTCGTCTTGCTGTTGCTCAAGGTTATGCCGCGTAAGTCAAAATTGTCCGCGGACAATTATCCACCAATGACATCATATAACCAACCTTCGTGAGAACAGCGGCTCACTCAATATCGCCAGGATTAAAGCCCTGCGGCCTTCGTCAAGTTCACCCGGAACCTATCGCGTCGACGTTGATAGCGGCGGGTCATCTCGGCCGAGGCGTGGCCAAGATGCTTCTGGACATACCGCTCATCAACTTCAGCGGAACTGGCAAGACCGGCACGCAGGGAGTGGCCGGAGAACAAGGCGAGGCGGTCTTTCTCGGGCAGCTCAGATCGAATGCCAGATTTCAGGATTGTGGACTTGATCAGGCGAGCGACGTGTTTGTCGTTAAGCCGTGCTTCCAGTGCCTTCTCGCCATCGCGTGAGGTCCGCACGAACACAGCTCCAAAGTTGATCTTTGCAAAGTGCAGCCATTGTTCCAGCGCATGCACCGGGCAGGTTTGCTCAGACGACCCACGACCGATTTCCACCTCGCGCCAACCAGTCTTGGCATTGAGCGTGAGCAGGGCGCCACCCCCATCTTTGCCATCCATGATTTCGATCCAACCACCAGACTCCTGGGTGTCGTCTTTGTGGACATCAAGGCTCACAATCTCGGATCGCCGCAACCCGCCAGCATAACCTAGCAGTAGGATGGCCCGATCCCGCAAACCGCGCAGATCGTAGGGCAGGGTCGCCACCATCGCGAGGATGTCGTCACTAAGGATCGCTTCCTTCTGCACCGGCGGGCGGGCATGTTTGCGCTTGATCCCGGCCAGCACCGTCGCGATGTGCCGGTTCTTGCGATCGAGGGTGAACCCCCGCTGCGCGTAGTTCCACGCGAGGCCTGAGAGCCGGCGGTCGATGGTGCTGACCGATAGGGCAGGGGAGGGGACAGAGCCGGACGCCAGGTCCGCGAGATAGAGCCCGATCATCTCTGGGGAGGGCGGCAGTGGTTCCGTACCCTTCATCCGGCACCAGCGCGTGAAATGCCCCCAGTCCTTGGTATAGGCTTTCAGCGTGTTCTCCGAGGCCGCTGCGCGCGCGTAGTCGCGGGCGGTTTCCACAAGGCGGTCAAGTGCGCCGGAGCCGGCCACAGAGGAAGGAAGTGCGAGAGCCTCACTGGGCCCTGCGTCGCTCTCGTTGTCCTCGTTGATTGAAGACCCGTTTGCTGACTCTGAGCTCGATTTCTCGGTGTTTTCTGCCATGTCGTGGAGCATATCTT
Source organism: Roseobacter sp. N2S (assembly GCF_031454055.1). Classification (NCBI taxonomy): domain Bacteria; kingdom Pseudomonadati; phylum Pseudomonadota; class Alphaproteobacteria; order Rhodobacterales; family Roseobacteraceae; genus Roseobacter; species Roseobacter sp. N2S. The sequence continues at coordinate 77,788 of NZ_JAVDQB010000016.1, forward strand.
TTTATGTCCGATAATGCAACATTATTGGACATATCAAAGAGCTGTAAGGTGGGGCGGTTTGAGTGGTATTTACTGGAATTAAGCGCCGTGGCGAGTTAGTGTCTCGGCATGACCTATCAGCCCGCAACTGTCTCTGACGACGTGAACACTCTACCCAAGCTGCCGGGCTGGGTCACCTCTGGACGTGCCGAAACCCTTGAAACTGTGGCATTTCGGTCTGGAGCAGCGCTCACGGTATTAAATCAACTGGTCAGCGATCCGTCCCAAGGCGTGCCTCTTAAACTGCTGGCCAACCAGCTTGCACTACGAGCGGCCACGGCGACGTCTAAACTCGAAGGCCGTCTTGCCCGAGAGGCTGATATCCGCGACGCTTACCACTTGGCACCGCCCGGAGAGGCACGCGGCCCCGATGGTGATATCTTGGCGTTTTGGCGAGATGCGGCGCGTCTCAAATTGACGGGGCGGGACTGGCACGACGGTGTGCAAAGCTTGGTTGGCGCGGCGTTTGCCGATGATGTCTTGAGGGTGATAGGGGTTGGTGCCGATTGCGCAAAATCCCATGGACCGTTGGCGGGATGTATTGCCGTGATGCGCGCGGTTCTGGAAATGGATGATCGGGCGGAGCAGATCGCCTGTCTGCTCTCGGATATTGTCCTTGCGCGGGCATTGAACTGGATGTCACTGCTGCCTGTCACGGCACAAGACCTTACGAAAAAGATGTTGCGCGACCTGATTGAAGAAGGGCAGGGGGCGGATCTGAAAGTTCAGGCGCGCCTGTTGATGTCTATCGAAGATACGATCCGCTTGGCGCGCGATCTGGCAGCGCGGGCGACTTTGCTGCAGGCCGCGGCTCCGAAGCTGCGCGCCAAAGGATCTGATGCGGCCGTCGCGTTGTTCCTTACTGAAGATGCGATTGGGCCTTCAATGATGCTGTCACCAACAATCCAGGGCAGCACCATTCCGATGACCGATCGCGCTGCGCGCCGGTTTTGTGATCGGCTCGTCGAACTGGGCGTCGCGCGTGAGCTCACTGGACGGGCTACGTTCCGGCTGTATGGGATTGTGCGATGACCCGCACCGCCATAACCTCCGAAGCCAAACAAAAGCACACAAGACCGAAGGAGGCCGGACGCGAAGGCGTCTTTGACCGTGAGCTTGAAGATCTGCCGCAAGAGCTGCGCTGGCGCGAATGGATGGGGCGGATCGAGGCGGTTCTGTTTGCCAGTGGCACGCCGGTTGGCCATGACGACTTGGCACGCGTGGTGGGGCAGGGGGCCTCGGTTGAGATGCTGATTGAGGATATTAAGACGGAGTTGATTGGTCGGCCTTATGAACTGGCGCAGGTTGCTGGAGGATGGATGTTCCGGACCAAGACGCAGTTTGCAGATGTGATCAAGGCGGCGGCAGACCTTGGCGACCAGTCGATGGCCTTCACTGAGATGGAGATGGGCGTGCTCTGCGCGATCGCCTATCATCAGCCGATTGATCGGGCAGGGCTGAAGGACATCTTTGGCAAAGACGTGAGCCGCGATCTGCTCGCGCGGCTCCGCTTCAAGGAGCTGATTGCCAGTGGACCAAGGGCTCCACGCGCGGGCGCGCCACATACATTTGTCACGACTGAGACGTTTCTGGTGACGTTCGATTTGGAGACACTGCGGGACTTACCAGAGTTGGATTTGGCTGTTGCAGACAATGGTGAGCAGTAAGTTTAATTTGATCCAGGGCCAGATAGATCAAGGTAAACTTAGTCAATGGAAAACGCTGAAACCTTTGGGCATAATCCGGCCATTGATGCAGCCGCAATTCTGGCTCATTTGTAAGAGCTATTCCGTCAGGTTTTTATGGTCATTTGTATCTGTGTGGGCTAAGATTTTCCCATAAACGAGGAGAAAATCAGGTGGCACGCGGCGAACTCATGAAAAAACTTCTGGCCAGTTATGGCCAAGAGGATGCGTTTCGTGCAGTCGCCGAACAGATCATCGGTGAGGAAGAAAAGAAGAAAAACAACGTCCTGGCACGGACCTTGAGAAAGACGCTCGAGAATCTTGGGCACAGCGTTCCGGCCAAAGGGCTTGCCCCTCTCATCCCCTTTCCCGATGAAGCCAGTGAGTTTATTCAGCGCATTGAGCCAAACCGGACTGCGCAAGACATCTTAATGTCGACAGAGAACGTACGGCTTTTTACTGGGCTTTTGCGTGAATTCCGGAAATCCGACCAGATCAAACAGCATGGTTTACCTGTGCGCTCAAAGCTTCTGTTTTGTGGACCGCCTGGCTGCGGCAAGACACTTTGTGCTGAGGTCTTCGCACATGAGCTGGGGTTACCTCTCTTTGTTGTGCAACTTGATCGTCTGATGTCATCCTATCTTGGCGAGACTGCCACAAACATTCGCAAGATTTTTGAGTTTGCCCGCCGTCAACCCTGCGTCCTGTTTCTCGACGAATTTGATGCGATTGCGCGGTCACGCGACGACGGTGGGGAACACAGCGAGTTGCGCCGCGTTGTGAATAGTCTTCTTCTCTTCATTGATCAGATACAACCAAGCGGTTTCTTGTTGGCTGCGACCAACCTTGATCAATCTCTCGACCCGGCTGTCTGGCGTCGGTTTGATGAGGTCGTTTGGTTTGACGCACCTGATGAGAGAATGACAAGGAAGTTTCTGACCAACGCTTTCAAAAACGTCAAAGCTGACTTCGTTCCGGCAGAACAGGCCTCTACGGTCAAAGGCTATTCCTACGCTGAACTCGATAAGATTTGCACCCAATCCATTAAGCTCTCAATTTTGGGACGCGCTAAGACTGTGTCTCTTCGTCATTTCAACATTGCCGTTGATGATGCCAAACGTCGCGCAAAGCGTACTGAACGGCTCGGCACCTAAATCTCGGTAAGTACCCTTGCCCCAGTATGATCATTTGCCGCTTGTTCGGTTGCCAGAAAATCTTGATCGACGCAAAACCGGTCGCCCTCCGCCCAAGCCGGGCAGAACGCAAGGACATGGGACAGGGGTAAGCGCTGAGGTCGACGACGCGATCCAGACGCAGCGCTTGCAAAGACCGGTAGAATTCGTAGATCCGTCCCTGATCCTCAAGGTTGAGATGAATGGGATGTCGATGGAGGACGACTGGGAAGGTGTTGGGCTTCGCTTGCTCTCAAGCGACGATGATAACACCTTGGTGCTGTTTTCCTCAACCGAGGAACTGACAGAATTCCGCAGAAAGCTTGCAGCTTACGCGGGCCCAAAACCCGCTGGTCAAAAAGACCGCAGTTTTGCGGGGTTTATTGACCGGATCGAAAGCGTATCCACGCTTGAGCCAAGGGATCGGCTTGGCATCCGCCTGCTCGAGCGCGGCTTCACCGGCGCTACAGATTTTCAGGACAACGAAATCTATCTTGTGGACATTGAGCTTTGGGACTTTGCAGGTGCACCGGCTCGTCGCCGCAAGGCCGAAGAAATCGGGGCCTTTGTTGAGGCCCGCAACGGAGAGGTTTTCGACACCTACGTGGGGCCGTCCCTGACCATCATGCGGGTCCAAGCGCCAGGACAAGCCCTGCGACCGGTATTGTCTGTGCCTGAGGTCGCACTAATCGACCACCCCCCCGAGCCAGATCTTGAGGCGCAGCCTGTCGTTGAAATGGCGCTTGAAGACCTTCCCGCTGCTGAACCAGTGTCACCCGATGCGCCAATCGTTGCTGTGCTTGACAGCGGTATCAATGCGCATCCACTGCTGGAAGATGTCCTCATTGCATCTGAAACTTTCGATACAGGCCTTTCAGCAGCAGATATCTGGGGTCACGGGACCAAAGTCGGTGGGGCGGCAGTCTTTGGCGATCTGAGAGACCAAATAGCAAGCGGGCAGCTTCGGAAGTCAGTGCGGTTGGTTTCCGCAAAAATTATCACAGACGACGGGCAGTTCTATGACCGGCGAACACTGCCAAATCTAATGCGGACGGTCTTCCGGGGTCTCAACGAACGGTATGGTTGCAGGATCTTTGTCTTGTCGCTTGGGGACAAGAAATCTTGGTTTGAGCGCGGACGGGTCGGACCTTGGGCTATGACACTGGACGAACTTGCACGTGAGCTTGATGTTCTGGTGTTTGTGTCAGCAGGTAACCGGTCTCCCCGTGGTGGCAATGTAGTTGAGCAAGGTGTCACTCAGTACCCTCAGTACCTTCTCGAAGAAGCCAACCGCATTTTCGAGCCTTCAGGAGCCGCAAACGTAGTGACTGTCGGTTCGCTTTCTCATGGGAGCGGACTTGCTGCACAGCACAGGGATGATGCACATGTGCGTGCGATCACGGCGGGCCCAAATGAGCCGTCCCCCTTTACCCGGGCCGGTCCCGGAGCTGGGGGCATTACGAAGCCCGATTTTTCTGATTTAGGCGGTACGATGCTGTTTAGCGCGGTCACACGGTCGCTCCAATCGGCTCCCATTGTGCCGGAAGCTGGTATTACCACGCTCAACCATGACTTCGTTCGGCAGCTCTTTACGTCCGCAAGTGGGACCTCGATTGCGACCCCTCTTCTTGCACGCAAGGCGGCCTTGTTGCTGCAGCGTTTCCCGGAAGCGTCAGCCAATCTCGTTCGCGCGCTCTTAGCAGGTGCCGCTTCCTTTCCAGATGAAATGACTACGCGGCTTCAGGCGATGGACGCCTTGGAAACGGCTTCTGTCGTAGGTAACGGCTTGGTCGATCCTGTCAAAGCGGTCTATTCGGATGATCATCGCGTTATCTACTTTGCCGAAGATCAACTCGATATCGATAAGTTCGCAATCTACCGCATTCCTATTCCTGTGGAATTTCAGACCGGTGGCAAGCGGACCATCCGCATCTCTTTGGCCTATGATCCCCCGGTGCGCAGAACACGCGCTGACTATCTGGGCACAAAGATGGATTTTCGACTCATCCGCGGTTGCCCTGTTGATCACATCTCAAATTTCTTCCGCAGCCATGCCGGACAGGAAAGTACGCATCCTGACATGCCGCCAAGATACGATTGTGATCTGAAGCCTAGCAAGACGCAACGTGGTGGCAACACGCTGCAAACTGGCTCAATCACCTTCACCAAAGACACCTTGGACTATGGCAATGAATATCACCTTGTCGTCAGGTGTATGGGGGGCTGGGCAACAGATGAGCTGCGCCAAAGGTTTGCTATCGTGGTTGAACTTGAACACCAAATTGGTGTTCAGCTCTATGCGCGGCTTCGTCCTCGTCTGCGGACGTGATCTGTACCCTTTTGGTCAAAACATGGTTACCCTGTAACCGGCCTCAGGTGGCCGAAGGCATCTGTAAGATTAAGGATCAAGTCTCAACAGTGATGTCGGCCACATTCAATTTTTACGACGGAATCTCGATCAATACCTGTCATCCCGAGCCTTAAACTTGCGAGCTGGCTGCTTATGCTTCAGCATGGAATGCATGATGACGGCGAGTTTGCGAGCAACGGCGACCGCCGCCCGCTTGAAGCCAAGGCGGTCGCGCAATTGAAGCCCCCAGGTTTTTAGATCACTGACCGTTTCGGCTCGAGTCCTCGTAAGCAACGAGGTCGCAGCCTCGTAGAGGAGCCCACGCAATCGTTGATCCCCCCTTCGAGAGATGTGGCCGTTAAAATCCATCTCTCCCGATTGGTATCGGCGTGTGGTGAGGCCAAGCCATGCGCCGACAGATCGGGACTTCGGAAAGTTCCTCGGGTCTTCGATAGCGGCCACATAGGAAACTGCTGTGATCGCCCCGATGCCTGGTATCGTCATGAGCAAACGCGTGCTTTGGCACTGTCGCGCCGCCAACAAGAGCTGGCGGCTGAGCGTAGACGCCCGCTCCCTGACAGCTTGCCAAGCTTCGAGCAGCGGATAGATGATCCCTTTCAACTCGATATGTCCGTCCAGTAGATCGTTAACCTTTTCTATGAACACCCGGCCTTTGCTCTTGGGCACGACAAGACCGAAAGTCTTCATCAAACCACGGATCTGATTGGTCAATTGTGTCGTGATGGCCAGGAGTTGCGTGCGGGCTGCAACCAATGACCGGATCAGCATCGCTTCGAACGACTTGACCCTAACAGCCTTATAGAAGCCGGTTTCGGCAAGTTTGGCCAATCCCTCAGCATCGTTTGCATCGGTCTTGTTCAACGTCTCACCCAGATGAGAACGTCAGTGCAAAAGTGAGCCACGGAAGTGGCGGGATAGTCTTGCTGCGGGCAGAGTAAAACTTTGCCACTTTGGCCCTTTCTGTTTTCAGGGAGGGCGGGGGTATTTTCAGCGTGGAACTTTACAGGAAGGTGCGCCTCGCGCGTCGTGGGGGCATGAGTGAACGTGCGGCAGCGAGCCATTTCGGGATATCGCGTGCGAGCGTGAAGAAGATGATGATGTTCTCGGTCCCGCCCGGCTACCAGCGCACGGCGGATATCAAGCGGCCCAAGCTCGATGGTTTCACGGGCTTCATTGATCAATGGCTGCAAGACGATCTGAAGCGTCCCCGCAAACAGCGCCACACCGCCAAGCGCATCTTTGAACGGCTGCGCGACGAGCACCAGTTTCAAGGCGGTTACACGACGGTAAAGAACTATGTCCGCGAACATGGGCGGCGCAGTCGGGAGATGTTTGTGCCGTTGGCACACGCCCCTGGCAACGCCCAGGCGGATTTCGGCGAAGCTATGGTTGTGATCGGCGGGGTGGAGCAAAAGGCGCATTTCTTTGCGCTGGATCTACCATTCAGTGATGCCTGCTTTGTGCGGGCCTATCCAGCAGCAGTCTCCGAGGCCTGGGTCGATGGCCATGTCCACGCCTTTGCCTTCTTTGGCCGTGTCCCGCTGTCGGTTCTCTACGACAACGACCGATGCCTTGTTGCGAAGATCCTGCCGGACGGATCGCGCAAGCGGACCAAACTGTTTAGCGGGCTGCTGTCACATTACTTCATCCATGATCGTTATGGCCGTCCCGGCAAGGGCAACGATAAAGGCGCCGTCGAGGGTCTTGTCGGATATGCACGGCGCAACTTCATGGTGCCCATCCCTCAGTTTGCGACATGGGAGGCGTTCAATCTTTGGCTGGAAGATAAATGCCGCAAGCGCCAAGCGGATGTCTTGCGCGGGCATAGCGACAACATCGGGCAACGTCTGGCCCGCGATCTTGATGCAATGATGGACCTGCCAGCGTCTCCATTTGATGCTTGTGACCAGGCCAGCGGCCAGGTGAACGCACAATCCCTGGTGCGCTACAAAACCAATGATTACTCGGTGCCGGTTGCCTATGGCCACCGTGACGTCTGGATCCGGGGCTATGTCGATCAGGTTGTCATCGGCTGTGGTGGTGATGTGATTGCGCGCCACCCCCGGTGCTGGGACCGCGAAGACATGGTCTTTGATCCTGTCCACTATCTGCCGCTGCTGGAGCAAAAGACAGGGGCTCTGGATCAGGCTGCCCCATTGGTGGCATGGGAACTGCCAGAGGAATTTGCGACCCTGCGCCGCCTGATGGAAGCCCGGATGATCAAGGCCGGTCGGCGCGAGTATGTGCAGGTCTTGCGGTTGCTGGAAACGTTCGAGATGGCCGACCTGAATGTCGCCGTCAAAAATGCGCTGCGTATGGGGACGATTGGGTTTGACGCCATCAAGCATCTTGTCTTGTGCCAGGTCGAGAAACGGCCACCCAAACTGGATCTGGATGTCTATCCGTATCTGCCAAAGGCCAATGTTGGCACGACGTCAGCGGCCAGCTACATGTCGCTGATGAAGCGGGGGAAAGCGGCATGACACAAGCGCCGCAAATTCTACTGGACCATCGGCTCAAATCTCTCCGCTTGCCAACGGTGCTGCGGGAATATGGCAAGCTGGCCCGCCAATGCGCCACAGAGGGACATGACCATGTTCAGTTCCTCGCACGTTTGGTCGAATTGGAAATGATCGACCGTGAAAGGCGGATGATCGAACGACGCATCAAGGCGGCCAAGTTCCCGGCCGTCAAAAGCCTGGACAGCTTCGAGTTCAAGGCGATCCCGGCTTTGAACAAGATGCAGGTGCTGGAGCTGGCGCGTTGCGAATGGATTGACCGGCGTGAGAATGTTATCGCACTCGGCCCCTCAGGCACTGGCAAGACTCATGTCGCCTTGGGCCTTGGTCTGTCGGCATGCCAGAAAGGCTTGGCTGTTGGTTTTGTCACCGCCGCAGCGCTGGTCCATGAACTGATGGAAGCGCGTGATGAACGCAGGCTCCTGCGGCTTCAAAAGCAGATGGTGGGTTACAGGCTGCTGATCATCGACGAACTGGGCTTTGTGCCGCTGAGCAAAACCGGGGCTGAGCTGTTGTTCGAGCTGATCTCCCAACGTTACGAGCGCGGCTCCACGCTGATTACTAGCAATCTACCATTCGATGAATGGACTGAGACCTTTGGATCAGAACGCTTGACCGGCGCACTGCTCGACCGCCTGACCCACCACGTCAACATCCTTGAGATGAATGGCGAAAGTTACCGCCTTGGACAAAGCAAGGCGCGGCAGGCCGCCCGCGAAACCTAAACCACAATCAGCACCAATTGGCCCTGACGGGCCAAAGCATCCGGGCAACCTCCAGCTAAATGACAAGCGCGGTTGCCCGGATGCTAGCGCGTGACCGCACACTCATCACGCCACCTTCAAAGTGGCAACATTTTGCGCTGCCCTTTGGTCCAATTTTGCTCTGCCGTTGACATCATGGGGGGCATTCTGCCCGGACTGATGATGGCGGCACTCCTTTCCGCGACCGTGATCATCCAGGTCCTCATGAAACCCGAGATCGCACCGCGCATCACCCAGAGGGTTAGCTTTGCTGAGCGCGTCAGTACAAGTGCCCAAGCCATTCCAACGATCCTGATTGCCGTGATGATCATCGTCTCGCTTTATGTCGGCATTGCGACACCCTCTGAAACCGGGGCCTTCGGTGCCGCGGCGGCGGTTCTGGTTGCCCTTGTCATGGGCCGTTTGCGCGGAGGAGTCATGCAGAAGGCATTACAAAAAACCGTCCGCACCACAGGAATGTTCATGCTCTTGCTGGTCGGCGGTCTTTTCAGTTCCTTCGTCCTGACCCGGCTGGGCGTGCCACAGGACGTATCAAATTACCTGACCGGGCTGGATGTCGAACCATGGGTCATCATCGTGATGATCAACATCCTTCTTTTGATCATGGGGATGTTCCTCGATCCGCTGAGCATTCTGGTTATCGTGGTGCCGATCTTCCTCGAAACCGTGGTGGGCCTTGGATATGATCCGATCTGGTTTGGCGTTATCGTCACCATCCAGATCGAGATTGCGGCGATTACCCCGCCGGTCGGTCTAAACCTCTTCGTGCTGCGCACTGTCGTTCCTGACCTGTCGCTTTCGGATACGGCACGCGGGGCACTCATCTTTGTCTTGCCGATGCTTCTGGGGATCGTGCTGCTGATGATTTTTCCTCAGATTGCGCTCTGGCTCCCAAGTGTAATGTTCTGAGCTTGGGGGGCCGGTCTCACACCTGCAAGCAGCCCGAGGCGTCACCACAAGACGTTCTCTATGCTGTACGCGCGTCGCGGGTATTGTCACATTCATCGGCCATGGGCTGCCGGTGTAGCAATGTCGGCGTAGCTGGTGCTGATGCAAACTCAGAACATCAGTTATAAGCGTCACCGGTTTCCGCCCAAGATCAATTCTTGTGTTGTCTGGCTCCACGCCCGGTTCAACTTGAACCTGCGCGAGGTCGAGGAAATGATGCTGGCATGGGGCGTGGACGTTTCGTACGAGACCAAACGGCTCTGGACCGTCAAGGCCGGGTCCCTGATCGGCCACGTTTTGTGGCGACGGTAGTCACTCCCCGGCGAAGTATGGGATTTAGACGAAGTCGCCGTGAAGATCGCAGGCTAGGCTCTGGACTTCGGTAACGGGGACGTCTCAGTCAAGCGCTTTTCGACATAGGCATCCGACCGCCTAGCCGCGGATTTGATCACAGTTTCTTTTCTATGCCGTTCTGCTATCTTCGCTGCCTTCGTCTGAGATCACCCCGGGTGCATGCTTCGGTCCGTCGTCAGCGCGATTGGCTGCCAACATGATGCTGTTTCAAATGCAATTCCGATGTGCCCATCTCATAGGCGTGCTCGATCTTGATCGGCAACAGTTCGGAGCACAGCATTATCGGAACACCACGTCCCTGCCGAACCTAAAGAGCCTGTCATCAGGCAGGGAACGGGTTGCGATCAGGTCGTCATCGCAGCCTCCATTTGGAATGTCGTGTCGTCGACCGACATGCGAAGACGGATAGTATCGGGCCGAATGTCGCCAACTTCACAGAGGCTATCATGCGTAATCGTAAGCACCCCGAACAGGGCGACCGGAGCTGTCTGAGTGTCATCCGGCTGTCCGACAAGTTTGGTGCTGCCCACCTTGGTGCTGCCTGCCGCCGCGCGCTCGAGATAAACGCCCGCTCTTACTTGCCACTTTGTAAATGCTGGATCAAAAAATCCCCAAAAGTGCTGTCGCAAAAATCCCCATCTTTCGGGTACAGCCATCACCCATCCCAACATCAGTGGCACCGATTATTTCCATTGAAAGGACCACAATGTTTGCGGCTGGTTCTCCAGACCGTCCGAGACACGCGCGTTGCAGGGCGTCAGCTTTTGTTTCCAACCGCGCGGATTGTCGTGGTGTAGTTGAAATCGGCTCCAGCAAGTCCACGCTGGCCCGCGTCCTCGTCGTGCTGGAGGTTCCTGGCGCGACGAAGCTTTTCGGTGAGGGCATGTCGGGGTCTGCCGCCGGTACGGCGCGACATCCAGCTGGTTTTTCAGGAACCCTACCTCTGCGACACTGTGATTAACATGTACGGCGGCAAGGTGGTCGAGCGCGGAGCGACGGCCAATGTGCTTGACGAACCGAAGGACGACTATCCCAAGACGCTCATCTCGTCCGTGCCATGCCTGACGCGGTAGGGACGGGGCCAACCGTGAAGCCGGCCCCGCGATGTGTCACTGGGCTGGCGTCCACGGGCGGTTGTAGGCGTCGACGCGCCAGTCGCCATGGTCGATGAATCGGGGAACGGACCCTGTTTCAAGCGCGGTGGCGGCTGTGTTCAGCGCCCCAGAGGTGGTCTCTGGCCAGATGCCAGTCGTCACCCGATCGGCTAGGATTTCGACGATCACGCTGCTTTCCGCCGCCATAAACTCGCAGTGACCGGTGCCCTGAACAAGCGCCTGACGATAGAGGTCGGTGGTCCCGGCCTGTTCGACAAGTTCCTCGTAGCCCTGCATCAGAGAGTAGGGGATCGCCCAATCGCCTAACATGTGGATGCGGATGGCGGGAACTTCGAGCTCTCCGGTCGTGGTGCGGCCATCCGCAGCCCAAAAGTCGAGCGCATAATCGGACGCCGCGATCCTTGGTTCCGCATTGATGGTCGCAATGTCCGCCTGAAGGTCCAGCCCGGCCTCATCATAAAGCGCCTCAACCAACTGTTTCATAGCGGGCGCTGCATTGGCGTAGAACGCGGCATAGTCGACGCTCTCGTTACTCGACAACTGTTGGCCAGAGGCCGCGTTTTCGAACAACAGCCGCGAGGTACCGCCAACGTTGCTGGCATTGCGCATCGCCGATTTCAGGACCATGTCGGCCATCGCTGCCGTGTCGGCCGTGTCGGGCAGGTCGGTGCCTTCGACCAACCACGGCGACCACTGGCCGAGTGCAAAGGCCAGTGCCAGCCGGGCACGGCCTTCGGATGTCTTGCCCGCGTTCTCGATCGCGCTTTTCCATGCCGCGCGGATGGCGTCGAGGTTGCGGTCGCCGCCCGCACCGGCATTGGGCAGCCCGACCACTGTCAGTTCTGAGGCCTGCCCCAGCCCCTGTGCTTCGAAGTCAGCCCCAAGCAGGGTCTTCATCGCGAACCAGCCGTCAAGAAAGCTGTTCATGATCCAGACCGGGGTATGCGCAGCAAGCACGACAGAACCGTCGATCTTGTCGGGGTAGACTTCCGCAGAGGCGAGACTGTCGAGACCGCCGCCGGAACATCCGTACTGAAGGACCATGTCCGGCTCGCGCTCGAGTTTGGTGAACGTGTCTTGCACGGTTTCGAGGTTCAGGATCTCGCGCTGCGGATCGTACTGCCAGAGCCGCAGTGGATGGCGGGCCAGACCGGCGAAGGCATAGCCGCGCGCCAACAGATCGTCGTAACGCGGGGCGTAGCCAGGAACATGGATGAAGCTAGCGAAATCAAGGTCGCGTAGCAGCCGTCCGTTCCAGTTTGCGGGGACACGGATAAGCCAGGACGTACCATCGGGCAATACACCGCTGTGCTCTCTGAACGACGTCTTGTCCTGCGCCATGGCGGGGGCGGCAAGGCCAGCCACCAGGGCTAGGCAGAGCGCCCTAGTTCTGGCCTGCGTGCGCAGGTCGGTCGGATATGAAATTCGTGACATGGTGTTCCTCCAGATTGTGTTCATGGATGTTCGTGACATGGTGTTCCTCCAGATTGTGTTCATGGATG
>NZ_JAVDQB010000017.1:0-89971 GCF_031454055.1 Roseobacter sp. N2S
GGGGGGGCTGGGCTGGGGCCGTTTGGGCGGGGCCAAAGGCTATAACGGACGTACCATCAATATCGGCAAGGGCGGTGTGCCGGATGCGGGCAACTGGTTTCGCGGGCAGATCAAACCTTTTGGCGGTTTTGAATGGCAGACCCCGATCAAGGGTCTGCGCCTGAAGGCGGAATATTCATCCGATGCCTATGCGGTGGAAGTGCGCCAAGGGGTCTATGAGCGCAAGTCTTCCACCAACTTCGGGCTGGAATACGACTATAATAATTCGGTGAAATTCGGGGCCTATTACCTGAATGGCGGGCAGGTGGCGCTGATGGCCTCGCTCAGCTTTAATCCCAACAATCCCCCCGCGCCAAGCGGGCTGGAATCCGGCCCCCTGCCGGTGCTGGTGCGCAAGCCTTTGACGGGGGGGGCGCGCAGCTATGCGGATAACTGGTCTGCGGACCCTGCATCCCCGCGGATTATTCGCGGGCAGGTCAAGCCGCTGCTGGAAGCAAACCAGTTGCAGATGGAGGGGCTGGAGGTCAAATCCACTTCGGCAACGTTGTATTTGCGCAACAAAACCTTCATGGCACAGGCCGAGGCCGTGGGCCGCGCCGCCCGTGCCCTGAGCCGGGGTTTGCCTGCCAGTATTGAAACCTTCAACATTGTGCTGGTGGAACAGGATTTGCCGGTCACATCGGTAACCATGCAGCGCCGTGACGTGGAAACCCTGTCTTACGATCCATATGGCGCGGAAAAACTGCAAGAGCGCAGTGTGGTGGCCAGCGCGCCGTCCACCCGCCCCGATGATTTGGTCTATGTGGATGGTATGTATCCCCGCTTTAAGTGGAGCATTGCCCCATCCGTGCGCACCAGCTTTTTTGATCCGGACGCACCGGTGCGGATTGAATTTGGCGTGCGGGCCAAGGCCAGCTACACCCTTGCACCCGGCCTGTCGCTGAGCGGCTCGATTATCAAACCCTTGATCGGCAATCTGGATGACATCACGCGGGGCGGCGGGGCCAACCCGAAAATCCCCCGTGTCCGGTCTTTTGCTGCGCGCTATTTCAGTCAGGGCGATCCTGCGCTGGAACGGCTGACGGCGGATTACCTGTTCAAGCTGCACCCCGATGTCTACGGGCGGGTGTCTGCGGGTTTGCTGGAAACCATGTACGGCGGGGTTTCAACCGAGGTTCTGTGGAAACCGGCCAACAGCAAACTGGCCCTTGGCGCAGAGCTGAACTACGTCAAACAGCGGGATTTCGACCAGCGGTTTTCCTTTCGCGACTATGACGTGGTGACGGGGCATGTGTCGGCCTATTACGATATGGACAACGGGTTTCTGGCGCAGGTGGATGCGGGCCGCTATCTGGCGGGCGATATCGGGGCCACCTTTCGGGTGAACCGCCAGTTTAACAACGGCTGGGTTGTGGGGGCGTTCTTTACCCTGACAGACATCCCGTTCAAGGATTTCGGCGAGGGCAGCTTTGACAAGGGGATCAGCCTGTCGATCCCGATCAGCTGGGGCATCGGCCGCCCGTCGCGCAATTCCATTGACACTGTGATCCGTCCGCTGACGCGGGACGGGGGCGCACGTCTGAATATTGATAACCGCCTGTACGGGATTGTATCAGAGGCCGATGGCCGCTCTGTGTCTAAAACCTTCGGGAGGGTCTGGAGATGATTTCTGTGAAACAGGTTTTGGGCAAACTGGTTCTGGGTTTTGGTGTCGCCCTGATGCTGGCGGCTTGCGGGTCGGATAAATCCGAACTGGAAATCACCGAGATCACCAAACGGCTGGGCCAGCGGGCGATGAAAGACAAAGCGGCGGTCGCTGCCAGCCAGCAGGCGGTGCTGCAAGTCAGCCGCGCTGATGTGGATGCAGCCCCGGTCAATCTGATCCGGGTCCGCCTTGAAGGCACGGGCGCTATGTCTACTTTGGCCGAGTTGGACCGTCAGGGGCCTTATACCACCTATATGACCGGTGACGGCATCGCCTTGATGTTTCGCAGCGGCGTGCTGGTGGGCACACGGGGGCTTGGCGTTGATCTGATGGCCCTATCATCCGAGGGTCTGGCCGCAGGGCTGCGCACCGGCGAAACCACGCGGGCCTATCGTTATCTGAGCGGGGATGAAGAACTGGTCACCCAAAAGCTGACCTGTCAGCTGAAATCCACCCCCCACGGTGCGATCACCATCCTGGATCGCAGCTACACCGTGGATCAGGTGCGCGAGTGGTGTCAGGGCAGGGACCAGCACGGGGCGCCGCTGACATTTGAGAACTACTATTGGGTCGAATCACGCAGCGGCATCATTCGCCAGTCCCGCCAGTTTATCTCTCCAAAGTTCGGGCGGGCGGAAATAGAGGTTCTGAGTTTGGGTAAATCCTAGGCATTTCGCCCCAGATATAGCAAACATGTGACACAGATGCCCCGACGGGCGTATCTGTGCCGATTATTGGTTCTGTAAGGCTTTGACGTTTCCATCGCTGTTTGATATGGATTGGGCTAGGGCACGACAGGATCCTATTGGTATTAAGGAAGATACAAATGAAATTGGCAAAATGCATCGCATCTGCAGCTGTACTGGGCATGCTGTCCACAGCAGCCGTTGCGCAGACTGAAACAACCGCAGCAACAACAACTTCAACAACAACCACAGTGACAACAACCACTCTGGCTGGTGGTCTGACTGTTGGCACAGCTGTAGTCGGCGCCGTTGTTGGCGCAATCGTTCTGGGCTCTGTTCTGGACGACGGCGGCACCGGTACAACGACTTCTACACAATAAGTCATTACACGACTTGAGAATTCAAAGGCGGGCTGTAAAAGGCCCGCCTTTTTCATGTCTGGGTGTTGGTTGTGTTGGTTTTTGATCTGTTTTAACATAAGAAACATTATGCGGCGTGATGCAGGGGATGGGCGCGCGCTGCTATGAAGTGCGGTATCTATCCGGAAAGCCCCTATAGACTTGACCACATTGCGCCCCGTCTGGCTTGGTAAATAGCCTTGCAAATCAGGGGGGCAGTCCCCGTTTGGGTCACTTCGCGCTGGATTTAGAGTGGTAGAAAATCTACTAACACTTTTAAGGGTATCTGAAGGGAGTTCGGTCTTGGGCTTGAAATCAATTTTTACGTCGGCGCAGGCAGTGTTTCTTGCGGATTACACCCAAACGGAACGGGCCGATGTAAAACAGGTGTTCAAGACACTGGTGCAGACGCCGGGTCTTTCGCAAACAGGCTTTCAGGGACATGAAAAAACAGCCGAGGTCCGCGCGCTTGAGGATCTGCTGGCACGGGCCCCACAGGTTGCGCTGATCGTGTTCTGGCGCAGTGCCGAACTGGCGGTGACGGATGAACTGTCTGCGGGGCGGGCGCTGGATCAGGCGTTGGATCACTGGGACACGGCCCATCAGGCGTTGCTGGGGTTTTACCGCAAACACAGACAGAATGTGGTGCTGGTGGATTTTGATGCGTTTTGCGGGGCGCCGGGCAGTTTTGCAGCGCTTTTGCAGGCGCAAACCGGTTTGACCTTTTCAGCCGCCCATTCGTCGAACGGGTTTCACGTGGATCCGGTCTACCGCGCCATTGCCGCGCTGAAGATCAGCCAATCCCTGAACAGCCTGCGGATTGACGGGGAGTTAGAGGCCAGCTCGATCTGGCCGCAAACCCGTCAGGACACTGGCGGTGCGCGCAACATTCAGGTGGATGCGGCAGTGGCCCGCTATCAAAAGGTGATGTCGGCCCAAACCGAAGCCGCCGAGGGGCTGGAAGAAGCGCGGGCGAAACAGGAAGCGGAACAACTTGCGTCCCAAACCGAAGCCGCCGAGGCGGCCAAAGCCAATGATCTGTTGGTCCAGCAGCTTCATGCCGCACAAGAAGAACTGGAAAGCTATTATCTGACAGCGCAAAAGCTGGAACAGGGCGCGGTACAACAGGAGTCTGAGGCCCAGGCCGCAGCGGCTGGGCTGTCCGATCTGGGCAAGACCAACGATCTGTTGACCCTGCAATTGCACAATGTGCAAGAAGAGCTGGAAGACTATTATCTGGCTTTGCAGAAGCGGGAAAAAGACTGCGCAGATTATGAAAGCCAGCTTAAAGCAGCCCATAAGCGTAAAACCCATTTGCAGGCCGAAAAAGCCGCAGCGCAAGAGCATCAGGACCGTGTGGTTGCAGATCAAACTGCTGCCCTAGAGGCCAGCGCCCGGCGGATTGCCGATCTGGAACGGGAATTGGGCGAAAGCAAAGACACCGTGGCACAGTTGGTGTCCTCGACCTCGTGGAAAGTTACCGGACCGATCCGCAAAGTGAAGGACTCTTTGAAAGGGTCAAAGGACGAGATCTGATTATGCCCCATCCATATCTGAAATTCCCTGCCGGCCCGATCGGGGCGATTGTCCATGTGGGCGCGGGACTGTGTGACGGGCTGGACAGCTATCTTGCCAGCGCCCCGACGCAACTGTTGTTGATCGAACCAAACCCGCAATATGCCGCCGAACTGGCGCGCAAGACAGCGGCGGATGTGGTGCTGGAACAGGCGATTGCGCCGCAAAAAGGTCAGGCGCCGTTTCACATTCTGAACTTTGCCGACCTAAGTTGTTTGAAAGCCCCCGACGGGCTGCGCGATCTGTTGCCGGGCATTCGGGTGGTGAAAACCCCTATGGTGGATACTGGTCCGCTGTCGGATATTCTGGCCCGGACCCCGCTGGACAGGGCCCGCTTTAACACTCTGGTGATTGAAGCTGTGGGCGAGGAACTGGCGATCCTGCAAGATCTGATCGACACGGGCCATCTGGCCGGATTTAAGCAGATCGCCCTGCGCATGGGCCGCACCCCCTATTTTGCGGGGGCCGGCACGCCGGACAGCGTAAAGACCCTGCTGGATGCACAGGGGTATCGTCTGGAAACCGTCTTTGCGGATGATGATCCCGACTGGCCGGTCAGCTGTTTTGCCCAAGACCCTTTGATGTTGAAAAACAACGCCTTGCAAGATGAATTGGCTGGGGTCAAAGCCGCTGCTGCGGCAGAGTTGAAAACGGCCAAAGACACCGCAGAACAGGATGCCGCCGCCACCGCGCAGCAGATCGCCAGCTTGCAGGCCGAAGGGGCAGAGCTGCGCGCCGTACTGGCCAAAGCTGAACAGGATAAAGCCGCCACCGCGCAGCAGGTCTCGACCCTGCAATCCGAGGCATTGGGCCTGCGCGATGCCCATGCCAAGACCCTGCAGGATTTGGAGACTGCCCAAACCCAGTTGAAAGCGGCGCAGGACCAGCAGCAACAGTTCGACACCCGCATTGCCGCGGCCGACACCCAAAAAGCCGATCTGAACACCGCCCTGTCCGAGGCCCGCAACCGTGAAAACAGCGCGCTGGCGGATTTGCGGGTGTCAGTCAAAATGCAATCTCTGGTGCGGGCGGATTTTGACGATCTGCAACAACGCTATCAGACCCTGTTGCAGGAAAAAACCGATCAAGAAGACCTGCTGTCCCAACTGACCCAGAAACTGGAAAGCGCCGCCCGGCATTTGCGGCTGATGTCGAGCGACGCCGCAGAGACTCCGGTATCGGCCTTGGATGAGGCTGTCAAAGAGCCTGCTGCTGTCCCAAAAGCAGCGCCTGAAAAGACACCAAAAAAGCCCCCTAAAAAACCAGCCCCTAAAAAAACGGCGGTCAAAGCCCCCCGCAAGGATTCTGGAAAGAAACGCAGCACATCATGAGCGAGTCAGAGGCTCTTTTACATTCCATCGAGGAGGCTTTGGGTCTGCTGCAAGACCGCACAGCCCCCCCTGCCCGGCAGGCGCTGGTGACACAGCCCCTGTCCAGCCTGCTGGAGAAATGCCAGCACACCAGCGCAGAAATCGCCGCCCGCCCCCCCGAGCCGATCCGCACCATCCACCATTTCGCCTGCACCGGCGGCACCCTGTTCAGTAAATGTCTGGCGGTGATGCCCAACACCCAACTGTTAAGTGAGGTTGATCCCCTAAGTACCATGCGTGACTTGATGTTTGCGCCCTCTGATCTGATTTTACACCTGCGCCATAACCTGCGCCCTGTACCTGACGAAACCTTGGTAAGCCTATTCTTAGCGGGTCTTGAGGTGCTTTATGATCATTCAAACACAACAGGCACCCGCCTTGTGTTGCGCGATCACACCCATTCGCATTTTTGCACAGGTGCAGAAATTCCCGACCGCCCCACGTTTCAAGCGGTGATTGCGCAAAAATTCCCGATACTTTCTGTGGTAACTGTGCGCCATCCGCTGGATTCATTCCTTAGTCTTCGCTATCAGAAATGGGACTTGTTTCTCCCCAGAACCTTTGATGAATACTGTAAACGCTACCTTGCTTTTTTGACGTGTTATGAAGGGGTTGAAGTCTTTAAGTATGAAGACTTTATCGCCGATACGGATAAGACGCTTGCGGCTATATGTGCTGTGTTGCAGGTGCCGTTTGTGCCGGATGTGCTGGATCTTTTGTCTGTTGTCGGCCTGACGGGGGACAGCGGGCGCGGCGGGTTGGTGATTGAAAAACGCGCGCGCCGCTCTGTGCCCGAAGATGTGGCGGCAGAGTGTCTGACCAGTTCGACCTATACCACGCTTTGCGCCCGTCTGGGGTATGATCCAGACAGTCAGGCGCAATAAGATGGCGGGCCTTGGGCATCGGGGGGACGGTCTGTGATCAAACTCTGCCCCATTGGCAAATATGCCCATCGCCAGCCCTTTGCCTATCCGCCGTTACGGGATCTGTGCACGCCTGATCTACAGCTGGTGGATCGGGTCGAACAGGCTGACATCATCCTGATCGCCCATAGCAAAGACCTGCTGAACTGTGCGGATATTCTGGCAGGGCTTGGGGATCAAAAGATCGTTTTGCTGTCGGAAGAACCGTTTTGGGATACTATTTGGGGCGCGGACCCGTTTGCCCGGGACCAGCAGTTTGATCACAACGGCCAGACGCTTTCGTTTAGCGTGCTAAACCATTCCACCAGCGGGATTTTTGACTTTGACCGGATTCCCTATTTCCTGCTGACGGATCACAGCTATGCGGCGCGCTATGCATATCGGTTTGGGAAAAATGCGCGCAAATCTGCGGCGGATTGGAAGGTGCATTTTGCCGCCCCTGCCCTACAGGCCGCTTTTGTGGCGGAAAAGCGTCTGGGCGAAAAATTCGCGGTGTCTTTTCCGCAGCAAGACACTTACGGGCTGTGCCGGTTTCGCAGCCAGTTGACTGCGGTCTATCAGACGGCGGTTTATCAGACGGGAGCCTATCAGAGGGGGGCCTATCAAACCGGGGACGTGCTGCGCGCGGGGCTGGGTTGGCGCAAGGGGGTGGTGCGGCAGGCTTTGAGCGACTGGCATCTGGAAAAACTGCTGGAACTGGACGGGCGCTGCCGCTTTGTCTCGGCTTTGGAAAACACCCACCAGCGCACCTATGTGACCGAGAAATTCTTTGACGCTTTTGCGGTGGGCGGGGTGCCGTTGTATTATGCATCCCTTGCGCACCGCGTCCATGGTATTGTGCCTGCGGGGACTTGGGTGAACCTGTTCGGCCAAACCCCTGAACAGGCGGTGGAAACCATCAACGGATTCCCGTTTGAGGATGCCTTTTATGACCGCTATACACAGGCCCAAGCACAATTGGCCGCTCTCTTTTGTACCCCGCAGGCGATGATCCACGAACGTGCCCGCCTGCGCGACGCCTTGATTGGCGCCCTGCAAACCCTGACTGCCTGAACCTGATTGCCTAACCCTGATTGCCGGAGCCTGACCCATGCCCAAACACAATCCCCGCCTGTCCCGCTTTAAGGCCCGCCATAGGGGGGAAACCTGTGTGCTGGTGTGTAATGGTCCCTCGCTGAACAAGACGGATCTGGGGCTGTTAAAGCGGCAGACCGTGATCGGGTTGAATAAAATCCATCTGGGGCTGGATCAATTCGGGTTTTATCCGAAATATCTGGTGGCGGTGAATGAAAAGGTGATCCAGCAATCCGCCGCGGATCTGGCGGCGATGAACTGTGTCAAATTCATCGGCACCAAAGGGGCGCAATATCTGCCCGAGGATGCGCTGTGCCATCATATCAACACCAAATCCCCCCCCGCCCGCTTTTGCCGCGACATCACGGCGGGCATCCGCGAAGGTGGCACGGTGACCTATGCCGCATTACAGATTGCCTATTATATGGGGTTTCAGCGCGTGGTGATTGTGGGCATGGACCACCGCTTTGAATTCAGCGGCAAACCCCATGAAGCCCGCCATATGGACGGGCCTGATGTGAACCATTTCAGCCCTGCGTATTTTTCCGGGCAGAGCTGGGACAACCCTGATTTACGGCGCTCTGAAGAGTCTTATACCATCGCGCGGGATATTTTTGCCGCCGAGGGACGCGAAATTATCGACGCCACCCAAGACGGCGCCTGCGAGATATTCCAAAAACAAAGCCTCAGCGACATTTTTGACGGTTGATCGGTCTTCCGCTCATAAGCTAAAAGGCCCCTGTAAGGTTGGGAATAATTTTGTATAAGCAATAGTTCTGATAGATTTTCGCTGCCAGTTGATTGGACCCTAAACCATGCGCGCCTGCATTGTTATTCGTACCTTAAACGAGGCCAGACATCTGGGGGCTTTGTTGACGATGATCGGGCGGCAAGTCACTGACGGGTTGGACCATGAAGTGGTGCTGATCGATTCCGGTTCAACCGATGGAACGGTTGAAATAGCCCGCAAACACGGCTGTAAAATAACCACAATCACCAAACAGGAATTTTCCTTCGGGCGCTCGCTTAATCGGGGCTGTGCCTTTGGGGATGGCGAAATTCTGGTGCTGATCAGCGGGCATTGTGTGCCCGTCGATGACCATTGGCTGCAAAACCTGTGCCAGCCGTTGATCGACGGGGTGTGCAGCTATGCCTATGGCCGTCAGGTGGGCGATGATGACAGCCACTATTCCGAGCGCCGGATTTTTGCAAAATATTTCCCCGAAACATCCACCCTTCCCCAAGAAGGTTTCTTTTGCAACAACGCCAATTCCGCCGTCTTGCGCAGCGCCTGGGACGAACACCGGTTCGACGAGGAACTGACCGGCCTTGAAGACATGGACCTTGCCAAACGGATGGTCGCCAAAGGCCATAAGGTGGGCTATGTGGCCGAAGCCCCCGTGTTCCATCACCACAGCGAAACCTGGGCCTCTGTGCGGCGGCGCTTTGAACGCGAAGCCATTGCTTTGCAACAGATTATGCCCGACGTGACGATTTCTGCGCTGGATCTGGCACGCTATATTGTGACCAGCATCGCGATGGATTTGCGCTCTGCGGCACAAACCGGCCATTTCCTGTCCTCATGGCGCAATGTTTTCAGATACCGCTGGCATCAATACATCGGCTCCTATAAGGGCAACCACGCGTTGCGGCGCCTGTCACGGGCCAGAAAAGAAAAGTTTTTCTACCCCTCTACCAATGAAAGTGAAGACCGCAATGACTGGCTCAAACCGCATCGTCGCCCTGCTGCCCATGAAGGCGAACAGCCAAAGGGTTAAGGGTAAGAATTTTCGCGATTTCTGCGGCAAGCCTCTGTTTCGCTGGATCCTTGATGCGCTGCTGGCGATTGAGGAAATCGACGAGGTGATCATCAACACCGATGCCCGTCATATTCTGGCTGAAAACGGTCTGGTGGAAACCGACCGCGTGCGCATCCGTGATCGCAAACCCGAATTGATCGGGGATGAGGTGTCGATGAACCTGATCATCGCCGATGACGTGGCCGCAGTGCCAGCGGATGTCTATATGATGACCCATACCACCAATCCTTTGCTGTCAGCCGATACCATCGGCGCGGCTTTGGCCAAATTCAGCGCCGCACAGGCTGCGGGCACTGCGGATTCCCTGTTTACCGTCAATAAAATCCAGACCCGGTTTTACCGCGCGGATTGTTCGGCGATCAATCACGACCCTGACAATCTGATCCAGACACAGGATCTGGAGCCCTGGTTTGAGGAAAATTCGAAC
Source organism: Roseobacter sp. N2S (assembly GCF_031454055.1). Classification (NCBI taxonomy): domain Bacteria; kingdom Pseudomonadati; phylum Pseudomonadota; class Alphaproteobacteria; order Rhodobacterales; family Roseobacteraceae; genus Roseobacter; species Roseobacter sp. N2S. The sequence continues at coordinate 9,979 of NZ_JAVDQB010000017.1, forward strand.
CTTTACATCTTTACCGCCGACAGTTTCGCCAGCACCAAAGCGCGGATCGGGTCAAAACCGATGATGCACGAAAGCCCGGGGCTGGAAGCCAGCGACATCGACACACCGCAGGACTGGGACATGGCCGTAGCCGCCGCCGGTATCCTGCACAACACCGGAGCCAAATCATGAAACAGGTCGTTGTTACCTGCCCCCCTATGCTGGGGTTGATCGAAGAATTCACCGAATATGCCGCCGCGCGCGGCGTGGAACTGGTGCCTGCGAAAGTGACGCAAATCCTGTCCGAACCTGAACTCAAGGACCTGATCCCCCAATACGACGGCTGGATCATCGGCGATGACCCTGCCACGGCGGATGTGTTCAAAGCGGCCAAAGCGGGCAAGCTGACGGCGGCTGTGAAATGGGGCATCGGGGTGGATAACGTGGATTTTGCGGCCTGCAAAGACCTTGGCATCCCGATCATCAACACGCCGATGATGTTTGGCCGCGAAGTGGCGGATATGGCGCTTGGCTATGTGATCGGTCTGGCCCGTCACCTGTTCGAAGTGGACCGCGCCGTGCGCCTTGACAATGCCTGGCCCAAACCCCCGGGCATGAGCCTTGCGGGCAAAAAGGTGGGTGTGATCGGCATGGGCGACATCGGGCGCAATGTGATCACGCGGCTGATGGCCTGCGAAATGGATGTGGTTGCCTATGACCCCGGCGTGAACGGGGATGGCGGCATTGCGGGTCTGGGGCGTGCGGTCTGGCCTGAACAGGTGGAAGAGATGGATTTCCTTGTGTTCACCTGCGCGCTGAACCAACATAACTTTCACATGCTGGATGCGGATGTGCTGGCGCAGGCCAAAGACGGTATCCGCATCGTCAACGTGGCCCGCGGCCCGCTGATCGACGAGCCCGCTTTGATTGCTGCCCTCAAAAGCGGCAAAGTCTATAGCGCTGCCTTGGATGTGTTCGAAATAGAGCCTTTACCACAGAATTCCCCGCTCCGAGATATGCCGCGGTGCATTTTTGGGACACATAATGGATCCAACACCAAAGACGCCGTCATTCGTGCCAGCCACGAAGCCATCGATAAGATCGCAGGATTTTTGAGATAAAAAGATTTAAAAACTGAAGATACCAAAGAATAGAATTGAACAATGCACCCAACTCAAAAAACTTTTATGGTTTGGCCGCCACTCAAACAGGATGATTATGGCGGGGCCATAGGGGCCAAATCATACTTTAGTTGGTTTTTTGGTCATTGCTGTGACAAGATCATGATCCCCGTTGAAAAAGGTTATATCACGCAAACTATCACGGATCACGTTTCAGTTGCCTCATTATGGGATAGTGGAAAAGTGAACTTTGTAGAGGCTAGTGAAGATTTTACATCTGTAGATATCGTTTTGGTGCGTACCTCGGACATTTCTAAGAGACCGGTTCCAGTGGCGACAAAAAAGTTACTTGGATCCAATCCGGTAAAAACGGGGGCCACCGATAAAAAAGCGACTGCTCAGCATTATTTTATTGGGACACCGGAAGATCATTTACAGGATGCCTATTTCTGCGTCTGCTTTTCCTATTGGTATTTCGGGGGGGAAGACGCTGCCTTTCTCGAGAGATCGCGCCAACGTCTGATTTCTGAGAGAGATCAGAAAAGTTTAGGGGGGAAGATTTCTGTTTTTGGTACAGGGCCTTCAATCAACGAAGCTTTGCGAATGGATTTCAATGACTCCTATAGTATCGTTTGCAATACAATTGTTAAAAACCGCGCATTTTTGAACCGTATGAATTTGGGCTTAATTGTAGCAACTGACGCGCATTTTCATTTTAGCTCTCACCGGTATAGCGCTCGTTTACTGTCGGATACACTATGGGCTCTGCACCGCCACGATGCTCTTTTTGTTACCTTTGATAAATTCGCAGCGTTCCTGCGGCGGCGTGTTCCTGAATTTGAGCCCTATATTTGTGGAATTCCAGCAGGCCGAAAGGAATTCGGATTTAATTTAGATGAAGATTATCGTGTCTTCCCGGGTGAAAGCGTTCTGAATATGTTTTTGCTACCCTTAGCGATGTTTATGGGGAGTGAGGTTGATCTGTGTGGATTCACTGGACGTAGTAGCACTGATAAATATTTCTGGGGCCATTCAGATGTTCACCAATATGCGGATTTGATGCAAGACGTTAGATCTGCTCATCCAGCTTTCTTTGCCGACCGAGATTTCCAGAACTACGGTGATATCGTTGATCAACAAGTAACAGAACGCGTTATGCTGTCTAGAGCACAGGGTAAAACGGTTAGAGCACGAACGACTTCTTTTTATAGGTGTTTTCAGGCATGAAAAAACGACTCCATGTTTTGATTGATGGACGCACATTCGCCTTACAAAGTAAGGGGGGGGTTAGCCAGTTATGGGCAAAAATCCTGCAGGAGAAGTCCTTGCGAGATCAGTTCACTATTTCAATGATACTTTATCCGAACAGTCGACAAAATATCCACTTGCAAGAACTTTTAGAAACCGTGGGGACAGAATTTCATATTATCGAATCCACCTTACCTCCTAGTGATAATAATAAATATGCTGAGAAAAAATATTGCCAGCAACGGGAAAGCGAAATTGCGGCTGCTATTAGAAACAAAGTAGATCTCGTGCTGAATACTTACTATGGGGAAAACATTTTTCCACAATGCGCATCATATTTGATTGTAGCACATGACTTCGCCCATGAAGAACTGGAAATATTGGCAGCAAAAGAATCAACGCGCGGTGTTTTACAACGTAAGGCTACGGCTTTTTCTGCGGCCACGGCCATTATCAATGTCTCACGACAGACTCAGAAGAAGGGGATGTCTCTTTATTCACAATACAAGGATAGAAAGAACTTTGTTATCTATCACGGTCATGACACAGACATGGAAGCACCCTTGAAGGTTCACAAACAAATTATTCATGTGGGTGGGCGTGGACTATACAAGAACTTTTTTCAGGTACGTCAGGCCCTTGATAATCTTATGCGGCACGACAACGAAGTCTCGGTTATTATCGCTGGAGGAGAAAACATAGATGCAGGTATTTCAGAGCTAGTCTCATCCTTTAGTCCTAAAGTCCTATTTTCTTCGGGTATGCCAGATGCTCAAATGAACTTTCTAATGGGTTCTTCGCAAGTTTTTGTGTCTGGCTCTACTTATGAAGGATTCGGCATCCCTGTTTTGAATGCTCTAAGGTTGGGAGTTATACCAGTGCTCTCTGACATCCCGATCTATCGAGAAATTGCAGGAAAGGACGGCATTTTCTTCGATCCTCAAAATCCCAAAGACATCGAGGAAAAGATACAAAATGCCCTCGCCATAACATCTGGACCGGTTGGAAAATATTACCGGCCTTGGGGGCAAGTTGCCCTGGAATATGGGCAAGTAATCAGGGAGGTTGCAAATGGATATTAGCCAAGCCTTGGATTGTAATAATTTCAGGTTTACTCCTCAGTCTGATAAAAAACGCCTTCTGATTTCAGTCAATCCAGATTTGAAGACTGATTTCGGGCATTTTCTGAATTATGAAAAGCGTATTAGGAATGCCTGTGCTGAGGCCGAGATAGATCATGTCTGCCTTTCCCATAAGACCTGCCAAATTTCATATGATTGGCTACTCCCGACATTCTCACAAGATTCTGGGCATTTTTCATTACTACGTAGAGATGCTCTCAATCGTGAGGAAAAAATTGCCAATCAGTTTCTGAATGAGCTGGCCAATGGTTTGAAAAAGGTTTCCGAGTGGGAGCAGTATAATGAGGTAGGGGTATTTTATTATTGCGGCAGTAGTAAACTCGCCGTTGCGCTGTCAGAAGTACCTCATAATAAAATTGCGCCAATTACGATCAACGCATTCTGGGATTTTTTGGAGGATACAGCGTGTGACCCTGAACGGTATTGTGGGTTAAAGTTTGATAGAGAAATTTCATTTCTAGCGATGTCGCAGCTCCATAGGAATGAGATACTGGATCAAACAGGTTTTATGTTCGACTTTATTCCCAATCCCTCTCCATTGGAGTCAGATGCTCAAGCCGTTGAACTGCTTACAGGAAAGTCCTATCAGGATTCAAAAACTGTCTCCTCCACAGTTTTTTTCCCAGGTTTGATGAGTAAAGGTAAAGGAGATGACACTACACTACGGTTTATTCGTCATTACCTTGATAAAAAACCAAACTTTGAATTACGCGTCCGAGACCGGACACAGCAGATTCCACAAGACTTAAAATCAGGGATCATCATAGAAGAGGGGGATTTTGATGATCAAGGAATCCGTGATTTATACTTCTCCAGCGATATTGCTGTCCTGCCGTATGAAAAAGATATATTCAAGGTCCGTACGAGCGGTGCTATTGTCGATTGCTTGATGTATGGAGTTATTCCGATTGTGTTATCTGGAAGCTGGCTGGCTCATATTTGTGAAAAGTATAACTTTGGATATGTCGCGCAAAGCACTGAACCTGAAGTGTTATTTCTGGCGATTAAGACTATTATGAAAGAGACTCATGAATTCAAGATGCGACAGTGGAGAGCTGCCATTTGTTATTTGTCTGAAAATTCGTGGGATGCGTTATTGAACTGCGTCTTCCAGCCAGATATCGTATCAGGGAAATCCGAACAGACAGTGTTTGTGAAAAGCCTTTTGGCAGGTTCAAATCGACTGGTGCGAAACGGGGAATATGAAAAAGCGACATTTCTTTACGAAGTCCTAAGCCAGAATGTTCCGCTAAAGATGTATCGTGATAACATTGCCCTATGCGAAAGATTAAACCAACTGGAAAAATTTCGCGAGCCGACATTGTGATGTCAGCCCACCCTTCTCATAAGTAAAGATAGACAGACCACATGAAAAAAGCACTTATCACCGGCATTACAGGCCAGGACGGCTCTTACCTCGCTGAATTTCTGTTGGAAAAGGGCTATGAGGTGCATGGCATCAAACGGCGTGGATCGACGCTGAACACCCAGCGGATCGACCATATCTATCAAGACCCCCATGTGGACAGCCAGCGGTTGATCCTGCATTACGGCGATCTGACCGATACCTCCAATCTGGTGCGGATCATCAAGGATATCCAGCCCGACGAGATTTACAATCTGGGGGCGCAATCCCATGTGGCGGTCAGCTTTGACTCGCCCGAATATACCGCCGATGTAGACGGGATGGGCACGCTGCGCCTGCTCGAGGCGATCCGCCTGTTGGGGCTGGAAAAGACCACGAAATTCTATCAGGCCTCTACTTCCGAACTGTACGGCCTTGTGCAGGAAACCCCGCAAAAAGAGACCACGCCGTTTTACCCCCGCTCGCCTTATGCGGTGGCCAAACTGTATTCCTACTGGATCACCGTCAACTACCGTGAAGCCTACGGCATGTATGCCTGCAACGGCATCCTGTTCAACCACGAGAGCCCGCGGCGCGGTGAAACATTCGTGACCCGCAAGATCACCCGGGGTCTGGCCAATATGGCGCAGGGTCTGGAACAGTGTCTGTATATGGGCAATATCGACAGTTTGCGCGATTGGGGCCATGCCAAAGACTATGTGCGCATGCAGTGGATGATGCTGCAACAAGACACCCCCGAGGATTTCGTGATCGCTACAGGCGTGCAATATTCCGTGCGCCAGTTCATCACCTGGTCTGCTGGCGAACTGGGCATCAGCGTGGAATTCACCGGCAGTGATGTGGATGAAATCTGCACCATCACCGCGATTGAGGGCGACAAAGCCCCCGCCTTGTCTGTGGGCGATGTGATCATGCGCATCGACACCCGCTACTTTCGCCCCGCCGAGGTGGAAACCCTGCTGGGCGACCCGTCAAAGGCCAAGGAAAAGCTGGGCTGGGTGCCAGAAATCACCGTGCAGGAAATGTGCGCCGAGATGGTGCGCGAAGATTTAAAAACCGCCCGCCGCCATGCGCTGCTGAAAGAGCACGGCATGGAATTGCCAGTGTCGGTGGAGAGCTGATGGGCAAGCTCATCCAAAGAGGCTAATTAGGGACAACAATAATGCACCTTTCTGTTTTGCTTGCTGGAACATCGAATTCGGTTCTAAACCAAGGTTTTTCTTGGGCTTTTGAACATCATTCAAGTATCAAATTTGTAAATGCCTCGCTTGGCTCTAGCTGCAGTGCGAACGCTGCATGGGTTGTAGCAACTAAAGATATCGAAAATTTTGACTTTGTGATTATTGATTTAACGAACAATGATGAACATCAATATACACACGGGCACACATCAGTTGACCGAGTTTTAAATAGTATTTTTACTTTGGTTGAGATGTGCGCAGAAAAAAATGTCATTCCAGTGGTCGTCAGTTTTCCGAGAGTTCTGTATTTTGAAGCTAAAAGGCCGATTCATGACGCGGTACTCAGTGCCTGCAGGCGGTTAGGTATTGCCACGTTTGATATGTATTCGGTTATTGAACGAGCATTCAGATGCTCCGTTTATCCTGTTGCTATAGATACATACTTTATGGACGAAGCACATCTTAAGCCCGTAATCTCGAGATTCCTCGGATATAAATTGATAACGATACTTAATGAAATCAAGGCATCAGGTAAGGTCTCATCTGAGAATGTGGCACAATCTTTCCGCAGAATAATATATAATGATTTCTCCAATATTGCTGGTAGTGAGGGACTGGTTCGTGAAAGCAGGATAGTTGCACAAAAATTTTCACTTCTACTTCTTGATAGAATGTATGTTTCTCCAATTAATACAGCTGGCGATATTGTAGCCCTACACTCAAATGCAGCTGAATCTTGTGCAGGTATTTATATAGATGGGAAACGCGCTATGGGCCCGAACCCTGAAAGCTTAGGAGAGAAAAGGTGGAAACTTCTTTCCGTTATTAGGCCTTTGCCGAACCCAATTTCAGCCTCAGAGAGTGTTGGAATACATATAGACGACGAGAAGAGTCTTGGTGAGGAATGTAAATATGAGATCGCTGGCATCGTTGTACAGTCAAATACAATTACAGAGGCTCTCAAAGTCAGCTCAACCCCGTTATCCAACATGGAAATTTCGAATAGATTTTCCTTTGATATCTTAAACGAACTGAATGTAATTGCTGCCGGTTGATGCGAGCTAGACTCAATCAACATGGTTTGGAAGCTTACTAGGACAAACCCCATGAAAATATACATCGCAGGGCATCGGGGGATGGTGGGCAGTGCCATTCTGCGCCAACTTCAGGCGCAGGGGGGGCATGATCTGGTTACGCGCACCAGTTCGGAACTGGATCTGACCAATCAGGCGGCTGTGCAGGCGTTCATGGCAGCCGAAAAGCCCGATCAGGTTATTCTGGCGGCGGCCAAGGTGGGGGGCATCATTGCCAATAACACCTATCCGGCCGAATTCATTTACCAGAACCTGATGATCGAATGTAACGTGATCCACAGCGCCTATAAAGCAGGGGTGCACAAGCTGTTGCAACTGGGCTCCAGCTGTATTTACCCGCGTCTGGCTGACCAGCCCATGCAGGAAAATGCGCTGCTGACCGGCACGCTGGAACCCACCAATGAACCCTATGCCATCGCGAAAATCGCAGGGATCAAGCTGTGCGAAAGCTATAACCGGCAATATGGCACGGATTACCGCTCGGTGATGCCGACAAATCTGTACGGGCCGGGCGATAACTTTCACCCCGAAAATTCCCATGTGGTGCCCGCCCTGATCCGCCGCTTTCACGAAGCGACCCAAGCCAACACACCCGAGGTGGTGATCTGGGGCACCGGCAGCCCGATGCGGGAATTCCTGCATGTGGATGACATGGCCAAGGCCAGCCTGTTTGTGATGGGGCTGGATGATGCCACCTATAAGGCCAACACCGACCCGATGCTGAGCCACATCAACGTGGGCACGGGCAGTGATGTCACCATCGGCGAACTGGCCCATTTGGTGGCAGAGGTGACGGGCTTTCAAGGCACCGTCAGTTTTGACACCAGCAAGCCGGACGGCGCGCCGCGCAAGCTGATGGATGTGTCCCGCCTGAAAGACATGGGCTGGAGCGCGCAAATCGGCCTGAAACAAGGCTTGCAAGATGCCTATCAGTGGTATCTGGACAACCGCGATACCCTGCGGGGATAATTTGATTTGGGTCGGCCCTGCAGGGCGCGGATCGTTAAGGAGATTTTAGCAATGGCATCTACAATCCATCCCGTTCTTCTGGCAGGCGGGTCCGGCACACGGCTCTGGCCGCTGTCACGCAAATCCTATCCCAAACAGTTTTCACCACTTCTGGGGGATGAAAGCCTGTTCCAGGCCTCGGCCAAGCGGCTGTCAGGGGCGGATTATGCCGCGCCTATGGTGCTGACCAATGATGCCTTCCGCTTTATTGTGACCGAGCAACTGTCAAATATCGGCATTGAACCTGCCAGCATTCTGATCGAACCCGAAGGGCGCAACACCGCCCCCGCCGTGCTGGCCGCCGCCCTGTATCTGGCGCAAAGCGATCCGGATGCGCTGATGCTGGTGGCCCCCTCCGATCATGTGATCCCCGATGTGGCGGCTTTTAACGGCGCTGTCGGGGCTGCCACACAGGCCGCACTGGCGGGGGATCTGGTCACCTTTGGCATCACCCCGTCGCGCCCTGAAACCGGCTATGGTTATCTGGAACTGGAAGCGGCCCCGAAAACCGGCGAACCGCGCCCTGTCAAGCTGACCCGTTTTGTGGAAAAACCCGATGCAGAGCGGGCGTTGCAAATGCTGGCGGCGGGGAATTACCTGTGGAATGCGGGGATTTTCCTGTTCTCCGTCAAAACCATCCTTGCCGCCTTTGAAGCCCATGCGCCAAGCCTGATGCCCCCTGCCCGCGCCGCCGTAAAAGAGGCCCAGATTGATCTGGGCTTTACCCGCCTTGCCGCCGCCCCTTGGGCGCAGGCCGAAGATATTTCTATTGATTATGCGGTGATGGAAAAGGCGCAAAACCTGTCTGTGGTGCCCTATGCCAGCGGCTGGTCCGATCTGGGGGGCTGGGATGCGGTCTGGCTGGAAAGCGGGCCGGATGAAAACGGCGTGGCCACCAATGGCGCGGCCACGGCGATTGACTGTAAGGACACCTTCTTACGCTCTGAATCCGATGAACAAAAGATCGTTGGCCTTGGGCTGAACAATGTGGTGGCTGTGGCCATGCCCGACGCGGTTCTGGTGGCGGATAAATCCCGCGCCCAAGACGTCAAAGTGGTTGTGGCGGCCCTGAAAGCCCAAGGCGCAAAACAGGCCGAAACCTTCCCCCGCGATCACCGCCCCTGGGGTTGGTTTGAAAGCCTTGTTGTGGGCGACCGGTTTCAGGTCAAACGCATTGTGGTGCACCCGGGTGCGGCGCTGTCCCTGCAATCCCATCACCACCGCGCCGAACACTGGATCGTGGTGCAAGGCACTGCCAAAGTCACCGTGGATGACGACGTGAAACTGGTCACGGAAAACCAGTCCGTCTATATCCCCTTGGGCGCGGTCCACCGGATGGAAAACCCGGGCAAAGTGCCGATGGTGTTGATCGAGGTGCAAACCGGCAGTTATCTGGGCGAGGATGATATCATCCGCTATGAGGATGTCTATTCGCGCACCTGATCCCCTGTCTGAAAATGCGGGCGTAAATTGCAGGAGCCTGTGCGATTGCGCCCGTGTCTTTTGTGTGGTTTGCGTGTCTGTGACATGTTCTAATAGCCGAAATACACGAGGAACCCCGCAGAGATGACCAATAATATCCGCCTTGGGCCAGACGCCAATGCCAACCAGATCCTGCGGGTTCTTCAGGCCGAAAACCCGACAGGTGACATCATCTGTGATGCGCCGATTGCACCGGGTGTGCTGTTTTCTTTTGCCCCTGACGCCACCCTGACAGGCAGCCTGCTGGAAGCCCCCGATGCGGTCCTGTCGTTTCGCATCGAAAGCCTGAAAGACAGCCCGTGGCTGGCCCTGCATGTGTCTTTGGGCGGCTTTGATCTGGACGGGTTCGGGGTGATCGGCTTTATCTGCAAAAGCGATGCGCCCTCGGCTGTGGCGATGAAAACCTGCATCAGGTCCGGCACCGAAGCGGGGTTTGTGGACTGCTTTTTTGACAAACAACTGGTGTCTTATGCACAAACCAGCACCCATCTGGATGCGATGGATGTAGAGGGGCGCAAAAACCTGCCCGCACAAGCGCCCTGGCGTGATTTTGTGCTGTTCCTGCCCCCTGATCGCCCGATCGAGGCGACCCTGCGGGATTTGCGCTTTTTCATCGTATGAAGCTCTCGCTTGTCATTCCCGCCTATAACGACCCTGATGGGGTCGGGCAGCTGTTGGCGCAGGTCCGCGACCTTAACCTCTTTGCCGAAGTCATTGTTATTGATGACGCTTCTGATCAGCGCAGCGATCCTGTATCGCTGGGAATTGACCCTGAAACCCTGCCTTTCGCGTTGAAATACCACCGCGTGCGCAAAAATCGCGGCGCGGGATTTGCCCGCAACAAGGGTCTGTCCCTGTGCAGTGGCACCCATGTGCTGTTCTTTGACAGTGACGATCTGTTCACCGCCGATTTCCCCCGTTTGGTGGCCCGCTTACAGGGGCGCAGCTTTGACTTTTGCATCTTTAAACACGTAGACAGCCGCGTGCGCGCCGCAGGGGGCTATGGCCTGTTGCCCAGCGACGAGGACCGCTGGATCGCAGCCGGTGCCATCGGCGCCTTGGGCCCCTTAACCGTTGAGGGCGCACAGACCCTGTGCACCGTGGCGGCCTATCCGTGGAACAAGATTTACGACGTTGATTTCCTGCGCAAAAATACCATCCAATGCACGGAAATTCCGGTTCATAACGACATTGAAATCCACTGGATGGGGTTTTTGCACGCCAAAACCATTCTCTATTCCGATCTGGTCTGCTGCGAACATTTTGTCGCCAAAGGTCGGGACCGTCTGACCAACAAAAAAGGCCGCGAAAGATTCACCGTGACCGAGGCGCTGACCAATGTGCATCTGGCCTTTGATCTGGCGCCGCAGACCCGCCCGTTTATGGTGCCGTTTACCAGCTTTTATGTGGGTCTGTTTGAATGGATACAGGCCCAGTTGGAACCGGATTTACAACTGCCGTTTCGCACCTTGGCGCAGGATTTCCTGCGGACCAATCTGTCACTGGCCCACTTCACCAAAGTGACCAATGCAGACCCTGCGCTGGGGGCGCGGATCAATCAAATCCTGAAAGGACAACGGCTATGAGCGTTTCCTTCATCATCACCAGCTATAACATTGATCCCTATATCGAAAAATGCCTCAGCAGCGTGTTGAAATGCGCCCGTGCAGGGGATCAGATCATCCTTGTGGATGACGGGTCCAAAGACAAAACCCCCGCCCTGATCCGCAAGTTTCTGGCCCGCACAGACCTGCCTACCGATGTGGAACTGGTGCCGGTGTTTCTGGGGGCGAATACCTTTGGCGGCGTGGGGATTGCGGCCAATATCGGCATGGATCACGCCCACCGCGATACGGTGTTTTTTGTGGATGGGGATGACTGGCTGAACCCTGCCACATTCAACACCTGCCGCGATGTGTTTGACGGGCGGGGCGTGGATTTCCTGCTGACCAACTACCTTGAATACGATGAATTGCTGGATGAAACCCGTCCCCCCGCCGATCAGGCCCGCTGGCCGCTGGTACAGGTGGGTCTGTCCGATCTGGCCCGCCGCGATCTGGCCCTGTCGATGATTGCCGTGCCCTGGCGCAAATTCTATCGCCGCGATTTCCTGCGCGCCAACAACCTGCGCTTCCCCGAGGGGGATTTCTTTTTTGAAGACAACCCGTTCCACTGGGCGGTCTGCCGTGCTGCGGGCAGTTTTTCGTTTTACAATCAGGTGATCTGTTATCACCGCGTCAATCGCCCCGGCCAGACCATGGCCTCGACTGGGGCGGAATTGATGGCGTTTTTCACCCATTACGATTTGATCACCGCCGATCTGCCTGCTGATGATACGGGTCTGCAGGTGGGGGCAATGCGCTGGCTGATCAACAATATGTCCTGGCATATGACCCGCCTGCGCCCCTCGGTGCTGAACGCCTACGGGCAGGCGGCAATGCGGCGGATCGGCGGGTTTGAGCAGAGCCTTTGGGAGGATCACATCCTGCCCGAATTCGCCCAAAGCTCGATGATCGACGCGCTGGTGCATTTGCGCGCGGGGGATGTTGCCGGCTTTGTGGCAGGGGCTAAACTGGACGGGATACAGCGCCAGATCACCGCGCTTGGGGCGCAGATATCCGAACAGGGATCGGCCCTGCATCACAGCACCGCCCAGATCGAAATCCTGCGCAATATCCAAGAGTTTGACGCCCTGACCCGCCGCCGCTAAGAGGGAGAGGCGGAATTTACCTTTGCACAAAAACACATTAGGGCTGGGTGCCTGAAAGCGGCCACCGACATGTGCCCTGACCTGCGCCCCATACTGATCTAAGAGACTAAAAATGAATTTCCAGAAAATCCAGCGGGCCTATGCCGATATGCGCCGTATCCTAGAGCTTGCAACCGCGCGCCGTGGCCTGCTCACCGACGGAGAATTAAAAACTCTTTACAGCGCTTTGGAAGCCAGCGGCGAGGCCAATGACTTTGGCGCGGTGATTTACCTTTATGAACGGCTGCTGCATCTAGGGGCAATTCAGGACACCGGTCCCATGTCCCCCGAACGCCAGCGCTTTCATTTCCGCTATATCCGCGCGCTGTTGAAAACCTGCGATTTTGAAACCGGTTTGGCCCATCTGAACAGGGCTTTGACGCAGTTTCCAAACAGTCTGGATCTGTGGACGTTGCAATTGCATTACCTGTGGTTCAATCGCCCCGAAGATCTGGTGGACATGGCCCGCGCAGGCCAGTTTGACAGCCTGCCCAGCACCAGCCTGATTGGTCTCTACGGAGAGGTGTTTATTCTGGCCGGCCAGCATGAGCGCGCCCGTGAACTGGTCAACGGCGCCAATGCCGCAGGCCAGGGCAGCCCCGATCTGTTGTTCCTGCAAATGAACAGCGAAACGGATTCTGCGCGTAAGCTTTCAGCCTTTAACAGCTACCTGACCCAGAACAAATTGCGCCCGCTGGTGTTGCGCGATGCAAACCAGCCCATGGGCATCGACAATCTGATGGCCGCAGACCCCCACGGCGATCAGACCAGCGACGGGCCTTTGGTGACGGTGATCACCACCGCCTATGAATGCGCGGAGTATCTTGAGGTCTCTGCCCGCTCGATCCTGGATCAATCCTACCGCAATATCGAACTGATGCTGGTGGATGATTGCTCAGACGCGGCAACACGGGCCAAAATCGCTGAACTGGCCGCCCAGGATTCCCGCGTGGTGCCGGTTTACCGGTCTGAAAACGGCGGCACTTATATTGCCAAATCCGAGGCGTTTCGCCGTGCCAAAGGTGAATTCACCATTTTTCATGACAGTGATGACTGGGCCCACCCCGATAAAATCCGCAGTGAAGTGAGTGCATTACGGGCCAATCGTGAACTGGTCTGCCTGCATTCCTGCTGGGTGCGGATCAACGAAGAAGCCCATATCCTGATGCAGATGTCGGGCAATTACGGCCATCCTGATCCTGCCGCCACGATGCTGCGCACGCAACCGGTGCTGAACAGTTGCGGCACCTTTGATCCGATCCGCACGGGGGCTGATACGGAATTCAAACGCCGGATGCAGCGCAGTTTCGGGCCGCGCAGCCTGCGCACCGATCGCCGTGTGATGGTGCTCGGGCGGCAACATGGCGGCTCGCTGACCCAAAGCGGGTCGTCTACCATGAAGAACTTTGGCTGGTCGGTGCCCCGCGCGCTATACCGTGCCAGTTGGTTTGATCACTACGCATCCGACAAACACAGCCGCAATTACTGGTCACCGCTTGGGGTACGTAAAATCCCGATCCCCGTGCAGTATGATTTCGACGATCTGCTGAAATACGATACCATGTCCCGTCTGGGGCTGGACCAGAAATTCGAAGACATGATCTTTGTGGTGCGCGGCCAGCCCGCCAAACGGCACATGACCCAGATTCACCGCCTGATCATGGCGCTGCACCACAACGGCTACCGCGTCGGGCTGTGGTTTGAAGACAAGGACTGGGCCTATGGCACATGGCAGGGCAAACACCTGAAACGCATGGGCTATCTACATCATTACCGTACATTGGACAATCTGACCGGCAAAATCTGCCTGCTGCTGGACAGCACCGACACAGGCCTGAGCGCGCAGATTATCGGCCCTGATCAATTGCGCCCTGACGGGGGTACGGATACGGCCCTGTCTGCCGTTGCCCCTGTGCCGTTTGCCCGCTTCCTGATTTCACCCAATTGGGAACAGCATATGGAGCAGTTGCGCGCCATAGAAACCGGCGATCTGCTGGTGTTTTCCCGCCCCGATGTGCCGGGCAGCACCGCGCTGCAAGGCACGGCTTTTGCCTGGGCCACACAGCCCGCCCCCAAAGGCTGGCGCAAACTGTTGGGCAATACACAGGCCAAAGACACGCTGGTTCTGGTCCATGGCGGCTGGAGCGAGGAAGACATGCTGGAAGCTGCCATGCTGGCCCGCCATCTGGGCCGCAGGTTCCTGTTCATTGATATCTTTGCCGAAGCTCTGGCCACCCATGATCTGTCCACGGAACAAGACTTCACCCTGTCTGCCCCGCTGGAACCGGCGGTGGGCACAGGGTTGATCCAGCAGATTGCCGCAGTGATCGCGGCGAACTACAATCCGGATGAACCGCTGAACACCGGATTTGAACTGACTTTACCTGCAGAGGGCCTTTAGATGACCGACACCCCGACCTATTCGCAACTGCTGAAACAGCGCACCCAGATGTGGGCGACAGAGGCCAATAAGACCCGTTTTGATGCTGCCACACAGGCAGAATTCAAACAGTTGATCTACATCAACCGAAAGCATCAAGGCTATGATTTCGCAACCAAATGTGGCGTGCCCTGTGTGCCGCACCAGATTTTTGACCACATTGATGCAGCCCTTGCAGGCCCCCTGCCAGCGCGTTTTGTGATCAAGCCTTTGGGCGGGCATAGTTCCGCAGGCGTCTATCTGATCGAAACCCGTGCGGATGGCAGCCTGTGGTGCCATATGACCAATCAAGCCTTTGACGGGCCGGACGGTCTGGCGGCAGAATATAAGCGGCGGCTGGCCAAAGCGGATAAGTTCAAAATGTCCGCCGAAATCCTACGCGAAGACTATGTGGCGGACAGTCTGGGGTTTGATGTGCCGCTGGATTACAAGGTCTACGGGTTTTACACAGGGGCGGTGATTGTGATGCAGCGTTATGCGCCGATCCACCTGCCCCATGACAATTGGGCCTTTGTGATTTATGATCGCAACGGCACCGATCTGGGGCTTATTCGTTGGAACACGGACACAAACCCCAAAGTAAAACTGTCTTTGCCCGATAATTTTGACGATCTGATCAAAGCCACCGACACCTTGGTGCAACAGGCGCGGGTGTCTTTTGTGCGCACGGATTTATATTCCACGCCAGACGGGGTGGTGTTCGGGGAATTCACCCCCGTGCCCAATGCAGGCAAGGAAAGTTTCACCCCCGAGTATGAAACCATTCTGGGCCGTCACTGGGCAGAAAGCCTCGATGCTTTGGGGCTGTCTTATTTCAAAAAGCCTTTGTGAAACAGATCTTTAGACGACACCAAAGAAACAGGCGTGCGGCCATCAAGGCACTATAGCCCGCAGAAGACGTCATCTATCCCTGCGGTCCTTTGCCAAACTGCGCTGACAGGTCTGCGGCGCGGGTGTGGAGGGTTGCCAGATCGTCAACGTATTTGGGTTGTGGCGCATTGATTGCCAGTTCCGCACCCGCTTGGGCCAGTTTGTCCCGTGCGATGGTTTTGCGTTTTTGTGCGAAATCCAGCGCGGCTTCGGCCAGCAGGGCGCGGGCCCGTTCCAGCCGCAGGCCCTGACGGTAAGACTGCACCACATGGGCCAGTTGCGCGCCGAACAGATCCGTGTCTTCCAGCCGGTAGATATTTGGCACCCCGTCATAATTTGCCCAATCGGGCGTCAGATCACCCGCTTCCAGATCGGGGCGGCGTTTGATCAGCTGGGCGTTGGTCTTGGCGAAACGGTCCTGAACCTCTTGCGCCATGCTGCGCCCGATTTGCAGGCGTTCGTGCACGGGGATATTGCGCAAATCCAGCGCAAAGGTCAGATTGCCCAGCCCCGCCTTATGATCCCCCAGTGCATTGACCAGCCCCATGGTGCGCCAGTCCAGTGCTTCGTTATCATGAGGAATGTCGTTCAACCCGCTGCGATCAACGGCGATTTCATCCGCCAGAAAAGCCGCGATATTGCTGTGGCGCATAAAAGGCACCACCCGCAGATTATCCGCGCCAAACACCTCTTCCCAGCGGGTGACGATCTGGTCGTAGTTGAAATAGGCACTGTTTTCGCTGACCGATTTGCGGGTCAAAGCCTCGGGCGTGACGGGTTTGCCAAGGCGCGCCCGCTGGGAGGCGCCGGACACCAGCAAATCCACCTGCGGGCGCAGATGCAGATAGACGGTGATCTGCTCAAAATGGGGGGTCAGAAATTCATACACACGGCGGATCATCCGCAGGGTGGTGATTTTGGAATGCAGATGTTCATTGGAAATCACCCAAGTGCGCGCATTGGGATGGGCGGCCACTTCGGCGGCGAACTCTGCTTCAAGGGTCTTGCGAAAGGCCGCGTGGTCCTCTTTGGTTTTGATGCCGTTGCGCGCGAAAGCCTCGTCGGGTTTGTCACTGTCGCGCCCGTAAACCATCAGCTTGCGGTGGTTCACATCCCCCAAGGTTTCCGGATAGATCACCCCTTGCTCTGCCAAAGCCACACGGTTGCCCGCAAACCAGCGCTGGCAACTGGTGGTTCCGGTTTTTGTGGTGCCGATGTGCAAAGCAAGTTTCATAAGGGTCTCGTTCTTTTAAAGGGTGTTGCAGTCCAGAAAGGTCAGACTGTCATCTGTTTTTATACGCGCCACATCGGCGGCGTAAAGTGCGGCCAACTGGGGCTTTTCTTCGGGTTTCCACGGCCAATAGGCGGGATGCTCGGCGCTTTTGGGAAAGCGTTTTACCGCGTTGCGCACATCTTTGCGTTCTACCTTGCGGCTTTGGTTGATGTCGCGCAGGGCGCGGATGGATCTATGGGAAAAGCCCAGCCGCTCGGTTTTGCCCAGCAAGGTAAAATCCGCAGGCGCCAGCCCCGTAACATGGGCCAGCAAAGCCCGCTCGTTGCCTTTAAGGGTCTCATATTGATAGACCAGCACGTCTGATCCCTGAAATTCCCCCTGCAAGGCCTTGATCGCGGGATACCACGCCAGATGATCCAGCGGGGTGCGCAGGAATTTGCGGAACACTTTGAACGGGGTGGATTTCAGGGTCTCGCAGTATAGCGACGGCAAATAGCTGGCAAAAGCGCGGATGCCAAAGACGATCAACGGGCGTTCAAACCCCAGATGATCCGCCAGCAAACGGCTGCGCGCAGGGCCGCTGGTATAAAGCCCCTCGGGGCGGCAGACATGTTGCACCAAAGCGGGCAGGTTTTCGTCAAACACCAGATTGGTGCCCGCCCAGTCCTGGCGGTAGACACTCTCGCCCACCTCCATATCGGTGCGCCCGTTCACCAGCGGGCGGGTGTACATCTGGCGAAACGCGTCCAGTTCCACATAATGCACCTGCCCTGCCGCCAAAGCATCTTGGGACAGATCAAGGCTCTTTTGCAAAAAGGTGGTGCCGGTTTTATGGGCCCCAAGCCAGAGAATATTACGTGCCACCGGTCGTGCTCCAGCCGAATGCGTGATGGGATCGTTTTAGGGATGCCAGCGGGTCAGGACAAGGGGGCTGGCGGGGTTAGGTTGTGGGATCAGCCTGCCCGCTTTCGCGCCAACTGTCACGACACATATCAGCCAGATCCAGTTCGGCCTCAAACCCCAGAATATCCCGCGCAAGGGTCACATCCGCATAACAGGTGCCCACATCACCGGGGCGGCGATCGGCCAGTTCATAGGGCACATCGCGCCCGCAGGCGGCGGCGAATTCGCGGATCATATCCAGCACCGAATAGCCCGTCCCCGTGCCAAGGTTCACTGTGTGGCTTTCATTGGTGCGGATCAGCGCATCAAGGGATTGCACATGGCCGCGGCACAGATCGGTGATGTGGATGTAATCGCGCACCCCTGTGCCGTCGGGCGTGTCGTAATCCGTGCCGAAGACCATCAGATGGGGCCGCGTGCCAACGGCCACTTCCAGCAGGCGCGGCATCAGGTTTTCCGGCGGGTTCACCCCTGTTTTCGGGCTTTGATACAACAGCCCCGAGGGATGCACCCCCGCAGGGTTGAAATAGCGCAGGATGCCGATGGTCCAGTCGGGATGGGCCACCTGCATCTGGTTCAACATCAATTCCCCCATCAGCTTGGTCAGCCCATAAGGGTTGGTCGCCCCAAGGGTCGAGGTTTCAGGGATCGGCTGTTGCTCTGCATCCCCGTAGACCGTGGCGGATGACGAAAACACAATCCGCCGCACCCCGTGGGTTTCCATCGCCCCCAACAGGTTGATCAACCCGCCGGTGTTATTGTCAAAATACATCTGCGGCTTGGCCACAGATTCCCCGACCGCCTTTTTGGCAGCGAAATGGATGATGGCTTCAAATTCATGGGCGGCAAACACCGAATCCAGCGCGGCGCGGTCCATCAGATCGCAGTCATGGCAATCCACCTTGCGCCCCGTTAATTGCGCCAGACGCGCAGGGGTATCCTGATCGGCATTTGAAAAATTATCAAGGATCACAGGATGATAGCCCGCTTCATGCAGGGCCACAAAGGTATGGGCGCCAATATAGCCTGCGCCGCCGGTCAAAAGGATTTTCTGTGTCATTGCTGCCTGCCGTGCTGTGAATTCGGGGGGATTGGGAGGATATGGCCTGTAACCCGCTGGAAAGAAAGACCGGTGCCGCGCAGCCCGACCAAAGGGTCGCCCGAACCATCGCCCGTCAAAAGATCAGAGTTTGGTTTTGGTGTTTACGTTGATCAACCGCTGGAACACAAAAACAATGGTGCGCAGGATGATATAGGCCTCAAGGCGAAACCCCGAGCGGCGGATATATTCCAGATCCCATTTCAACTTGCGTGCGGTGCCAACCGTGTCACTGGTATAGCCGTATTTCAACTGGGCCAGTCCGGTGATGCCCGGACGCACCTGTTGGCGGGCGGCATAGCCGGGAATCGCGGCTGTGTATTGTTTGTAGAATTTCACCTGTTCGGGGCGCGGGCCGACCATAGACATCTGGCCCAGCAACACGTTCAGAATTTGGGGCAATTCATCAATCCGCGTGGCCCGCATAAAGCGGCCCAGACGGCGGATACGCTCTTTTTCTTGGGTGGCGAATCGACATTCCTCGTTTTCGCCTTCCATGGTGCGGAATTTATAGATCTGGAACCGCTCGGCATCCCGTCCGACCCGTTCTTGGGAATACATCAAACTGCCACGGTTAAACCGCGGGTTCAGCAGGATCAGGATACAGGCGATTAACACAAACACGGGCAGCAACATCAGGGCAAATCCCAGATCAACCAAGCGTTTGGCAACTTTAAAGCGCAATGTGGCGGAAGACGGGATTTTTTCAACGACCGGACTGGCGTCCAGAAAATCCGTGCTAAATTTCTCAATAGTCAACAAGCACCCTCGCGGTTGTGCATTCGATATTCTTTTCACTGGTCAAATGTATCGTGGCACCTTTTAGTCGGTACTCTTTTACACTTAAACCCCGCTCCAATCTCAATGTCTTATTATTCCTGATTGTGCCGTTTTAGCACAGTCACCTTATCGTCTAAATGTATTGTTTCAACAAACTCTGTGATCTTGCACACATTACAGGAGGTTTTCTGCCGAATCCATCCCTGTTGCCCGATTTCAGTCCTAAAATTTAACAAAATGCCCGCCATACGGGCAGGCTCTGTCTAGCCTGCAACAACCGATTGCAAATCAAAGATCGGCAGCAGGACCGACAGCACAATCACCAGAACCATAGTGCCCACCAGCATCATCAACATCGGATCCAATAGCGCGGTAAAGCGTTTGCGCTCGTTTCCCGCCCATGTTTCCACCAGATGGGCGGCCCGCTCGGACATGCGGGCCAACCGCGATGATGCCTCGCCTGCGTTCACCAACTGGCTGGCCACGGGGGGGATCAGGGTCAGATGGCGCATGGCGCTCGATAGGGTTTCCCCTGATCGCACCGCTTCGCTGACACGGTCGGCCTGGGCGCGGAAACGGGTGATGGTCATCACCTCGGCGGCATGGGTGGTGGCATCCAGAATGGTCTGTTTGCTGGCAATGATCAGCGCCAGCGTGCGCAGATATTGCGCCGCTGCCGACAGCCGCATCAAGCGCCCGAACACCGGAACCCGCAGCAAAACCCCGTGCCAGCCATCGCGAAAGCGGGGGCGGCGCAGGGCCAGACGAAAGCCGATGAAACCGCCAATCGCCCCCAGCACCAACGCCAGCCACCAGGCCTGTATCCAGTCGCTGATCCCCAGCATCACCCGTGTCAGTTGCGGCAACTCGCGCCCTGAAACTTCGAACATGGACACGATTTCAGGCGCCACGTTGATCATCAGGATGGCGCAAACCACAATAGACACCGCCGCCACAAAGGCAGGATAGATCAGCGCGGTGGCAATCTGGGCGCGATCAGACCCTGCGTTTTCCAGATAGGTGGCCAGTTCTTCGAACACCGCCGCCAGATCGCCGGATGTTTCCCCCGCCCGCACCGCGGCAATATAATAGGGCGGCAATCCCATTTCGGCCCGCTCCAGCGCATCCGACAGGGGCAGGCCTTCAAGCACCGAGGCTTTTAATTCCGTTGCAACGGTATTGATCGGCCCTGCCACACCGGATGCCCGCACCGCATCAAGGGCCGCATCACTGGGCAGATCGGCGGTTAACAACACCGCCATCTGGCGGGTGAAAACCGCCCGTAAATCCGCGCTTAAACGGGTGCGTTTGGCCCCGAACAGACCCGCCGCTCCCTTTGCACCAGAGCCTTTATAAGACCCTTTGGCCCCTTTGGCCCGTTTGGAACGACGGGCCGTGATCTGGCTGGCAAACAACCCCTGACCTTTTAACAGGGTCGAGGCATGGGTCTCGCTTTCGGCAATAATCACCCCGTCCTTGCGCTTTCCAGCGGCGGAATAGGCGGTGTATTGATAGGTGTTCATACCGTATCGCCCACCACCCGCAGGGTTTCAGCCACGGTGGTGCGGCCCACAGTCACCGCCTCTAGGCCTTGGCCCAGCAGGGTGAATTTCGGCTCCAGCGACAGGCCCACAAGCTGTTGTTCGGATGCACCTTTGTCGATGGCACTGCGCAGGGCTTCGCCAACGGGGACAATTTCAAAGACCCCCACACGGCCCGAATAGCCGCTGTTGTTACAAGCCTCACAGCCCACCGCATCCCAGACCTGATCGGGGGCGGGAATATCAAAGGCGGCAAATTGTGCGGTTTCCGTGGGGTTCGGGGCGCGGGGCGTTTTGCAGCTTTCACACAGACGGCGCAACAAACGCTGGGCAATCACCCCGCGCAAAGTGGACGCGATCAGAAAATCATCCAGCCCCAGATCCCGCAGCCGCACCACCGCGCCAATCGACCCGTTAGCGTGTAGGGATGAAAACACCAGATGCCCCGTCAGCGCGGCCTGTGCGGCAATACTGGCGGTTTCCGTATCGCGGATTTCCCCCACAAGGATCACATCAGGGTCTTGGCGCAGCGTGGCGCGCAGCCCTGCGGCAAAGGTCATGCCGATATCCGAATTGATCTGGCTCTGGCTGACCCCCGGCAGGTCATATTCAATCGGGTCTTCCACGGTGACGATATTGCGTTCATCCCGATTGGCCAGTTGCAACAAGGAATAAAGCGTCGTGGTCTTGCCCGATCCGGTTGGCCCCGTGGCCAGAATAATCCCGTTGGGCAGGGCAGACAGCCGTTCCAGAATATCAATGTGATGGGGCTTCAGCCCCAAACCATCCAGCGGCATCAATCCGGCAGAGCGATCCAACACCCGCAGCACCACCCGTTCACCGTAATTGCCGGGCAATGTAGACACCCGTGTGTCAATGGCACGGCCCCCCAGACGCAAGGCAATGCGCCCGTCTTGGGGCAGGCGGGTTTCGGCAATATCCAGATTGGCCATGACCTTGAGGCGGGAAATCACGCGGCGCACCGGCACATCATTGCGATCGAGCACAGTTTGCAAAAAACCGTCGATGCGCAGCCGCGCGCGCAGGCCGCCTTCATGGGGTTCCACATGCAAATCAGACGCCCCCGTGGTGACCGCGCGGCGCAACAACTGGTTGACCAACTGGATCACTGGGGCCTCGGTGCTGTCTTCTAACAGATCACGCGGGCCGCCCGCCGTGCTGCCCTCTTCCAGATCGAACAACAGATCATCGCCCCCGTCATCCGACGGGTTGCTTTGATACAGACTTGCCACTGTGCGATCAAAATCTTCTTGGCTTAGCGAAACAGGGGCAACACCGTTTGCCGCCCGCCGTCCCGCCTCGCGCAGACCAAAGACCGATGCTTTGGGCCCATAGATCAGCCGCACCCCGTCCAGCGCCACCTGATGGTCGCGGGCAAAGGAAAACGGCAGGCGGGGCGGGTCAGCAGACATGGGCTGACCCTATTTGAATTCCAGTCGGGATGGCAACGGGGGAAAGGCGCGGGTCTGGGCGATACTATCCACAAAACCCGCATCAAAAGGCTGGTTCAAATCCGCCCCGTCAAAGGGGAAATTCGCCTGCGGGGTGCGGGGATAGCGCCCGTCATCCGGTGGCTGGATCACTTTGCTGGCCTTTTTCGCCTCGCGGGTGACCTCGCGGGTGATGCGGCGGGCCTCATCATCCGAGCCGATCACACGGGGGCGCAGCAACACCAGCAACACACGCTGGTTTTTCGATGCGTTCTTGCCGCGAAACAAGCCGCCAATCACTGGCATATCCCCAAGGCCGGGCACTTTCTGGCTGACCGAACCGGACCCGTCTTCCAGCAGACCACCCAGCATAATCACATTGCCATCGCGCACCAGAACATTGGTGGACAGGGTGCGTTTGGCGGTAATTTCCCCCCCCGCTTGGGACGAGGAATTGGTCAGATTAGACACTTCCTGTTTCACCGCCATCAAGACAGTGTTTTCTGCGGTAATCTGTGGTGTGACCTGCAAGGTCAGCCCCACGTCCTGACGTTCAATGGTCTGGAACGGGGTGGTGGGCACCGCAGAATCCCCGACAGTGGCAAAACTGCCGGTCACAAAGGGCACATTCTGCGCCACAACGATTTCAGCTTCCTGATTGTTCAGGGTCATGATGGACGGGGTCGACAGCAGCTTGGTCGAATTTTTCGACGCCACCGCCGATAAAAACCCGCCAATCCCGTTGTCGCCATTGCGGGTGATGCCGCCAATGGTGCCGCCATTGCCGGGGTCCACCGTGCTGCCCGACAGCGCACCGCTGACCGCTGCGGTCAGGGTCGGGCGGCCTTGCAGGGTGAATTGCACCCCCCCCGCAATGGCATCATCCAGCAACACGCCGAATTGCACCGACAGATCGGAAAAATTCTCCACCGACATTTCAAAGATCACCGCTTCGATCAGCACCTGTTTGGGGCGGCGATCCAACGCGCGCACCGACAGAACAATCGAATGGATCTGGTCTTGGGGGGCGGTGATCAACAGGGTGTTTGATCTGGGCTCGGCCACAATACTGACACTGCCCGTGGCGGCTTCATCGCCGTTTTGCGCCACAAAAGACGCGCGTACCACCTCGGCCAGAGACGCGGCATTGGCATAGTTCAATTCCACCACACGGGTCGCCATAGACCGCTGCGGCTGGTCCAGTTCCACCACAATATCGCGGATACGGTCGCGAAACTGCTGGGGTCCGGCCACCACCAGCGCATTCACGCGGCGATCCGCTGACAGGGATGCGCCCACGGGGGTGACCTCTAACGACTGGATCACCTGTAACAACTCGGCCGCATTGGCATTGCGCATACGGATGGTTTCAATCGGCTGACTGCGCGGCTGGTCCAGCCGTTTCACCAAAGCGGCAATGCGCTGCTGGTTTTCGCGCCGGTCCGACAGGATCAACAGACCCGCGCCCGGCACGGTGGATAAAACCGCCTCTTGGGGCAACAGCGGACGGATCACTTCGGTGACCTCTTCCAAGGGAACGTTTTGCACGGGGATCACGCGGGTTTCATAGCCGCCCCCCGTCAGACCCGCCGAT
Source organism: Roseobacter sp. N2S (assembly GCF_031454055.1). Lineage (NCBI taxonomy): Bacteria > Pseudomonadati > Pseudomonadota > Alphaproteobacteria > Rhodobacterales > Roseobacteraceae > Roseobacter > Roseobacter sp. N2S. The sequence continues at coordinate 34,261 of NZ_JAVDQB010000017.1, forward strand.
TGCCCGGGCGCCAGTTCGCGGGCGATGCCGATGGGCACAATCCGGTCCGAGCTGACCCCCTGCACAATGGTCAGGCGGTTCAGTTCCAGCACGTTCAGAAAGATTTCATAAATCGCTTCGGGGGGTACTTCATTGGGGGCCAGAACGGTGACGGTGCCGTTGATTTCAGGGTCCAGAATAAAGTTGCGCCCCGTGGTTTGGGACACGATTTCCACAAACCGCTGCAAATCCGCATCGCGCAAATCCAGTGCCACCTGCGCACGCCCCTGCCCTGCGATCATAACCGCACACATCCAAGCGGCCATAAAGACCGTCATCAAACGGGATTTTATCATCGTATCTGTACCACTCGGTTCGCTGCCTGTTCCCCGGTGGTCTGTCTGGGATGCCCGAAAACACCCCCCGCCCCGAGGTTTCCAGACACTATTCGCAGGGACGCCCGAAAAAGCAATGAAATTCCCCGCCCGCACAGGGGTTTGGCCGCGATCTGTTGCAGTTTTGGGCGTGCCTTCGCCTAGTTTTCCTCAAAGGCAATCCGTTGCGGGCCTTGGGGGGTTTCCAGTTCCACCCCCTGTTTGGTGATCCTGGTGACCAGCCCGCCCCCCGGCAGCTCGTCGCCCTCGCGCACCAGATATTCCCCGCCCCCATCTGCCACAATCGCCCAAGCCGCCGTGGCGCTGGCAAACAACCCCGTCAGGGTGTAATTCACATTCACCACAACCTCTTGTTCCACAGGGGCCGTTTCAACCACCACAACATCCGGCACATAGACCCCAAAGGCATCGGGCCAGGGCGGGGTTTCTATCGTATCCGTGTCCACCACAGCCACCTGCTGCTGGTCCAGCGGGGCCAGATCCGCCGCCAAAGGCGCAGGGCTCGCAAACAGCGTCAAGCCGAAATGCCCGACCCCATAGCCCGCAGCTATCGCCAGAAGAAAACCGGTCAGGGCAGCAAGACGTAGGATGGTGTGTCTCCTTTAAGACAATCAAAGACTTATCTCGGGGTGTTCAACCCCTCTTATAGACAGCACAATCTGTCCCCTGCTAGGCTTTTGACAATAATTAAGCCCGAAAAGGGCAGACGAGGTAAAGATGCAGCATTCCCCGAACACGCCGCTTGTTCCCGTGGCGCAGATCAAAACCGCTTCCAAACGCCTGCTGGCCTGTGGCCTTGGCGCCGCCGTCCTGTTTTCGGCGGCCTGTGCGGTGGAACCCTCCTCCAAGGGCAATAATTTCAAAGGCCGCTATCTGGTGGCCCGCGACGCACTGGAAGAAGGCTCTTATAAAAAGGCAATCAGCAGCTACAAAGCCATGATGCCCCAAGCCGGCCCGCTAGAGGCCCGCCTGCGTCTGGAATACGCCCATTCCCTGCTGCGATCTGATAAATTCATCGAAGCGGGCCGCGAAGCCCGCCTTGTAGCCGCCAATCAACAGGGCAATGACCGGCTTGCCGCGCTGGCCGTACAAGGCACCGCCGATCACGAAGCCGCTTTGGCCGCATTGGCCGCAGGGCAGAATGACGCCGCCACCAAAGCCCGCCTCGCCGCCGCAGGATCGGCACTGGATGCGGTGCTTGAAGAACGCAAAATCTTTGATCCCCTTGGCACATTGGCCCAACGCCGCGCCGCGATCAAAACCACATTGGCAGGGCTTTAAGCCGCCAACCCCCCCAAAAAACGCCCCCTCAAACGGAAGTAGCCGGATCATCACTGACCCGGCTACGCCCTGTTGGACTTTTATACGACCCGAACGCAATGGGAGGAGGTATCACGCGCGGCTCTTTTTTGTGCGATCCGAACAGAATGGGAGGAGGTATTCTGCGCAGTCACTTTTTGTAGCCCCACATTGCCGCAGCGCAGCATGGGTGCAAGGAAGTTAACGCACCAAAAACGCAAGAAAATCCATCTGACGGGATTATGTGCATAATTTCAGGGCGTTGACTGGAAATTGGGCAATGACTGCAACAGGCTCCCCCCGCGCAGCCCGCTCCAGAATTTTAACCCCCGTTAATAAATTGCTAAGACTTTAGTTATTCAGTGTCTGTTTATGAACGTATCCTTAAGACACACCCCTCCTTGCGAAGATACTCTGACGGGCTGCACAGACAGCACGCTGCACCGGATCTATCAAGACACGCTGAACCTGCTGCCCTCCAAAGCGCCGATCTATCTGCCCACGGATAAAATCCCGCTGGTGGAACAGATCAAAGGCCTGCGCCATGTGGCGCAGATTTACAGTCAGGATCTGGATGCGATCTATCGCCCCGCCCTGCGCAAATTGCGCGACCAATACAAAGGCAGCAAACGCTGCTTTCTGATCGGCAACGGCCCCAGCCTGAACCAGACCGACCTGAGCGTGCTAAAGGATGAAGTCACCTTTGCGGTCAACGGGTTCTTCCTTAAGATGGAACACTTGGACTGGTCCCCCACATTTTACTGCGTCGAAGACCATCTGGTCGCCGAAGATCGCGCCCCCTGGATCAACCAGCTAAACGGCCCGATCAAACTGTTCCCCGCCTATCTGGGTTATCAATTCCCCCCCGCGCCCGACACGATCTTTTACAACCACCGCCCCCGCATCAGCTATCCCCACGGGTTTGATTTTTCACGGGAGGCGGATAAAATCACCTACACAGGCTGCACGGTCACCTTTTCCCTGATGCAACTGGCCGCCTATCTGGGGTTTGAAGAAATCTACCTGATCGGCGTGGATGCCAGCTATGACATCCCCAAGGATGTGAACACCGGTACAGGGTACGGGGTCGGCGTGCTCGATATGCAATCGGACGATCCCAACCACTTTGATCCTGATTATTTCGGCAAGGGATTCCGCTGGCACGACCCGCAAGTGGATAAAATGGTAGAAGCCTACGCCGAGGCGAAAAAGACCCTGCAGGGCAGCGGCCAGACCATCTATAACGCCACCATAGGCGGCAAGCTGGAGCTGTTTGAACGGCGCGACTTTCACAGCCTGTTCCCGCAGGCCCGTGCGCCAAAAACCGTGGAACAAGACACTAAAACCCGATTGGCACAGCAAAAACGCCAAGAAAAACTGTCAAAACTGCTGGTGATTGATTACATCCCCGCTGGCGGAACCTCGGCCACAGGGCAGATCAAACAAAACCTGCTGCGCGACTGGCCCGATGCCAAACTGTTGCAGATCGCCTCTCCCCAAACGGGTGCCCTGTCTTTGGTGCGGCGCAACGGGGCGGATGGCTTTGCGCAAACCCCCTGCACCAGCGCCGCCGCCCGCCAAGCCATCGCCGAATTCGCCCCTGATGTGATCTTATACCGCCCGCTGCCCGATCGCCCCTGCCTGCATGATTTCGCGCTTTCGGTGATCAAATCCTGCAACACGCCGCTGGTCACCTGGATGATGGATGACTGGCCCGAACGGCTGAAAACCACAGACCCAAAGGCCCATAAACGGTTCACCCGCGATCTGAAAACCCTGTTTTCCCGCGCTGCCCTCAACCTGTCAATCTGCGATGATATGAGCCGCGCCTTTGAAGCCCGCTATAAAACCCCGTTTCACGCCTATGCCAATGGCATCGACCCAGCGCTGTTCAAACCCCGCAAACCCCATACCGACGGGCCGCTACTGATCCGCTATTCGGGCAATCTCGCCCCTGATATGGGCCTGAACAGCCTGCTCTCGGTGGCACAAGCCGTCGAAGAGCTGGCCAGTGACGGACAGGACATCCGCCTTGAAATCAATTCCCGTCCCTATTGGATCACCCAAAGCGGTGCGCGGTTTGACGGTCTGCGCGCCACAGCGCTGACCAGCCATGATCTGCCCTTCGCGGCGTATATAGACTGGCTACAGGGGGCTGACGTGACCCTGATCGCCTATAATTTCGACCCGAAATCAATCGCTTACACCCGCTACAGCATGGGCAACAAACTGCCTGAATGCCTGGCCTCGGGGGCGGCGGTTCTGGTCTATGGTCCCAAAGACATCGCCACGGTGAAACAGGTCGCAAACAAGCGTCTTGGCAGCGTCATCAGCAGCAATCGTAAATCCGGCCTGAAAACCGCGCTGAAACGGCTGTGCGACCCGAAACTGCGGCAGAAACAGGCGGATAAGGCCCGCAAATTCGCCCTGAAACACTATGATCTGACCCAAATCGCCCGCCGTTTTGCCGATCAGATCACCGCCCTGAACCCGCCGCCCGCAACCCCGACGTTGCCCCCGCCGACACCTGTTTTCCCGTCCCTCCAGACAGATCCTGCCCCGCTCTCTCTTACACCTGCACCTCTTGCCCCTGCCACAGACCCGAACCCGATCCCCGAATTACAAGACTACATCCAACTGCGCGAACAGCAGGTGCTGCGCTTGCAAGCCAGCCTTCAAGCCCTTGCCCAGGAACGCAAACTTCAGCGCAGCATCAACCACGACCTGCGCGAAAAAATCAAAACCCAAGACAGGGCACTGGCCCAAATCACCCGCAGAGCCACAGACCAGATTCACGCGCTCCAACAGGACATCACCGCGCTGCATCACTCCACTTCATGGCGGATCACAGCGCCCCTGCGCCGCATCCGCCAGTTCTTTCATTATAAATCAAACCCTTAGCATCAAAGGAATCCCCATGAACCTCGTTTTGCAAAACCAAGCCTCCGGCGTCCCTGTTGGCACTGAAACCGAAGAGTGGCGCATCTTAAGCGCGCGCATCGCCTGGATGTTCTGGCTGACCGACCGGCGGGCCGAATTTCCCGCCAACCCCGAACAGGAAAAAATGCTGTGGGAACAACAGGCCCCCGAATACCGCGCCTATGTGCGCAAGACCCTGCGCGCGCTGGAAACCGAAGGCATCCAGCTGCGCAAAACCTGACCAAAACCGGAGCCATCCCCATGATCACCCTGCAAGAATTTCGCGCCTTTACCAGCACACAGATGATGGCGCTGGAAGCCGTCGTCGCAGATGTTTACACCGCCCGCTGCGCCCCGTTGAACAGTTTCGTCCTGTTCGACGGGGGGGCCCATCGGGGCTATCACACCCTGCGCATGCTGGCGCTGAAAGGCTGCAAAAAGGTCATCGCCGTCGAAGCCGATCCTTTCATGGCCGATGTGCTGCTCAAAACTCTCGAAGATGCGGGCGATGACATTCTGAACCGCGTGGAACTGGTTGAAAGCGCGTTGCAAAACAACCCCCGCGTCTATGCGCTGACGTGGAAATCCTCCACCAGTCATATGGGGCGCTCTTCAATCAGCGGGGCAAATGCGCAGCAAAAAACCATCTGGCCAACCGATGCAGGCATCGCCTATCGCCCTGACCTGACGGTGCGCGCCACCACCATCGACAAGACCCTTGCAGGCGTGCTCCGCCCCGTGCCTTTTATCAAACTCGACCTCGAAGGCGCAGATCTTCTGGCCCTGTTCGGCGCCGAACGCACCCTGCAGAGCAAACGTCCGCTGATCGCCTTTGAAAACGCCATCCACGCCCCCAAAGTCCACGGGTTTTCCCTTGAAACCGTCATGTCCTACCTCAGCGCGCTGGATTATGTGCCACTGGATTTCCTCGGCGAACCGCTGACCCGCGACACATGGTTCGGCTTTTTTGAGGCCTGGGCCACCCCTCGCGAACAACTCGCCCAGACCCAAGCCCTGATAAAATCCGCTGTGGCACAACAGATCAAAACCCCGATCCCCGCCTGAAACAGACCTGCCGAATACCCCGAAACGACCGCTTCAATGTTCCAAAAATACTCAAAATCCGGGGGCCTGCAAATCCATCCCCTCGGGCAAGACCCAAGCCGCCCCGTCTTTTGACAGGCTCTGGTTCAAAACCCGCTGCCATCCCTCTGGCATGTCCGGATTTTCAGCGATCCGTCCGGTTAAGGCCAAGACACTGTCGTCAAACCGCCCCCGCGCCTCGGCTTGCAGGATTAAAGCCGCGCCGCTGACCGAAATATCCGCCAACCACGCGCCCCCGTCGCTCTGGTTGCCACTATTCCCACTACCATCCCCAGCACTATCCCCGTCTTTCAACACAAGCCGCACGCGGCCCAGATCAAAGCCGTCAAACCGCCCCTCGGCCAGACTGCCCAAACCGTTAAGCCGCACCAATCGGCGCGCGGTTCCGTCAAACACGCCCGCAGCATCCACCAGCAACAGCCGCCCCGTCAAAGCCAGCCCGCGGGGCGCGGCATAGATCGCGCCCAGATCAATCTCGCCCTCACCGCCTGAAAATTCCAACGCCTGTAAACCGCCCAAAAAACCACCGGCCCCAAACCCCAGATGCACCCGCGCGCGCAGATCAACCTGCCCCGCAGGATCACGGATCTCGACGTTATAATCAGCCCCTGACAGACCCAAGCCGATGAAATCCCAGTGAAGATCCAACGGCGGGCCGTCTGGCAGCAGCCCCATCCCCCCTTGCAAACGAACCCCGCGCAGGCTGCCCTGCCCCAGCCCCGCATCGGGCGACAGATTTGCGCTCCACGCGGGCAGGTGATCCCCCGCGATCTGGCGCAAATGGCTGACGCGCCCCTCAAAGACTGCGGCCAAAGCCAGACCGATCAGCAGACCCGACAGGATCAGCAGCCCGCGCGCTGCAACGCGGATCATCTGGCCACCTGCAACAGAAAACTGGCGGCAATGGTGCCTGCGCGGTCCGTCGCATCAAAGCGGAAAGAGTCTATATCATACCCCCATGTGCCCGTGGTCTGGTCCAGCCAGTCCCCAAGCGGGCGAAATTCCACCGCGTCAAAGCCCAGCTCGATGCCGCCGCCCTCGCGGTTGGCCAGACGGGTCACTTGATCCCGCAGCCCCGCCGCAATCAGGCTTTGTTCAATGCCGCTGATCCCCAGCGCCGCAGGGGCCTTTGCACCCGCAGCAGGCAGCACCGCATCAAGGGCGGCTTTTTGTGCCACCCGCTGGCCCACCCACTGGCGTAAATCCCGCGCGGCGATGACCTCGGCCTGGGCGGCGGCGCGGGTTTCAAGCAGGGGCAAGACCCACAGCATCACCACCGCCAGCGGCAGCGCCAGCCCGACCAGCCCCGCCATCAACCAGCGTTCCCGCGGCGCGCGCCCCAGCAAGAATGTCACCAAAACTTCCATCAATTCCCCCCGCCGTTCTGGGCCGCTTTTGACGCCAAAGCCAAAGCCGCCGCAACGCCGCCATCCTCGGCGGTGCCCGCGTTCAGGGTCGTCACCGCCAGCCCCGCCTGTTCCAAGGCGGCGACCAATTGATCAAGCGTGGCAAAATCGGGCATCTGCACATCCACCGTCACCCCGCCTTGGGGCTGGAAACTGGAACTGACCAGACGGCCGGGCTGTTCCACAATCACCGCACTTGCGGATTTCAACAAATCAAGCGGCGCCAGTTCCGCCCCGACCTGCACGTTTTGCGCCTGTCGTGCGGTCAGCACTTGGGTCACTTGTGCGCGAATATCCAGCACCGGCCCCGTGGGCACAAAATGGCTGCGCACATCGGCCACGGTGCGGGTGCGAATGGCGCGGGCCTCTGACTCTAGGGCGGCGGTTTGCAACATCATACTGGCGGACCAAAGCCCCAGCCCCAAGGCTGCCAGAACCAGCGGCAGACGCCAGGCTTTCAGGGTTTGTGACAGGGTTTCAAACGCCGCGCGGGGGTCGCGGGCCAGATCAAAGCCCAACTCTCCATTGCCAAAGACCTGCGGCGGCGCAAAGCCTTTGGCCACCAGCGCGTCGATTTCGGAAAATACAGGCAGATCAAGGCTTAACAGCCAGTCGTTCAGGGCATCATCCGCGGTGCCCAGACATAAAACAGCCTGTGGCGGATCGGTTTCAAACGCCTTTTCCAACAAAACCCGCGCCAGAACTGGGTCGGCGGTGAACCCGTCCAGCAGCCCCAGTCGCGCGGTGGTCTTAGTGTCTTCAAAATGCAGGGTCCAGACCTGTTTTGTGACCGGCAGCGCCAGATAATCGGGCAGGATCGCCGCACAGCGCGCGCCTGCCCCTTTGACCAGATCCCGCCAGTCCTGCACCTGATCCGCCGCGCTGACAATGGCCCGTTGCCAGACCGCCGGCCCGCCTTTGATCGCAAAGGGGCGCAGTTCCGTCGCCCCGAACCCCACCCCGATTGCATCAGACACCTGACGCAGCGCCACCCGCTCGCGGGCCTGCCCTTTTAATCCGTCAGGCAGATCCAGCGGCAGCAGCGGCGCAAGCTGGCCCTCCACCAGCGCGATAAACGACCCCGTGGCGGGAATCCCCTCGCCATTTGAAAAGCGCACAACCGGCAGCCCGCTGTCTTTGCCCCGTTTCACCATGAAAAAACTGCCCTAATCTGCCCTAATAACAGCCCTAATTATCTGCAAAGCGAAAGCTTGCCTTTGTCTTGCCGGTTTCCCCGGATCGTTCCAGTATCACCCGCCGCGCCAGACGGGTTTGCCCCAAAGTGACAGAAATCTGTGCGGCAAACCAGTGGCTTGAAATACCATAGGGGCCAAAGTCGAACTCTTCGGCTTTTTCGGCCCCCAACATGCGGGTCAATTCCAGTTGCAAAGCCTCGGCTTCGGTGAACGGGGTCTGGCGGCGTTTTTCCACAAGGGTCGCAATGTCTGACGGGGACAGATCCGGCAGCGCCACCGCCAGAACCGCCGCAGGGGCGGTGTTGACGTTCAGCGCGCCTTCGGTTTGCACGGCGGTGAACATCTGATCCAGCCGCGCATAAGCCGCAGGCGTCATGCCCGCCACCTGACGCAACTGGGGCAGGATTTGCAGCCCGCCACGGGGCAGCACGGGCGGGGTTTGTTGCAGATAGGGTTGCGGATTGCGCGGCCCGTTCGGCCCGATAAAATCACGGATCGACTGGCCCAGTTCATCCGACAGCCCCGCCGCCGCCAGCAGATCGCCGTAGGCGTCTTCCCCAAACAGCGCATCGCCCCCTGACAGCCAGTTCAGACTGTATTTGCCCTGAAGATCGGAAATCTCATAGGTTCCCGTGCCCCGATCTATCGGCACGCTACCTCCTGCGCCCGAACCTGCCTTGGCCCAAGCCTCGCCCAGATGATCCGCCTCGCCGCTTTGACGATCAGCGTCCAGAATACCGATCACCAACAGTTCCAACCCGTCCAGATAGGCCTCGGCCTGCACCATCTCTTGGGTTTGGGCCTGTCGCAGCCGCGCGCCCTGGGCCAGTTGCAGCAATAAAACCGCCACCGCCGACAGCGCCGCCACCAGCACCAGCGCATTGACCAGCGCCAGACCTGTGTCGTGCCCCCTGTCGCGGCGGGTTTTCGGCATCCGGCTCATCTAAACCCCACCAAGGTACTGATCCGCCCGAACGCCGCCGTGTCGATCACCACATCCACAGCGCGGGGCAGACCCGATGACGTGCCAGCCCCCAAACTGTCATCGGGCCCCGACACCCAATTGCCATCCCCGTCCAGACGGCGCACATCAAAGCCGCTGATGCCTGTGGCCACAACCACCTCGGGGCTAAGGCTGGCGCGATCAGCGGGGATCAATGTGGGCCAGCTTTGCCGCAACACCTGCTGCGTGCTGCGATCAAACCGCCAGATCACCCGCCCCAACCCGGCCGATTGCTCGCCAGGCAGTGCAAACCGCCCTGAAACCGAAAACGCCAGTTGTTCAGACCCTTGGGCAATTTCAAAAGACGATTGAATCTGCCCGTTTACATCGTGAAATTCAAGCGGCACCGCCGCCTGTAGATCGGCGCGCAACAGGGCCAGAACACGGGTGATCTCGGCGGTTTGGGACTCGACTTTGACCAGACGGTCACGGGTGCGCAGCGTGCCGGTCATGGCTTGCAGGCTCATGGTGGCCACCAGCGCAAACACCGCCAGAACCACGATCAGTTCCAGCAGGGTAAAGCCGCGCTCTGCGGCTTCTGTGTCTGGTTTCCCCGCGCTCATTGTGCAGGCTCCAGCCGCGCATAAGTCACCAGTTGCGCCCCCGGCCCGTCCGCGCTGGTCACGATCAGGCGCACTTCATACAGTCCACCCTCGGTTTCCTTGCGTTTGGTTTCAATCGTCCAGTCATAGGGGCCTTGGCGCACCGATTTGGGCAGGCTGCCGCCACGCGCCAGACCATAGATGCGGATTTCAGCGGCGCGGTTCGCCGCCACCGTCTGCGCCAGATGGCGGGGCAATTCCCCGCCGATTTCACGGCGCGACTGATCGAGCGTACGAAAACAGGCCAGCGTACCGATGGACAACACCAGAATGGCGATCATCAACTCTAACAGCGTGATGCCCCGATCTGATGCCCCCTGTTTCATAAATTACATTCCAGCGGGGACCAGCCGTCACTGTCACAGACCGCCACCACACCGCCATCGGTAAAACGGATCGAAAAGGCAGTGCTGCGCCCGTCGGGCAGAAACACCACCTCGGGGACAGATCCATCAGGCAGGGGCGCGGACAGATCCCGCTGGAACACCGCCGCGCCAGACCAGCGCACCCGCGGGCCTGCCCCCTGCCAGACACCATCCTGCATCCGCATCACCTGCCAACCCGCTGGGATCACAGACAAAGCCGCAGGCCGCCGTCCGTGGATTGCACTATCGCGCAGGGCGGCAAACTGCCCCTGCATCCGCACCGCATCCCGCGGCATCCCCCCCACGGATTTTCCCCGTGACAGGGACAGGCTGACGCTCAGCGACAGGATCGCGATCACCGCCATCACCACCACCAGTTCAATCAGGCTAAACCCCGCTATGCGACTTGATTGCGTGTCTATTTCAGGGTCCATGAGCCCAAATCAGCGTCCACTCCGCTGCCACCCGTCACCCCGTCGGACCCCAGCGTGAATACGTCGAATTCCCCGTGAACCCCCGGAAACAGATACTGATATTCATTGCCCCAAGGGTCTACAGGCAGACGGTCGATATAGCCGTTTGCCGCCCAGTTTTGTGGCACCGGTTCGGTGGTCGGGCGGTTGACCAGCGCGCGCAACCCCTGTTCGGTGCTGGGATAGCGGTAATTGTCCAAACGATACAGTTTCACCGCACTTTGGATCACCGACAGATCGGATTGCACACGGGCCACGCGGGCCTGATCGGGGCGGTCGATAATCCGTGGCGCAATCACCAGCGCCAGAATAGACAGGATCACCACAACCACCATCAGCTCCAGTAAAGAGAACCCCGCATCGGTTTGGTGTCCTGAAGGCATTACATTTCTCTTTGAAGTCAGCATAAATAAACCATGGTTCCCAAATCACCTCCCCGACGGGGATCTATCAACAGGACAATAGCGCAAAATAATGGGTCAGCAACAGATGGATAGCCGCAAAACCACTCCCCCAGCCCCCCGCCCAGCCGCAAGCCCTGCCCCCCGCCCCGCCGCAAGGATCACCCGATGATCCTGCTGACGGGCATACTGCTGCTGGGGATCAGCCCTGCGGTGGGGTCTTTTCTGGGGGTTTTGGTGGATCGCCTGCCCCGCGGCGAAGACGTGATCACCCGCCCCTCGGCCTGTCGCGGCTGCGGGCAGGCGCTGCGCCCGCGCGATCTGGTGCCGGTGCTGTCTTATCTGGCGCTGCGGGGGCGGGCGCGCTGTTGCGGGGCGAAAATCCCGCCCCTGTGGCCTGCCCTTGAACTGGGCGCGCTGCTGTTGGCCCTGATCCCCGTGCTGCTGGCCCAAAGCGATCTGCAAATGCTGCTGGGGGCGGTGTTTTTATGGCTGTTGCTGGCCCTTGGCGCCACGGATGCCACAAAAATGCGCCTGCCCGATCCGCTGACGGCCGCGCTGTTGTTGGTCGGCCTTGCGCTCGCATGGGAAGACCCGAACCGCAGCCTGCCCGCCGCGATCCTGACGGCCCTTGGGGCCAGCGCCCTGTTCTGGGCCATCCGCATCAGCTATTTTCACCTGCGCGGGCGTGAAGGTCTCGGGCTGGGGGATGTCAAACTGATCGCAGGGCTGGCCGCAGCTCTTGGGGCGCAGGCCACACCGCTGGCGGTGCTGGTTGCCGCCCTTTGTGCCCTTATCTTTGCTGCCACAGGCGGGTTGATCCGCAACCGCGCCTTATCCGCCAGCACCGCCCTGCCCTTTGGCAGTTTCTTATGCCTTGGGGCAGGTCTGGTCTGGGTTTGGTCTGATTTGCTCTGGGGCATAAGCCTTTAGAAACCCGTTGAAACCAGCCCACGCATCGGGCTAACTGCGCAAAGATTACGTAACCAGACCTTTAAGCCGAAAGCCTGTCTTATGACCCCTGCCCGCCGATCCGCCCTGTTTAGCCCGATCCTTGCAGCGGCTTTGGCCTTTGGCAGCGCCCCTTATGCCCAGACCGCTGAGCTGACCCCAGCCCAGACCCCTGACCTGACCCCCATGCAAAAGGCCGAACAGGCCTTTGCCGCCCAAGATTACACCACCGCCCGCGCAGAGCTGCTGGAACTGGCCCAAGCGGGGGATGCGCTGGCGCAGGCCCGTCTGGCCCGCCTGTTGCTGGACGGGCGCGGCGGCCCTGCCGATCCTGCAGGCGCGGTGGACTGGTTGCAAAAATCTGCCGCCACAGACAACGGGCAGGCGCTGGTTTTGCTGGGGCAGTTATACCTGTACGGCGCGGCGGGGCTGGCCGCTGATCCTGCCCAAGGGGTTGCGCTGCTGACCCGTGCGGCGCGCGGCGATTCTGTGCCGGCCATGCTGTTGCTTGGCAAACTCTATCAATCCGGTCAGGGCGTGCCCCAAGACCCTGCCTCTGCCGCCCGCCTGTTCCAGAAAGCCGCTGACGCAGGGGATGCCAGCGCCGCATTTGAATTAAGCAAACACCTGTCGCGCGGGCTGGGGGTGGATCAGGACAATGCCAAAGCACTGGACTATCTGACCGCCGCCGCCACTGCGGGCCTGCCCGAAGCAGAGCTGTTTCTGGGTCTGGGCTATATGACGGGACAGGGCGTGCCGCTGGATAAAGCCGCTGGCATCGACTGGCTGCTGCGCGCGTCAAACGGGGGCAACCCGATGGCGCAGCGCCTGTTGGCCACATCCTATCTGCAAGGGGACGGGGTGGCGCAAAACCTGCCCGAGGCCCTGCGCTGGATGACCGCTGCCGCCCAAGCAGGCGAGGCCAGCGCCCAATCCAGTCTGGGCTATTTCTATGCCACAGGCACCGGCACCCCGCAGGATTTCGAACAGGCGTTTCACTGGTATGAAAAAGCCGCCGATCAGGGTCTGCTGCGGGCCACCACCGCGCTGGCCAATCTGTATGAAACCGGCAGCGGGGTGGCGCAGAACCTGCCCCAAGCGGGGGAACTCTACCTTGAAGCGGCGCAAAGCGGTGAACCGCGCGCCCGCGCCCGACTGGCCCATCTGATTGTGACAGGCCAGATCCCCACGCCGCCCACCGATCTGTCCCGCACCATCACTTGGGTCGCAGAACCGCTGCTGGCCGCCGATCAAGACACTGGTCAAGACGCAGCAGATCAAGACACCGAAGCAGACACCGATCGCGCCGCAACCCTGGCATGGCTGCAGGCCCGTGTGGATGAAAACAACGCCACCGCCCAATCCCGTCTGGGGCTGATCTGGGTGCAACAGGCCAGTGCAGGTCAGGACAATGCGCTGCTGGGTCAGGGGATCACCCTGCTGACCACCGCCGCCAAACGGGGCAATGCCTTTGGCCAATACCAACTGGCCCTGCTTTACGGGGCGGGCAGCGGCGTGCCGCAAGACTATGTTACAGCCCATACATGGGCCAATCTGGCCGCCGCCCGTGGTCTGGCTGATGCAGGGCGCAGCCGCGATCTGTTTGCCAAACTGATGACCCCTGATCAAATCGCACAAGCCCAAACACAGGCCCGTAACTATGTGGCAGAAAATTAATCCCGCAAAGCGCCTGCCTGCGCTGCTTTTGACCCTGTCCCTGCTGGCGGTCTCTCCGATTGTCACGGCCCTGCCTGTTGCAGCCCAAAGCCTGCAATCCCTGCAAGCCGCCGCCCAAGACGGCGACAGCGCAGCGCAATTCCAACTGGGGCAACTCTATGATGCAGGCACCCAACTGCCGCAGGATTATGCCAAAGCCCGCCAGTGGTACGAACAGGCCGCCGCCCAATCCCTGTCCGAGGCCCAGAACAAACTCGGTGCCTTGCTGCGCTTGGGCTACGGCGGTCCTGTGGACCTGCCCCGCGCCTTTGCGCTGATCGAACAGGCCGCCGGTGACGGCGCCCCAACCCACCTGTATGATCTGGCCCAGATGTATGAAAACGGCGCAGGCACAGCCCAAGACATGGCCAAAGCCGCAAGTCTCTATCAACAGGCGCTGGATGCAGGCCACGCCGAAGCCGCCGTCTCCCTCGGGGTGCTCTATCAAAACGGCACGGGGGTGGCGCAGGATTTCAACCGCGCCCGCGCACTTTATGAACCCGCCGCCCTTGCAGGACACAGCCGCGCGCAAAACAATCTGGGGCTGCTGTACACCCGCGGTGACGGGGTGGCGCAGGATTACGAACAGGCCGCCGCCCTGTTTCAGGCCGCCGCCAATGCAGGCCTGCAAACCGCCATGACCAACCTTGCGGTGATGTATGAAAACGGCTTTGGCCTGCCCCATAGCGATGAACTGGCCGTGGCCTGGCGGCGCCGCGCCAAAACCGATGCGCCAGTGGACTTTCTATCCGATCCGCGCCTTGCCGATCTGCCAACAGATCCCCCCTCAGACCGGCCCGCAAACCACCAGATCATACTGGCCTCCGCCCAAGCGGGCGATCCGCTGTCCCAATATCTGCTGGCGCTGGCCCTGTTGAAAGCCACCAATGGCACACAGGACCTGCCCGCCGCCGCCGCCTGGATGTCGCGCGCTGCTGCGGCAGGGATTTACACCGCACAGGCCAATCTGGCGGTGATGTATTTCAACGGCATCGGCCTGCCCCAGGATTATGTCAGCGCACAGGCCTGGGCCACGCTGGCGGCCCTCAGCGGTGATCCAAAAACCCGCGCCCTGCGCGACCGGATCACCGCCAAAATGACCCCTGCCCAAATAAACGAGTCTCAACATCTGGCCCGCAGCTATCGGAGCAGCAGACCCTAGCCCCCCTGAATACCCTAAAATCCGCCACCATAGATTGAACACGCAAAAAATAGGCCCCGCGCAGATTGAGTATCCGCCCATAATTCCACAAAGGTTTTGCCTATATCACGGAAATCCCTTATAATTGTGTGCAGAAAATCACACTAAACAGCAGGTTTTTCTGCCACATTTAAAATGACATATTTAAAACCCGTGACCTAGGATAAGACCCCCAGAATGCTCTATATGACTCGCATCCTCTCTGCTGCTTTTACCTGTTGCGCCCTTGGCGCCACCGCTGTTTTTGCCAATGAACCGGTAGAACGCACCAATACCACAACCCTGTGGTTTGAATCCTGGGGCAGCCTGAGCAATGCAACATTGGTGGTCTCGGGTCCGGACGGCTATATGACCGATATTATCGCCACCAAAGGCACACCGACCTTTCACCTGCGCGACGCCGCCCCTGTGGTGGACGGGGTTTACCGCTATGAACTGACCGCGGCGACGACTGAAAAAATCAAACTGCGCAACCAGATCGACAACGGACGCGGCGAAGCGCAGAAAGACGAAATCGCAAAACCCTTCCAGATGGGCGGGTTCTTTATTGTGACCCGCGGTGTCATCACCAAAAAAGAAGACATCGTCGAAGAGTAACGCAAAACCAAGAAGACAACAGCACAACAAGACCAGACGAATACCACAAGAATAACACGGACAGTAACGGGGCCTCTGCCCCTAAAAATGGGAGTTTTTTAAACAATGACTTTTCTTAAAAACACAGCAATTGCCTTTACCTTGGGCGCAACCGGATTTGGCGGTGCCGCTTCTGCGGATGTGGTCCATCTGGACGATGTGATCATCGACGGCAGCCTTTGCGTTGGGATCGACTGCGTAAACGGTGAATCTTTCGGCTTTGACACCATCCGCCTGAAAGAAAACAACGTCCGGATCAAATTCGACGACACCTCTGCTTCGGCCAGCTTTCCCAATCGGGACTGGCAGTTGACCGCCAATGACAGCAGCAACGGCGGCGCCAATAAGTTTTCAATCGATGACATCACCGGCGGCAGAACCCCCTTCACCATCGAGGCCGGCGCCCCCAGCAATTCGCTGTTCGTCGATGACGCCGGACGCATCGGTGTGGGCACAGCCACACCGGTCGTGGAAGTCCACACCAAAGACGGTGACACCCCGACCCTGCGTCTGGAACAGGACGGTTCTTCGGGTTTTGGCCTACAAACATGGGATGTGGCGGGCAACGAAACCAACTTCTTCATCCGCGACACCACCAACGGCAGCACCCTGCCCTTCCGCATTCAACCGGGCGCACCGTCAAGTGCCATCTACATTGCTTCAACCGGCAACATCGGCCTGGGCACCACCACCCCTGATGCGGACCTGCATATCTCGGATTCGGCAGGTACTCCGGCGGTCCGGTTTGAAGACACTGCAAGCAACGTAGAATGGGAAGCAGGTCTGGCTTCCAACGACACCTTTAAAGTCAGTGCTGTCGGGGCTACGGGCGTGCAATTCCGCTTCACCCGCGAAGGCGGTCTGGTGTTGCAGCCACAAACAACCGCGCCTGTCGTCTCTTTGGGCGATGGCATGGTGTATTATGATGACTCCGGCGCCCTTTGCGCGCGGATCAGCAATGCTTGGGTCGTCATCGGCGGCGCTGGCAGCTGTTCCTAATCAGATTGGCAGCATCCGGTCTTAGGGCCGGATGCTGTTCTTACAAAATCCCGCGCTGTGCAGCCTCTTGGCGAAACTGTTCACACCACTGCGCATTTAACGCCGTCGCCTGTCGCTGAGGCCCGGTCTGGGCAGATGGTGCAAATGCGCCCCCCACAACCAAAGCCTCCATTCCCAGAAACGCCCCGATCTCGGCCAGACAGGTTTCGGGTGAACGATTAAGCTGTTCATAAGTCAGGTTGAACGGGCGAATGGAATGCTGCGCGAAATACTGCGCCCAAGCGGCATCCTCTTTTTGCAACGCCCCGTAATCCTGCTCGATCGCGGCAAAATCATAGCGCGGTGCAGCCACAGCATCATGATAGCTGATCCACGCCCCGCTTTGTTTTGCAATCACCATGGATACAGCTTGGGCCACAGTGTCTTGGCGGGTCAGGCGGATATAATGTGAAAGGTTCAAATCCCGAACCAAATCAGGCTCTTGGGCGACAGAGGCAAACTGGGACCAATGAGCCTTGATGCCGAACCACCCCGTCGGGCCTGTCCGCCGCGCCCGCACCGCTTGCAACACATCTGCGCGCGCGGTTTTCCCCGTCAGGCTTTGCCAGCGTGCAAAATGGCGCGGGTGCAGATATTCCAACGGGCTGCCCAGTTGCCCCGTCTGAAACAAAAGATGCGCCAGAAAATGACTCCCCGAGCGGCCAGAAGACGCAATAACATAGCTGCGCGGAGCCCCGACATAAGGCGGCCAGTCATACTCTGGCCCGAACTGATCCCAAGTCGCTTGCCGCCCGCCGGCCTGTTGCCCGCCCCCCTGTTCAGGCATATCCGCGCCGTTTCAAATCTTCAAACAACAGCTCTGCCGCAGGCAAAGCCTGCGCAGGGCGCGGCGGGCAATCCGCTTTAGACAGGTTCGCTGCGAAATCCGTATCGCTTGACCAGCGGGGGATTTGTTCCGGGGTTCTGTTCAAAAACGAATAGTAATCCCGAAACTTATGCCCCTCGCCCACCACCTTATCGCTAAGGGTTACCCAAATCGCGGGCAGCCCATAGCTGTGGGCAAAGATAAGCCCGTGTAACGAGGAGGAGATGATTAACCGACACTGCAAAAGCTGGCGCAAATAGGGTTCCAGATCCTGCTGCGCTGAAATCACCAACCCGCCCTTATCGCGCACCAGATCACAAAACGGCTCTTGCTCGTCCACATAATGGGGGATCAATCCGAAATCGTATTTCATCGCCACATCAGGGTGGAAAAAATCCGACATGATCAGCCCCGCATCCCCCGTCACAGGCACATCTCCCAGACCAACCTCGCGCAGCCGCGCTTGGGTCAGATGACCGCGCACCCCGATGATGTGTTTGGGCGTGGCGCGGGGCGCAAGCGTCGGTTTCATGATGCCGGTCCCCCAGACAATTGTATTGCCCTCGGAATGGGCCAGCGTAGACCCGACCCCCATATAGTGCTCCACCTCGGACAGGTCTCGCAACGGGATCGGGGTCACGGCCTGCCCGCTGATTTTGGAAAACAAATAAGGGCTCGCCAGATCGCCCGCATTCTTATCGGCGGCAAAATATTTCAGGTACAGAGTCTTCATCGGTGGGCCACTTCTTTACTATGTATCTCGACCAGCTTGCGCTGCGCCTCGGCTTCCTCCCCATTGCCCTGCTGCTCCAGATAGCGCGCACGGATTTCTTTGGGGTGGATCAGGGACTGGAACTCTCCGACGGACCAGGACAGCTCGGACGCAATCGGGGGAAAAATGGTAAAGGACTCGCCCGCTTGCGGGCAGTCCCGATGCAGATACACATCCGGTGTTGTGTTGATCGACACAAACCGGTCCAAAGCCTGCTGCGCAAAAGAGGATGTCAAAGCATGGCAGGGGTTGGACATCTTGACCATATCCGAAATCGCAAAAGGCACCTCGGGGGAATGATCTTCGTTCAGCGCCCAGCCCAGCCGCAACAAACGGGGCACATCGGGCTGGAACAGCAAGCGCCCCGCCGTGATTTCCCGATTCAGCCGTTCCAGCACATCCAGCCAATGGGGGTGAAAGAAGATATCATCTTCCAACACCAAAGCCCGCTGGGGCGTCGCCGCGATTTTTGCCCAAAGTCGCAGATAACTGGCAAAGGTCGCAATCTGGGGCGGGATCAGAACATTGTTGCAATCCGTGCGCCCGCAACTGGCTTTGCCGCAGCGAAAACAGGGCGGGTAGCTGGCAACCTTGCCTGCGTTTTGAAACTGCGCCACATCAGGGTGATCCACTCCGCAGGCATCGTGAAATTCAAACTCCGCCAGTCCAGCCTTTTGCAGGTGTTCTGACACATAGCTCCGACGGTCCAGTGACGTGGGCAAACTCACCACATAAATTTTGTCAAACAAAGCATCAACAATGGTATTCTGGTGCATAATCGCTATCCTTCAAACACAGCCATTATCCTGCGCCATATTAAATAGGCCACCCTGACCACAGCCCATTATCTACTGTAAAAATAACTTGATAACAACTACGCGGACCCGTCATTCCCCATGCAAACCCTCGTCACCCCTCCGTTCCAGAAACGTGCCTTTTTTACCCTGCTTTTGATCGTCGTGCTGGCGGCTATTTTCTGGACCCAGTCGCGCTATCCGGCACTGGATGAAAAGGCGATGATGTCCGGCGCGATCCAGCTCGAAGATTCCCTTAGCTTTGAAGCCAAATACCCGATCCTAGACACAATGCCGGTCTGGAAAAAGATCGGCCTGTCCACGCTGAACTGGATCAACACCAACAAAAAGGGCATGACCTTCGGGCTGTTGTTCGGGGCGGCGATGCTGACGTTTTTCAGCTATCTGCGCCAGCGCAGTTTTAAAGACGGCTATCTGAATTCCCTGCTGGGCCTGTTCATCGGCGCGCCGCTCGGGGTCTGTGTGAATTGTGCCGCCCCCATCGCCAAGGGTCTTTATGCGGCGGGGATGCGGGCGGAAACCACGCTTTCGGCCATGGTCGCCTCGCCCACGCTGAATGCGGTGGTGTTGACCATGCTGATCTCGCTTTTGCCGCTTTATATGGTCATCACCAAAATCGCGCTCAGCCTGTTTGTGATCCTGATCGCGGTGCCAGTCATCTGCCGTTTGCTGCCCAAAGCCCAACTTGAAATCACCCCGACCGTCACAGCCACAGGCTGGGATCTGCCCGATACCCCCCAAAGCGAACCGCTGTTTGCCGCGCTTTGGGGCTTTGTCAAAGCCTACGCCGTCAATCTGTGGTTCATCCTGCGCACCACCGTTCCCTTGATGCTGCTGGCCGGATTCCTAGGATCCATCGTCGGCACCCTGATCCCCCCCGAGACCCTTGACGGTGTCACTTTCAGTGTCTTCATCGTCATCGCCGTGGCCCTTGTGGGGGTGTTCCTGCCCGTGCCAATCGCCTTTGATGTGGTGCTGGCAGGCGCTTTAATGTCCGCAGGGCTGGCACCGGGCTATGTGATGGCGCTGCTGTTCACACTTGGCAGCTTTTCGATCTATTCGTTTTTCATCGTGGCGGGCAGCATATCCCTGCGCGCCGCCCTGTTGATGGGCGGGGTGATTGCCGCTCTTGGCATCGGCGCGGGGATCGGGGCGCAAAGCTATTACAACTGGCAAAGCAAACGGGCACTGGATATCCTGCTGTCACAGGATCACAGCAGGCCCTTTTCCCTGATCCCGATGGCCCATGCTCAAACCGAAACCATCACCGCGATCCCCTTCACCCCATCCTCGCCCGCCCCCGATACAGGTGCCGACACCCCCTTCACCCGACTGGAAGGCTGGGAAATCGGCATCGAAAAACCTATCGAGTTTTCCTTTCAGGACATGTGGCCCCCGTTTTGGGAAGGGCGCAGCCTGTCCTCGGGCGATGTGGACGGGGACGGCGATACCGACCTGCTGATCGCTTCAACCTATGAAGGCCTGTATCTGTACGACAATGACGGCGCGGGCCGGTTTACGCGGCGCGCCCTGAACCTTGGCGCTTTGGCCAAAGCCCCCGTATTCAACGCCGCATTGGTGGATATCACTGGCGATGGCTGGCTTGATATCTTTGTCACCACCTATCAGACGGGCAATTATCTGATGATCAGCGATCAGGGCAATTTCCCCCCTGACCGCGTGCAGCCCGTGGCCAATACCGACAAAGCCCTGCTCAGCCTTGCCCTGTCTTTTGCCGATGCGGACCGCGACGGCGATCTGGATCTGGCTTTGGGCAATTGGGCCGCTGGCTGGTATCGCCGCGTGCCAGGCGAAGAATCCCGCAACCGCATAATCTTCAACGACCAAGGCTCTTTGGACGGCAGTCATTTCACCGACCTGCCGGGCATTCCGGGGGAAACCCTGTCGATCCTGTTCAGCGATATCAACGGTGACGGGCTCAGCGACCTTTTGGTGGGCAACGACTTTGAAATCCCCGATTATATCTATCTCGGGGACGGTAAAGGCGGATTTAAAGCAATCACTTACGACCAGAACATCATCCCCCATACCACCACCACAACCATGGCGATCAAAACCGCCGATCTGTTTAATGACGGCGCGCCCGAACTGTATTTTGCCCAGATCGCAGGGCGGTCTTCGGGGGTGTCGAACAAGCTGAAAATGCAGCCCCTGAAACACTATTGCGACACTATCAAACGAGAGACAGATAAAGCCATCTGCAGCCGCAATATGGCGATCAAGACATGGTATAAATCGGGCAATAACTTTGACCCCACCTATGCGGGCCGCTGCAACACACTGACAGGGCGCGATCAGGCCGAATGCAAAGGCATGCTGGTCAAAGACCTTGCGATCCAACAGAACGAACCCGCCGTCTGTGATCTGATCCCCGCAGGCCAGACCCTTGCCAAAGCCTATTGCGCTGCCCATTTCCTGCCCACGCGCACCCCCACCCAGACCGAGGCCGATGCCGCCATCGAACAGGTGTTGCGCTCTAACGTGCTGCTGGAACGGGGCGCGGATTTCCGCTTTGACGACAGCGCCAAGGCCCACGGCCTTGATGTGGGGGGCTGGAGTTGGGACACTAAAATCGCCGATTTTGACAATGACGGCGCGCTGGATGTCTATATCGTCAACGGCACTTGGGTCCCGAATGAGGTCAGCCCCTCAAACCTTTTCTTTCACAATCAAGGGGATGGAACCTTTAAAGAAAGCTCCGGTCCCTTCGGACTGGAAGATTATTTGATGACCGCCGCCGCTACTGCCTTTGATATGGACGGGGATGGTGATCTGGATATGATCACCCATCCTGTGAACGGCCCCGTCACCGTGTTTCGCAACAACGCCCAAGACACCAACGCCATCGCTTTTGCGCTGCAAGACAGCAGCAAGAACCGCTTTGGCATCGGGGCTGTGATCCGCATCACCACACAAAACGGCGTCACCCAAAGCCGCGAATTGCAACTGGGTGGCGGGTTCATGTCGTTTGACGCCCCCATCGCCCATTTCGGCCTTGGCGATCAAACCGCCATCACTGGTGCCAGCATCAACTGGCCTGACGGCAGCACCAGCACGC
Organism: Roseobacter sp. N2S; assembly: GCF_031454055.1. Lineage (NCBI taxonomy): Bacteria > Pseudomonadati > Pseudomonadota > Alphaproteobacteria > Rhodobacterales > Roseobacteraceae > Roseobacter > Roseobacter sp. N2S. The sequence continues at coordinate 56,437 of NZ_JAVDQB010000017.1, forward strand.
TTGGCCCGCTCAACGCAGGCGCCACCTATACAGTGGCGCGCTGACCCGGCAATTTGCGGCGCAGTCTTCCGGAGTGTCCAGAAGACTGCGTCCCCCTAAACGATGTTAAAATCGGTAAACTCGATCAGGCTCTCTGCCACACCGATCAGCGTGACCTGACCCTCGCCCCAATGGACCACGGTATTGTCGCCCTCGCCGAACAAGGAAAAACTGCTTTCGCCGGCCATTTCGATTTTATCCTTACCATTTTCAAAATCGGTGATCTTATCCTTGCCCGATGCAACGTCACTGTTGAAATAGAACGTATCCGCCCCTTTGCCGCCGGTGAATTTGTCGTTGCCCTTGCCGCCAAAGAAATCGTCTTTGCCGTTGCCGCCTTTCAGCCGGTCGAAGCCGCCGCCGCCATAAAGGTCATCATTGCCCGCGCCGCCAAACAGCCTGTCGCGCTGGGTGCCGCCAAACAGTTTGTCCCCGCCCGCATCGCCAAACACAAGATCCTTGCCGCCGCCGCTTTTCAGCACGTTGTTGGCCGCATTCCCCACCAAAGAGTCATTGCCCCCGCCGCCAATCGCGTTTTCGATCAGTGAGCGCGCATCGCCTTCGAACTGCAAGGCATTGTAAAGATTGCCATCGGCCAGAACCTCGGCGCTTTCGCCGACAAAACTGCTGTTATCCGCATAGCCGCCATTCAGCTTGGCCCGCTGGGTGGTGCCGTAATAGTCAAACACAGTATAGCCCCCGGGCGTCAGGTCGATCAGCATGCCTGTGTCATAGTTGGACAGATCATAGGTGTCTTTGCCGCCCCCGTCCCAAATGGTGCGCAGGACGATATTCTCGCTTGGGGTGCCCTGCCCCGTCCCATTGATGAACATCTCCCCCGTTGTGGTGGAAAACGTATAGGTGCTGTTGTCGCTGTTGGTGTCAAAATTCGCGCCATACATCACCTGTAGCGCGGCAATATCCAGCATCATGAAACTTTGCGGGTTATGCCCCGTGGCATTGGCCAGAAACGGGATGCTGTCGGGCTGGCCCACATAGCTGTGATAGGTCATCACCGTATATTCATGGCTGTCGTGACGATCCTCAACCGCGCCCGGCCCGTGATCCTCATGGGCGTGTCTTAGACCCATGGTATGGCCCAGTTCATGCAAGATACCCGCCGCAAAGGCATAAGACCCGATGGAAGGGTCTTCATACTGCCCGTCGCGAAACGCCATATCCCCCGCCGCTTCATCGCTGAACGGGTAATAGCCATAGGCCGTGTTCAACCCGTTAAAATCCCCAAACCGCAGGGTGCCATCGGCGTTGTTTTCGCCAAAGTCGTCGCCGATTTCATCAAAGGTCAGAAGCGCCACTTCGGACAGCATGGATAACGCCAGCTCTGCCGCCGCAATCTGCGCGCTGTTAAAGGCATTGGCAAAGCTGAGCCCGCCCAGATTATAAGACACATCCGATCCGCTATCTATAAAGCTGTAGGTGATCAGCGTGCTGACGCTGGTGTCCCATTTCTGCCCCTCTAACAGCGCATCAATGCTTTGATCTGCATCGGTGAAATCTGTGTCTACGAAAAAATTGGTATACGCCCGTTCGCCTGCCATGTTTTGCCCCCAAATCGGCTTAAGTGTCTTGGCAGACTAGCCACAAGACACTCTCATCTCCATGAAAAAGATCACAGTTTAGCCTTGTGTACAGGTGTTCTATGCCAATGCGCTGGCCTGCCCCCCCTAAAACAGGAAATCCCCCGCCGAAATATCGCCCGCATCCACATCCAGCAAAACGATCCTGGTGCCGGACGCCAAGGTGATCACCGTGTCCGCCCCCACATCATCAATCGCAAGATCCCTGAACGCGCTGCCAGCGATTTTGATCCGGTCCACCCCATCCGTAAAATCCGTGATGGTGTTGCGCCCCTCGGCTTTGGTGCGGGCAAATTCAAAGGTATCGGCCCCCGCCCCGCCGGTCAGCGTGTCATTGCCCTGATTGCCCGCCAACAGATCCGCCCCGTCCCCGCCGTTCAGAACATCCGCCCCCTTGCCCCCCTTCAAACGATCATTGCCAATGCCCCCCATCAGAGTGTCGTCCCCGCCGCCACCCGCCAAAAGGTCCTTACCCTCTTCGCTATAAATCTGGTCATTGCCCGCGCCGCCAAACAGACGGTCATTGCCCGCACAACCAAACAGAATATCCGCGCCCGCCTGACCATAAAACAGACCCCGCGCCGGACCCTCGGTCACGATCACATCCGATCCCGCGCCGCCGTAAACCGTGTAGTCTTCCAGCCCGCCTGCGGTGATCCGGTCATCGCCGCCCCCGCCGTAAATCAGACTGCCCGCGCCTTTTTCCTTTGGCGCCACAATCACATCCCCCGCCTGCGTGCCCGCAATCAGCAGATTATGCCCACTGCTTGGGCGCAAATCGGTTTCCAGCCTCAGGGTCAGGGACAGGGTATCAAGGGTTTTGCCAAAGCTGATGGTTTCAACCTTGCTGTCGCCCTGCCTGTTCAACGGCACCGTGACCTGCCCGACCCCGAGACCGTTCCAAACCAGCCCGCCGCCCTGAACCAAGACCGTTTTCGCCGCCCATTTGCCGCCCTGATCCAGAATGACCAGCCCATCCGCCGCCCCGCCCGTATCCCCAAGCGCGATCTGCTTTTTGCGCAGCCGGTCCAGATCCACCACAAACGTGTCAGACCCCGCCGAGCCCGTCAGCACATCGCCGTGTTTCTTTCTGTAATGCCGTGTCACCATAGCCCTGCAATCTAGAGCAATGGTTTAAAAAATCTGCAAAGGAGTAACGGGCATTTTAGGAAAATGCGGGGGGATTGGGGGCCTTAGCAGGAACAGCGCCCACGGCAGAAAAGCCCCCGTTCCCATCGAATTCAGAGTCATAACTTTAAATCGGCAGCGCAGCGACGTCAGGCAAACACATCCAAAAGCGGGTCTGCTGGTATCGTACCTGTCAAATCGGTTGCGCTATAAGGATTGTCGAACACAGTATCATAGCCCATATCCTCTAGGGCCGCGATCGTCATATCCGACACAAAACTACCGGTATCAACATAGCCTGTCATAATCTCCTGATCGAACAGCAGTTCATCCCAATGACCTCCTGCGGTCCCCGATCCGCCATCAGCTTCAACCGGCACCCCGAACAAAGAGCCTGAATCAGCGCCCGCGACATCCGGAAATTCAGTCTGATAGGTGTCGGTGGCGTTCGCGCCGGTAAAGCGGATATCCCCCCCAGCGACAGAGCCGCTGGTAAGCCCCATCACTGTCCATAACGTGCCAAACCCCAGCGCATGAAGCATCTCATGCAAGACGATGCTTTCCCAGTTCCCAAGGCCAAGCTGGTTCTGAGCATCTGCACTGTCAAAGGTCATCGCACCTGTTGCAGACAGATACGTCCCATCGTTGCGCAGCGTGCGGGGACCCGCACTGCCAAGCGTCCCGCCGATGCCATCGATCGCACCCAAGGTAGCCGTGATCGTGATATCATCTATCGCCACACCATCAACAATGGTGTCGGGCAGATCGGCCAGGATGATTGTGCTAAGATAGTCAGAAGCCTCAATAAAGGCCTCCTGCAATTGGACCGTCCAGGTGCCGACGAAATCGATCATGACGTTATACGAGCTGCTTGCCACGCCACCACTTGTATAACTGGTCACGGGGCCGGTATTGGGCGGCAGGTCAGGCACAGCATCTATATCCCGGCCATATTCGGCATTCTCATCCCCTGGTGGTGGGCTTTGGGGCGTAACGTCAGGGGTGCCTGGAACGGAGCCCGTTGGGCGGCCCATATCCGTGGGGGCTGCCGGTGTTACTGGTGGATCAAGGGGCGGGGGTGCAGGATCGGGGTCTGTATCCACGGACGGGGTGGCAGGGGCAGGATCAGGCACCGGATCAGAGCGACCATCCCCGCTGGCATTCAAGGCACTGGTATCCAAGGTACTGGCACGGTTGTTATCCAGTGTACTTTCATCCGCATTATCCCGCCCTACGGCGCGGTCTGTAGCTGGTTCCTCCTCACGTACAGGTTCCAAGGGGGCCCCAAAAGACTGGCGCGCCTGGGGGTCGTATCCTGTGATCACATCTGAAATGTCAGAGTCCTGACCTGGCCCCGGATCCGCTCCGCCCCTTTGCATACCATTTGCGTCAGGCAGGCCCGTTGCGTCAGACAGGCCCCTGCGATCCTGCAAAACATCAGTCCCCACACGTTCGACGAACACAGCCCCTTGGCGAACGCCATTTGGTGCCATAAATTCGGTGCGGGCCATAGACCGACTGGATCCCTGAAAAGCCATTTTTGTAACCTCATAAAAAAATATACCCAAAGCGTAGCACCAATTTTTTGAATCTGAAACGATTACATTTGAACACGACAAAGGGTCTTATGGCTGCATTCCAAAGATCAAAAAACGCCCCCCCCCTGCACGAAGCGCCGCCCGCGCCCCCACAACTCTCCCCCTGATGCTTCACACTGCGCAGACGCCCCCTCCCAGCAAGACACTCCTTCGGGTTCAGCACCAGATATCAGACCCCGCCGAGCCCGTCAGCACATCGCCGTGTTTCTTCCTGTAATGCCGTGTCACCATAGCCCCGCAATCTAGGGCAATGGTTTAAAAAATCTGCAAAGGAGTAACGGGCATTTTAGGTAAATGCGGGGGGATTCTACGCTAGATGATTGACGCATGTGTGCTGACAGCGAGTTCACAAAGCGCATGTATTAGAACGCTGTGATAAGATACCGTTGATATATTCGTTTGTAGTGTACATGTATTGGACAACAAAGGATGGGAAAATGACCACAAATAAAAGGACCTCCGTTACGGGGGGAATGCTTACCAAGCCCCAAAAGTCAAAGTCTGCTGCAGCAAGTGCCCTCACACAGCCTCCTCGGTCCAGTATGACTGTGACAGCCAAATCCGGGTTGGTTATCAGTCGCACTGTCAAAACCCACAGAGAGGCGCTTAAGCGGTTGGCCGATCGGTAATCGACACTATAGGGTAACACTGGCCGATGCAGTACACGCCAATAGTGTCTGTGTGGAGGAGTTCGGGGGACTTCATGGTGAACATGACGTTGATAAACTGCTTGGGGCATTAGGCCGCCCTTACCACGGCTATCACAAAAGAATTTGGGCGAAAGGTGCCGCCTTATTACACGCCATTGCCACCGCGCACGGGTTCTCCGACGGGAACAAACGCACGTCCCTTCTTCTGCTATTCCTGCTTTACGAACGCAGTGACTACGGGCTGGAAACCTATGAAGAGGATCGATGGGATGATGTGGTTGTGAATGTGGTCACTGGCGCAATGCCCTAAGAACAGCTTGAAGCCTTTTTAAAAGAGCGCACGGTTCGGTTCGAATAATCACCCCACCTTACGCTTCACCCAGCCTAAAAACGCCCCGTCCGCGCTGCGTAGTTTTTGGCGGCCGCTGGTGGCCCACCAAGACACCCATTCGGCCTCTAGTGCGTAGATATCCCAGTTGGGGGCCAGTGCGCGGGCTTGGTCCAGGGCTTTGGCGGAAATCACCGGTTTTTCGTTTGGCTCCAGCACCACATTGCGCGGGGCGACGCGGATCACGTCGCCGTCGTCTTCGAACAATTGGTAGTCGGGCAGATGGTCGGCGGCGATCATATCGCGGATCATTTTGCGAAACACGCGGCGGGGCGAATTGGATCCCGATTTTTTCAGCAGGGTTTCCAGACCCACCCGCCATTCCCGCTGGCGGCCGCAATGTTTGCGCGCGATTTCATAGATCCGCCGCTCCAGCGGTTTGCGCAGGCGAAAGTAATCCCGTGACAGGGTGAGCACGGATTTTGACGCAATGGCGCGAAACAGCCAGTCCGACAGTTTGACCGAAACACTGACCATCCGCCCCCGTCCGGTTTTGCGCACGATCTCCCAGCTTTCAATCAGGCCAAAGCCGCTGGTGGTTTCATGATCTCCCGTGACGATATTGGTGGTGATGCGTGTCCCTGCCAGACGTTCAAACGCCTCGCGCAGGCGCTTGTAGCCATCCCCCGAGGTTTCGCGGTTTGTCGCCACCAGCAGGTCATGGGCTTTAAGGTGCAGCACCTGGCTGACCGCCCGCCCCGCATTGATGCCCGCCATCAGCTGGCTCATGCAATAGATCAGGATGTCCTTGTCATGCAGCGTCGCCAAACCCCGCACAGAAGGCGTAATCTCAATCACATTTTGCCCGTGTTCATAGCGCAGGATGCGCCGGTCGGGGCGGGTAGACAGGGAAAACAAAGGATGCTCCATGGACGCAAGATCGCTTTTGGGAAGCGCGTCAAACACATCACATAAAAAGAAATCCGCGGTGGGATAGCGGTCGGGTAACAGCCCTGCTGTTGTCATAATACTGCCTGCCTGCGCGCCCCTTCTGGATGGGCTTTGCGCGTTTTCATCTGCTCGTTTTACTGCTTTGCCACATATGCCCGCTCTACCGCTTGCCCCTGTTTTCAGGGTGCAGAGCTGCGAATCTTAACGTGGTTTTAGTGACACCCACGCTAGGGGCGGCTGTGGATAAAAGCAACCAAAGCAAACGTGGTATTGGAATCGCCCCAGCGTGGTATCAGAGTCACCTAAACGTGGTATCAGATTCACATAGCTTTCCAGAAAGGCGGATTCAGCCTATTAAAACAAGGTTCTATAAAGATGCTCCAGTTCCCGTAACTTATAAATAACAGAATTTATAACTAAGTCTTTTGGCTATCGTGATAAATTTGCCAGCCTAAACCCCGCTGAACCCCCTGTATTTGCTTAGAAAATAAGGTTTTTGTGCTGATAATTCTTTCATATGCTGTCTTTTGCGGTATATTGGGGGAAAAGCAGCACATACAGGCAAACTCATGGCACAGGCATCGCTACCTCCATATTACAACATCTCTCCGGATTCTGCATTGGCCGAACTTGGCGATCCCGTCGCAACATCCGATTTCGCCCATGTGGCCGAGGTCTGTACACGGGGCCGCGAAGACCTGATGTCACGGGGGCATTTGCTGGATGGCAAAAAATCCCTGCGGCTGTTTTCAACATGGGAGATCACCAAATATCTGATCCCCGTGGCCACCCCCCATTTCCGCCGTGTGCTGAAAGCCAATCCCAACCTGCCCCAGGGCGAAAGCGAAACCGATGGGGGGGCCAAGTGGTTTACGCTGGATGAGGTTCTGCGCTTGCGGGCCCATTTTGCCACCGAAGGATCCAAGGCCAAGGAATACACCCCCTACCGCCCCAAAGGCCTGCCCGCCAAAATCGCCGCTGTGGCCAATTTCAAGGGCGGTGTGGGCAAAACCAGCACAGCGGCTCATCTGGCCATGTCAGCGGCGCTGGACGGCTACAGGGTGCTGGTGATTGATCTGGACAGTCAGGGGTCCATGACCTCGATCTTTGGGGGCACGGTGAAAGATGAATGGGACACGGTGTTCCCGCTGATCGCGCGGGATTATGCCACCGACCTGCAAGCCGAAAACCGGCGCCGTGCGGATCGCGGTGATGCGCCCCTGCCGCTGGACGACACCATGACCGAGGCGCTGGGGATCACTGCCCAAGACATCACCCAGAAAACCCACTGGCCCAATATTGATCTGATCGGGGCGCAGTTGAACCTGTATTGGGCCGAATTCCAAATCCCCGTCTGGCGCATGGGGCTGAAAAGCTGGAAGCTGTGGGACGCGCTGACCAATGCGCTGGAGCGGGACGGGGTGTTGGACAATTACGATCTGGTGATTTTGGACACCCCCCCTGCCCTTGGCTATCTGACCATCAACGGGCTGACCGCAGCGGATATTCTGATGGTGCCCATGGGGGCGTCTTTCCTTGAATTTGATTCAACGGGGCGGTTTTTTGATATGCTGCACGCCACCTTCAATTCCATCGAGGAGGGTGAGAACATGGCCGCGCGCGCACTGGGGCGCGACGAAATCCGCTTTGAATGGGATGCGGTGCGCACCGTCATCACCCGCTATGACAGCGGCCAGCAGGCGGAGCTGGCGTCTTTGATGCAGGCCTATATGGGGCGGTTCATGACCCCCTACCGGCAGGATTTCACCGCATTGGTCGGGCAGGCAGGGGAACAAGTCAACGGCATCTACGAAGCAGACTACCGGGATTTCAACCGCGAGACCTATGCCCGCGGGCGCGAAACATTCGATCAGACCTATGCCATGTTCAAAAAACTGCTGATCGGCAGTTGGCGGCGGGACGAGGTGGCGGCGCACGCTGCGGATACCAAATCCTAATGCCCGCCATGCGAAAGATGTGCCGCGCCAAACGGGGGCAAAAGACCCTGTTTTATCGTATTCAAGACACCAGTTGCGTGTCCTTAGACCGAAAGGGATAACATCATGGCCCGCAAAAGACTGGCCCCTGCCAAGCCCGATTTCCTGACCCAAGACTCCCCTGCCCCCCATGGGGGCGCTCAGCCGGCAACCCGTATGACCGGACCGCCGATTGCACAGGTTGCCGCCGAAGCCTCTGCCCAATCCGCGCTGCAAGGGCTGGCGGATGATGTCAGCCGCGCGCGCGCTGCGGGTAAGATGATCCTTGATATTCCCCTGTCCGAGATTGCGCCGGATTATCTGGCGCGCGATCGCATCGGGGTGGACGGCGAGGAAATGAAGGCGCTGATGGATTCCATCGCCAAAAACGGCCAGCGCACCCCGATTGAGGTGATGCAGATTGAGGGCCCGTTTCAATACGGTCTGATTTCGGGCTGGCGCAGGTTGATGGCGCTGGAACTGTTGCACAAGGACAGCCCCAACAGCGGGCGGTTTGCCACGGTGCAGGCACTGCTGCGCAAGCCCGATGCTTCGGCGGATGCTTATGTGGCCATGGTCGAGGAAAACGAAATCCGCGTCGGGCTCAGCTATTATGAACGGGCCAGCGTGGCCGCCGAAGCGGTGAAACGGGGGGTGTTTGAAACCGAGAAACAGGCGCTGCTGACCCTGTTTGCCACTGCCAGCCGCCCCAAGCGATCCCGCATCCGCTCTTTCATCGAAATCTACCACGCCCTTGGCGACCGGCTGCGCTATCCCAGCCATATCCCCGAACGGCTGGGCCTGTCTTTGGTCGAAGCCCTGCGCAGCGATGCGGGCATGGCCGAAAAAATCCGCACCGGACTGGTTGAAAAACCCACCCATTCCCCCAATGCCGAGATCGCCCTTCTGTCCCGATTAAGCGCCCCACCAAAAGTGGTAAAAGAGTCAAATGTTCCGCGCGCGGAACATTTGGAGCAGCATCTGGAAAATGGTCTGGTGCTGTCTTTGCGGGGCGAAAAGATTGAAATCAGCGGCAAACCCATGGACGCAGAAACACTAGCCCGCGTGGCGGAACTGTTGGGGAGTGAGCCGTTTTAGGGTCTAAGGTGAGGGGTTGAGAGTGTGAAAGGGGGGCTGCGGCCCCTTTTTTGTGTTTGGGGATAAGCCTGATGTCTTCCCCTAAAGAGCGGGCCCTAAAGAGCGGGCCCTAAAGAGCGGGGGCTCATCGGCGTAGCATCCAAACGCGATGTCGGCTAAAAATGGGATATGAAAAGGACCTTGCACATCAAATCCATTCTGTGTCTGCTGTGGCTTGGCGTGCCTGCGGTGTCTTACGGGGCAGAACAGGCGGGCTGTGCAATCTCTTTGTCGAAATTTTCGTGGGTGCTGCAAAAGGGCGGGCCTTATGATCAGTTGAATTCTGATAAGTCCGGCTCGGAGTTACATGGGGTGAAATGTGATGAAGCCGAAATAATCAACTGGTTTGAAGCCAACGCCTGGAGGCATCAAAAAACGGTGTCCCCCAAAGGTGCGTCCTTTGGCGGTGGGTCACAAGAATATCGCGCGGATCGGGGGGTGGTGTTTTGTTTGCCGCGCCGGTTCCTGTTTAGATTGCTGACGGGCGGGTGTTCGGCGCAGGTTAGTGTCTTGCTGTTTCAAGGGAAGATCACACATTTAACCGCAGGGCCAACACTTTAGAACCGCCAGCGCGCGGATAAAATCTGTATGCTGGCCCTGCCACATAAGTGTCTAAATGTTCCGCGCGCGGAACATTTGGGCCGCAGACAACAGGCCAGGGCCCGTTTGTGAGGGACGATAATGCTGATTAAAGTTGGCGATGATCGCAGTTCAAATATTGATCTGGTGCTGGCAGGCCTGCTGTCATCCACGGCGGGGGCGCTGAATGCTGTGGGGTTTCTGATTGCCGGATCGTTTACCGCAAATATGACGGGGAATATTTCGGCCTCTGCGGACCAGCTTGCGAATGGTGCGGTGCTGGTCTCGCTGTCTTTTCTGGGGCTGGTGGTTGCGTTTATCTGTGGGGCGGGCATGGCGGCCCTTGTGATCCAGACCGGCGAGCGGCGGCAGATCCGCTCGGTCTATGCTTTGGCGATTGCAGCCGAGGCGATGATCCTGTTGCTGCTGGGGGCGACGCTTGTGCTATCGTCTGCGGCGGCTTTTTCCATGGGGCATGAAACGTTTCTGGTTATTGTTCTAAGCTTTGTTATGGGGCTGCAAAATGCGGTTACCACGATGATCTCGCGGGCGCGGGTGCGCACGACCCATGTGTCGGGCATGGCAACGGACATCGGGATTGAACTGGCCGCATTGGTCGGAGAGCAGGGCGCGCGGCGCGATGCGGGGGAAAAGCTGAAACTACACAGCCTGACACTCGCCTGTTTTGCCATTGGCGGTGTCTGCGGCGCGCTGGTGTTTCAGCTGGTGGGAAGCTGGCTGTTTGTGATCGCGGCCGCGGTGTTGCTGCTGATCGCTGTACCCGAAGCCCTGCGCGCCCATCGCGCCTGAGCGGGCTGTGAAGACTCTAAATGTTCCGCGCGCGGAACATTTGGGACGGGGTTTACCTGATTGGCGGGGGCTGGCAGGGTTACTGCGAAGGATAAAGGAGAGTCTTATGGATCGCTTCACAGGGGGGTGTTTGTGTGGCGCTGTTCGGGTGGTGGCCGAGGGGCGGCCTTACCGCGTTGGGCTGTGCCATTGTCTGGATTGCCGCAAGCACCACGGCGCGGTGTTTTACGGCGCGGCGGTGTTTGACACGGGCGCGGTGACGGTCTCGGGGGAGGTTAGCGCGTATAAGGGGCGGTGTTTCTGCCCGCGCTGTGGCGGCTCGGTCTTTGCCCGCAGCGGGGATGAGGTAGAGGTCCATCTGGGGGCTTTGGATCAGGCGAACCAGCTAAAGCCGACCTATGAAAGCTGGACCATCCACCGCGAGTCCTGGCTGCCTGAATGTGTGGGGACCAAGACCTATGAACGGGGGCGGGAGCAGGCGGGGCGGTTTGAGGATTAGGCCAGAGGGGGAGAGGGCGGCTGCATTGACGCCAAGATCGACATTACATCACCATGCGATGAAATCCGAAAAGGAGTATTGCCGCCCCGTAAGTCGCGAGCCAAACTTGACCGAACAATAAGACCCGAACCAAACGGGATTGAACGCCAGAAATAATCAGGCTTGAGAAAACGTATGCCACAGGCAGGGCTACAAAAATGAATGCCCAAAATGGCCATTCCTGAAAGAGTGTCGAAAAGCGCCAAACCAGTTCTGAAATAGTTACGGGGCTCTGACCACTGAAATGAACAGAAAATAGCCCAAGAAAAGTGAAGGGCATTGGCCCGACAAGCACCAAGGGAACGCATAGAGCTAAGACAAAAGCGCTCAGAACGCGCGCGGTATTCAGGCGAAACACCGCGCACGCCCTGCTGCGGTTCGCCCAAAATAGAACCGCCAGAGACCCCAACCCCATACCAAGCAACGCACTTGCGATCAGGATGGCAATCGGATGGTTAGGCCGTGCCCCTCCCCAACGTCGTATTTCAGGAAACAGGCCGCGCGCCTCAGTATCGAACACCAGAAAAAACGTGGCAATCAAGATGGATAGAATAGCCCCAAGCCGTAATGCGGGCCGGACCGTGTATCGAATGGTGCTCACTTCAAACCTTCTTTTGTGCTTATAGGCATCGTTTGCTAAATTAGGTTGGCGAAGACGTGGAGGTTCGTAAAGGGGATATGGGTTCAATGGCCAGACGGGATAAGTGGGTTGCCGTTTTTTCAAATGTGGTGCTGAAACGGTCTGCATTGCATTCCACGATTAAAGACGCTCCATTTATGACGCCTCTTAAATGATGTATCAACGCAAATATCATTGGGCAATTTTTCGCTTTTCTAGGCTTACCCCCCCCCAAATGTTCCGCGCGCGGAACATTTGGGGGCTGATCTGTTACAACCCGCCCAAGAACGTATAGGAATAGGTCCATGTGTTGGAATAGCGGTTCTCGATCTGCAGCTGGCCTGCTTTGACGGCAAGGCTGCTGGAATTCACTGTGCCGGTGGTGCCGGTCAGCACCGCCGTGCCAAGGTTGCTGAAGCTGGCCCCTGTATAGATGCTGTCGCAGGCCAGTGATCCGCCTGTATCATAACAAAAGATACCGCTGTGGCTGGTTTGGGGATAGCTGGCGTGGACCACGGTGATCAGCACAAAGCCCCCCGCGCTCGGGGTGTCGATCAGGCCGACGGTGTCTGTGTCGATGGCGATTTTGCCGCTGGTCAGGCATTTGGCCTTGGTGGTGGCGGTGGCGGGATCAAAGGAGAGGGCGGTGTCAAAGCTGGCGCCATCCGCGCTGACCTTGATGCTGAAAGCGTCATTCCCCGCCAGCCCCATTTCGGCGCGTCCCGACCAGTTGTCCTGAAACAGCAGGGATGCGGTATCGGGAACGCTGGCTTTGTTGATTTTCAACTGGTGCCCTGCCCCGTCGTGGCTGAGCAGTGTGGCATCCCCTGCCACGGCCAGCGGGTTGGTGCTGTTGGATGTGGTGTTGATGCCGATGCCTGTTACGTTTTGCAGGATGACGCTGTTGCCCCAATCCGTGCCGTCAAAGGTGATGCTGGCGGCTTCATCCAGCGCATAGGCGCGCCAGCCCGCTTTGGCGGGGGTAAAGACCCATGCAGCGCCCTGCCAGACCGTGATGGCGCCGTCCTGCGCCGCCCAGTCACCGCTGGCCCCTGTGCCCACCACATAGCAGTCTCCGGTGGCGGGGCTTGCGGGCGGTGTGCTGATGCCCCGGCTGATCACGGTCAGTTGCACCAGACGGTCCAGCATCTGGATCGATTCATTATGGGTGACGTGTTTTTGCGCCTGTGCCGGCAGGATATAGGGCAGGTTCAGGATCGGGGATGTATCTGGCATGGGAAAGGCTCCGCTGTGGGGGAAAATTCGCGCCACATTAATCACAAGCCGTCAAGCATCCCTGAACGGGGCGGACGGCGCGGTGAGGGGGTGTTAACCTGTTGCGGATCGGCCTGTATCGGCGGGGTACAGCAGGGCCTGCGCAGGGGCCAGCCTTGACCCGAAGGCGGCAATGTGAAACGGGGATGCCGTAACAATTGGCGCTTCTGTGGCGCTGCATATGAAGTTAAATATTAATGCGGGATACATTGGGCATGTCGGAACAAAATCTATTGATGGTGGGGGCAGGGCTGTCTGGCGCTGTGATCGGGCGCAAACTGGCCGAGGCAGGCCATACGGTGACCATCGTGGATACGCGGGATCATATTGCGGGCAACTGCCACACCGAACGGGACGCAGACAGCGGCGTGATGGTGCATATCTACGGGCCGCATATTTTCCACACCGATGATGAACAGGTCTGGGACTATGTGAACCGGTTCCAGCGTTTCATGCCCTATAAGAACCGCGTGAAAACCACCAGCCGCGGGCAGGTGTTTTCCCTGCCGGTGAACCTGCACACGATCAACCAGTTTTTCGACAAGACCATGCGCCCCGACGAGGCCCATGCCTTTATCACTGAAGAACAGGCCGATACCAGCATCACCGATCCCCAGACATTCGAAGAACAAGCCATGCGCTTTGTGGGTAAGGATCTGTATGAGGCGTTCTTCAAGGGCTACACCATGAAGCAGTGGGGCTGTCATCCGTCCGAGTTGCCAGCGTCCATTCTGAAACGCCTGCCGGTGCGGTTCAACTATGATGACAACTATTTCTTCCACAAATTTCAGGGCATGCCGGAAAACGGCTATACCGAAATGGTGGCGGGAATTCTGGATCACCCCAATATCACCGTGCATCTGTCCACCAGCTTTGATCGCAGTCAGGTCGCAGACTATGACCATGTGTTTTATTCCGGCCAGCTGGATGGCTATTACGGCTATGATCTAGGGCGTCTGGGCTATCGGACGCTCGATTTTGAACGCTTTACCTATGACGGGGATTATCAGGGCTGCGCGGTGATGAACTACGGCGAAGTGGACGTGCCTTATACCCGCATCACCGAGCACAAGCATTTCTCCCCATGGGAGACACATACGGGATCGGTATGTTATAAAGAATTCAGCCGTGAATGTGGCGAACAGGATATTCCCTATTATCCGATTCGCCTGATGGATGAAAAAGACATGCTGCAAGACTATGTAAGCCGTGCCAAAGCGGAAACCAAAGTCACCTTTGTGGGGCGGCTTGGGACCTATCGCTATCTGGATATGGATGTCACCATCCGCGAGGCTTTGGACACGGCGGATGTGTTCCTGAACGCAACCGAGGCCGCGCCCATGCCCGCATTTGTCAAAGCGCCCCTGTAAGGCAATGGTGGCCGACGGGACGCACATTCTGCTGGACCAGCGGCTGGTGGCGGTGGTGGCCACGTTTAACCGCTCTGCGGCGCTGCAAAAGACCATTGCCCGTCTGCTGGCGGAACCCTGCGAAGCCATTGTGGTGGTGGATAACGGGTCTACCGACGGCACGCGGGAATGGCTGAATGCGCAAACCGATGTGCGGATCTATCCGGTTTTTCCGAAATCCAATCTGGGCGGGGCAGGCGGGTTTGAACTGGGCATGCATGTGGCCATGGAACAGTACAACCCCGATTGGGTTGTGGTGATGGATGATGATGCGCGCCCTGACAAAGGTGCCTTTGTGCGCTTTGTGGATGCGGCCCATCACGGCTGGGATGTGCTGGCCGCAGCGGTCTATTACCCCAACGGCAATATCTGTGAAATGAACCGCCCTTCACGCAATCCCTTCTGGCACCTGAACGAGGCTTTGGGCACCATTTGGGGCACGCTGGTGGGGCGCGGGCGGCAGGGGTTCCATATTCCCGACACCGCCTATACGGGCGATGCGGTGGTGCCGGTGGATGCGGCCTCTTTTGTGGGGATGTTTGTATCGCGCGCGGTGATTGAAGCCATCGGTCTGCCCGATGGCAAGATGTTCATCTACGGCGATGATGTGGGCTATAGCCTGCGCGCCCGCCAAGCCAGATTCACCATCGGTTTTGCGCCTGACCTGCGCTTTGAACATGAATGTTCCACCTTCATCGAGAAGAAAGTCTATCGGCCCTATTGGAAGATATACTATAATTACCGCAACGGGCTGATCAATTACCGCGCCGCGGCGGGGATTTATTTCTGGGCGGTGGCGCCTGTGTTCATCCTGAAATGGTTTCGCAACGCAAAGCATTACGGCGAAGATAAACATATATTTATCAGTCTGTTACGCCGTGCAATCAAAGACGGTTTCGCCAATAGGCGCGAGGTCAGCCACGCCGAGGTTCTGGCCCTTGTCGAGCGTTTACAAACAAAAGGACATCCCAAGTCATGATCCGCGATCTTGTTTTCCATCTGGGCGACCGTAAAACCGGCAGCACCTCTATTCAAAAGACCCTGACGGATGGGCTGTGGGACGCGCCTGATCGCGCTTTGTTTTATACGGCACAGGGCCACAACGGGCCGCTGGCACAGGCGCTGGCGTCACTGGGGAATGCGGATGCTGTGATGCGGCGCTTTAAGGGTCTGTCCCAACGGCTGGACGCCGTTGCGTCGGATGCGGATGTGGCACCCGATGTGGCTGTAGTGTCCAGTGAAACCTTTGAAGATGTCTCGCCAAAGGCGCTGAAACTGGCGCTCGAGGCTTATATGCCCGATTACGTGGATCACCTGCGCCTGATCGCCTATGTGCGCCCCCATGCAGGGCGGCTGCTGTCGGGCTATAGCGAACAGATCAAACGGGGTCAGAGCCTTGCCAGTCTTGAAGAATTCTTTGCCGAAGGGGTAGCACTGGACCGGTTCGCGGTGTTTGAACGCTTTGCCAATTGGCGCGCGGTCTTTGGGGAGGCTTTCACCCTGCGCCCGATGATCCGCAGGGGGTTGTACAATGGCTGTGTGGTGCAGGATTTCCTGTCTTACGCCCTGAACAGCACGGATTTCACCCTGTCTTGGGATCCCGATGCCAACCCGTCCTTATCCCTGCAGGATATAGAGGTGTTGCGCGGGCTTCACAGCCGTCTGGACGCGGGCCATGTGTCGCCGGCGCAGGCCAGCTTTCTGGGGGCAGAACTGGGCAAGCAACTGGCAGAACATCCCGATCCCGCTGGCAGCCGTTTGACCCTGCCCGCTGCTTTGGCAGATCAGTTGATTGCCCAATGCGAAAAAGACGCGGCCGATCTGGATCAGATGTTTTTTGAAGGGACTCCCATGGGGGATGCGCTGCAGGGGGTACGCGGCGGGGATGCGGATGCAAAATCCGCCAGCACCGACCGGGATGCAGCCCCGGATGCCGCGCGGGTCACGACCCTGATGGGCGACTGGCTGGCCGGGCTGTAAGGCCCCGCTTGGACAGGCCGCTGTAACACCCCGCTTTTAAGGCCGCATAATCAGGGTCTTGCAGTCTTTGGTTCAAGTGTCTTTGTAAACCTCGGTCCAATAGTCCTGTCCGGCGATTTTGGGATAGGTTTCGCGGTAGTCTTTCACCAGTTTGGGATAGGCTGCGCGGAACTTGAAAAACATCTTTGTCGCCCGCCACATCAGGCCCAGCCCCCGCGCCGCCGAGCGTTTGGTGGTATAGGCCATGTCGCGGTCCGTGTTCAGATAGGTCACCGCGCGCGCGCCCCAGATCACATGTAGATTGCCCCGTTCCTGTGGGGCCAGAACCACAGGGCCGATGCCCATGCCCAGTAACGGCAGCAGATGACCGTTCAGGCTGAATTTATAAAGCGCCAGTTTCCAGCGCGGGATATGGCGGTGCGGAGAGGCGACCTGTTGCAGTTTTTGCGGGTCAACTGCGCGCCAGACCTCGTTTTTGACCATGGATTTGATCCGGCCGCGCCGTTCAGCCATGTCTTTATTGTCCAGAAAGAACTGCGGGCCTTTCATCACGTCTTCCCAGGCCAGCAGGCAGGTTTCCATAGTGTCATACTGGAATTTCACCAGATTGCGCAGCAGGAACATGATGGCGATTTTGGACACCCCTGTGCTGCCGATATCCATGCTTTCCAGTGACAGGTGGTGCGCCATATGGCTGCGCAAATCCAGATACCAGGTCTGGGGGTTTTCCTTTTCGATGAATCCGTCCTGAAACGACACAACCCCGTTCAACAGGGTGATGTTGAAATCATTGGCAATGGAAAAGCTGACGTCATCGCCGCGCACAAAGAACGGGTAGGGGTGGAATTTGGCGTGTTCCACCGGAAAGGCAAAGAACCACCAGCCGCCGTACATGGTGTCATAATGATCCCGTTCCGAGGTGAATTCCATATGGGCCAGCGCCCCTAGATCCCGCAGGTCCAGATGGCTGTGCAGCGGGTGGCATTTGCGGTCAAACCAGGCGCCGTTTTCCCACATGGCCCATTTATGGGTGTTGTTGATCATCGCCCCCGCAATGGCGGTGCGGCTGTCGCTGGCCAGTGCCAGAAACACAAAGCTGCGGTGCAGGCTTTCCATCGGGAAGGCGGCGTCGTCATCGGTGAACAACACATGGGTGAAGTCCCGTTTGATCGCGGTTTGCAGACCCCGCGCAAAGCCGCCCGCGCCGCCCAGATTGTCATTGGGATAATAGCTGGTCTGCGCGCTTTCGGTGATTTGTGCGCTTTTGCCGTTATCCACCACAAAGATATGGATATTGTCTTTGTGTTCATAGCCTTGCAGGTAGCTTTCCAAGCGGCTTACCGTGTTTTGCACGGCGGCTTCCCGTTTGAAGGTGGTGATGGACACCGCCAGTCGGGGCAGGGCGGGCAAGACCCGTTCCGTGGTGAAACGGGCATCGGTAATCTGCGCGTCGCTTAGGGCCTTCAGGCGGAAATAGAGCATCCCCTTTTCCGAAGTGTCGCTATAGCGGCTGATGTCGATCAATGCAGGTGCGCCGTCCAAAGTGACGATTTCACATTGCTGGATATTCCAGGATTGATCGGGCAGGGCGTGAAAGATTTCCAACTCCAGCGTGCCGCTGCCCGTCAGTTCCAGCCACAGATTATCAAGCCCGCAGGCCTTATGCCATTTGCCAATGGACAGCGCGTTGAAATAGGTGCCGAAATCCGCCACCCCGCCTGCACAGAATTGCAGGGTTTCATTGGGGCGATCCAGACCCACCAGATTGTTTAGCCGCACATATAGGTCAATCTCGGTACAGATATCGGGGTCGGGGAAAACGATGTTTTGTAAGGTGATCATAAAATATGTCCTTGGGGCAGGCGGGCTGGCGCAAAACGGGGGATGAAAATCTAGAACAGGTCGAGCAGATCGTCCTCGGTGAATTCTTTTTCGGGAGGGCTGGTGTTTTTGCCCTTTTTACCGCCCCTCTTGTTGGGGCCTTTTTTACCAGCCTGCTGTTTTGCAGCGCCGGTTTTTCCCGATTTTCCAGCGGCTTGTGGGCCGTTTTTCAAGGTCTCGCGCAGGAGCGCGCCATTGGCGGCGGACTGGCTGCACAACAGGCCGGCCCAGACATCCACCATGCGGATGGCGGCCGCAGACAGGTGATCTGTCACGGCGATGGATTGGGGGGTGGCCACGGCGCGTTCATAACTGGATTGCAGGGCGTCTTGCATCGGGGTGTCGGGCGCGAAAAATGCACCGTCAAGGGCGCGGGCATCTTCGCCATAGGCGATTTGCACGGCTTTGGCCAATTCAGTGTGCATGGCCAGTTTTATCGGGGTTTGTGCGGAGTCCTGTTTGGAGGCCAGCAGTTGGCCAAGGCTCTTGCCCATAGAGACCTGAAACTTTGACATATTGGGCTGGGCACCGATCTGGCTTTGCAGATGGCGGACCATGGCCAGATCCTGTAGCGACATGGACGGATTGCTGGGCGGGCTGGCGGTGACCGTATGGGGGGTATCCCCCAGCAGGAACTGGGCAAAATCCTGCACGATATCGCCCCCCACAAGGGTCTTGCGCACAAAGGGGCGCAGGGTAAAGGCCGCGCCGAACACATCGCGCCAGCGGCTGAAGCGATCGGTATAGCTTAGCGGCTTTTTGTCCAGCCGCTGGGTGTGGTAGCTGTGCAGGTCGCCGTCATACTGGCCGAGCTTCACCGCCTCGGCATAATTGGAGACCAGCCGTTCCGCATGGGGGCGCACATAGGCGATCAGGCGGATGTTTCCGACCAGATCGGGGAAATACCGGGTCAGGATTTCCTGCAACAGGGCAGGTTTGACCACCTCAAAATGTTCCGCAGAAATCACCGCAATATCCGCATCGGATCTGGCGATGCGTTTGGCGATCTTGGTAAAGCGCATGTCCCGCTGGGGGGACAGGGATTTGACCGAAAGGGTCTTGGCCAGCGGGATGTGATTGGTGGTGGCGGGATAGAATATCTGCGTGGTCGGGCTGGTGATGTGGCCTGCTGCCAGCGCATCCTGAATGGCGGTGCTGCCGGTTTTGCGGTCCCCCAGATGAAGTACAAGCTGCTTGACCATGTTAGGCTATCCTATTGTTTGGACTTGGCTATATGCGCGTTAATCAGTGCGCGTACCAGCGGGGCCACAAGGGTTTCCATCATTTCGTAACTGTCGGCGGGCAGTTTCAGTTCAGACACTTGTGCGGTTTCACCCGGCACCGGATCAAGGAACAGATCGGGGCGGTCGAAATAGCGTTTCGCCACCCAGGCATTGCCGGCGGCATGTTCATCCAGAACCTGTTGGCGCTGTTCATGGCTGAGGATCAGTGACCCTGCGGATTCAGGTTGGGTGGCGCGGATGATTTCATCCACTTTGCCACAGGCGCGGTCAAACACCACGCGGTAATCGGTGGGGGCTTCATCAAGGGGCAGACAGCGCATCATTTCACTGACAACGGGGGTCAGGCTGGCATTGCGTTTGGGCGGGGTGGTGAATGTGTCGTCCAGTTCCAGCCCGATGGTCTTGGCAAAGGTTTCGACCGGACCACCCGGCATCTGGCCCCGTTCAAACACCGACAGCAGCACATTTTCGCGCCCGAACAGATCTTCGAGATGCTGGATATGGGATTTATAATCGGCCCAGGCGAATTCCGCCCGTTTTGCATAGAACTCATCCACCGTCAGGTGGCACAGGGCGGGTTTCCACTGCCATTTGACGTTCTGGAAATACCAGCTTTCCAGCCACAGATCCTGACGGCGCAGGCAATAGAGAACTTTGACGTTAAAGTATTTACGGAACTCGGCCAGCACCGACAGATCGGCGCGGCAGGAGATATCTTCGTCGCTGAGCAGGATCGAATGAATGTCGAAATTCTTGGATTCGGCGCGGAACTCCAGATCCTTGGCCACCTCTTGCGGGGTTTTCTGCCCGTTGAACAACTGGTTCATCAGTTTCAGATGGCGCGACGTATTATAGGGGTAGAGGATACCTTTGGTGCGTAGGGTCTTGGCGTTGGCGGCCATGAACGACTGGATCGAACTGGTTGCGGTACGGTGGTTGCCAATATGCAAATACAATGTGCGCATGAAATACTGTGCCCTTTAGCTGTCGCCTGATGTGTTTAGTCAAGATGCGGGTCGGGCAAAAGCCTATTTCTGCACATTTGGCAAGAGGTTGGGCGGTTTTGATCCGCCAGAGGGCGGTTTTGCGCGCTTTTAACAAGAAGAACGGCGGCGGGGATCGTGGGCTGACGGGGTGCGGTTTTGCGCTGAATAATGCGGGTGGCGGTTTCGTGCCGAAGCCAAACCCCTTATTTTAAAGGGGTTCCTGCGTTTTTGTGTTTTATGTGCTGAAAACCGGAAACTGTCTTGGAACTCTTTGCGGGGGTGCTTGGTTAACTCTTCATCAAGGGCCTGGGGAAGTGCCAGGCTGAAACCGCGAAGGAGAGACCCATGAAAAATTTAATGATGACCACCGCCGCAGCAGTTCTACTTGGCACCACTGCATATGCAGAAAGCCACTCGGCCACACCCGCACCTGCGAATGACACCGAGCAGACCCAACCCGCGGCAGAGGCCGATACAGGGACAACCATGACGGCTGAAGAGCCTAAGACCATGGATGAAACCGCCCCCGAAGCGCCAGAAGCTGAAGCGCCCGAAGCCGAAGCGCCTGCCGCTATGGAAGAAACCACAACCATGGACGAAACCAAGGGCATGATGGCCCCCGGGATTGAGCGTGACGGCTATCAGCCTGTGGTGGTGAAAGACCTGACCGCGGAAGATTTGACCGGCGCACGGGTCTATGGCCTGAACGATGAAGATGTTGGCGAAATCAGCGAGCTGGTTCTGACAGATGCCGGTATGGTGGACAAAGCCGTGATTGATGTGGGTGGCTTCTTGGGCATTGGTGAAAAACCTGTGGCCGTGGCAATGGACGAATTGACCATCATCACCAATGATGCAGGCGACGATCTTCGGGTCTATATCGACAGCACCGAAGAAGCCTTGGAAGCCCGTCCTGAATATGAAGGGTAAGCCCCTTTAAGACGGCTTGAAATTGATCAATATGGGGCCGGGCGCTATGCTCGGCCCCTTTCGCGTTATTAGATGTACACTGGATTTAGACAGGTTTTGCAAAGGACACCCCCGCTTATGAACCAGCATCAGGTTACCAACCGCCTTTTGGGCGGGATTTTGTTGTTGATGGGGTTTGCAACGCTCTATGTGGCCAAGGATCTGGTGCTGCCTGTGGCGCTGGGGATTATGCTGGCGCTGACGCTCAGCCCTTTGGTGCGGATGATCAGCCGCACGGGGCTGCCGATGCCTGCGGCGGCGGCGCTGGTGGCGTTAAGCACGGCGGCGGTTGTGGTGCTGGGGATTGTGCTGCTCAGCGGTACTGTGTCGAGTTGGTTTGACGATATCCCCCGCATCAGCGCTGAAATGAAAGACAAGCTACAGGGGTTTGCCCAGACCCTTCAGGCGGTGAAAGAGGCCTCTGAACAGGTGGAAAACGTCACCAGCGGCGGCGCGGCCACCACACAAGAGGCGCAAAAGGTTGTGGTGCAACAACCCGGTCTGGTCACAGCTGCCGTCAGCAATCTGGCGGGGTTTTCCACGTCGCTGTTGGTGGGGCTGGTGCTGGCGCTGTTCTTACTGTCCTCGGGCAATATGTTTTACGACAAGATCGTTGAATCCCTGCCCCGTCTGAATGACAAGAAACGCGCCTTGCGGATCATCCGCGATATTGAACAGCGCATGTCCTATTATCTGCTGGCGATCACTGCGATCAACGCCGCCCTGGGGCTGCTGATCGGCATTGCCATGTATCTGATCGGGGTGCCTTATCCGCTGGTCTGGGGGCTGGTGGCCTTTGGCTTGAACTATCTGCCCTATCTGGGCGGGGCAGTGGGCACGCTGGGGGTGGCGGCGTTTTCTCTGGTCAGCTTTGACAGCCTGTCCTATGCGCTGGTGGCCCCTGCGGTCTATTTCAGCCTGACCAGTCTGGAGGCGCAGTTCATCACGCCGGTTCTGTTGGGGATACGGATGCAGATGAACACGGTGTCTGTGTTTTTATCGGTGATCTTTTGGGGCTGGCTTTGGGGGATTCCCGGCGCGCTGATCGCGGTGCCTATTCTGGCGGTGGTAAAGACCGTCTGCGATCATATCGAGGGTCTGTCCACCTTTGGCAATTTCCTGTCGGTATCCACAGCTCAACAAGAGGCCGCGCAACAGGCGGCCGCGCAACAAGAGGCCGCAAAACAGACCGCTCTGCCCAAGGAATAAATCGCCTAAAATGCTGTGGACAGGCTGGTTTGTAAGGACAAGCCAATGTGGGGATAGGCTTTCAGCCGTGTGCGCAATTGCACGCCGGGCAGGCTGTCTGATTTCGGGTGCAGGCCAAGACCCACATCGGTGTAGATAAACCCTGCGGATTGGGTGGCGGTGGCTTCCACATCCAGCAGGGCGGAATCGATCCGCGTGCGGGTGCGGGTCAGCGATCCGCCCACCCCCATTTCATAGCGGGATGAAACCCTGCGCGAATGTTGCTTGCGCCAGATCAGCCCTGTGTCCAGTTCAACCCCCTGACTGGCGAAACGGATGGTGATCGGGTCTGTTAAAATCCCCGCACCCTCGGGCAGCAGATAGCGGCTTTTGCCATAGGTCAGCGCCGCCCCCACCCCCAGTGCAAAATTGCCCCCAAGGGGCTGTTCCAACCGCGCCCCGACCCGCAACTGGCGGGACTGTTCGGTCTGATAGGGCGTGCCGCTGTTCGGGGACAGGGTATCTTTGTCGATATCCACCGCCAGCCCCCCTGCGGCGGGCGGGCCTGCGGGGATTCTGCTGGGCGCGGGGGTGAAAAACGCATCTGCGGTGGTTTGCAGCGCATCGGGGATGAAAAACAGATCATCCTGCCCGTAGCCAATCGAAAAGGAGTGTTTGGGCGGCGCTGTGCCTGCCATGCAGGCCACCAGCAGTGGCAGTGTCAAAAAAGGCAGTGCCAAGCGGGCAATAAACAATTGATTTTCCAATATTGATCTCAATATGATGCCACGAAGAACGGTTTTTCCAAACTGGAATAATTTAACACAAAGGTAAATTGATATGGTTCGTATTATTGCATCTTCTGAGATTGGCAGCGCTGTGGACACAGGCTTGTTTGATCAGGCGCTCTATGAGGTTTCAAACCCCTATGCCGATCTGCTGGGGGATTTGGGAGATGCTTTTGATAAGGGTCTGACACCGGTCAGCCTGTCTGCGTCCAAAATCGTTCTGTCGGGACAGGCTTTGGGCAATATCGACTATACGATCACCATATCAGGTTCCGGAATTTCCCCTGTCAGCAGCATTGACGATCTGGATGATGCCCTGACCGATGGTATGGCCACGGGCAGCCTGTCCAAGATCAGTTTTGTCGGCACAAAAAGCGCGGATTTTCCGGGGGACAGCAGCTTTGACGGGGTGGAATTCCTGACCATTGATCTGGCGCCGACAGGCTATACGCTGACCACAGGCACGCAGGTGATTGCGGTGACAGGCTCTGTGATCAACAGTCTGGAACAGATCAGTGACATTGCCGAACTGGGCGAGGCCCTTGGCAATTATGACAACCTTAGCAACGGGGAACGCAGTGCCTTGCTGTCGGAACTGGCGGCCTACGGGATCAGCGGGTTCAGCATTCAAAGCGAAGGGGTCGAGGTTCTGGCCTTTGACGCCAGTGCAAGTGCTGTGTCCCTAAGCCTGATGGGCTATAAATTCCAGTTGAACGGGGTCTTCCCGACGGATTTTGGCGCGGCGGTGCCGATGCTGCTGGAAATTGCGGATTTTATAGACACTGGTGCGCGGCTGCAGTTCAACGATATTGCAGGGTTCAAGATCAACAATATCAGGGTCTTTAATCCCGATGGGGATGTGATCCTGAAAAGCAAGGGCGCTTTGGGCAACACCAATACCATTGAAATCGAACAGGTAAAACTGGACGGGGTAAAGGTTCTGAACCTGATCACAGGGGAAAACACCAGCAACGAGACAGGTTACTTCTGGGAGTTTGGCGATCGTCTGACAGGCACAAACGGCAAGGATCATATGTTTGGTCTGTCCGGTCATGACACGCTGTTTGGCGGCAAGGGCAATGACTTTCTGTATGGCGGCAGCGGCAATGACACTTTGGATGGGGGGGCTGGCAATGATGTTCTCAATGCAGGGGACAACCTGTCTTATGATGTGATCTATGCGTCTTTGGGCAATGACACATTGATCTTTTCCGACACATTGATCGGCTATGTGGAGGCCAGCTATATCGATGCGCCGGTTGGCATCACAGTGGTGATCGACGGCAACGCGGGCACCGGCACGGTTGTAAAAGGCGACAAAGGCACCGATACGCTGGTGGGTGTGGATGTGCCGATGAAGGCGGGTTATCTGCCCCAGGGGATCGGCGGCTTCAGCCTGACAGGCACCCAATATGATGACAGCTATACCGTCACCGTGGTGGCAAACGGCTGGATGGCGATCGGCGCGTTTGACGGGATCGACAGCTTTGATCTGGTGCTAGAAGACAATTCCACCCTGCGGCTTGGCTTTTCGGACGCTTTGTCTGGTGTGAATGTGAATGTGGGCGCGGGCGTGATCAACGACGACGGCTACGGTAATTCCGAAATCCTTGAGGTGGTCTCGAACGGGGGGCGTCTGGAACTGGAGGGCACGCAGTTCAAGGACCGTCTGGTGGGCAGTGCGGATGACGAACGCTTTATCCTGTTGGGCGGCAATGATTTCGCCAACGGGGGCGGGGGCAGCGATCTGGTGCGCTATGACCGCTTTGGTGCGGATTATGTGGATGCCAATCTGGGCAAAAACAAAGCCACCGGCAGCTGGAACGGCGAAACCTTTACCCATACCATCAAAAACATGGAGAACCTGCGCGGCACGCGGGACGGGGATGACACGTTGATTGGCAACGGCAAGGCCAATGAAATCCGCGGCGGCGGCGGTGATGACCGCTTGCTTGGCAAGGGCGGCCGCGACGATCTGCGCGGTCAGGACGGCGATGACTTCCTGAACGGGGCCAATGGCAAGGATATGCTGAACGGCGGGTACGGCGATGATGTTCTGGTGGGGGGCAAAGGCGGCGATGTGTTCCTGTTTGACGGTTCGGCCTTTGAGGGCAGCGACACCATCCGCGACTTTCAGAACGGGGCTGATGTCTTGCAGATTTCTGGCATCTCGTTTGACGATCTGACCATCAAGAAAGCAGACGGTGGATCAGACACGCGGATCATTCTGGACAGTGGCACTGAAATCTGGCTGGAAGGCGTGTCTAAAGGCAAAATCGACGCGAGCGATTTTGACTTCGTTTAAAGGGGCTTACGGGGCTTAGATAAGGTCACGTGAGGTGTATTTGAACAGACGGGGCGGCAGGGATCTGCCGCCCCGTTGGTTCTTGATCAGATGAAATCAAACTGGTTTGCCGTCAGGTTTGTACCGTCATGGCCCAGCAGAATAATCGTGCCATTGTCGTGTTCGATCACCTTGTTGCGGCCAGATGTGCTGATGTCGAGGGCTTTAAAGCCGCCCGAGTGGCCTTCGATTTCGATGCTGTCCTGCTTTTTGGAATAGCCTTTCACACGATCTGTGCCGCCGTCATAGCCAAAGACGAAAGTGTCTTTACCGCCGCCGCCGATCAACAGGTCATCCCCCGACAGCCCTTCAAGCCTGTCATTGCCCCTGCCACCGATCAGTTGGTTGTCCTGGTCATTGCCGGTCAGGTCGTCATTGTGTTTTGAACCTTTGAGGTTCTCAAAGTTCTGGGCCAGAAGGTAACCAACGGATTCAACAAAATGGAAGCTGTTGTCGAGTTCATATTCGACCCCTGTTTTGGCTTTGGAGAGATCCATCAGGTCCACGCCGTTCCCGCCATTGGCAAAGATTGCCCAGTTAAAACCGGCTTCTGCGAAGAGTTTGACTTTATCGTTGCCCTCGCCGGCTTTTATGTAATTGACGCCGCCCCCTGTGATGATCGTGTCATTGCCGTCACCCGCGCGCACGAAATCCACGCCACCACTGCTGGTGGTGATCTTGTCATTGCCCCCGCCGGTATCAACCATACGGACATAGCCCGCGCCGGTAACGACCACATCCCGATTGTCCCCCAGACTGATGGTGCCCACACCGCTGTCGCCGGTTTTCAGGATCACCGCATCGCTATTCACCCTGATGGTGCCAACCCAGCCGTTTGTGGTGACCTTATGGGTGTATTCGCCCGTGTCAGACCCCATATCAATGGTGCCGACGCTGCCACTGCCTGTGGTGATCACATTGGTGGACTGCCATGTTTCAATATAGGCAACATAGCCACCGCCGGTGGTGATATTGGCCTCCCCGTCATAGTATTGAAGTACGCGCACCCGAGAACTGTCGTTCATCACCAGATCAAGATCGAAGCTGGACACATTCATATAGCTGACGCGCGCGCTCCCGTTCAGAGTGGCTTCCATAATGCCCCCATCGCCGTTGGCTTTCAGGGAGTCGATCCGCGCCGTGCCGTTCAGGGTGACGGATTTATCGCCGCCTGACAGCTTGAGATAATCCTCGGTTCCGCTGTCAAAAACAAATGTGTCATCGGGATTGAATGGGGCGGCGGGAGGGGTGGTTTTGTTACGGGCCAAGTTGTGTCTCCTGAATGAAAAAACGTTGAAAAATTTTTTGTACCTTCCGCAGGGTAAGCCCGAAGCGGATTCTTTTCAATCATGAAGGGGAAACTGTGGTGCAGGGCGCAGGACCAGCCCCGCCGACAGGGCCAACAGGTCACAGATTTAAGGGGTCACAGGTTCAGCAGATCGCGGTGATAGCGGTTCAGCAGCAACAGCCCCAGCGCCAGTGTAATCAGCCCGAAACACAGCACATAGGGGATCGACACGTAGCTGGCGTCATAGGTGGGATAAAACCCGCGCCGCATCAATCCGGTGATATGGACCACGGGGTTGAACCACAGAATATCGCGGAACTGCTGGGGGATATCCTCGAGCACGAAAAAGATGCAGGACAGGATGAACATCGGCGCTGTGATAATGTTCCAAAGCGTGCCCCACATGGGAAAGCGCGTGATCAGATAGCAGTTCAGACAGCCCACCCCCAGCCCCAGCAGCGCGGCAAGGCCAAAGGCGGCCAGGATGGTGGGCAGATCCAGAATGGTTTCAATGCGGTAGAGCATCAGGATCAGGGCAAACAGCAGATAGGATATGGTCAGATGGGTCAGCGCATTCAGCAGGAACCGCGCGACAATGGCATCCGAATAGCGCACCCCCGGGTAGCGCAGCAACGGGCGCGAGAATTTCAGCGACATGGAAATCTTGTTGGACAGTTGCATATAGAGCTGGAACGGCAACATGGCGGTGGCATAAAACAGCGCGAAATTTGTGCCCAAAGACGGGTGACGCAGCGCGGCGGAAAACACGAAAGTCAGCAGCGTGATCGCGGCAACCGGTTCCATCACAGCCCAGAAATACCCCCCCGGCGTGCGGCCATAGGTGGTCGACATCTCGCGCAGCATCAGGGCCACAACCGTGCGGGGTGTTTTAAACCTGCGGGCGCGTAACGGGGCGCTTTGGGGGATGGTTTCACTGCTCGACATGGTTCGGGATACATTTTATCAGGGCGGAATTCGCACTTGGGTTTATGACCAAGCGCAGGTAAACAATCAAACATAAATTTGCGCAGGCGCGAGGGTGGCATTTGGAAGATCGGGATAGAACGGATGCGGGTGACGATTTTGCATCCGATGAGGACGGGACTTCTGGCGGCAACCGTGGCCCCAGAAACATGCAACGTCGCCAGATCAAAAAGCTGAAACAGGAACTGCGCGAGGTGCAAAAGAGCCCCGCCACGGTTGTTGTGGGCGATGTGGCCCCGCGGGCAAAGATGAAAAAGCGGCATTACGGTGTTTTGCTGATCTTTCTGTTCTTTGTGGCGCTGCCCTCCTTGGGGGTGCTGTGGTATCTTCAGGCGCGCGCGGCGGATCAATATGCCTCGCGGATCGGCTTTGTGGTGCATACCGAAGACACCAGCGCGGTCACTGATGTGCTGGGCGGTGCGATCCAGTTGGGCAGTGGCGGGTCGAAAGACACTGATATTCTGTATGAATTCATCCGCAGCCAGCAGCTTGTGGCGCTGGTGGATGAAAAGCTGGACCTGCGCACAATCTATTCCAAACCTGAAAACGATCCGGTGTTTTCCTTTGATACGGATGGCACGATTGAGGATCTGTTAGACTATTGGTCGCAAATGGTGCGGGTCTATTACGATGTAGACACCCAGTTGATCGAACTGCGGGTTCAGGCCTTTGATCCGGCGGATGCCTATAACATCGCGCAGGAAATCTTTGCCCAAAGCACCGTGCTGATCAACCGCCTGTCCACCGTGGCGCGCGAAGACACGCTGCGCTATGCGCGGGATGAACTGAACAGCTCGCAAGACCAGTTGAAAACCGCCCGTCAGGCCCTGACCCAGTTTCGCAATGAAACCCAGATCGTAGACCCTTCGGCGGATGTTCAGGGGCAGATGGGGCTGTTGAACACCTTGCAGGAACAACTGGCTGCCGCCCTGATTGATCAGGATATCCTGCGGGATTCAGCGCGCGACAGTGACCCCCGTATGGTGCAGGCCGCCCGCAAGATCGAAGTGATCCGCAAACGCATCGCCGAAGAGCGTCAGACCTTTGGTTTAAGCGGGGACGGCAATGGCAGTAATTCCGAGGAATTCAACGCCTTACTGGCCCAGTTTGAAGCGCTGACCGTGGATCGTGAATTCGCCGAACAGGCCTGGCTTGCAGCGCGATCCGCCTATGACGGCGCGGTGATCGAGGCCAACCGCCAAAGCCGCTATCTGGCGGCTTATGTGGGGCCGACACAGGCCCAGCGGGCCGAATATCCCGAACGGTTGATGATCTGGATCATGACCACGCTGATCCTGTTCCTGATCTGGTCGATCCTGACCCTGATCGGCTATTCCATCAAAGACCGCAGGTAGGCGGTTATGATCCGGCTCGAAGGTCTGAACAAAACCTTCATCATGCGGGGCCGCCGCAAGGTGATTGCCAGAAACATGTCCATGACCTTTCCCAAGGGCGTGTCCGTGGCGCTTTTGGGGCGCAACGGGGCAGGGAAGTCATCGCTGCTGGCGATGATTTCGGGGTTTCTGGCGCCGGACAGTGGCAAGATCCATATTGATGGCACGCTCAGCTGGCCGGTGGGGTTTGCGGGCAGTTTTCACAATGATCTGACCGGCGCGCAGAACATCCGCTTTATTGCGCGGGTCTACGGTGTAGACACCGACGGGCTGATTGATTTCGTGCGGGATTTTGCCGAACTTGGCCCCCATTTTGATCTGCCGGTGCGCACCTATTCTTCGGGGATGAAATCGCGTCTGTCTTTCGGGGTGTCCATGGGCGTGCGCTTTGACACCTATCTGGTGGATGAGGTCACAGCCGTTGGCGATGCGGATTTCAAAAAGAAAAGCCGTGCGGTGTTTAGCGAACGGATGAATGCCAGTGGGTCGATTTTTGTCACCCATTCCATGGCGGGCGTGCGCAATTTTTGCGAAGCGGTGGCGATTTTGGAAAACGGCAAGCTGACCTATTACGATGACATCGAAGAAGGCATTGCCGCCCATCAGGAAAATATGGGTGGCGACGAGGATGATGATTAAGGCGACGATTAGAAACGGCGATTAAGGAACCCGACCATGACCCCCCAGCTGACCAACACTGATCTGGTGGAGCTGACCGCTTTCCGCCGCCTGTTGCATCAATTCCCCGAAGTGTCCGGCGATGAAGTGGAAACCGCCAAACGGATCACCACCGAACTGGAACGGCTTGCCCCCGGACGCATTCTGACAGGTCTGGGGGGCCACGGCGTGGCAGCGGTGTTTGACAGTGGCGTGGCAGGGCCGACCCTGCTGTTTCGCGCCGAACTGGACGGGCTGCCAATTCAGGAAATCAACGATCAGGACTGGGTGTCACAGATCGCGGGCAAGGGGCATCTGTGTGGCCATGACGGGCATATGACCATGCTGTTGGCACTGGGGCGCCTGATCGCGCGCCGTCCCGTGGCAACGGGCCGTGTGGTCTTGATGTTCCAACCCGCCGAGGAAGACGGATCAGGGGCGCGGGCCGTGGTGGCGGACCCTGCGTTTGACGCAATCAAACCCGATTGGGCCTTTGCGATCCACAATGAACCGGGGCGGCCTTTCGGCTTTGTGGCGCTCCGTGCGGGGTTGATGAACTGCGCATCCCAAGGGCTGGCGATCACCTTGCAGGGCAAAACCGCCCATGCCGCCGACCCCCAAGACGGGGTATCCCCTGCGCTGGCGGTGGCGGGGCTGATCCCGGCACTGAATGCTTTGGGGCAGGGCGGGGCGCTGGATGACCGCTTTCGGCTGGTGACGATCACCCATGTGACTATCGGGGAACCCTGCTTTGGCATCGCCCCCGCAGACGGGCTGATCCACGCCACCCTGCGCGCCACGGATGACAGCGCGCTGGCGGATATGGCGGCCCAAGCCCGTGCCTTGGCACAGGGCGCGGCGGATCAGTTTGGCCTGAAGGTGGATTTCGCGGTTTGCGATGATTTCGCCGCGTCCATCAACCACCCCGCCGCAGTTGAAGTGGCCACCGCCGCATTGGACGCGCTTGGGATGGATCATGGCCCCGAGGGTCTGCCCATGCGCGCCTCCGAGGATTTCGGTGTCTTTGGCTGGGGGGCAAAAGCGGCCATGTTGTGTGTGGGGCCGGGGGTGGATTATGCCGCCTTGCACAATCCCGATTACGATTTCCCCGATGATATGATCCCTGTGGGGGCGGCCATATTCGACCGTATCGCCCGCGATTTATTAGGGTCGTGACTTACTAGGGTCGTGATTTATTAGGGTAGCGATCTGTTGGGATCCCCCAAAGACCACTGGGGCCTTTGGGGGATTTTAAAGCAGTCTAGGTTTTAAAACGCTGTGTTCGCGCCGCGGACCGTGCTGGTGAACAGGCCGATCACGGTTTCCGCCAGAACAACGGGGCTTTCTGTAACCATCACAGTGTCTTCGGGGTGGATCATGAACTTGCCCGCACTGAACAATCCGTCGGTCTGGGTCAGATCCACGGTAAAGATCACCCGCTGGTGGTTCGGCCCACCGCTTTTGACCGCCGAGGGCGGATATTCGCGCAGGATCAGGATGCCTTTGGGATCGGCGCGGGAATCCTGCAAGCCGCCAATCATCGACATGGCATCAAGGGCGGAAATGGTCTCGCGGTTGAAGGGGATGATGGCTTCGGTTGACGACGCCCCAAGCGAGCGGAAGTAGCGGTCGTCACTGGCGACAATCACCTTGTCGCGCCCCTGTACCACCGTATCAAGGGTCGGGTCTTCGTAGATTTGTTTCAGGGCGATCTGATAGACCTTGCTGCCCCGCGTCAAAGACACTTGCGGGTTGTCCATCCCGTCTGACACACCGCCGCCCTGTGAAATCAGCCCCAGCACGGTCACATGGCCATCGGGGTCGTTCAGGGGATAGCTGCCCGGGCTGGCGACGCCGCCCACCAGATCAACCGAATGGCGCGACCCCGGCACTACAGACAATTGCACCTGTGCGGATGGGATGATCTGTTCCATCTGGTTCTGGATCTTTTGACGTGCGGTATCCGCAGACAGGCCCGCGATGTGAATCTTTTCCAGATAGGGCATGAAAATCGTGCCGTTGCGCGACACGATGATGTTTTCCAGCTTGGTGCTTTTCTGGTCTGTCGTGGTCAGCAGGGAATTCACTTCGCTGTCCCAGATGGTCAGATTGACCATGTCACCGGGCGTAATCGCCACGCTGGTGGCCCCGCCGTGGCGCAGCCAGTGCCTGTCAGCGGTGGGATCGCTGGGCCAGCGGTCAATCTGGGGCAACAGGTTCTTGGTCACTTGGTAGACCGCAAATTCGGCAGGCTCACCCTGTTTCTGCTTGGTCATTTCCCGTTGCAGCGGCGCACCACGGGGCAGGGTACAGGCGGCGATGATTCCCAACGCGACCCCCAACAAAAGCACATGTTTTAATGCAGAAAACAGCCGTTGGGACATGTTTCTTCCTTGTGTAATATGCTGCGGGTGACAGCCGTTTGTGACAGCGTGGCAAGATACTGGCTTGGTGTAACAGGTCAACTGATGTTTTTTTAGCGCTAATCGTGGTTTAGGGGTCGGATATGAGAAATCTTTTGGCTATGAAGGCCTGTCCGCATAAGATGCCCTTAGCATTTGGTGTGGTTGGTTGTGGCAGGACGACTGATAGATAAAAGGGTTTTGGAACCGTGAGCAGTAAGTTGGCAAAGGCCCGTTTTAAAGGGACCCGTGTTATGGGGGCGCTCTGGCTTGGGGCCGGGCTGGGAGTCGGGATGTCCGGCATGGCTGTGGCACAGGATGTGACGCTGGATTACCCGCAACCCTCGACCAATCTTTTCGGGTCTTCGGGTCTGATCGACATGCCAAGTGCCGAACATCAAAAGCCCGGTGAATTCTCTACCAGTGTGGCAGGCTATAGTGGCTCTGTCCGCACCACTTTGACCTTTCAGATCACCAAACGGATTTCAGGGTCTTTCCGCTATTCCAGCATTCAGGGCTATAATTCGGTCGGGCGCGACACCCGCTATGACCGCAGTTTTGACATTCGCTATAAGGTTCTGGACGAAAGCAAATTCCTGCCTGCGGTCACAATCGGCTTGCAGGATTTCGCCGGCACAGGGGTGTTTTCGGGCGAATATATCGTTGCGACCAAGAACTTGCACCCCACACTTAAAGTGACGGGGGGGCTGGGCTGGGGCCGTTTGGGCGGGGCCAAAGGCTATAACGGACGTACCATCAATATCGGCAAGGGCGGTGTGCCGGATGCGGGCAACT
>NZ_JAVDQB010000018.1:0-42877 GCF_031454055.1 Roseobacter sp. N2S
CCGATCCAGAAGCTCTGCCAATTCTAATATGAAAAGCCCTGTTATTCGTAATTCCCTTATTTCATGGGATGTGCGATATTTAAGAGAACCACTGCACTAATCAGGCATCTCGACAGAGTAGGTCCCAAATGACGAAACGTTCCGAAACCCCTATCCCGCCCTATTTTAATCTGGATCCAGAGCGGGCTGCGGGGCGTATTGGGGACCCTATCGACACTGTCCGATTCGCAAAAGCCGCCGCATTCGCCCGTCGTGGGCGGGATGATATGTCAAAACGGGGTCTGTCCCCTGATGGCCGTAAACATTTGCGAAAGTTTTCAACATGGGAAATTTGCCGATATCTTATTCCTGTGGCGACAGCGCATCTACGGCGCGTGTTAAAGGCCCATCCTGACCTGCCACAAGGCACGGGCGACGGTGGCACCAAATGGTTCACGCTAGAAGAAACCCTGGCCCTGCGGGATCACTTTGCGGCCGAGGGATCTGCCAATAAAGAATACCGCCCCTATCGCCCCGAAGGCCTGCCGGCCAAGGTCGTTGCGGTGGCCAATTTCAAAGGCGGGGTGGGCAAGACCTCGACAGCTGCGCATCTGGCCATGTCTTCGGCACTGGACGGGTACCGTGTGCTGGTGATCGACTTGGACAGTCAGGGGTCCATGACCTCCATTTTGGGCGGCCAGGTCGAAGACGAATGGAACACGGTTTTCCCGCTGCTGGCCAAAGACTATGCCTTGCATGTGGAACAGGAAAACGAGGTTCGGGTCGCCCGTGGCGACAGCCCTTTACCCCTTGATGAAACCCTTAGTGAGGCGGCGCAGGTTTCGGTCAAAGATGTGATCCAGACCACCCATTGGCCAAATATCGATCTGATCGGGGCGCAGTTGAACCTGTACTGGGCGGAGTTTCAAATCCCCGTCTGGCGCATGGGATTGCGGCGCTGGCCGTTGTGGGATGCCCTGACAAGCCGGTTGCAAGCGGAAGGCGTGTTGGATGACTATGATATTATCCTGCTCGATACCCCCCCTGCCCTTGGCTATCTGACGATCAACGCTTTGGCGGCTGCGGATATTCTGCTGGTTCCGTTAGGCGCCTCGTTCCTTGAGTTTGATTCCACGGGCCGTTTTTTCGATATGCTCTATTCGACCTTCGCCTCTATCGAGGATGGCGAGAACGCCAACCTACGGGCCGCAGGCTTGCCGGAAATCCGGTTCGAATGGGATGTGGTGCGCGCCATCGTGACCCGCTTTGATGCCAATCAACAAACGGACATGGCCAATCTGATCCAAGCCTATCTTGGGGATTTCATGAATGCCCACCGTCAGGAATATACCGCTCTTGTGGGGCAAGCCGGTGAACAAGTGGCGGGCATCTATGAAGCGGATTATCGGGACTTCAATCGTGAAACCTATGTGCGGGGCCGCGAAGCCTTTGACCGGACCTATGCCGAATTCAAAGAGATATTGATCGGAACGTGGTGGCGGGATCAGGCGGAACGCACAGCAGCGCAAGAGGCCGCAGAGCAAGAAGCTGCAGGGCAAGAAACTGCAGTGAAAAAGACTGCGGCGCAAAAGGCGGGGGCATAAGATATGGCAAGACGCAGATGGGTAAACACGCCAAGTGCCGATGAATTGAAGGCCCTTGAAGATGGTTTCGCACGCGAAACCGCACCGGATGCCTCGGCCCCGCGCCCCCCTATTGCACAGGTTGCGGGGGACGCGGCACGATTGTCTGACCCGACGCCTGTGGGACAACAGGTGGTGGCGGCCCGGGATCAGGCGGATGCCGAACGCTACCGCACCGCTCAAGACAAAGGTCTATTGGTTCAAGAACTGCAAACAGAGTCTATTCTTGCCGAGGAAATGTCCCGCGACAGGCTTGTCTTGAACACCGAAGAAATGGAGGAGTTGAAAACCTCTATCAAGACCCATGGCCTGCGGCTGCCGGTTGAGGTCTTTGCTCTGAAGACCCCAAAGGGTGATGCACAATACGGGCTGGTCTCGGGGTATCGCCGTTTGCAGGCTGTGCGTATGTTGGCCGCGGAAACGGGGGATCCCAAATATAAAGTCATCCGCGCGCTTTTGCGCCAGCCTGAAAACGTATCAGAGGCCTTTGTGGCCATGGTCGAAGAAAACGAAATCCGATCCGATCTCAGCCATTACGAACGGGGCCGGATTGCAGTGATTGCGGCAGAGCAGGGGGTGTTTTCCTCGGCTGATGACGCGGTGAATGCTTTGTTTCAATCGGCGTCCAAGGCGAAGCGGTCAAAAATCCGGTCCTTTGCCCTGCTGCATGAAGGCTTGGGCGATCTTCTGGCCTTTCCCACACATCTAAGCGAGCGGGCCGGATTGCAGATCGCGGGCGCTGTGCGCGCGGGCCTGACAGAGGATCTGCGCAGCGCTCTTTCGTCAGGCTTGGGGGTGACCCCCAAAGCCGAATGGATCGTGTTGGAACCTGTGCTGGCCCGCGCCGCCGATATGGAACGGGACCAAAGCCGGGGGGGGCGCCCCCGACAGGCTGCGCAGCCCCATGAGGACACAGCGATGCAGTTGATAAACGGCATGAGCATCACCCCGGAAAAGACGGCGGCAGGCTATGCGATCCGGTTCCACGGGGATGCCGTGAACCCAGAGATTATTCAAACCGTGATGTTGGAAATTCGCAGACTTCTGGGAGAAGCGTAAGGCGCGACGGGTTTCGCATGCGAAACCCGTCTGTCAAAGACGCAGATTATTCCCGACTGAGACGGTCAAGGTAGCGCCCGTATTCCGTCTTAAGATACGGCGTTGCGAGGTTTTGCAAATCAGCCCTGCTAATCCAGCCGTTCAGATAGGCGATCTCTTCCGGGCATCCAATTTTAAGGTTCTGCCGCTTTTCAATGGTGCGGATGAATTCGGCCGCATCCAGCAGGCTTTCGTGGGTGCCCGTATCAAGCCAGGCAAAGCCGCGCCCCAGTTTTTCCACGCGCAAGGTGCTGTGTTCACGGTAGAGGTTTAACAGGTCGGTGATTTCCAACTCGCCGCGGGCGGAGGGTTTGACCTGTTTGGCCATTTCAGGGGCTTTCCCGTCGAGGAAATACACCCCGGTCACAGCAAAGGGGGACTTGGGATTTTCAGGCTTTTCGACAATGGACAGCACATTGTCTTTATCATCGAATTCCACAACACCATAGCGTTCAGGATCGGCCACGCGGTAGCCGAAGATCGACCCGCCAGTGGTCTGTGCATCCGCTGATTTCAGCTTTGCGGACAGGCCTTCGCCAAAGAACACATTATCCCCAAGAACCAAGGCAGACGGCGCGCCGTCCAGAAAATCTTCGGCCAGTAGATAGGCCTGTGCCAGCCCGTCAGGGGAGGGTTGCTCGATATATTCAAACGACATGCCCCATGCGGAACCATCCCCCAGCAGGGCCTGAAATGTCGGCAGGTCGCGGGGGGTGGAAATAATGGCCACCTCGCGGATGTGGGCCAACATAAGGGCGGACAGCGGATAATAGATCATCGGCTTGTCGTAAAGGGGCAGGGCCTGCTTTGAGACAGCATGGGTAATGGGGTACAGTCGGGTGCCCGATCCTCCTGCCAGAATAATACCTTTGCGCTGTACAGCGGTCATGATTTTTGGTCCAGTTCTGCTAAAACATCGGTCAATTCAGTGACCCAATCCGGTTGCTCTATGCCGTATACTCTTTTGATTTTGTGGCAATTTAATGAAGAATTCATCGGGCGCGCCGCAGGGGTGGGGTATTGGCTGCTTGGGATCGGGGTGATGGTTGGTTTGCGCACAATATCGGCGAGGCTGAAAATCCGTGTGGCAAACTCTGCCCAGCTGACCGTCGGGGCCCCTGCAAAGTGAAAGATACCGGATGTTCCCTGGCCGCGATGAAAGGCGGTTGCGAGTGTTAAAAGCGCCTGTGCGATTGCGCGCGCCGATGTGGGGCCGCCGAACTGATCCGCGACAACTGAAATCCCGTCTCGGGTTTGCGCCAAACGCAGCATTGTTTTGACGAAATTATTCCCATGGGCCGAGAACACCCAAGCGGTGCGCAAAATGGCGTGTGGGCCGCCTGCTGCGGTGATCTGCGCCTCGCCAGCCAGTTTGCTGCGCCCGTAGGCCCCAAGGGGCGCTGTCGGGGCATCCTCGGCCCATGGGGTCGCACCAGAGCCGTCAAACACATAATCCGTCGAGACATGCAAAAACGGAATGCCCCGCGCCGCCGCTGCGCGCGCCATGGCGCCAGGGGCTGTGGCATTTACGCAGGTTGCGGTGGTTTCATCGGTTTCGGCCTGATCGACAGCCGTATAGGCGGCCGCATTGATGATAATATCGGCATCTGTGCTGGCAATGAGGGTCGCGCAGGCGTCTGGATCCCCAAGATCAGCGACGGCTCGGGGCAGGGCCGTCAGTGTTACGTTTTGAAGGGCAGCGATACGCTGAAGTTCTAATGCGACTTGGCCGGTCTGGCCGAAAATAATAATGTTCATGATCTGCACCTTGCGAGTCTGTGGCGAATTTTCAATGGAGTACGGATCAAAAGCAGCCCTTACGTGTCTATGGGGTCACGAATCGGGGCCGTGGTTTTGAGAGGGGTCGGGTGGGGGAACCAAGCCGCACTACCCTGTGTGATTTTGATTGCTGGAAGACTCTCGCTCGAGTTGAGGGATCGCGGCGAAAAAGGGGCATAAATGCCCGAATTCGTCCCTTTTTTGACAAAAAGCTGACATATTTCCAAAAATTAGGCTAATCTGGGCATTTGGTAGAGTAAGGGATTGGGTGTAAAAATGAATATTATCAAGACAACTATTTTAGCGGGAGCCTTGGCTGCATTTGCAACGGGTTCTTCGGCGGCAATCTTGAAGTTTAATGGCTTTTCCGGTCAACAAACGGTGTCAGTGGACAGCAATCCATCTGGCACCTTGAAGTACACTGGCAGTGCCGGCGGCTTTAAGATGGAAGATACCGGCAACGTTCTGGGGCTTGGCACCAATTTTGTTGCCTTCTGTCTGGACCTGGCCGGAACGCTGCAGACAGGTAAAAATTACGTGATCAATAACGTCGATCCGTATCAGGTTGATCGGGTTTTGACGGCATTGCAAAGAAGCAATGTCGAAAAGCTTTATGATGCCAGCTACTCTATGGTCAATGTGTATAGCAACAAGGACGCCGCAGCGTTCCAGCTTGCATTGTGGGAAGCGGCTTATGAAACCACAGCGGGTCCACTGTCTTTGAGAAGCGGCTCTCGGATCGGATCTGCAGACACCTATTCGACGAAACGACGGGCTAAGGAATTCTTGGCGGCGATGGAAACATGGGATGGTGTCAATCGGTACAACGTGAACTTCCTGGATGCCGATGACCGCGAAAGACAAGATCTGGTAATGGCGACGGTTGTCCCACTGCCAGCCGCGGGCCTGCTGCTGCTCGGCGGCCTTGGCGCATTGGGCGCGATACGCCGCCGGTCAAAGAAAAAATCCTGAACGACACAGAAGTGTCTGAAATAGAATTCAAAAGGCATCCTGACTGGGTGCCTTTTTTGTTTTTTGGTGCTGTTATGACAGACTTAATTTGTTAGGTATCTATCCTACGCCACCTATTTGTAAAAGTTTTGGGGTCAGATTGAATGGATTGTATCCAGTTAAGAATGGGTGAAAACCCACCTTTTACTTTCGCAGACGATACAGATTTTGACTGTATACTTTCTAAAACT
This sequence comes from Roseobacter sp. N2S, assembly GCF_031454055.1. Lineage (NCBI taxonomy): Bacteria > Pseudomonadati > Pseudomonadota > Alphaproteobacteria > Rhodobacterales > Roseobacteraceae > Roseobacter > Roseobacter sp. N2S. Next base: position 5,702 of record NZ_JAVDQB010000018.1, read on the forward strand.
CTCCCTCCCTATTTATTGTATAAGCTAACGTTCGTTAGCCTCTTTTGGAACTTATGCTACATATGAATATCGAACCCACAAACCTACCCGATGTCTTGATTTTGACCCCCAAACGCTTCGGCGACGACCGGGGGTTTTTCAGTGAGGTTTATAACTCTCAGGCAATGTCCAAAGCTGGGCTTGATATGACATTTGTGCAGGATAACCACTCATTATCACGGGATGTAGGCACGCTGCGCGGATTGCATTATCAATCCCCCCCCCATGCTCAAGATAAACTGGTACGCGTGGGGGCCGGGCGCATTTTGGATGTGGCTGTAGATATACGCAAAGGTTCGCCCCATTACGGGAACTGGGTTGGAGTGGAATTATCGGCAGAAAACGGACGTCAGTTGCTGGTTCCAAAGGGGTTTCTCCACGGGTTTGTAACATTGGAACCAGACACAGAGGTTCTTTATAAATGCTCGGATGTTTATGCGCCTGACTGTGATGGATCGGTGGCCTTTGATGATCCTGACCTTCGGATTGATTGGGGGATCGGGCGCGCAGATGCGGTTTTGTCAGACAAGGATTCAGCAGCACAGAGCTTTGCCGAGTTTGAGAGCCCGTTTGTTTATGATGAGGCACAGGCATGAAACTTTTAATCACTGGCGGCGCTGGGTTCATCGGATCAGCGGTTGTTCGACAAGCCATTGCGGCGGGGCACAGCGTGGTGAATGTGGACAAGCTGACCTATGCGGGGTGTCTTGAAAATCTGACCTCTGTCTCAAATGCGCCGGAATATGTGTTTGAACAGGTTGATATTTGCGACCGGGACGCCCTTGATCGGGTGTTTGAAACCCACAGCCCTGATGTGGTCATGCATCTGGCAGCGGAATCCCATGTGGACCGCTCGATCGACGGACCGGGTGCCTTTATCGAAACCAACGTCACTGGCACCTATACCCTGCTTGAAGCGGCGCGTGCATTTTGGATGACCGCCAGTCAGCCGGCCAGCTTTCGCTTTCACCACATTTCAACAGATGAGGTTTACGGCACGCTGGGCGCAACCGGCCAGTTCACCGAAGCCACGCCCTATGCTCCGAACAGCCCCTACTCGGCCTCCAAGGCCGCCTCAGACCATCTGGTACGCGCTTGGGGTGAAACCTATGGCCTGCCGATTGTTGTGACCAATTGTTCTAACAATTACGGCCCCTATCATTTCCCCGAAAAGCTGATCCCGGTTGTGATCCTGAATGCACTGGCGGGGAAACCGATCCCGATTTACGGCGATGGCTCAAACGTGCGGGACTGGCTTTATGTAGAAGACCACGCCGATGCGCTGTTGACCGTAGCGCAAAAGGGCGCATTGGGGCGGACGTATAACATCGGCGGCGAAAACGAGGTGTCCAACCTCGATCTGGTGCATAAAATTTGCGCCATCCTGGATGGGAAACGCCCCGCGGCAAACCCCTATGCCAGCCTGATCACCTATGTCACCGATCGCCCGGGCCACGACCTGCGCTACGCCATAGACCCCACCCGCATCCGTACCGAACTGGGCTGGCGGCCATCTGTGACGGTGGATCAAGGGCTGGAACTGACGGTGCAATGGTATCTGGACAATGAAGACTGGTGGCGCACGTTGCAGGATCGCCAAGGCGTTGGGCAGAGGTTGGGCGTTACGGCCTGAAGGAAAAAAGAGTGCTGTACCCTATTTTATTTGACGACCGGCAGAATAGGATGAAAGGTTACGATCTTCAAAGGTCGCGATCACCGACAATGCCCTCAATGATTTCGCGCAGGGCAACCTCGTATGCTCCCAGTTTTTCGCGACCTCTTGTAAATGCCGTGACGGTTTCTTGTTTCAAAGTGGCGCGTTGAGCATAGCTTTGCACGATAGTGGTAAAGATGTCCTCTGCTGATTGGGTTGTGCAGTCGACCGTGCGGGTATACCCAAGCGACCCAAACAGTCCCTCGAACTTACGGCTGTAGGCCATAGGTACCACGGGTACACCCGATGAAAGCGCCGCGATGCAGGCGTGCATCCGTGCGCCCATAAAGAAGTCGAGATCAGCGATATAGGTCTTGGCTTGAGACGGTGTACCAAAAGCTGGTGCCAGTACCGTGTTGGGAAATTCTTTTGCTAAAACTTCGCAGGCCCGATAATCGTCTTCATCGACCATCGGGCCTGATTGTACGATTACATGTGGAACCAAATACACCTGACAATCGTCTGCGTGGGATTGAAAATAAGTGATAAGATCCCGGATTAGGCTTGGATAATCCATCGTTAGGCCAAATTGGTTCTTGCCGGTATATCCTCCGGCCATCAATAAGCCTGACACGTTGATCCCGATCTTAACTCGGCTATGGCCCGTTCGGGGGGCAGGGGGGGAAAATGGTAACAGCAGCGCAACGTCTGAAGCCTCAATTATGTCTTTCCGCCCTAAAGCGCGGGTAGCGTCGGTGGACATTTGATCGCGGGTAGCAACCACTTTGCACAGCCGGATTGACAGTCGCGCGAGCACTTTGGTCCAACCTTTGGTGAATGGACCCACTGTTTGTGGTGCCATTACCAATGGTGTGCCCGCTAGATGGGTCAGGTATTTCAACCAAAACATCCGCTTTAGCCGCCGAGATCCATAGGTGTCGGCAAAGCTGTCACCCGCTCCGATATCGATTACTAGGTCCGAGCGTCGTGCTGTGGCGAAATATCCCCGTGGGTTGAGCATCGCTGAGCGGTCCAGATCAATGACCTTGATATCTGGTCCAGTGACGTAGGGATCGCGGACATCTTTCCAATCTAAGACTGTTATCTCAATGGGTTGCCCGATTTGGGAGCCGATATCGCGCAATATCGCGACCTCGGAGGCAGTCAGCGCCCCTACGCCCAGATTGTCAGATCGGGTAGAATGCAGGATAAGGCAAATACGCAAGGTCATAGAATTTTAATGTCCATTGATCAGTGTTGGGTGAGCCGTAGAGCGCGACGCAGGCTACCAAGAAAATTTCGTAGGTTACGATGTAAAGGGTTTTGCCGCGCTGCAGCAGCAATTTGCAAGCCTTCGTACCGAGGTATGGGCCGGCCTGCTAGGCGCTGCCCAAGAAGGCGTGCAAGCAGTGCGCGCCGTCGTTCACGTTGCCCAGGCTGGATCGCGGTTAGATCAGAAATATCAAAAGAAGTTGTTTCAATTCGACCGGCTGCGCGTGCTGCCGCGACGATTTTTGTCCCTAGGTCGGTGCGGGCAACAATCAAGCTGACCCCTGGGGCCTCGTCAAATATTGGGTATCCTGCAGCATCACTTTCCCAAGCATCGGCACAAACTATATCGGCAGCCACTCCGGTGCCGTCAGCGCAGAGTTTGCAGCGATGTTGTACATGTTTGGACAGAATTTTACCCCAACTCTCATGATAGCTGATTGTGCGTTTGGTACCTTCATGGTCAGTAGCTGTGGCGTGCCCAGGCCAACCGTTACCGCGAAAACGAAACTGCGCGGTGGCAGTCAGATCGGTGCCAAGAGCCGTAAGTATCTGTTCACCTCCCTTGTGGGATGGGACGCCAGCGCAAAAGAACGACACGATCACGGGAAAGGCTGCAGCGGCAACAGGATCACGACTGCACATCGCGCGTAGAGCAGCTGCGTCGCAAGGTTTTCCTACAACTGCGAAACGGCGGCCAGACGCTTTGTGTTCGGCGATCAGCTCAATCAAGTCCGCCAATGGCGCAGAAGGTGCATAGCGTGATCCTGCTGCCTTTAGAATGTCTTCTCTGTTGGTGCTAATGACAATGGTGTTGCCGATAGGCAGATCGGCGGCGGCAGTAGTCTGTACTATGGCATCGACTGTATCACTATCTAAAAGATGTACCAGCAACGCCGAAAGCGCGCCGCCAGATGCCCCAGAGAAACGGAGGTCGGGGTCAGTGGACCAGCCTGTCACCACATCTCGGTGTGGGCCCCACAACACTGGATTGGGTTGCCCTTTCGCCTGCACGCGTTGACCAAGGCCAGGGCAAACGGCGGCGATATCAGCTTCTTCAACAGCACTGAGTGTTGCTGATTGGTGTGGGCGCAGAAAACCAGGCTCGGTCAAGGTCATTTCGATCTTGCCTTGCGCCAACGTCGCACAAGCTCCGCACCCCGCACAGAGATCACCACGTGCCACGCGGGCCAAGGATTGGCTTTTCTGGGTTGTGGGGGCGGACAGGTCTGACATATTATATTTTCGATCTGAGCGGGTATTCCATTGCTTTCTAAGATGAAACAATGCTGAGCGCACCTATTTTCTCCCCATAATGCTTGACCATTCTGCGGGAACGCGAAAAAAGGAAGTGCGCATTTCTTTTATGGCGTTGACGAAAGGCCTGTCGCAGTATGTTCCGAACTGCTCTTCTGATTTTGTCCGGCAACGCCGCTGCCGCACTTTTGTTACTTGTTCGAAATTTGTTAGTGGCTCGGCTGATCCCAGTGGCCGACTATGGAATTGCAGCGACTTTTGCCATCGCCATGGCTGTAGTTGAAATGATGTCACAGCTTGGCTTGCAACAACAGATCGTACAAGCCAAAGATGGTGAAGGTCAGCGATTTCAGGCGGCACTGCAGGGATTTCAGGTGCTACGTGGCGTGGTTGCAGGCGTGGCCCTATTCGTTTTGGCTGGGCCGTTGGCTGATTTCCTGAACATCCCCCAAGCCGCTTGGGCGTATCGCGTAATGGCCTTGGTGCCGGTGTTAAATGCGCTGACCCATTTCGACATACACCGCTTAAACCGGTCGATGGTCTTTTGGCCGGTGATCCTGACAGGAGCGATGCCTGCACTGCTCTCACTAATAGCGCTTTGGCCACTCGTGATATTTTACGGCGATTACAAGGTGATGCTCTATGCCATTATCGTTCAGGCGATGATGACGGCTGTTACTTCGCATTTTGTGGCACAACGACCTTACCGGTTAATATTGGATCGTGCGATCATGGTGCAATCTCTGCGGTTCGGCTGGCCATTGCTGGTCAATGGCATCCTGCTGTTCGGTGTGTTTCAGGGCGATAAGCTGATCGTAGGGCGGGAATTGGGGATCGAAACCCTAGCTATCTTTGCCATGGGCTTTACGCTGACGTTGACGCCGACGCTAGTGATGGCCAAGTCAGTACAGAGTTTCTTTCTGCCGCAGCTTTCTGCCGTAGACCGCAAAACGGATACCGGGCGCGTTCAATTACAGTTTCTGGCGATGGTTATCATGCAAATAAGTCTTGTCATGGGAATATTGTTGGTCATTGCTGTTTTCCTGCTGGGTGGCCCTCTGGTGCAGAGCCTTTTAGGGCCAAAATATTTGCCGCTGGTCCCACTCTTGGTCCCGCTGGCGATTATGCAAGCCCTCCGTGTTGCCAAAACGGGCAGTGCCGTTGTTGCGTTGGCATGCGGTCACACCAGCAATATGATGCAGGCCAATTTGATACGGATCGCCACATTACCACTGGCGTGGTATGCTGTGTCTCAAGGGGCAAACGTGCCCATTGTAATTGCTATTGCTATTGCAGGGGAAGCGATGGGTTATGTCCTGTCCCTAGTTTTGGTGGCGCACAAGCCTGGCGTGTTCCTGCGCCCGATGCGCGCGCCAATTCTGTTCAGTGCCATTTTTCTTGGATGCGCCGTCTGGACGTCTTTTTATGAATATCTCTCTTCGGGGATGGCAGGGGGCTTGTTGCTTTTGCTTTTAGTGGTCGCTTTTGCTTTTATGAAAGAGACACGCCAATATATCACGATACGCCACAACAGACTCTGAGGCCCCCGATTTTGACATCCCATTCTTTTTCACGCCGGTTACCATAAAACTGTAACGACTTGGATGCAGCGTCGGTTGTTTGCGTCGAGCCATGGCTACCGTCAGATTGCTAGTCTTCCACTATATTACTCGACCACACGGTTTCAGGTTTGATCCTGCTGGGATGCGCGATCTGCTCGGGCCACGTCTGGATAAACTTTCCCGAGGTGAGGTGTCAGTTGCCTCCTCAGAAATTCTGTTAGGAGACCCGTTTTAAGGTGGCCATGAAAGCGACGTTTATGTCGCGCGTCTGGCGCAAATTTCACCTGATGCACGTATACCGATCTCAGTCCGTACGCAGTTGAGGATTCTGCCGTCGGTTTCTTTGTTGGTTTGGCTCGTGGTACCTGATCTTATCATGGGTTATAAGGATGTGGCTCTCTACAAGCCTCTTAGATCCTGTATGTTGACCATGAGTACAGCCTTTTTCACAGGAGCGGGATATGGATAGGATCAGAGTGTTTATGAGCGGCTTGGTCATGATGGTCACTTGTGTTGGCTGTTGTGTCAGTGCGGGCGAACTTCATAAAGTCACCACTATGGTAGAGTTACAGCAGGCCCTTGCAGCCGCATCCAAGGGCAGGGAAATCACGCTTGCCTCTGGCGACTATGGTCTATTGTCAGTACGTGATCTTAAAGCTCCGTTGGTACTGCGATCTGCCGATCCAACTCGTCCGGCTCGGTTCTCGGGCATGGTATTACGTAATGTGAGTAACGTGACAATCGATGGCGTGGTCTTTGATTATACTTACCAGCTCGGCGATAAAAAATACCTACGCCCATTCCAGATACTGTCCAGCACAGGCGTCATGATCCGCAATAGCCTATTCGATGGCGATCTGTGGCGGGGTGGTGGTGTCACAGATGACGGGTTTTCAACTGCTTTCGGACTAGGGGTTCGATTTTCGTCAGACATAACTTTGGAAGGTAATGAAATTCGCAATTTCTATCGTGGTACCGTTATTAGCCAAAGCCAAAATGTGGTTGTGCGTGGTACAAACATGCACTCTCTTCGCATGGATGGCATGAATTTCACAGAAGTCTCGGACGTGCTAATCGAGAAAAATCATATCCACGATTTTACCCGATCTGTGGATTCCGAGGATCATGCCGATATGATTCAATTCTGGACCAATGGCACCAAGTCGCCGTCGCGCAATATCACCATTCGCGACAACCTGCTCAATTCAGGGAAAGGGTGGTATACACAGTCAATTTTTATGCGAAACGAGATGGTCGATCGGGGTTTAGCTGGACATGAGATGTTTTATCGTAATGTCACGATCAAGAACAACATGATCATCAACGCCCATCTGCATGGTATCACGGTGGGCGAAACGGACGGGTTAATCATCCAGAATAATACTGTCGTGCGTAATTTTCGATCTGAGGGGAAGAGGAAAAATAAAACACTTTGGATACCACAGATTCGTGTCAAGGGCAGTTCCCGCAATGTCGAATTGTCGCGTAATATCACCAGTAAGATTGACGGTTACGATGGTCAGCTGGGCTGGAGTGTCCATGATAACTTTTTTGCCCAGGACAGTGAGCGCGGTAAAGCAGGGTTTTACGGTTACGTCTTTGATTCAACCGTACTGAGTGATCCTAGCCAACCTGAAGCGTTTGTACCCCGTAAGGGAGGGCCTTTGGATGGCATGGGGTTGGGCGCGCAGCAACCGGTGCTGTAGCCGGATCTAAAAGGTCGCGTTTATGGTGTAAACGCTCTAGGCATTGGAACTCAATCATGCTTTTAAAAAGATAGATCAGATTTTGACTGCAACTGAACATATCCCCAAGTTGCCTGTGCCTGCGCTGGGTAAGATGAACAAGGACAGGCTACCAGTACCAGTCTTGCTCTATTTGTTAGTGATCGTTTTGCCAATTGGGTTTCGGGTTGGCCCACTCTACATGACATCTTTGCGTTTGTTTCTGATCGCAGTGATCATGCCGTTGATAGTTCGGCTGCTTCTGGGGAAGTATGGTAAGGTACTTTTAATTGATGTATTGTTCATTTTGCACATCGTCTGGGCCACGATAGCTCTTGTTGTGAATAGCCCGGATCGAGTGGTCGAAAATATAGGAGCGGCAGCTATCGAGTTCCTTGGTGGGTATGTCGTTGGCCGAGCCTACATCCGCACACCTGAAGCTTTTGGCGCTCTTTGTCGGACATTAATGTTGATTGTGTTGTGCTCGTTACCATTTATTCTTTTTGAAACCTTGACCGGGCGGCCGTTGATAATCGAAATTATCCGCAAGATTCCTGGTCTAACAAGCTATGCCGTCAATCATTCAACGGCTCGATTGGGTTTGGAACGGGTGCAGTTAGTCTTTGCTCACCCCATCCACTACGGGTTGTTTTGTTCCGTTATATTTTCACTTTTTTATGTTGGAATGTGGGGTCAGGTGGGCAATGCGCGTCGCGTTTTAAGCGGCATGTTGATTGTTGCCTGTGGGTTTCTGGCTCTGTCCAGTGGGGTCTTACTTGCAATCCTTTTGCAAATAGGGCTGATTTTTTGGGCATGGACATTCGACGGAATAAAAATGCGCTGGTGGTTGCTCGTTGGCCTTTTTGTGATGGCGTATATTTCTATTGATCTTCTATCAAATCGAACGCCAATTAAGGTATTCATGAGCTATGCAACCTTTTCCGCCCATACGGCCTATTGGCGCGGTATCATTTTCGACTGGGGTTTAGCCAACGTCATTGGCAGTGCCGAAAAAGGTGTGATCGGCAGCCCGCTTTTTGGGATTGGGTTGAATGACTGGGTGCGGCCACATTATATGTATTCTGGCAGTATGGATAATTTTTGGCTTGTGATGGCGGTGCGCTATGGGCTTCCTGGAGTGGCCTTTATTGCTCTGGGTTATGTTATTGGCTTGGCCCGGGTCATGCGGCGCAATTTTGAAAATGACCAAGTGCTAGTCCAGTTCCGGCGCGCTTGGGTATTCACCTTTCTGGGACTCAGTTTTACACTTAGCACTGTTCATGTCTGGACTAGCATATACTCTTTTATATTCTTCATTTTTGGCGCTGGAATTTGGTTAATTACGGCTCAACCTAAAAATGATAGCGATATTGTTCCTATTGTGGGAGGCGAAAAAGGCGACGCGAGGCAGCGTGCAAATAGGAAATACACTCGGTTCCCTAATGCGGCCAGATCTCAGGCACGGGCGCCTCATCGTTTTGTTCGTAGGTAGGCCTTGTTATCGCGTCTCGACAAGATCGTTTCCGAATGGCATTGGTGAGTATGTATTGGCTTTGTTCAAAATTCATTTGCAGTGATTGGAGATTTTGTTTTGTGTACTACCCCCCCGACGGTGTCGGTTGATGCGGAACTGACGGTAATCATCGTTAGCTATAATACATGCGATATGACGTTAAAAGCGGTGGAGACACTCTACGCCAACACTCACCGTACGCAGTTCCAGTGTGTCGTTCTTGATAATGCCTCCGAAGATGGTTCTGCCGAGGCTATCGCTACGGCTTTTCCACAAGTGGAGGTTATCGCTTCACCCGATAATCTAGGCTTTGCCCGGGCCAATAATGTCGTTGCAGCGAAAAGTACCACACCTTATCTTTTGTTACTGAATCCAGATACTGAAACTCACGCAGGCGCCATTGATGCGCTGATGGATTTTGCCAAATCTCAGCCCCAAGGCGGTATCTGGGGAGGTCGAACGGTCTTCCCAGACGGATCGCTAAACATCGGATCTTGTTTGGCACGCCCGACCCCGCGCAGCCTGTTCTTTCGTGCTTTAGGAATGAGTACGCTGTTTCCTAAATCTGAGTTTTTCAATCCTGAAACCTACGGGAGTTGGAAACGCGATAGTGTTCGCGAGGTTGACGTCGTCGTGGGATGCTTATTGCTGATCACTCGATCGCTTTGGGACGAACTAGGAGGGTTCAACCTGAAATACTATATGTACGGCGAAGATACTGACTTGTGTCTGCGTGCCCGCACATTGGGATGGCGGCCTATGATCACGCCAACTGCGCAAATCATGCACATTGTAGGGGCCTCTACCAAAAAGAACGACAAAAAGGCTGTTTCAGTGATGAAGGCGCGCCTTTCGTTGGTCAAGGATCACTGGCCCAGCTGGCAGGTGCATCTTGGCATTTTCTTGATGTGGTTATGGTCTTTGTTGCGTTTTATAGTCACCCGTCCATTTGCACGGTCATCGCATCCACGCCTTCGAAAAAGTGCGGAACGTTGGAAGTACTTGTGGGATTGCCGTTCCGAGTGGCTGTCGGGGTATTAGATGTAGTTCTGGATGAGGCGCTTGGCGACGATTTTGGGCGAAAACCGGTCCACATCATCCAACTGCGTACGGGACATGTTGCCCAGATAAGATGCTGTGACCGAAAAGGTCGAATGACGCGAATAGATCAAGTGATCACAACGCGATAGGAGCCACATGTCAATGAGTGCGTTTTCAGCCTCCCGCACTTTTTCGGCTACTGACGAGGGCCAATGTAGTCGTGCGCCGTCTTCGGCTAGGTATTTGGGAATGTGATGGATACCTGTAAATTCGGTCATCATCTCGGTTTGGACATTGCTGTTATCGGTCGCTAAGAATATCCGCGCGTCGGGCATACTACGTAGCCGCTTTCGTAAGGTATCCTTGATCCGGTGTAGCGGCACCTTGCGGTCGGTATAGCGGATATGCACACCTATACATGGTGATCCAAGCTGGGCCTCCATGCTGCCGACTTCTGATAAGACACGATCATTGGGGGTGAAATACCGTTCAAGATACTCCCCAATGATTGCTGCTTGCGACCGACCCACAAAACGCGGGTCACGCCGCATGTGCCGCGCCAATCGTCCAAACTTTGGTAGGTATGCCCAAAATATAGCAAGATTCTCGGGCGCATCAAGACGGCGCAGATCGGTGCATAAGCGTCTATAACCGATAGGGCTGGAATGGCTGTCTGGAATGAAGTCGTCAATCATCTCTTGTGGAGTACGCGCCAAATAACCCGTCCAGATCGCAGGCGATACTTGGCTCGTATCGTCATCGTAGGTTTCGCTTTGTTGCATGATAGGGGGTTTGAACAGCAGTGGATAGGCGTTTTCACCAGCTGGTGCATAGCTGCCGTCACGCCAATCTATTACAGGGGCTCGGCCGGTCAAGTCGGCGAAAACTAGGCCACACACGGCTGAAAGAATACGGTTTCCCAAACCTCCCTTGCCTTTGATTAATAGCGTTTTTTCCAATGTTTTATCCCTATTTTACGCAGAATCGGTAACCTGGACCGCCCAGACTAATACAGACTTACTTCTACTTCGAATATGATTCGTGAACTTTCATCTGCTATGATCAAGCCAGAGCCTCTGAATGGTTCAGCGCATGGAGGTGACATGGCGTTCGCCTTCAGCTCTTAATCGCGAGGCTTGAAAACTGATCCTGCTGCCTGCCCCAACATCCATAAGCCGCGTAAACTGCGCAAACGGTATAGTGTGACCAACCCACGCCATCTTTCCCCAGCCCCATTCAACTGACTATTCCGCAGTACCTTTGGCGTATGAGCCACGGCACTGAGCGGCATGGCCAATGCGCGGGCTGCCCACCGCATCCGCGCAGGTATAGAGGTGCCGTTTAGTGCGTATAGCTCCTGTGTTACCCGCCGCCACTTATGCTTTAGGGCCGCCTCGTTTTGCCGTGACGGATGGCAGACAGCCAGATCATCAACGTAAACCAGATTGTAACCTTTGGCCTTCGCTCTTTGGCACCAGTCGAGGTCTTCGGACAGGCCATTTCGAAAAAACCCGACATCCTCAAAGACCTCACGCCGGGTGAGCAAATTTGCCGTTACGGTAAATCCCTGATCTCGAATATAAGATTGGATTGGAAAGGCAAAAACCGCCTCAAAGGCCTCGGCCCCGCTGCGGGGGGGCGGGGTTTCATCAAAGACATCCACCCGCCCGCCGACAAGATCAGCCTGGCTGTAGACGCGTGTCGCGGTTTCCAGCCAATCCTCGGCAGGCAGGCAATCGGCATCTATAAAGAACAGGGTCGGGGCTGTGGTTTCGCGCACCCCGGTATTGCGGGCCAGTGCAGCGCCTTTGCCGGGTTCAAACAGAAAGCGGATGCTGGGGAACTTTGCAATTGTGTCCGCCAAGGGGGCCGTCGACATGTTATCGACCACCACTATTTCGGTATCGTCCCGCTTGTGACGGGCCAGCACATCCAGACACCGTTCCAGTCGGGTGACGTCGTTATAGTGGGGAATGATAACGGCGTAGAGGTAATCCATAGAGGCTCCAAAGTGTGTAATATCAAATGTGGGCGGTCCGCCGCGAATTCTGCAAAAAGATGAAGGTGTTTGTGGGCAAGCGCAACAAGGATTGCACATTACGGCTTTGTTTGGGGGGACGGGGTTTCAGGCGCTGTGTTGGCCATTGTATCCGTCGTCAGCGTGTTGGGAAACTCCCGCAAATTAGAAAATTGTCTAAAGAATCATTTCGACCCGCACCTTAGAAAACCCGTTTGTTTCCAGTGTGGAAACAGTGACACAACGCTAGGATGTAGGCCTGCTCGTGGAGCAACCTGTAGGGTGGTTGAGTGCCTAAAATTTGCCTTTTTTTTGTCATATTTGCACAGGAGACACTGTTCTTTGGGGCGGCATCTGCTAGAATATAATTAGTAAAATATGCCATCGGTGGGAATGGCACTATATTTATAACGAGGAAAATTATGTATTTAAAATCTCTAATATGCGCGATCGCATTTGTGCTTGCACCGTTGTCGGCAAACGCTGCGACAATTACTGAAGGTGCCAGCCATGACATTCTTTCTGCGCCTGTCTTCTTAGGAAATGCAGATTCTGGTGTAGGTGGTGTTGGGTCATTTATTGCTGGTTTCTATTCATCGGTTGACCCAACCGTTGGTGACTTTACCGCTGCAGTAACTGGCGGTCATGTGAGTGCATTTGATACTTTGACGATATCTTGGCTTGCTTCGGATATGTCTACAGTTCTTAACTCGGTCATCGTGACGGCAGGGCTTAACGGATTGGCAACAACATTTACGGCGCCCAATTTGACACAGTATCTTCAGCTGTCTTGGGGCGCTGGAACGATAAGTGATGCAAACGTCAACTTTGATGTTGTAGGAACTATCCCTCTGCCAGCTGGTGGGTTGCTGTTGTTGACAGCACTTGGTGGTTTGGGCTTTGCGCGTCGTCGTAAACAAGCCGCTTAAGTCGAACAAAAATTCTAAGAAAAGGGCCGGCTATTAGCTGGCCCTTTTTTGTTTTGAAGGGGGCTTGCCTGTGACCTTCAAAGACGGCGGTGATTTCAGGTTTTTGGAAACGCGTTATGTGACGGGTCGTTAATACGCGTAGCCGATTTCTTGCTCCATATACCGGCATTTGTTCAGAACAACGCCGAGAACCGGTAAATGTTCGGCCAGATCTTTTTCACAGCTGTCAATATTTTCAAGCGCAGTATCCTCGGCGGCTGTGATCAGAATTGCACAGTCGACCTGCTGCATGAATGCATGTGTGTCGTCGCTGCCAAGCATCGGAGGCATGTCAAACAGCATAATATCGGGCTGATATTTCTGTTCGATGTCATCCAACATTTTTATGGCCCCTTCGCTCTGCAATAGTTCAGATGAATGGCGGGCGGCTGTGCGATTGGTTGCGATCGCGAGGTTTTGTCCGACCCGTACGGCATGGTCTTCAAAAGTTTCCTGCCCCCGCAGAACGTCATGAAAACTTTCAAGGCTTTGGTGTCCGAAGAAACGGCCGATTGAAGGGCGTCGTAAATCCAGATCAATGAGAATGGTGCGGATTTCGGAATTGCGCGCAAAGCTCATGGCGAGGTTGCTGGAAATTGTGGATTTTCCGCAGCCACTGTCTGGCGAGGTAATCATGATACGCTTCCAGCCTTCGCGCCGGATACGTTGTAAAATCCGTGTCCGAAGCATGTCATAATAGGTGGTATCATCGTTGTTTTCAGCCGTGAGGATACGGTTTTTCCGCAAAATTTTGCCTTTTGGGGCAAAGGGTTGCAGAGCAGCCCAAGCGTTTTGCGTTATCTCACTGCTTTGGGGCAGAGCTTCCTTGGTGACACCCGCAGACCCGGTGGTGGGCTGTGTTGCGCGCTTGTTTTTTGCGTGTTCTATGGCGGCTTGCAGTTTTTCCATGGGGGTCTCTTATGATTTTCTGGTGTTATACCGGGTCATTACAGGCCGACCTGATTGGTGATCCGGTCGATAATAAGATCCAAAGGCAGGTAGAAGGTGTGAATAAAATAAAGCAGTGCCGGTATACCCAAGATAACCACAAGGGTCGCGGCGGCAATAATGGCACGGCGCTGCGCAGCTTGGCGTGGTGTGCGCGTGTAAGGAAAGGTCGCCAGAGGCGTAATGCCCAGACTTCGGGTCAGATCGGTGGCCCGCCGCACAGAGCGGTTCATCATTTCCAGCAGAAATACCGCGCCGATCCCGGCCAAAATACCAAAGAATGTCCCGCCCCCTGCAATCAAAGGCCGATTGGGGGAGGTGGGTTCGGTCGGGGTGACAGCCTGTTCTATAACACTGACTCGTTGGCCTTTGGACAAGACTTCGATACGTTCCCCCGTTGCGGCGGTGGAAAGGCGGTTTATCGCGCTGTTATACTGAAGTTGAACATTTTCATAATCTCGCTGCAACGCGTCCAGGGCTATGGAATTGGCCGGTGTCTTTTCAATCGCTGTGCGCAGTTTTTCCAGTTCGTTCGCTGTTTGTGTGGCCTGATCCGCAACAAATTCCAGCCGTGTGTCGATTTCGGATAACTGGATGTCCAAAAGGGAGGTTGCTCTTGTATCAGAGCCATCATCGACGGGAGCACCACCCAAGGCTTTTTCAAGTCGGGCAACCTTGGCCTGCAACAACTTAACGCGCGGATTTTCTTCGGAATAAACAGTGAGAGCTTGTTCAAGTTCGTCTTGTGCGCTGCGCAATTCTTGTTCTGCAGGCGTGAGTCTGCGGTTGCTTTCAATATCGACGTTTCCGGTTGCCTCAAAAATCTGGACAAGCCGCGTCCGTTGTTCGCCTAACAATGTTTTTTCGCGCTGCAACTGGGACAGGCGTTCTTGCAGCAGGCTTTGTCGGCCAAGACGATATTCCAATTCTTCCGGTAAAGCATCGCTGTTGGCGTTTTTGAAGTTCAGGATTTTCTCGCTCTGGGCATCCAGATCCTGATTCAGGCGGGCCACCTCTTCTTCAAAGAAGCTTAATGTGTCGCCGGCTTTATCGGTTCTGAATTCGATACTGTCGCGCAAAAGCAGTGTGACGTAGTCATTTGTAACCTGGGCTGCCACAACCGGATCGGTTGCTTTGAATGTGATTGTCATCAGGGTGGCCTGACCGCTGCCACCACTTCTGCGAATAACGGTTTTGCGGCGCATCTCGCTGACGATCTGATCTGGTGTTAACTGGCGCCCATCAGCAAAAACCTGTCGTGAGTTGGCAATGTCCAGCAGATTGGCGCGGGTCATCATCCGCTGTTCAAAAATCTGCAATTGCTCGGATGCATTGGTTTGTACTGTGGATGCGGCAAGGGAATCCGGAATTTGCGCGGATTCAACCAGCAAGGTTGCCTGTGTCTGGTAGTTGGTCGGCAGCATATAGGCGGTCGAAACTGCAGCGACCGAGAAAAGGGCTGTGACAATGAAGAAAATCGGAAACCGTCGAAAGAATATGGATAAATAATATTTTAGGTCGAAATTCATTCATCGTGGTCCTTATGGGGCACTGGCGCGGTTTCACCCTTGGGGTCTTGCATAGTATCCGTCGCTTTTACGTCATTAGTGAGGTCAGAAAAAAACATTCCGCCCGCCAATACGTCATCTACCGTGCTGGCCAGAACGAGTTCGTTTTGGTCAACAGATGCATAAATGAGGCAGAAATCACAAAGTTGGTTGACCAGGCGGGGGGTGCCGTTTGTTGCTTTGAAAATCTTTTCGCAGGCTAGCCAGGTGAATTCATTCCCCGTTCCCCCCGCAGTGATCAGCCGGTGTGCAATATAATCGGCAACGGTTTTAATACTCATGCCGGGCAGATGATAGCTGGCTGCCACACGTTGTGCGAACTGCCGTAATTCCGGACGTCTTGTGAGCTCGCGCAATTCAGGCTGGCCAATCAGAACCAGTTGCACCAGCTCGTCCTTGTCGGAATTGACGTTGGTCAGCATACGCAGTTCTTCGAGACCTTCGACCGAAAGATTTTGGGCTTCGTCGATAATCAGAACCACCCGCCGTCCTTCGGCATATTCGGCGATCATAAAATCTTGCAGGCTTTGGAACATCTCGACATAGCTGGCGCCCGGGGTGACGGGTTGCGAAAGTGCGTTGAGAATCCACTGCAACAATTCGCCCCGCCCGCCCTGCGCATTGGAGATCAGGCCGATGGTCAGATCATCGGCGGCTTCAAGTAAGAATTTGCGCACCAGAGTGGTTTTGCCCGCCCCGACTTCGCCTGTCATCAGGGTGATCGGCGCGCGGGACATGATCCCGTATTGCAGCACAGAAAATGCCCGTTTGTGGTGGTCCGTCCAAAAGATGAAGCTCGGGTCAGGAAGCAGCGTAAAAGGCCGCTCCCGTAGCTTGAAAAAATCTGTGTAAAATTCATGTTCAGACATACTGTCTTGGCTGCTTTTTGATCGGCCCTCAAACAGTAGGGGCAACAGGGGGAAGGCGCCCCTTACAGGATACGCGGCCAGCTTTTGCCAGCGAGTTTGTGATATAGGTTTTGACACAATATTGCATCCCCTAATTCCACCAATGGAATGAAAACAAATAGTTTATCACGCATTTTGGCGGGGCTTTGGGTGTGTAAAACGGTTTGGTAAGCGATGGGCGCATTTTGGGGGGCGGGTCGCCCAACGGGCAGAAAATCCTGATTGTGATTCGTCTTGGAAGGCCCTGTGGGGGGCGGCATCCCAAAAAACGGGGGTGGCTGAAACTCCGCAGAACACCATTAGGTTGAATTAGTTAACGCCGTTAATACCTTGGATAATCCGTGTTTGCGAGAGGTGCCACAATATCGCCCATATTTATTGGGCATTCAGAATTACTCAATATAATCAGTGCCTAAATGTGGCAGAAATGTGGAATTAATTATTCATTCACGGTTCCATATGCTAGTCTCACTATGCGTAAGGTTTCGCACTCTATGCGTGATATATGCGTCTGCTGCTGAAACGATCGTCTTTGGGGGACGGGGGTTTTTTTAGATATTTTGTAATAATTAAAGGGTGCTGGAATTTTTCCAGTAAGTAGAGATGACTGTAAATTTTAACGATTTTGTAGAAGAGACAGCCGAACCTGTAGAGGCTGTAATCGACTTTATTCCACAGACGGGTCTGTACCGAAATTTCGGAAAACGTATATTGGATGTCGTGGTTGTGGGCGCTACACTTTTCTTTACGCTGCCCGTGATCCTGATACTTGCGTTCTTTGTGTCCTTGGATGGCAGCGCCCCTTTCTTCCGTCAAAAACGCGTTGGAAAAGGTGGGGCGCTTTTTTCCATGTGGAAGCTGCGCAGTATGGTGCCAAATGCTGAAGAGCATCTGCACGCCTATCTAGAAGCCAACCCGGACGCCAAGCGCGAATGGGACAGCACACAAAAGCTGAAAGACGACCCCCGGATCACCAAACTGGGGCTCTTTATCCGCAAGACGTCCCTGGATGAACTGCCCCAGCTTTTCAACGTCTTGCTTGGTGAGATGTCGTTAATCGGTCCCCGTCCTATGATGTGTGATCAAGAAGATCTGTATCCGGGCAAAGCCTACTATCGTTTGAAACCCGGAATTTCAGGTCCTTGGCAAGTGTCGGAACGCAATGCCAGCGAATTCAAAAGCCGCGCCATTTTTGATCTCAGATATGATCTGAACCTATCTTTGAAAACCGACGTGAAAGTTATTTGGAAAACCTTCGGCGTGGTTCTTCGTGGCACAGGGTACTGACTTAGAACGTCATTGATGTTCGACATGTGCCAAATACAGTATACGTTTAAACGAGTCTGTGTTTGCCAGCGGGAAACTGTTGGCAAACCATTTTTGCGTTAGAATGGAACCAACCAGATGTCTTTGAAAAAACTCGCCACTTTGGCGGTTTCACTCTTATTTCTTAGCCTGTTAACGGCCTGTGACTCTGCGGAAGAACGCGCTCAAAAACATTTTCTGCAGGGTCTGGAACTGATTGAGCAGGGCGATGCTGATCGGGGCCTTGTTGAATTGCGCAATGTGTTCAAGCTGAACGGCGCCCACAGAGAAGCCCGCCTGCTTTATGCAAAGACCGTTTATAAACAAGGCAAGTTTGCAGAAGCCTATGGCCAATACCTGCGCCATGTTGAATTTTATCCAAATGATGTCGAAGGTCGTATCGCCTTATCTGAAATGGCCCTCAAATCCATGAACTGGGGCGAGGTTGAACGCCATTCCAAAGTTGCATTGGAATTTGCGCCGACGGATCCCCGGGTTCGGGTTGTGGTGAACGGGCTGGATTTTCGAAATGCCCTGCTGAGCAAAGACAAACAAGCCGAACAGGCCGCCATAGATGAGGCCATTATCCTTAAGGATGTTGCGCCAGAAAGCCTTAATCCAAGACGGGTTATTCTTGAGGGTTTCCTGCGGGCCGGGGATACCCGGGCTGCCTTGAAAGAGGTCGATGACGCGCTGCTGTTGCATGCCGACGAGATCAATCTTCACCAGATTAAATTGTCTTTATTCAATCAGTTGGGCGACACAGATGCCCTTGAAAAACAACTTGTAAAGATGATTGATCTGTTTCCCGAAAATACGGATATCCGCGCGACCTTGCTGCGTTGGTATATGTCGCGCAATGAAATGGAAAAAGCCGAGGCCTTCTTGCGTACATACGCCGAGGCCGAAGGAGAGACAGGCAAAGCGGACCTGATCCGCTTTCTGGTCACGACACAAGGCACTGATATTGCCCTTGCAGAGGTTGAACGGATTATCGCCTCGGAAGAAAATAACGGGTTTTACCGGGCCTTACGCGCCAGTCTGAATTTTGACTCTGGAAAGACCGATACTGCAATTGCGGAACTGGAAGACCTTCTTGCATCGGCCGAAGCTTCGGATGAAACGCGCAGAATTAAGGTGACCTTGGCGCGCATTCGTTGGTCTGTGGGCAATTTGGTCGGTGCGCGTGAATTGGTCGAAGAGGTGCTTGTTGAAGACAACACACAGATTGATGCGATGAAGCTGAAGGCTGGATGGTTGATTGATGGCGATCAAACCAATGATGCAATTCTGTTATTGAGAACTGCACTGGCCCAAAGCCCGCAAGACGCCCAGTTAATGACGCTTATGGCCCGCGCTTATGAACGGGACGGCAGCAAAGACTTGGTGGGTGAAATGCTGTCACTGGCCGTAGAGACATCCAACAACGCGCCACAAGAAAGCTTGCTCTACGCCCGCTTCTTATTGGCTGACGATAAAAGCCTGCCCGCTGAAGGTGTCTTGATCAGCGCCCTGCGTCTGGCGCCGAACAATTTGGAAATCCTGGAAGTTCTTGGGAATATATACATCAAGATCAATGATATCGCGCGTGCAACGCAAGTTTCCGAGACTCTTGCGCGCCTGCCATCGGAAAATGCCAAATCCATTGCCACCAACCTGAAGCTGCGGCTGCTACAGGCGCAGGACCACGGCGATGAAGTGATCCGTTTTCTGGAAGGTCTGGCACAGACAGGTGAAGATGACCAAGGGGTGCGTCTGGCAATCATCCGGACCCATGTCCTGAACAACAAGCCTGCGGAAGCCCTGAGCAAAATCAATGAATCTTTGCAGAAATATCCGGACAGTCCGGTCTTTAGAGCCCTCAAGGCGCGATTGTTGGAAACCACAGGGGATGCAGATCAAGCCATCGAAATCTACCGTGATCTTCTACAGCAGGACGATCAGCAAGAAACCATCTGGCGCGAACTTTATGCGGTCTTGCAACGCTCGAACAAGCCGGATCAGGCGAAACTGGCTCTGGAACAAGGCATGACTGCCCTGCCCGACAGCGCAACATTGAAATGGATGAAAGCCTCTAGCCTGGAGGCCGCCGGGGAGGTTCCCGCCGCCATTGCGATCTATGAACAGCTTTATGCCCTTAACAGCAGCAATCTGGTTATAGCCAACAATCTGGCCAGCCTGATGGCCAATTATACCGATGAGCCTGAGGCTCTGGAACGGGCGTATGTTATTGCCAAACGTCTGCGCGGTACAAACGAGCCTTACTTTCAGGACACCTACGGCTGGATTGCCTATCGCCGCGGGGACTATGAAGAAGCCCTGTCGCACCTGGAACCTGCGGCAGATGGCCGGCTAAAGGATCCGACAGTCAACTATCATCTGGGGATGCTTTATATTGCGTTGAACCGCCCGGAAGATGCCATTGAGCAAATGCAAAAAACGCTGGAGCTGGCCAGGGTCCCTGACCCCCGCCCAGAGATTGCGGCGGCCAAAGTGGAGCTTGCTCGGCTGACCTCGGGGTCATCCGGGAATTAGGGCTGTTGCAGTGGAGATACGGTTGCGTATTCATAATTAATATAACAGCAGTTTTACTGCTTATAGTTTGGTAAAACCCGTCTTGGTGGGCGCGTTTTTGAGAGAGGAATATAGTCATGTTCAGGTCAGTGTTGAATACGGCGGTGGGCGCGGCGGTTTTGATCGTAATGGTGACCACGGCAGCCATCGCGCAAAGCTCTTATAAGGTTCGCGTTGGCGATGTCCTTGCGGTTGAGGTTCTGGAAGACTCCAGCTTGAACCGGCAGGTTCTGGTTCTGCCAGATGGCAACATTTCCTTTCCTTTCGCGGGCACAATTCGTGTGGCGGGGCGTTCGGTCACCGATATAAGCACAGCTTTACAGGCGGGATTGGCCTCTAATTTTGCCGCCCCCCCGAATGTTTTTACAACCGTTTCCACCCTTGGAGAGCGCAGAGCCGCGGGCGCGGGTGGCACAAGAGCCCAACCGACGATCGCGGTTTACGGGTTGGGTGCTTTGAACAAGCCCGGAAAATTGGATGTGGCACGGGATACCACGCTTTTGCAATATTTCGCTGAAGTCGGCGGCTTTGGAAAGTTCGCGGCAACCAAGCGCATTCAACTGCGCCGCCGTGACCCCCAAAGCGGGCAAGAATACATCTTCCCGTTCAATTTCCGTGCCGTTGAAAAAGGCGGGCGTATTGATGGGGCAATTGTGCTGCGCGCCGGGGATGTCATTGTTGTGCCCGAACGACGTTTGTTCGAGTAATCCCAATGCCGAACCTGAAACAATCATCCGCCACTCTGGGGCTTGTCTGTGGTCTATTGGTCGTCTCAGGTGTGGCCCGTGCACAAGACGCCGAGCCAATTATTCTGAGCTTCAATCTGGGCTCTAAACTGCGTGTGGATGATAATTTCGGTCTGGATAGCCCTTCCGCTGGAACGGCGACCTTTCTGACCCATCATCTGGGCTTTGATCTGTCCACCAGATCCCAGAACCAAACCCTCGACTTTGGGGCCAGTGCCGATTTCCGACAGGGCAACATCCCTGGAAATACGGTTTCGACCGGCTCTGACAATGAACATATCTATCTGGATTACACCCGTGAAAACGCCAACAACCGCTTGGCTGCGGGGGCGTTTTACAAAAGCTCTGATGTCTCGTCGACGTTTCTTCTGGCGAACCCCGACCTGCCGTTTTCCAGCGACCTAATCGTTGATCGCGGTACATTGGGGACCTATGGCTCTGATGTTTCGTTGGATTTGGGCACCAATGCCCCCTTCGGGGTGACCCTGAGGGGCGGTTATACCAAGCGGGAATATCAGAACACGACAAATGCCAGCCTCTTTGACTCTGACAACAGTTCGCTTTCTGCAACCGGAAACCTGCGGTTTTCTGCGACACTGACCGGAACGATCGAAGCGGGCTGGAACCGATACACGGCCCAAGACGTCGAACAAACCGACCGCGAGACAACCCGCTTCGGGATTGGCCTGCAGGGTGAAATCAATCCAATCCTCAGTTTTGTGACCTCTATATCGCATAATCAAATCAACACGGACGAAACCGTTGGGGGGCTTCGGGGAAGCACAAAAGACAACGGCTGGTCAGGATCGTTTGAACTGACGCGCCAGATGCAAAACGGAACCGCCACGGTTGACCTGAGCAACAGTTTCTCGACCAATGGCAACCGTGTCTCGCTTGTCTTCGGGCGCAGCCTCGAATTGCCACGAGGCGCGCTATCGGCGACGCTCGGGGCCAGCAAAGGCGACGGCGGGACGCCCAATGCCATCGGGTCACTGGAGTATAGTCTTGAAACCGCCACCAGCGTGTTCACCGCCAGCCTGTCGCGCAGTTTCCAGACCTCCTCTGATGACGACGAATACGAGCGGACCAAGGCGGCGGTCGGGTATAAGTACCAAATCAACTCTGTGGCGGGTTTGAACCTATCGCTCGATTACGCACAGATTGAAGGCCTCGACGCCACAACCGTGACGGGGGCAACGCGGAGCAACCTCAGGATCAGTTATGACCGCGAGCTTCCTGCGGATTGGGTGCTTTCGGGCGGCTATGAGGCGCGGTATGCCGACAGTGATACCACCAACAGCGCACGGTCCAATGCGGTGTTCCTGTCTCTTGATAAAAGCTTCAAATACAAACCCTGAATCAAAGAAAAATCCTTTCCGAACCGTTAGATAATATTACTGTGACCGCCATCTTAAAGACCCCCTACTCAAGCGAAACTAGGGTAAGATGGTTGAAATAAATACTTTGTCAGTAGCTTTAGATTGTAAGAAATGCCCACACTTGAAACCACATTCTTTAAGAAACCCCTGCTTCTTCGAATAAATCCTCTGGGTTTGACTGGTTTCGTTTTGTTGATACTTGTATCGCTTCCGATTTTTTGGGCTGGACTGGCATCTCTTGTAAAGGCCTGGTCCACAGCAGAATACAGCCACGGGCCGTTGATCCCGGTCATTTCGCTTTACCTTTTTCTGCGTGAACTGCGGACCCACCCAATGCCCGCCGGGCAGGTCACTGACCGCTGGCCGGGGCTTGCGGTCATTGCCTTTGCGCTTTTGATTGCCGTTTTTGGCAACCTGACACAGATCCCCGATATTACCAGCTATGCGCTTATTATCTGGGTCGGTGGTGTGGTGCTGACAACTTTTGGCTGGGCGCGGGGGAAACATCACCAACTGCCTGTTTTGCACCTGATCTTTATGCTGCCCCTGCCGCAGTTCGTGTTCTGGAAGCTGACTATTTTCTTGCAGTTGATTTCATCCAGCATCGGTGTCTGGTTTGTGTCTCTTGCGGGCGTTCCGGTGTTTCTGGAAGGCAATGTTATTGATTTGGGGGTTTATAAGCTGCAGGTTGCCGAGGCCTGCTCGGGGCTGCGCTATCTCTTCCCGATCCTGTCATTTTCCTATCTGTTTTCGATCCTTTACCGCGGGCCAATCTGGCACAAAGCGGTTTTGCTGCTCTCTGCCGCCCCGCTTACGGTCCTGATGAATTCGCTTCGTATTGGCGTTATTGGGGTGCTTGTGGACAGATACGGCATCGAGCAGGCCGAAGGATTTTTACACTTCTTTGAAGGCTGGGTTATCTTCATCCTGTGTATCGGGGTCCTGTTTATCATGGCTCTGGTGCTGCAACGCCTGACCGCTGATCCCAAACCCCTGTCCGAAGCAATCGACCTTGATACATCGGGCCTTGGCGTGATCGGCCTGCGCATTTTAAACATCCGCGCTTCTGCGGCTCTTTATCTTGGTATGGGGCTTACTGGCCTGGTGTCGGTTCTATGGCTGGTTTTGCAGGCCCCACCCGCACTGGCGCCAGAAAGAGACCCCTTCCTGTTGTTCCCCCGCAAGATCGACAATTGGTCTGGCACCACATCCCAACTGGAACCCGATATCGAAAACGTTTTGGGCGCTGATGATTATATCAACGGGTTCTATCAAGACACAAACGAGACCGCCCCTGTCAGCCTGTTCGTCGCCTTTTACAACAAACAAACCGAAGGTTCGGGCATTCACTCCCCCGAAGTCTGCCTGCCTGTTGGCGGTTGGGAAGTCTTTGACCTAGAGCCTTATGAAATAGATTTGGGCGACGAGGTCTTTGGCAAATTCATGGTGAACCGCGCGATCATCCAGAAAGGCCTGTCCAAAAAGCTGGTCTATTATTGGTTCGAACAACGGGGCAAACGCCTGACCAACGACTTTGTCGCCAAAGCGGTCGTCGTTTATGACAGCATCGCCATGGGCCGCACCGACGGCGCCCTAGTGCGGTATGTGACCGATATGAACCCCGAAGAAACCGAAGCCGAAGCTGACGCCCGCATGCAACGCTTCATGAAGGCAAGCATGCCTAGGTTGCCAAGGTTCGTGCCGTTTTAGGGTAACCACACCATTGGCACCGCCTGCCTAAGATTGGGGTAAATAGGCTGCTATCTGGCGGCTGCCAAAGAACGGGTATTTTGTGAACACCCTATCAATCTCATGCATCAGTTTAAGCGTCTCAGCATTCATCCCAACGGGAGTGTAATAGATTGATGAGCGGCTGATCTTGAGCAGCTTGCATTGGCGTGTCAGGCTCAAATAGGTGTTCTCTTTGCGGATCATCTCGCGGCGTTCCCCCTCTCGGGATCATGCTGCGCATGACCCTGCCGGGCAGTGGACGGGCTCATCGCTTTAGCCCTTGTGACAAAAAATCGTTCTCCACCGCAAGCTGACCGATCTTACCTCTCACACATGTAAAGATGTGCTGCCGGTCAGTGGGACGTGCAGATCTTTGATCTCGCTATCCTTGTTCTCAGCCTTCTTGATCTTGTCCGAAAACACCCCGGCCATGCCTTCAATCGCCTGCCGTTTCCATGTGCTCACCTGCGTCGGGTGAAGCTGGCGCTTGGCTGCAATCTCCTGAACTATCTTGTCGCCACGCAGCGCCTCAAGCGCCACAGCAGCCTTAAACTTGTCTGAAAAATTCCGTCGCTTCGTCATTCTCGTATCCATTCATCAGTGTTGGATACACCTTAGCACGCTGTCCGAATTTGCCGGACCACTTCACGATGACGGGGTGGAAGAAGTGACGGACATGATCCGAGCCGCTCGTATCACCACCAGAACCTGGCATGACTTCGTCGATGACACAGACCTCGTGCTGCGGATAAAGGCTAAATCACCACGGTAGCAATGGAGCGGTTACGTTATAGGTTGTACGTCAAATGGCGGGAATATTCTAACCTGGCTTAGATGAACTCAAAGTTATCCACATCAATCGCAGATGCATCCACGTTTTGCAGTATAATTTGTGTACCGTTAGACAGCAGAACTGTCGTGCCACGGCCGAAATCGTCAATCATGAGATCTGAGAAATCTCCTCCTTTGGAAATCCGGATCAGATCATTCTCAACATCAAAATCCGTTATGATATCGTTGCCTTCATCACGGCGCCAATTGAAGACAAAAACATCGGAACCGGCACCCCCGGTCATTATGTCGTGCCCGCCTGACCCGATCAGTGTATCGTCCCCCTGCCCTCCGTAAAGTTCATCCTTGCCATTGTTTCCGTTTAATAGATCGTCACCACCACCGCCGTGTAACACATCGGCTTGTTTCCCGCCAAAGACAGTATCATTGGCATCCCCCAAAATGACGGTATCTCGGCCAGCGTGCGTGCGAACGGTTGCTGTTCCGCCTTCGACAATGACCTCATCATCGCCCCTGAAACCTTTCACCTTAACTTGAAATTCCGAAACACCGTCTTCCCCGCCAATAATATACGTATTGTCAGTGCTATCTCCGATGAGGAGAAGATCTTCACCCGTTGAGGTGATCCGATTCAGACTTGCCCCCATATCCCGATAGTCTTCGGCAATTTCTGCCGCCGTCTTAACATCTGCTGTTAGGCTGAAATCATCGATAACGCCTTTGATCCCATCGTTCCAAGTATCTCCAAGATCAAGGTGCCAATATGCTTTGGATGGGGTTGACCCTGTTGCTGTCACGCTAGAAATAAGATCGCCATCAACGTAAAGTGAAAAAATTTCCTCCAACGAATTATAGGTCACAAATATTTTGTGCCAATTATCATTGGATATGGTGTTTTCCTCTGACATAACCGTAAAGACGCCATCTGGGGTGGTGAGCTTAAAGATCACGGCACCATTTTCGTCAACAACTCCGTTTAGTGTTTTGTAAAACTGAAGAATGTCACCGCCATCGTCATCTGCGTCCTGCTTGATAGCGATACCAAGAGAAAAGACATCCAAATCATATATCTGCAGGTTATCACGATCAATAGAAACCTTATTAGTTCCATCTAGCCAAAACCCACTCCCAGTCACGCCTTCAACTGTAGTGAGGCCGCTAACGGGGGCTGTATAACTGATCAGTGAATTGTAACTTGAATCGTCATTATATCCATCATCAAAGTCTATGGAGATAAGTGTCTTGTCTTGAACCGTAAGGTCCCGAGTGATTGAATCCGTTTTTGCCAGCGTCTCGCCGCTCTTTACATGTGTTGACTCAGCATCTGGTAACATGGTCACAACCAAGGTTGCATCTTTTACACCAGCTTCTGCGAACGTCTTTTGAACCGTGATGCCTGTTAAAATGGTACCATCGCTAAACGTCCACGTGAACTGCGCATTTTCCTCATTGAGGTAGCCAGTTTCATTCTGCGAAAAAACGGCGCTGAAAACGAATGCGTTCATATCACCGGAAACTCCTTGAACAGCCATTACGGCCGTAAGGTCATCGACAGCGTCTAGGGGCTGACTGGTCTCCGCACCAAATTTACCAACCCACGAACTACTCGGATTTAAAACAAGGTCACGCAGATCGCCGTCACCACCAACAAGCGCATTAATAAACTGCTTTTCGACATACCCATCATCACCTTTTTGATCATAAGAAATGATAGCGTTATTGGATGCGTCTACTCCCTCAGGAAAGTAAAACCCCGAGGCAATATTCCCATAAACAGATACATTTGTAGAGTCTTCTGCCTGAATTCGAGGCATGTTTGATTCTCCACCATCACCCGCTGTTTGATAGTCCTTAGAATCTTGATTCCAGAGCACTGTATTATTGCGGATGATCAAACCATTTGTATTGTTCATCGTAATTCCATGGTAATTACCATTGTGAATCACGTTTTCCTCAATCAAAATATTCTGGAAATAAGTGCCACTATCTTTAAACTGCTCGTTCCGCCCAAAAATGGCCTGCGTCGCAACCCCATCTCCTGCATCAAGTATGTTACCCCGAATGATGACGTTCTCTGTATTTAGAATTGCATTCGTTCCCCAGAACTGAATCATATCCATATGATTTTGGTCCCTGGTAGAGCCCAGAAAATCATGCATGAAATTATCTTCTATTAGCAGGTCTTGCACACCACCAAAACGCAGACCATCCCCCTGCATTTCCCGAATTTCATTACTCCTGATTGAAATGTCTGTGGTCTCGCGAACCTCCAAGCCATGATTATAGCCAGACACATCATTATTTTCGAAAATGAACCCGTTAGTTTCACGAACCAGCGCCATGCTAGTGGCTTTTTCTATACCGTTCTCACCATCATAGAAGCCTTTCGCATCACCTTTGAAGATACTATTCTTGACAGCAATGGAGGTTGAAGATGACACCATAAAATCTTTTGC
This sequence comes from Roseobacter sp. N2S, assembly GCF_031454055.1. Classification (NCBI taxonomy): domain Bacteria; kingdom Pseudomonadati; phylum Pseudomonadota; class Alphaproteobacteria; order Rhodobacterales; family Roseobacteraceae; genus Roseobacter; species Roseobacter sp. N2S. Next base: position 33,153 of record NZ_JAVDQB010000018.1, read on the forward strand.
GTGGATTGAACGGTCTTCAGAAGCGCCTGAACTATCAAACACAACACCATCTATCGTAATGTTTTCACGCCCACGTAATTCCAAATATTCAACGACGGCGCGGTCATTGTCGTCAAAAGATTTTATGGTGATCGAAGGCTCATTAACTTTTATGTCACGCAATACGACATTGTAAGTTTCTCCAATATTTTTCAGCAGGATTGTCCCGCCTTCACCATTTGCAAGAACTTCCATAGCATCTACTAATTCTTCAGAAGTGCTCACGATCAGTGTAGTATCAGCCATTTCCAGTCCTAACCCTCAAAAACACACGCCCCTGCGCGTGAAAACTCTTGTATTTTGTTATTCAATCTTGATGTATTCAGCGCCCTTTTTGTGGTCCCCTAATGACCGTTTCAGGGCTCTCTTGCGGCTACTTTGTGGTCAAAATGAGAAACTAAGGGCTATGTCGGTGCAAAGTTCCTGTTGGGGGCTCTGCCTCGAAAAATTGGTAGGAGGGAATGCCAATACAGAGTAAATTCTAAGAATTTCTGCCAGTTTCAAAGTGCCATCTCCCAAATGCGCACAAAGATATTGGCACCAAAAGAGAGAGTGATAAAATTATATAAAACAGATAGTTACTTTGATCAGAAGGATATGCCTGCTATACAAAAGGCATCATCAGCTTTTCGACCACACCAGCGACTGCCTGTAGCAGAGCCATATGATTAATAAGATTTCCCAATCGTGCCTCAAAGGCTACCGCTTTCTGTCATTTCCTACGCGGTCTGGGTGTACTCATCGCTTTGTTCTCAGCCTTCGTGACGATGAGGATCTGTTGGTCGAACGCGGCATCATGGTAAGTTATGAGACGATCCGGCATAGGGAAAAATGGCGCGCATTGGCCACCCTATACCGCCTGCGCTGCCTGCGGTGTTACTGGATGCTGCGACAGGCGGCTGGGCTGTCTATTGAATCATAGCATCACGCCCGTAAAATAGTGGACCGGCTGACCTTAAAGATACGGGCGATCTCGGCCACCGTCTGACTGCCTGACTCGCGCATGCGGCGGACTTCGGCGCGGGCCTCGGGTGACAGTGCCACAGGCCGCCCCCCGACCCTGCCCCGCTTGCGCGCGGCGGCCAAACCCTCGCGGGTGCGCTCGGCGATACGGGCCCGTTCAAATTCGGCGATGGATCCAAACACATGAAACACCAGCCGACCCGCTGGCGTGGTTGTGTCGATATCTTCCGCCAACGACCGAAACCCTGCCCCCGCCGCGCCGATCTGCTCGACGATGTCGATCAAGTCCCGCAGCGAGCGGGCCAGCCGGTCATATTTTGTGACCATGACCACATCCCCGGGGCGCAACTGCGCCAGAAGCGTTTCCAACTGGGGTCGCGCCCGCGTCGCACCAGACAAAGAGTCTTGAAACAACCGCTCCGCCCCCGCCGCCTGTAAAGCATCGTTTTGGGCATTTGTGGTTTGGTCGGCGGTCGACACTCTGGCATATCCAAAAATCATATGGAGATGGTATCAAAAATGTTTCAAAACTCAATCGGTTTTGAACAGGGTTTTTGAACCACCAAAGACCCTGAAACGATGACCTTCGCGCGATAGTGTCAAAAACGACCGTTTTTGAAACACGCCACACGAATAATCTGCGGCACCCTAAAACACCAGACGATCCCAGACCCTACATGCATTCAGAACTTTTAAAACCTGTTCAAACCTCTCTTTCTAACTCCCTCAGTGATAATCTACTTGCCATTTTCAGGTTTCATACATCAATATACTTTGAGTAATTCATTGCAAAAACAACCGACTTAATCCTTGGGGGATTTATTATGAGAAATTTACGACAGCTTGCCGCAGTGGCGTGCTTGACCATGGCGAGCGTGACTTCGGTCGCGGCGGCACCGGTCAACGGCACTGGATTGGTTAAACCGGATACCATTTTCGGCAGCGGCAACGCCAATGGCGGGTTTACCGGCGAAACAAACAACAACATCGAAGTTGGATTGCGGGGCAAACAGCGTTATCCAGCCGCAGAAGTCTACAATTATGATGGTGTTGATACATACACCTTCGACACAACAGTTCTAACCACCAACCCATCGCACCGGTCCGTCTTCAACTTCGAATGGTCGGTTAACGTGGACTATAGCGGAACCTCAGGATCGGTCCTTTCCGATTTCGACCACGTGTTCTCCTACGATACGGATTCTGGCGCAGGCGTAACTTTCGCCACGCTTGATCCGTTCAACACACCGGGCTTTTTTGACCACTCTCTCGGGGATAACACGACAGGCAATGGCAACGGCATTGAATCCGCAAGTAATGCCGAGCTGACTACAAACTCCGGCTTGTACAGCGTTGCCCAACAATCCGCCAATCTGGGCTTTGGATACTCTTTGGACCCGGACAAACCCGGCAGCTATGTCTTCAACTACTCAGTCTATGAAAAAGGCACGACTACTCTGCTCTCCTCAGCCGAGATCACAGTCGTTGCGACTGTCCCACTGCCCGCTGGCGGATTGCTTCTGCTGACGGCCCTTGGTGGTCTGGGCTTTGCACGTCGTCGCAGAAAATCTGTCTGAACACTTGCCCAGTTTAGAATGAACGGCCCGCCCCAAGGTGGGCCGTTTTCAATTTAAGGGCGCACAGCCAAAAACCGATCAGCCACTTCATTGACCGCGTATCGCGCTGTACGACCTGTGCCACAGCATCTTGTTTGGACTCATCCGAAAATCGGATACCCTTGTTCATATTCGTCTTTGCTTGGTTCCAAAATTTCCAACAAAAGCGTTTACAAAAAACTAGGGTGCCTCAATCAAATATCAATGGATAGAGCTGTTATTTGGACAGCAACCTCAACCAAAGACTGTAGACCCTCTAAAGCACAAATCTATTTTTTCACAATAAGTTACCGAATACCGCCAAGTAAAACGGATCATTATTTTCGAAGTTCTTGACTCGTGCACCAATTAAGGCGAAATTGCCTTATTTCGATAGGCCGCTTTAGGAATATCGCATGTATTGGCTTAGGGTTAATTCTGTTTTAGCACTTTCACAAAAGTATATTTCATAAACTACACCCAGCTTGGAATTTAGACTTTCTCAACATAGGAGAGAAAAATGAAACTCACAACATTAACAGCCGCTGCTGCCTTGGCGCTGTCATTCACTGTCGGTGCAGCCAGCGCCGCAACGCTTGGTGTTTACACCCACGACTATGGCACCGGAACCGGACAGGTTGATCCGAGCGGTACCGACACCGTGAATGCGAACTCGGTCACGGTCAGCGACCAATCTTCGGGACGGTTTCAAGACAGCTTCGATTTCAGCAGCTTGGCTTATGATACCATCGACAGCTTCGTTTTGACACTGATGTTCGACGATGCCGGACCAAGCGGTCCGTACTATATAGGTCTAGGTGAGAACTGGTCCGTGCGTCTCAAAGCCCATAGCGGGGGCACTGACACCTATTCCCAGCTGAGCGATAACCTATCCCCGCAATCATTCACCGTCACCGGTGGCGACGTGTTCACCCATTCGGTTGCGACCAATGAATTCACATTCGGTTTTTCCGAGTTTACTGGTTGCGTGTTCAGCTGTCCTGATCTTGACACCTTCGATCTAGCTTCAGCCACACTTACCATCAATGGCACCGTAGCAGCAGTTCCACTGCCCGCTGGCGGATTGCTTTTGCTGACGGCTCTTGGCGGTCTGGGCATTGCGCGTCGTCGTAAAAAAGCGGCCTAAACCCTTATAAGTTTAAGCTATCAAAGACGGCCCGCCCCCAAGGCGGGCCGTTTTCTGTTTTTTTGGGGGGGCTGGCCATCCCTGTTATAAGACGCCAGTAAAAACTGGCATTTTATCAAGAGTGATTACATAACAGACAAAAGGCGCCCCGAATGGAGCGCCCGAACACACAAAAACTGTGGAAAATCCGTCTGTTTTTTCAGGAAACCGTTTTGATTACGCCCGTTTACGACGGCGCGTTAAGCCGAGTGCACCAAGCGCGCCCAACAAAAGAAACCCCGCCGCCGGCAGCGGAACAACAGTCAGAGGTGGTACAGGCTTTACAACAGGGTCCGGCGTGCTGACTGTTATGCTGGTAATCTTAAAGCTTGATGCTTTGAATTTGCCACGTTTTTTATTCCAGGCATCTAGTGCTGAAACATCAAAACGGTTTGAGCTGTAATCTTCGGTAAATGTATAGGTTTGCACAACGTTATCTGTAAGTGCAGCCAAGGCCCCACCGGACAGGCTAAAATCGTCGCGCTTTCTGAAAGAGCTGAATGTAATGCTTTCAATGGTGACGTTGGTGTCAAATTTGAAAACAACTGTTTCTTCTCTGCCTTTGGAGTCAATCTTTAGGTTATTGTCACCCTTGCCAGCTTTTACACCCAAGCCAGAACTAACGTCTGTGCGAACCTTCGCCTTGGAAACGATGTTTTTCTGGTTGGTTTGTAGGGCCTTGACGGTCAACCCTATATCGTCGTGCGTATAGCTCAGCTTCCGTTTCCAACCCGATGGTTTTTCTTGAAAGTCAAAGGTAACGCTGGCAGCAAAAGAAACCGTTGCAGAAAGGGAAATCCCAAGCCCACAAATGAATGCGGCGCGTGTTAATGTTGTTATTTTCAACGTGAAATCCCCTAAGATTACTAATTCAAACCTGCTACACAGCCTCAGCGTAATTTGCTTAGGCAACCCAATCAAATCCCGATCGGTTCAGGCTAAGTATACATGCAACATACCCACGTTAGCAATAGTGAGCTACCCCCTGAAATTCGACACTGACGTAAGCTGCGATTTGTAGTTTGCTGATCTTCAACACAAAGGAGCTTAGGAATATCGAAACGGAAGCAACATCATCCAGAATTCAAAGCCAAGGTGGCGTTGGAAGCGCTGAAAGGCGAAGAGACGGTCAGCGAACTGGCCAGTCGGTTTGGGGGTCAAGCAGCACCTCCATATGGTGCCAGCCCCCGTCAGGTCACCACACCCCAAAATAAAACCCGCGTTTGGGGGCGCGGGTTTTATTCATGCGATATCAAATACGGGTCAGGTTTTCTTGCGACGCCGTGCAAAACCTAGACCAGCCAAAGCAGTCAGCAGCAATACCCCCCCCGCTGGCAACGGAATAGGAGACGGGTCAGACACATATAGGGTTACATGGCTTATATCCCTTTGGTCACCAGTGCCATCGTCCTTATATAGGGGTGAATTGTAAGTCCCAGTCAACGTACTGATCAGATACCCAACCGTCGCAGCCGGATCGGTATTATGGTCTTGTCCCGCCTTAAACAGAAGCATGATCTTGCCATAGCTGGACAGCAGATTTTGGGTGACTGTCCAAGTTCCCGATATCAACCCACCTGTAAGCGTCAGTTCCCCACCCGATGTGGAACCCGGAGGCGGGTCAACTTTGCCAAGCTGTTTCCAGTCTGTAATGCTGAACATACCAGACACTGCAGACTCGCTGTCATTGCCAATACCAGAGATAACCTGACACCCGTCATTGGCGGTGACATTATTGGTGACATCTGGCGTATTACTACTACACGCCGAGATGACTGGGATGACAACCGGCGGCGCAGGCTTTGGGGCCGCAACACTTGAAGTGGCCCAAAGCACGGCTAGACACCCCGCGAGGAACAGCTTTGCCGATTTTGATACAAATAATATACTCATAGAACCGACCTTTTTAAAAATTCGCCTGAGTTTAGAACCAGCCACCCCAAATCATCCAATAGTGAACCAGAAATTCTGTCTAAAAAGGACTATGCAAAATGCAGATAATAGCGCTTAAAGGGGTTTTGAACATCGCCCCATCACGTCTATGGAACAGCTAATCACTCACCCTTATGCTACCATATATTTTGCAAAATATCGAAGATAATAAGGCACGTTATCGATAATATCGCCTTAATATTTTGACTTGAAACCACAAAAACCCACCCAAGATTGAGCAGATCAAAAAAGACTCATTGCAGAATTGAGTCCTGGATTTAATTCCCGAATCTGTAGATCACCCGCCGATCTTACTAAGACCGCCTGTCAGCAACCAGAAAGGCGCCTTTGAAACTATCGGCTCCACACCGCTAGGGTTTGCAACAGGGCACAAAAAAGATATTGCTTCATCGATGGTATTTCTGGGCAACACTCAACACACGTATGCACAAAACAACTCTCCCCCTTTCCACACCAACTGCGCGCCCAACCTGTGAGGCTTCATGACCAAGCCCCCCCTTGAAGCAGGTCCGAACAGCCCCGCCCCGCGACGCTGGGTGCTGATCGCAATCATATTGGTGTGTTGTGGGATCGAATTCATCCTGATGGCGGCGGATCATGGGGTGCTCCCCTATAAGCATTTACGCGGGCTCGCCTATCAGAACGGTGGATTCTGGACCGGCCTGTTGCACGACTGGAAACCCAACTTCACCGCGCAACCGGCAACGATGTTCTTTACCTACAGCTTCCTGCATGCGGGCTTTTTACACCTGACCATGAACATGATGACACTCTGGTCTCTCGGGGTCGGGATTATCGAACGGGTTGGCCCGTTAAAATTCACCGCGGTCTATCTGGCCTCGTTGCTGGGGGGGGCTGTTGCCTTTGGGGCCCTGTCCAGCGCCCTTGCCCCCATGGTAGGGGCCTCTGGCGCACTGTTCGGGCTTGTCGGGGCCTGGCTGGTCTGGGAAGCCCGCGAGCGGTATCAGGACGGCGTCTCCCTCACCCCGATACTGCGCCCCATTGTACTGCTGATACTGCTCAACTTCATCTTGTGGTGGGCAACCTCGGGACGGCTGGCATGGGAAACCCATCTGGGCGGGGCCGTGTTCGGGGCATTGGCGGGGATATTTATCCGCCCTAAATCCACAGAACCTTCCGCACCGAATGAGAGATAAGCCATCAAATAACCCCAAGACCGCCTTGAAACCACAAAGCTTATCACACAAAACCATGCGCATTGTTGCACTCACTTTCAAAGGCCACTCATGACAAAACGTATTCTGGCAATCGCATCGGGGGGCGGCCACTGGCAACAACTGATGCTGATGCGAAGGGCCTTTGATCACCACGACATCCATTACGTTACCACATTGCCTGGTCTGGCCGCCCAACATGGCGCCGCCCCTGCAACCACGATCCCCGATTGCAATCGCAATGAAAAACGCGCTGTCCTTGTTGTCAGCTGGACCTTACTGCGGTTGATCCTGTCTGTACGCCCGCATGTTGTTATTTCCACAGGGGCACTGCCCGGTGTGATCGCGATCGCCCTTGGGCGGTTGATCGGGGCCAAGACTATTTGGGTCGATTCAGTGGCCAACGCCGAAGAGATGTCGATGTCCGGCCGGTTGGCACGCCGCTTTGCCACCCACTGGCTCAGCCAATGGCCAGAGGTGGCGCAGGCCACAGGGGCAACCTATGCGGGCTCTGTGTTGTGATTTTCGTGACCGTAGGCACCCAACTGCCTTTCCCCCGCCTAATGAACGCAATGAACGATCTTGCGCCCGGCCTGTCTGAACCTGTCATCGCCCAATGTGGCCCGATTTCCGGGGATTGGCCAAATCTGGATCTGCGCCCGTCCCTACCGCCAGCGCAATTTGCACAGACCTTCCGCACGGCACGCCTGATTGTCGGGCATGCGGGTATCGGCACATTACTCTCTGCGCAACAGCATCAGAAACCGCTGATCGTACTGCCCCGCCAACATGCCCTTGGCGAGCATCGCAACGACCACCAGTTGGCCACAGCCCGTCAGATTGAAGCCCACACAGGGGTCTATGTCGCTTGGGAGACAGCAGACATCGCCCGCTTCTTGACCGCAACGGACCTTGAACCGGCACAGGCCGGATCCAGCCCTGCGTTTTCGACGCTCATTGAAACATTGACGGGGTTTATCGACGGGTAATTCCTGCCCCGCCCTGCCATTCTACAAGCCCTACAGGTCGCCAAAGGTGCCGGGCTGCATGTCTTCCCAGAATTCAAAAATAGCGCGGGCATTCAGGGCCGAGGCCCAGCCGAGGCGGGAGAAATCCTCGCGGGCCAGATCGTCCTTCAGGGTCGACAGGAACAGCCGCCGGTCGGCATCCCGCTGGGTCGGGTTGCGCGCCTCTACAATGTCACGCACCCGCGCCATACGGGCCGCACGCTGGCGGCGCTCTGCGGCAATGGCCTCGGCGCGGGCTTCTTCCTCGGCGCGGGCAGCGGCAGCGGCGGCTTGGCGTTCGGCGGCAGCGGCCAGTGCTGCGGGATCAGGCTCTGGCGTTTCAAGGCTTTCGTAATCATCCCGAATGGCGGCAGCCAGATAGCGCGCGGGGCTGGCCACATCTGATTTGCCGTTCACATAGGCCACTTTGTCCCGCACGTAATCCTCGCCGTGCTCGCCAATCCACTGGCGCGCCAGACGGTCACTGACCCCAAGACCACGCAGTTGGGTATAAACCACCCCACCGCGAATGCTGCCGCTGTCATCAATATCAAACATCGCCAGCTGCGGGTTCTCTTTGATCTTGAAACGGATGGCGCTGACCGTGCGACCGGATTTGCGCAATTCAGGGGTCACCAAAATATTAGAGGTTTTGTTCACCTCGGCCACCGCAGGTTTGATCACCTTGGCATTCAGGTGTTTGAAGGTCTCGTAATAGGTAGACCCGTCCACGCCCATCAGACGGCGGAACAGGTCCAGATCCCACCACCCCGTAGATCCCGTGCGCATAAACCGGTAGCAGTTTTCATATAGCGCAAGCGCATGGCCCGAATTAAAGCGGCGTTGGATATTAAGATTGATCAGCGCAAAGACTTTGGGGTCATGCAGCTTTTCCGCCAGTGCCGGAGAATAGGCATATTCACACACGCCCCCCTTCAGCTTGGCAAAAGACAACAGAGAGCTGACCCCCCATTCCTGCTTGCCCTTGGCATCCAGCATATCCCATTCCGCAACCGTTTCCGCCAACGACTTAAGCGCCTGTTTCAGGGTTTCCATATCGTTGGAATTATAGCCCACCATCAAACACAGGGTGCGGGCATTGATCTGGTGCTGTGGTTTGGTGATCAGATCGTCATAGGCATTCAGCAGCAGCACATTGGACAACTTGCGTTGCAACAGGCTCAGCTTGCCCGAGACATGGATCGCCGCAACATTCTTTTTGACAGCATCGCGCTTCAGCGCCCCGTCCAGATTTTCCTGTTCAAGAATGTCTTGCTTCATATTCGGCCCGATCAAAATCCCCCCCCTGCTGCGCAAAAGGTTAAGAGGACTATGTCAGCAAAGAACCTCTGCCACAAGTAACGCGAGGTACTTTTAGCGACCCGCGCCACCGTCCCGTAAACAGGTACCTATGATCTTCGGTTTTCTGAATGCCTTAACCCGCCAGTTTCGCAGCCGCCTGTATGCGAACGGAGCCCATCCAAAGCATCCCGCAAACGGGTACCTATAATCCTGACGTCAGGTCCCTGACATCCTGCAAACGGGTACTTAACATCCCGTAGATGGATACCTTACAACCTGTAAACGGGTCCCTATACATAGGTAACTAATTGTAATAAAACAGTATATCCATCCCAAAGTCCTTAAAGACTCTTAAAGATTCTATAGCTTTCTGGTGTGTCGTTTTTTCTTTTTTAATAATTCCAGAATTCCCGATCCAGAAGCTCTGCCAATTCTAATATGAAAAGCCCTGTTATTCGTAATTCCCTTATTTCATGGGATGTGCGATATTTAAGAGAACCACTGC
>NZ_JAVDQB010000019.1:0-31516 GCF_031454055.1 Roseobacter sp. N2S
CTTTGCGATCCGCGAAGGCGGCCGCACCGTTGGTTCCGGTGTTGTTTCCAAAATCCTCGACTAAATGACCCAACCGGTTCTACCGGATTGTTGGTAGAAAATAAGAACGGCCATCCTGCAGGGTGGCCGTTTTGCGTTCTGGCCCCTGTTTCTTTTGAGCAGAAATACCTCGGGGTTTCAGGGAGCGCGCCCCTGAAGACAGGCGTGTCGTTGGATTGCTCTACCAATGGTCGTGATGAATTTGGGATTTTCCCATGATCATCCTGTGAAAACCGTGGAAACTCCCGCAAATCCAGACTTACCCATCGGGAAAAGACCTGCTATCCTCTGTTTGTATTTCACACGTGAGACGTGTTTTTGGGGACTGGATGTCACGTAAAAAGAAAATTCTTGTCACCGGTGGCACCGGCTTTATTGCAAAGCACATCATACTGCAGCTGTTAAACGAAGGTTTTGAGGTGCGCGCATCGGTGCGCAATCCGGCACGCACGGATGAAATCATGGCCGCCATGGTGGCCCATGCCAAAGACACCGACGACCTTGAAACCCGTTTGACGTTTTGTTCACTGGACCTGAACGCGGATGAAGGCTGGGACGTCGCGCTAAAGAACTGTTCCGCGCTGATGCACACGGCCTCTCCGTTTCCGATGGTCCCGCCCAGCGACGAGGATGATCTGATCAAACCTGCTGTTGACGGAACCCTGCGGGCTTTGCGCGCCGCCCAAGAGGCGGGTGTGGAGCGGGTGATTCTGACATCGTCCGTGGCGGCGATTTACAACAAGCGTCTGGCGGCTGGGCGCAGTCGGTATGATGAAACCGATTGGTCGGAAAGTAACTCTCCCCTTGCCACCGCCTATTCAAAATCCAAAACGCTGGCCGAAAAAGCCGCGTGGAATTTTGTGCGCGAATATCCCGAGATGAAACTGACCACCATAAACCCCTCTTTGGTTCTGGGGCCGCCACTGGACGCGACGATTGGCACTTCGTTGAAGCTGATCGCGCGGATCCTGTCGGGTAAAGACCCGATGGTGCCCAACTTGGGCATGGCTGTGGTGGATGTGCGCGACATTGCGGTAATGCATGTGCGGGCCTTGCAGCGCCCCGAAAGCATCGGCAGCCGGTTCATCGGGTCTGAACGGTTTATGTGGATGCAAGATATCGCGATGTTGTTAAAAGCCGAATACCCAGATCGCAAGATCGCCACCCGCCTTGCGCCCGATTGGGTGATGCGGATGATGGGGTTGTTTGACAAGGCAATCGCGGGGATTTTACCCTCTCTCGGGCAGGAAGTACCGCTGGACAACAGCGCCGCCGCCGAGGTTTTGGGTATTGAATTTATTGAGGCCCGTCAGGCCATCAAGACATCTGCTTCTAGTTTGATACGTGAACATCTGGTGCCATAAGCGCCTGAAACCTTTGTGCAATATTCAAAATACGGCCCCGCATCGGCATGACCAAAGACACGCCCCTTTCTTCGTCTGAAACAGCGCCGCAATGGGTGATCCGGCTGATTTGGGCGGTGGTGTTTCTGGCCCTGTTGCGCAATCTGTTCCCGCCCAATTCTTTCACCGCAACAGTGCTTATTTTTGATTACGATCACGGTCTGGTACGGCGCGGGTTCTGGGGATCTCTGCTGAACCTGTATTGGGGTGATACGGTATCCAAAGCCGAGGTGTTTGCCGCCAGCGCGGCATTGACGCTGGCAGGGTTGGCTGCGCTGTTGGGCGTATTATACCGCTTTTTCGGGCAGAGTTTTGCAGGGGCGCGGTTGTTGTTGCTGTTTGTCTGTTCCTTTGCCTTTTCCGCGATTATTGCCAGCACTGGTTACATTGATCTGGCGCTGATCGGGCTGGTGTCGATCGCGCTGCTGACCGATCCGCTGCGCCCTTTCGGGATCATACTGCGCTGTCTGGCCGTGGCTTTGGGTATGTTCATGCATGAAGTGATGCTGGCTTACTTCGTGCCCTTCCTGATCTATGATATCTGGTTGGCACGTCCGAACCTGCGCCGCGCGGCTGTGGCCCTTAGCCCCTTGCTGGTCGGCTTGGCCACCTTTGGTGTGCTGACGATCTGGGGGCAATTGCCCGAGTCTGAAGTGGCCGATTACATCGCCCACATAGAGTCAAAATCCGAGTTCACCGCCGAGCCGGAGGCCACCGTGGTGATGGAGCGCAGCTTATCGGATAATCTGGCGATGATGTCGGAAAAGCGCGGCATGGTGGATTACCGCAGCTGGGTTTTGTTTGACGGGTTGCCCTTGCTGGCCATGTCGGTTTGGCTGATTCTGCTGAACTTGCGCTTGCTGCCCGCGACCGCATCGCGGCTGACCAAACTGCTGCTGGTGGCAGCGATTGTTGCGCCCCTAAGCCTGAACATCATTGCCTTTGATGTGGTGCGTTTTGGCGCCATTTCGGTGTTGGTCGGGTTTCTGGTGCTGATTCCGCTGCTGCGCAGTGATGCTACGGCGATAGCGCGGTTGGATGCGGCCCTGACCTGGCCCTTGATGGTGGTGGTGCTGGTGTTGAACCTGCATGTGACGGTGAACCAAATGAACACCGGCGACAGGCAAGACTATGGCGCGCCTTGGGCCTTGGTGAAACAACTGGACTGGCTGCGCTAGAGCGTCCCGTGGCCGCCGCGCAATAAAGCCGTTTCAAATCCGTTTTCCCCTCTTGCATCACAACCCATTTGCCGTTACGCCACGGGTCAATCTGGTTCTAGGGGTTTAGCTCAGTTGGTAGAGCATCGGTCTCCAAAACCGAGGGTCGTGGGTTCGAGTCCCTCAGCCCCTGCCAGATTAAAGACCACCCATGACACTAAGGTGCGGTTGGCAGTTCTTACATTACGGTTGTTAGCTCGGGACTCTTTTACGGGTCTTATGGGATCAAGATGTGTATATCCATAACCAAGATAAACTGCGACGAAGAGGAAAATACTGTGCAGGTTCTTGGACGTCCAAATTCCGTCAATGTTCAAAAGGTTATGTGGTGTCTGGCAGAGCTTGGTCTGAAAGCAGACAGATATGACGTTGGGGGGGCGTTCGGCGGTAATGATCGCCCCGATTACCTTTTGCAAAACCCGAATGGAAAAATTCCGACGCTTATCGACGGGGATTATGTTTTGTGGGAATCTAATGCGATTGTGCGCTACTTGTGTGACAAGTCCAGAAGCGGCTCTTGGTATCCTGATAATGCCCAAAAGCGAGGCCACGCAAATCAATGGATGGATTGGTATCAGACCACATTGCATCGGCCAATGACGACCCTATTCTGGCAATTGGTTCGCACAGAGCCGCAGCTTCAAGACCAAGGGGAAATTAACGCGGCCATAGCTGAATGTTCTGCTTATTGGGCAATTCTGGATCAACATCTGGAACAGAGGCGCTACATTCTCGGCGCGCACATAACTATGGCGGATATCCCGCTTGGCTGTGCCGCTTATCGTTGGCATAGGATGGTATTTGACCGACCCGATTTGCCAGCGTTGAAAGCCTGGTGGACGCTGATTTCTGAACGATCTGATTACCAAAAACATGTCATGCTTCCACTCACCTAAACGCCTTGGCTTGGGGTGTCGTTCCTAATGTAATTGCTGTTTTGTTGCCGCTATGCCACAATTTAGCGCTGACTCTCCAATGGCTTAGAAGGCGCTGCCGCGTAATTGCCACATTCTGGTGGGACATTTCCTTAACAATCGGTGTGTCTAAACAAGAGCGATAATCGCCTGCGCCGATGGTTTGAGGCAAGCAGATGGCTGACTATACAGTCGGGATATACGATTTTGATCCGTATTTCACCTTCTCGCGGGATGCGGGCGGGACGCGGACGTATTCCGGGCCGGAACATTCCAGTGGAACAGCAACGATTACCGACAATGGCTCTGGCATTGAAGGGGCTTCGCTGGAAGACGACACCGCAGGTGAAACCGCGACGGTGAATTTTACCATCGGCGGGGAAACGTCAAACGGTGTGGGGGTCAGCGCCGAGGAAGTCTGGACGGTTGAAGACACAACCACCGGCGAAATCTTTCAGTTGGTCACCTTTCACGTGGAATCCGGTGATGCGAGTGGCTATTATACCCTGTCAGAACAACCGCTTGTCGTTGGGCATAGCTATCGCACCATCGCTTTTGATGACGAACCCGATGCGCAGGCGGGGGATGCTGTCTTTTCCTTTGCAGATTATGAATCCGACCTGAGCGACGGGATTGTTTCGGGCACATCCGGCGATGATGTGATCAACGGCAGCTATAACGGTGATGCCGACGGGGATGTGGTGGACGGCGAAGACAGCCCCACCAGCCCGCCGGTTGATGCTGTGTTTAGTTGGCAGGCACAGGGCGCGGACGAGCAGGATATTTCCGGCGGCGTTAGTGACACGGTCAGCGGTATCGAGGTTGATATTTCCTTCACCGATGACGGCAACTCCGAAGAAATTTCGTTGGAACACGGGACGCAATACGCAGGCGGGGATCCGTCGTTTGATCGCACCTCTGGCGTGGAAATCCGCGGCTCTGGCGGGGTTGGCGATACGTCGACCACGCGGATTGATTTTTCTTCGGCAAGCGGGTCGGGCTATCAGGATGAAGTGGAAAACGTTAAATTTTTCATCAACGATCTGGATACGGCCGGATGGCAGGATGTGGTCGGAATCAAAGCCTTTGATGCTGACGGGAATGAGATCACGGTCGATATCACCATTCTGGGCAATGAGACCGAATCCGGTGGTGTGATTACCGCTGGTTCGGGCAATGACACCGAGAACGAAGCTCAAGGGTCGGTGATGGTCGAAATCCCGGGTCCGGTGGCCTATATTTTGATCGATTATGACAATCTGGGCAATGCCTCCCAGAAAATGTTGCTGACCGACATTCATTTCCAAGCGATTCCCATTGGCGCCAACAGCGATGTGATTGATGCAGGCGCGGGCAATGACAGCATTGATGCAGGGCTGGACAGTGACACGGTTTATGGTGGCACGGGTTCAGATACGATCAACGCCAGCGAAGACGACGACACGCTGTTTGGTGGTGACGATGCGGATGTGTTTCAACTGGGCGACGGGCTGGGCAATGACAGCATCATCGGCGGCGAAGGGGGAACAGACAATGACACCATTGACGCCTCGGCGCTGACCAGTGGTGTGGATGTAACCTACACCGGGGATGAAGCTGGTACCATTGACGATGGCACGGGGCAGATCGCCAGTTTTTCAGAAATTGAGACCCTGATCCTGACGGCGCAAGATGACGTTGTAGATGCCTCGGCGGCGAGCACATCGGTGACGATTGATGCAGGGGACGGCGCGGATTCCCTGATCGGCGGATCGGGTGCGGATACGCTTTTCGGGGGCACGGGCGACGACACGCTGGCGGGTGGCGCAGGCGGGGATGGGCTGTTTGGCGGGTCCGGCATGGATTACGCGGACTACAGCAGTTCGGACGAAGGGGTGACGGTTGATCTGTCCACGGGCACCGGATCGGGCGGCGATGCAACGGGGGATACCTATAGCGGTATCGACGGGCTGATCGGCTCGGACTACGGCGATACTTTGACCGGATTCGACGGACAGGGCGGCGATTTCACCAACATCTTTTACGGCGGCGCAGGCGAGGACGTTTTGACCGGTCTTGGCGGCGATGACACGCTGTTTGGCGGTGATGACGCGGATAGCTTTGTGCTGACGGACGGTTTTGGCAATGACACTGTGACTGGCGGCGAAGGCGGGCAGGACAGCGATACGATTGATGCCTCTGGTTTGGCGGCGGGTGTGGATGTTGTCTACACAGGGAATGAAGCAGGAAGCCTGACCCAAGGCGTCGATTCTGTTACCTTTTCAGAGATTGAAGACCTGACGCTGACCAGTTCCAGCGACAGTGTGGATGCTTCGGCTACAACCAGCGGTGTATCCGTGGATGCGGGCGCAGGCGATGACACGTTGATCGGGGGATCGGGTGCGGATTCCCTGCAAGGGGGCGACGGGGCAGACAGTATTGACGGCGGTGGCGGCAACGACACAGTGTTTGGCGGCAGCGGCGCGGATTCACTGTCGGGCGGTGCGGGATCGGACACGGTTTACGGCGGCGCGGATGCGGATTCCATTGATGGCGGCGCAGGAGCCGACCTGCTGTATGGCGGCGCAGGCGCGGATACCATCACAGGTGGCAATGGTGCGGACACATTGCACGGGGATGCGGGCAGTGACATCCTTTATCTGGGCAATTCCGATCTGGCTTTTGGCGGCGACGGGGATGACACATTCATCATCGACGCGGCGCAGAACCAAACAGGTGGCACCACCATTGTGGGCGGCGAAGGCGATGAAGCGGGCGGGGACACGCTGGATTTCAATGGCGAACTGGACAAAGGTTCGTTGGTCATTACCGATGCGGATGACGCCACTGGCGGGCTGACGGGCTATGCTTATCTGCTGGACGGCACGCGGGTGGATTTTTCCGAGATCGAGAACATCATTTGCTTTGCGAAAGGTACAAAAATCCTGACCCATAGCGGTGAAAAGCCGATTGAGGATCTGGTCTGTGGCGATCAAATCCTGACGCTGGATCACGGGTTGCAGCAAATCCGCTGGATCGGGTCGCGCACGGTGCCTGCCACGGGTGATTTAGCACCTATTACCATCGCCAAAGACACGCTTGGCAACCATTCAGATCTGACGGTCAGCCCGCAGCATCGTATGCTGGTATCTGGCCCCGCAGCGGAATTGCTGTTCGGCCAGACCGAGGTTTTGGTGCCCGCGAAATATCTGCTTAGTTGGGACGGTGTATACCGCGCGCAACTGGCAGAGGTGGAATATTTCCACATGCTGTTTGACAGCCATCAAATCGTCCACGCCAACGGTGCGCGGGCCGAGAGCTTTCACCCCGGCGAAATCGCCTTGGGTGCGGTCTCGCACGAGGCACGCCGTGAAATTCTGGCCCTATTCCCCGAATTGGAGCAAGCCCCCACCGCCTATGGCCCTGCCGCCCGTTTCAGCCTGAAAGGGTATGAAGCGGAATTGCTGGGGCAGGGGATGGCATAAGGCGCCCATGTTATTCTCTGGCCATCAATCCTTTTGCAGTTCACTGGCCCGTGACACAGAGGCTCTTGAACTTTGTCATTTTCCCGCGTATCTGAACGCTTGCACGTAAAATAGGAGCCGGACATGGCTGTCACAAATCCATTGCAGTTCGCGCAGCAGGTTCGGGCCGAAGTTGCCAAGATCGTCTGGCCGTCCCGTCGCGAGACGGTGATCACGACCGGTATGGTCTTTGTCATGGCCTTTCTGTTCGCAGTGTTTTTCTTTACAATTGATCAGGTCACGCAATTGATCCTGTCCACTATTCTGTCAATGGCGGCTTGAATTAAGCGCTCTGGCAGGGTAGACGGCCCCATCCCAACTGAAATGGCGTGCATAGATTCGGATTGTGCGCCCTTTTTCTGTCGGGTTCGCGGTGTGTAAGCATCTGTAATTGAATGAATTTTGGCGGGATGTCCCGCCGTGGCAAAGGTGTCAGGCGAAATGGCGTTACGTTGGTATTCGGTTTCTGTGCTCTCAAACTTTGAGAAAAAGATTGCCGAAGCGATCAGAGAAGCGGTTGCTCAAGAAGGTCTTGAGGACGAAATCGCAGAGGTTTTGGTTCCGACCGAAGAAGTGATCGAGGTGCGCCGTGGTAAAAAGGTTCCGACCGAACGCCGCTTTATGCCGGGCTATGTGCTGGTGCGCATGGAAATGTCCGAAAAGGGCTATCACCTGATCAACAACATCAACCGCGTCACCGGCTTTCTGGGGCAACCCGGCAAACCAAGCCCGATGCGCGACCGTGAAGTTGCCTCGATCCTGAACCAAGTGGAAGAAGGTGCCGAACGTCCACGCACGCTGATCTCGTTCGAAGTGGGTGAAAACGTGAATGTGACCGACGGTCCGTTTGAAGGCTTCTCTGGCATGGTCGAAGACGTGGATGAAGGCAATTCCCGTCTGAAAGTAACTGTTTCGATTTTTGGCCGCGCAACGCCGGTCGAACTGGAATACACGCAGGTTTCAAAACAAACCTGAGTGGTCGGCAGGGGAAACCCTGCTATGCGGGTGAAAGCCCGTTCGTTTGTGGGAGGAAAGCAGCGCGCGCGCTGTGATCCGAACCACGCTAACCAAAGAGCGGTAACGCGTTATCGCTTGTAGGGTGGGTGCAAATCCACCGATGATAAAGGAGGCCGTAATGGCTAAAAAAATTGCTGGCAAGATGAAGCTGCAAGTTAAAGCAGGTCAAGCCAACCCATCCCCACCAGTCGGTCCAGCTTTGGGTCAACGGGGCATCAACATCATGGAATTCTGTAAAGCGTTTAACGCAAAAACAGCTGACCTTGAGCCAGGTGCACCTTGCCCGACAGTGATCACCTACTACGTGGACAAATCGTTCACGATGGAAATCAAAACTCCGCCTGCGTCTTATTATTTGCGCAAAGCTGCCAAACTGAAGTCCGGCGCGAAATTGCCTGGACGTGAAGTTGTTGGTTCCGTGTCCGTGGCCCAGATCAAAGAAATCGCCGAAGCGAAAATGAAAGATCTGAACGCAAACGACATCGAAGCTGCGATGAAGATCATTCTGGGTTCTGCCCGTTCTATGGGCATCGAGGTGAAGTAATGGCTAAGTATGGTAAAAGAACAACTGCCGCTCGTGCAGAATTCGCTGGCAAAGAAAACCTGTCCGTAGAAGAAGCTGTTGCGCTGGTGAAATCCAACGCAAAAGCAAAATTCGACGAGACTGTTGAAATTGCGATGAACCTGGGTGTTGATCCACGCCACGCTGACCAAATGGTTCGCGGCGTTGTGACCCTGCCAAACGGCACAGGCAAAACTGTACGTGTTGCAGTTTTTGCACGGGGCCCAAAAGCAGAAGAAGCAACTGCAGCCGGTGCAGACATCGTTGGTGCCGAAGACCTGATGGAAATCATTCAGGGCGGCAAGATCGAGTTTGATCGTTGTATCGCAACACCTGATATGATGCCAATCGTTGGTCGTCTGGGTAAAGTTCTTGGCCCACGCAACCTGATGCCAAACCCAAAAGTGGGTACGGTAACGATGGACGTTAAGGCCGCTGTTGAAGCTGCCAAAGGCGGCGAAGTTCAGTTCAAAGTTGAAAAAGCTGGTGTCATTCACGCCGGTGTCGGCAAAGCCTCTTTCGGCGAAGCGCAACTGGTTGAGAACGTAAAAGCGTTTGTTTCGGCTGTCCAAAAAGCCAAGCCAACAGGCTCCAAAGGCTCTTACATGAAACGTATTAACCTTAGCTCTACAATGGGCCCAGGTGTATCCGTTGATGTTGCTGGTACGCTTGCTGACTAAGTCACTGACTTAGGGCAAAATAGTTTTTGATTTGGGGCAGCGGGTAAACCGTCTGCCCCTTTTCCTTGGGCGGTTATCCGCGGTTTTCGGGTGGCGACTCCAATTTTAGACGCATTCTCTGTAAAAAATTGCTATGAATAAATGTGCAGAAAACAGTGGCTTGGCAAATGCCCCAGTGTTTTTTCCGGCTTGATTTGCTCTGCGCCAGCTAATCATCAACGATGTTGAGGGTTTAGTATCCTTTACATGGTTTTCTAGCTTTGAAACTGCGACTGCTTTTGCGGAAAGGGGAAGAATGCCTGATATTTTTAACGTTCTGTTTTTGGGGAATCTAACGGATATCGACACCGTTGATGGGGATAATGATGCTGAAAACGCCTCTGCGCTGGTGGGGATGACCTTTGGTGGGCAATCTGATGCGCTGGCGGCCCGCGTTCAGGAGTTTTCACCGGGATCAACAGGATATACGGGCGGAACAAATACCGCCTACGATCAGAATAATGCCCCTGCCGAAACATTTCGATTGGATGGCGGGGCGGAGCAAACGTTTGATTCCGCCGTGGTCTATAATGCGACGATTACTTACATCGACGGCACAACATCGAATATCACGGCAGTGGTTTTTCAGGATACAGATGGGAATACTTATCTTGCGCCGGAATTTTCCGCGAATGCGGATCAGGCCGCGCTAGAGGCGGCGCCGATCCGATCCCTGACGCTGGATAGTCTGTTAAGTAATGAATTTTCAGGGATGACCGGTTCCCGTCAGACAACCAATTATGTCACCTGTTTTACCGATGATGTGATGATCACAACCCCAGCGGGGGAATTGCCCGTGCAGCACCTTTCTGTTGGGGATCTGGTGCGTACGCAAGATAACGGGATGCAGCCCATTCGTTGGATCGGACGGGCGCAAACCCGTGCTGCGGGCGCAATGACGCCGGTGTGTATTTCGGCAGGGGCGCTCGGTGGTGGGGTCCCGCGGACCGATTTGATGGTGTCACAGCAGCATCGTATTTTGATCCGTTCAAAAATTGTGCGCCGCATGACTGGCGCGAGCGAGGTTTTTGTCGCCGCAAAAACATTGTTAGCCCTTGATGGGGTCACATTGGCTATAACTGCAGAAGATGTAACCTACCACCATCTGCTGCTTGATCACCATGAGGTGATCTTTGCCAACGGCATGCCGACAGAGTCCTTGATGACGGGCAAGCAGGCGCTATATGCAGTTGGACTGGGCAGTGTGCTAGAAATTATGACTCTTTTTCCGGGTCTGATCCACACTGCTGGCCAACCTGCGCGTCCCATTGTTAAGGGACCAAAGATTGCGAATCTGATTGCGCGCCACGTAAAAAACGGTGTGCCCCTGCATGCGGCTTGACCCGAAGGGCCGCCTTGGCGCAGAAAATTGCCGGAACCGGCGTATATCTGTTGCAGGGGGCTTGGCATTCCGATGTCAGGCGGTTAGGTAAAGCGACGCAGTAAAGCGTACGATTCGTCGTGCGCTTTTTCTGCTTTCGTCCAAGACGGTGAGTGCAGGTTTCCTGCTTAATTTCTTGCCTGAGACGGGGAACGAACAAAATACACGTGGTGAGAGCCTCGGGTGATTTGGGAGGGAACCGTAATTAAGGACCCTAAGTGCCAGAAATGCTTCGGCAAATCTGGTGAAAACGAGCCGGAGGGCGCAAGTCCTCCATAATTTGGAGCAATACTGTGGATAGAGCCCAAAAAGAAGCACTGGTCGGAGAACTCGGCCAAATCTTCACGGACTCTGGTGTAGTGGTCGTATCTCACTATGTCGGTCTTACAGTTGCAGAAATGCAGGACTACCGTGCGCGTATGCGTGAAGTCGGTGGTGCTGTGCGTGTTGCCAAAAACAAGCTCGCCAAAATCGCTCTTGATGGCACCCCATGTGAAGGCATTAAAGACCTGTTAACAGGTATGACCGTTTTCGCATATTCCGAAGATCCGGTAGCTGCGGCGAAAGCCACAGAAGCCTTTGCCAAGGACAACGCTAAGCTTGTCATTCTTGGTGGTTCTATGGGGGATAACCTTCTTGACGTTGCCGGTGTGAAAGCCGTTGCCGCTATGCCTTCCCGCGAGGAGCTTATCGCTTCTATCGTTGGTTGCATCGGGGCACCTGCTTCCAATATCGCTGGTGCGATTGGCGCGCCTGCCTCCAACATCGCGAGTATCCTCTCGACGATCGAGGAACGGGCAGAGGCTGCATAAAAACAACTGCAAATGTGAGGCCGGTTGGCGAATACAAAAACCACACCGGAAAACACAACTTAAACTGAACGGAAATATCAAATGGCTGATATCAAAGCACTCGCTGAAAGCATCGTAGGTTTGACCCTGCTGGAAGCACAAGAACTGAAAACACTGCTGAAAGACGAGTATGGCATCGAGCCAGCTGCTGGCGGCGCTGTAATGGTTGCAGGCGCAGCAGATGCTGGCCCAGCTGCAGAAGAAAAAGACGAGTTTGACGTAATTTTGAAAGCCGCTGGCGACAAGAAAATCAACGTCATCAAAGAAGTTCGCGCCATCACTGGTCTGGGCCTCAAAGAAGCTAAAGATCTGGTTGAAGCTGGCGGCAAAGCTGTCAAAGAAGGCGCAACCAAAGCTGAAGCTGAAGAAATCAAAGCCAAGCTGGAAGCAGCTGGCGCTGAAATCGAACTCAAATAATTTGGTCCGAACTTCGGTTCGGTACACTGAAAAAATGGCTGAATCCGCAAAAATGCGGGTTCAGCCGCTCACGTCTGTAAAGGCGCGTCTTTCAAGGGGCCTGATTCCCAGACCTCTTGAAAGACGCGGGACTAATTCGGGTGCGAAGGTTTGGGAACTTTTGCAAGAATGGAATTATCCTCGTGTTGATGGGACCAAGATCAATCGGTGCCCAACGATTGTGACAGGTGAACATTAAAATAAGGTGACGACGCGCATGGCTCAGACCCATTCTGGCTTTAAACGTATCCGTAAATACTATGGCAAAATTCGTGAAGTTTTGGATATGCCAAACCTGATCGAAGTTCAGAAAAGTTCATATGATCTTTTCTTGCGCTCTGGTGATCAAGCGACCCATACGGATGGCGAAGGTATTCAAGGCGTATTCCAATCGGTTTTCCCGATTAAGGATTTCAACGAAACAGCAATTCTGGAGTTCGTGAAATACGAACTGGAACGTCCAAAGTATGACGTTGAAGAATGTCAGCAACGGGACATGACCTATAGTGCCCCCCTGAAGGTGACACTGCGGTTGATCGTGTTTGATATCGACGAAGATACAGGCGCGAAATCTGTAAAAGACATCAAAGAACAAGACGTGTTCATGGGCGATATGCCTTTGATGACGCACAACGGCACGTTTGTTGTGAACGGCACAGAGCGGGTTATCGTTTCCCAGATGCACCGCTCCCCAGGTGTGTTCTTTGACCACGACAAGGGTAAAACCCACTCCTCCGGTAAATTGCTGTTTGCCTCGCGGATTATTCCGTACCGTGGGTCATGGCTCGACTTTGAATTTGATGCGAAAGACGTTGTTTTCGCGCGGATCGACCGTCGTCGTAAACTGCCTGTGACCACCCTGCTTTATGCGCTGGGTCTGGATCAGGAAGGCATTTGTGATGCCTATTATGATACCGTGAACTACTCGCTGGTTAAGAAGAAGAACGGTTGGGCAACCAAATTCTTCCCGGACCGGATTCGCGGCACCAAGCCAACTTACGACATCATTGACGCCAGCTCTGGCGAAGTGATTGCGGAAGCGGGCAAAAAGGTAACGCCACGGACTGTTAAAAAGCTGAAAGACGAAGACAAGGTTTCCGAAATCCTTGTGCCTTTCGAACATCTGGCAGGACGCTATTCGGCCAAAGACATCATCAACGAAGAAACCGGTGAAATCTGGGTTGAAGCGGGCGATGAGCTGACGATCGAATACGATAAAGACGGCGAAATCAACGGCGGCACAATTCCGTTGTTGCTGGACAATGGTGTGACCGAGGTTCCAACGCTGGACATCGACAACATCAACGTTGGCCCCTACATCCGCACCACAATGGCTGTTGATAAAAACCACCACCGCGACACGGCGTTGATGGATATCTACCGCGTTATGCGTCCGGGTGAGCCACCCACCGTTGAAGCCGCAAGTGCCTTGTTTGACACGTTGTTCTTTGACAGCGAACGGTATGACCTGTCTGCTGTTGGTCGTGTGAAAATGAACATGCGTCTGCAACTTGATGCAGAAGACACCCAACGCACCCTGCGCAAAGAAGACATCATCGCCGTGATTAAGGCGTTGGTTGATCTGCGCGATGGCAAGGGCGACATCGACGATATTGACCACCTTGGTAACCGTCGTGTGCGTTCCGTTGGCGAGCTGATGGAAAACCAGTACCGTGTTGGCCTGCTGCGGATGGAGCGTGCGATCAAGGAACGGATGTCCTCTGTCGAAATCGACACGATCATGCCGCAAGACCTGATCAACGCAAAACCTGCTGCGGCTGCCGTTCGTGAATTCTTCGGCTCTAGCCAGTTGTCGCAGTTCATGGACCAAACCAACCCGCTGTCCGAAGTGACGCACAAGCGTCGCCTGTCTGCGCTTGGGCCTGGGGGTTTGACCCGCGAACGTGCCGGCTTTGAGGTGCGCGACGTGCATCCAACGCACTACGGTCGTATGTGTCCGATTGAAACACCCGAGGGTCCGAACATTGGTTTGATCAACTCTCTGGCGTCTTTTGCGCGGGTGAACAAATACGGGTTCATCGAAACACCGTATCGCAAAGTGACCGATTCGCATGTGACTGACGAAGTTCAGTACATGTCGGCCACCGAAGAAATGCGCTACACTGTGGCGCAGGCCAACGCGCAACTGGATGCGGATGGTAAATTCACCAATGATCTGGCGTCTTCGCGTCAGGCTGGGGAATATTTGCTGACCGCGCCTGCCAACATCGACTATATCGACGTTTCACCAAAACAGCTGGTGTCTGTTGCGGCGTCTTTGATCCCCTTTCTTGAAAACGATGACGCCAACCGCGCATTGATGGGATCGAACATGCAACGTCAGGCTGTTCCACTTGTACGGGCCGAAGCGCCCTACGTGGGGACTGGCATCGAAGAAGTTGTTGCACGGGATTCCGGTGCTGCGATCACGGCGCGCCGTGGTGGTATCATCGACCAAGTTGATGCGATGCGGATTGTTGTACGTGCGACCGAAGATCTGGAGCCGGGCGATCCGGGTGTGGATATCTATCGTCTGCGCAAGTTCCAACGTTCGAACCAGAACACCTGTATCAACCAACGCCCGTTGGTGAAAGTTGGCGACAAAGTATCTGGCGGCGAAGTTATTGCCGATGGTCCGTCCACTGATCTGGGTGAACTGGCGCTGGGGAAAAACATCCTCGTCGCGTTTATGCCTTGGAACGGCTACAACTACGAAGACTCGATCCTGATTTCTGAACGTATCGTGAAAGACGACGTGTTCACATCAATCCACATCGAAGAATTTGAAGTTGCCGCCCGTGACACGAAACTTGGGCCAGAGGAAATCACCCGTGATATTCCAAACGTAGGCGAAGAAGCCCTGCGTAATCTGGATGAAGCCGGTATCGTTTACATTGGTGCCGAGGTTGGTCCTGCGGATATTCTGGTTGGTAAAATCACTCCAAAAGGCGAAAGCCCGATGACACCGGAAGAAAAACTTCTGCGCGCCATCTTTGGGGAGAAAGCATCCGATGTGCGTGACACATCCTTGCGTCTGCCACCCGGGGATTACGGTACTGTAGTTGAGGTTCGTGTTTTCAACCGCCACGGCATTGAAAAAGACGAACGTGCGCTGCAGATCGAGCGGGAAGAAGTTGAACGCCTGAGCCGTGACCGTGACGATGAAATGCTGATCCTTGATCGCAACATCTACGCCCGTTTGCGCTCTTTGCTGGAAGGCCAAGCTGCTGTTAAAGGTCCAAAAGGTGTTAAAGCCGGTTCGACCATTGACGCAGAATTGCTGGAAAGCCTGAGCCGCGGCCAGTGGTGGCAACTGGCCTTGTCTGACGACAAGGACGCCGCCGAGGTTGAGGCCCTGAACGCGCAATACGAAGTGCAGAAGAAAGCACTGGAAGCCCGTTTCGAGGATAAAGTCGAAAAAGTCCGTCGTGGTGACGATCTGCCGCCAGGTGTGATGAAGATGGTCAAAGTCTTCATCGCGGTGAAACGCAAACTGCAACCAGGGGATAAAATGGCGGGTCGTCACGGCAACAAAGGGGTTATCTCCCGCGTTGTTCCGATCGAAGACATGCCGTTCCTTGCCGATGGTACGCCGGTTGACTTCTGTTTGAACCCGCTGGGTGTTCCATCGCGGATGAACGTGGGTCAGATTTTGGAAACGCATATGGGTTGGGCCGCACGCGGCTTGGGTCAAAGCATTTCCGAAGCCCTGCGCGACTATCGCCGGACGGGGGATATGTCCCCTGTGAAGGCCGCGATGAAAACCGCTTATGGCGATGATCTCTATGCTGAAGTCATTGAAGACATGACGGAAACAGAGTTCCTTGAAGCGGCTGGTAACGTCACCAACGGTGTGCCGATTGCGACACCTGTTTTTGACGGCGCAAAAGAGGCTGACGTGAACGATGCGCTGACGCGTGCCGGTTTCGAAACCTCTGGTCAGTCCATCGTGTTTGATGGCCGCACAGGCGAGCAGTTCGCACGACCTGTAACGGTTGGCGTCAAATACCTGCTGAAACTGCATCACCTTGTGGACGACAAAATCCACGCGCGTTCCACCGGGCCATACTCGCTCGTCACACAGCAGCCGCTGGGTGGTAAAGCACAGTTTGGTGGTCAGCGCTTCGGGGAGATGGAAGTTTGGGCACTGGAAGCCTACGGCGCCGCTTACACCTTGCAGGAAATGCTGACGGTGAAATCGGATGACGTTGCAGGCCGGACCAAGGTCTATGAAGCCATCGTTAAGGGCGAAGACAATTTCGAGGCTGGTATCCCGGAATCGTTCAACGTTCTTGTTAAGGAAATCCGCTCGCTCGGTTTGAACATCGAGCTGCTGGACGCGGAATCAGAGTAACGGCGGAATATTCCCACCCTGCGATTGTCGCGGGGTGGGGCCAATTCCACCATTGCTCGATACTTGAGATTAGGAGTTCAAAATGAACCAAGAAATCACGAACAACCCGTTTAACCCCGTCCAGGCGCCTCGTACCTTTGACGAAATCAAAATCTCTCTGGCCTCGCCAGAGCGGATCTTGAGCTGGTCCTACGGTGAGATCAAAAAGCCGGAAACCATCAACTATCGGACCTTCAAACCAGAGCGGGACGGCCTGTTCTGTGCGCGTATCTTTGGCCCGATCAAAGACTATGAATGTCTGTGCGGCAAATACAAGCGGATGAAATACCGCGGTGTGACCTGTGAGAAATGTGGTGTTGAAGTTACGCTTCAAAAAGTACGTCGCGAACGTATGGGCCACATCGAACTGGCTGCACCAGTTGCGCATATCTGGTTCCTGAAATCCCTGCCATCCCGTATCGGTCTGATGCTGGACATGACCCTGCGTGAGCTGGAGCGTGTTCTGTATTTCGAACAATACGTTGTGATCGAACCCGGTCTGACGGATCTGAACTACGGTCAGATGATGAACGAAGAAGAGTTCATGGACGCCCAAGACGTCTATGGCGAAGACGCGTTCAACGCAGGTATCGGTGCGGAAGCCATCCGTGAAATGCTGGCCAACATTGATCTGGAAGCCGAAGCAGAACAGCTGCGTGCTGATCTGGCCGAAGCAACCGGTGAATTGAAGCCGAAGAAGATCATCAAACGTCTGAAAGTTGTGGAATCCTTTTTGGAATCCGGCAACCGTCCAGAATGGATGATCCTGACAGTGATCCCTGTGATCCCGCCAGAGCTGCGCCCGCTGGTGCCGCTGGATGGGGGCCGTTTTGCCACATCCGATCTGAACGATCTGTATCGTCGGGTGATCAACCGGAACAACCGTCTGAAACGTCTGATCGAACTGCGTGCGCCTGATATCATCGTGCGCAACGAAAAACGGATGTTGCAGGAATCTGTCGATGCGTTGTTTGACAACGGCCGTCGTGGTCGGGTTATCACAGGTGCCAACAAGCGCCCGCTGAAATCCCTGTCCGACATGCTGAAAGGTAAGCAAGGTCGCTTCCGTCAAAACCTTTTGGGGAAACGGGTCGACTTCTCCGGTCGTTCGGTGATTGTGACTGGTCCGGAACTGAAACTGCATCAATGTGGTTTGCCGAAAAAGATGGCTCTGGAACTGTTCAAACCGTTTATTTACAGCCGGTTGGAGGCCAAAGGCCTGTCATCCACTGTAAAACAAGCCAAAAAGATCGTTGAAAAAGAGCGTCCCGAGGTTTGGGATATTCTGGACGAAGTGATCCGTGAACACCCGGTTCTGCTGAACCGTGCACCTACGCTGCACCGTCTTGGTATTCAGGCATTCGAACCCACATTGATTGAGGGTAAAGCCATCCAGCTGCACCCGCTGGTGTGTTCCGCGTTTAACGCCGACTTTGACGGCGACCAAATGGCGGTTCACGTTCCACTGAGCCTTGAGGCCCAGCTGGAAGCGCGTGTTCTGATGATGTCCACAAACAACGTTTTGTCGCCTGCCAACGGTAAGCCGATCATCGTTCCTTCGCAGGACATGATTTTGGGTCTTTACTACATCACGATGGAACGTGAGGGCATGAAAGGTCAGGGCATGACTTTCTCGTCCGAGCAGGAAGTCAACCATGCGCTGGACGCGGGCATCGTACACCTGCACACGAAAATTAACTGCCGCATGGAACAAGTGGATGAAGAGGGCAACTCGATCTGGGTGCGCTATGAAACCACGCCGGGCCGTGTGCGTCTGGGGGCCATGCTGCCGCTAAACGCAAAAGCGCCGTTTGACATCGTGAACCGTTTGCTGCGGAAAAAAGAAGTCGGCGAAGTTATTGACACTGTGTATCGGTATTGCGGTCAAAAAGAGTCGGTTATCTTTTGTGACCAAATCATGACTTTGGGCTTCCGTGAAGCATTCAAGGCGGGCATTTCGTTTGGTAAAGACGACATGGTTATCCCTGACAGCAAATGGCACATTGTGAATGATACGCGCGATCAGGTTAAAGAATTCGAACAACAGTATCTCGACGGCCTGATCACTCAGGGTGAGAAATACAACAAAGTTGTCGATAGCTGGTCCAAGTGTTCGGATGCCGTTGCGGATGCGATGATGGGTGATATCTCGGCTGTCAAAGTGGACGATGCAGGTGCCGAAATGGAACCGAACAGCGTTTATATGATGGCCCACTCCGGTGCGCGTGGTTCCCCTGCGCAGATGAAACAGCTGGGCGGGATGCGCGGTCTGATGGCCAAGCCGAACGGCGAGATCATCGAAACGCCGATTATCTCGAACTTTAAAGAAGGTCTGACCGTTCTAGAGTACTTCAACTCGACCCACGGTGCCCGTAAGGGTCTGGCAGATACTGCTTTGAAAACAGCAAACTCCGGGTATCTGACACGGCGTCTGGTTGACGTTGCGCAAGATTGTATCGTGCGGGAAATCGACTGTGGTACGGAACTGGGTATCACTGCCAAAGCCGCCGTAAACGACGGCGAGGTTGTTGCCTCATTGTCCGAACGGATCTTGGGTCGTGTCACCAACGAAGACGTGCTTCACCCTGCTACAGAAGAATTGATCTGCCCACGCGGGGAATTGATCGACGAACGTATGGCCGATCTGATCGAGAACTCTGGCATTGCCACTTTGTCGATCCGTTCGCCTCTGACCTGTGAAGCAGATGACGGTATCTGTGCCACATGTTATGGCCGCGACTTGGCACGGGGCACGCAAGTGAACCCGGGCGAGGCTGTGGGCATTATTGCGGCGCAATCCATCGGTGAACCCGGCACACAGCTGACAATGCGGACATTCCACATTGGCGGTATTGCGCAGGGTGGTCAGCAATCGTTCCAAGAGGCCAGCGTTGACGGTACTGTCGATCTGCGCAATCCGAACATTCTGAAAAACCGTGACGGCGAAATGATCGTTATGGGCCGGACTGTTGAAATCGTGATCATCGACGAAAACGGTGTGGAACGCGCGTCGCATAAACTGAGCTATGGTACAAAAATCATGGTGAAGGATGGCGATAAGGTTGCACGTGGGGACAAGCTCTATGAATGGGACCCCTACACATTGCCGATCATTGCGGAAAAAGACGGTACAGCGAAATTCGTTGACCTGACCGCTGGTTTCTCGATCCGTGACGAAACCGATGACGCCACAGGCATCAGCCAGAAGATCGTGACCGACTGGCGTTCAGCGCCAAAAGGCAACGATCTGAAACCTGAAATCATTGTGATGGATGCCAATGGCGATCCGGTTCGCAATGATGCGGGCAACCCTGTGTCCTATGCCATGTCGGTAGACGCCATTCTGTCTGTCGAAGACGGTCAGGAAGTAAAAGCCGGTGATGTTGTCGCCCGTATCCCTCGTGAGGGTGCCAAGACGAAAGACATTACAGGTGGTCTGCCGCGCGTTGCGGAATTGTTCGAAGCTCGTCGTCCGAAAGACCACGCGATCATCGCTGAAATTGATGGTTACGTGCGCTTTGGTCGCGACTATAAGAACAAACGTCGCCTCAGCATCGAACCTTCGGATGAAAGTCTGGAGCCCGTGGAATACATGGTTCCAAAAGGGAAACACATTCCTGTTCAGGAAGGTGATTTCATCCAAAAAGGCGAGTACATCATGGACGGCAATCCAGCGCCCCATGACATCCTGAACATTATGGGTGTCGAGGCATTGGCCGACTATATGGTGGACGAAGTTCAGGACGTTTATCGTCTGCAAGGTGTTAAGATCAACGATAAGCACATCGAAGTGATCGTACGCCAAATGCTGCAAAAATGGGAAATCACCCATTCCGGTGGCACCACCCTTCTGAAGGGTGAGCAGGTTGATAAAGCCGAGTTTGATGAAGTGAACGCCAAGGCGCTGTCCAAGAATCTGGAGCCTGCTAAAGGTGGCCCGATCCTGTTGGGGATCACCAAAGCGTCGCTGCAAACACGCTCGTTCATCTCGGCTGCGTCCTTCCAGGAAACCACGCGGGTTCTGACCGAAGCATCTGTTCAGGGCAAACGGGACAAGCTGATCGGTCTGAAAGAGAACGTGATCGTCGGGCGTTTGATCCCGGCTGGTACAGGCGGGGCAACCCACCAGATCAAAAAGATCGCGACAGATCGGGATGGCAAAGTCATTGAGGACAACAAAGCCGCTGCTGAAGCAGCCGCTGCGCTTCTCGGCCCTGTTGGGGATGACAACATGTCCGGTTTTGACCCAGCCGATGCCGCAGATGGCGTGATGGGTGAAGACATGGGTGTGGGCTTTGGGCAAGACGGTGACGGCACCGAGCAACCCAGCTAAATCCGGTTTTTACCGTTAGAATTGCGAAAGCCCGGCCATACTGGTCGGGCTTTTGCGTTTTCGGATCAGGCGTGAAGCCCGTCGAGAGTTTGGCGGAAGGTTTTGACGTTCACCCCAAAGCGAAACTTCAACTTTCTGCGGTGTTCGTCCGTCAGCGCGGTGAATTTTTTAGGGAAATCATCACCGGAATCATTTGATCCGTTCTGAGTGCGCACAAACATCAGGGGATGGGGCATGGTGACAACGGGGATCAGTTGGTTCAGCCGTTGATGGGGCAAATGCACATGGGTGCGCCTATCGCTATGGGGCAGGAAAATCACCTGCGCCGGGGTCCAGTTGGTTTTATGGTTGGTGTGTACTGCCAAACCGTTCTGTGTATGGCGCAGCGCATACCCGTTGGTAAAATCCAGCCCAAGCTGTTGTTTATGCTCGGCCAAAGCGCGTAAACGGGGGAAATGGTCGTAGACCTCTTCGACAAAAGTCATGGCAACCGCATCGTCGTCATCCATGCGAAAATGGGCGATCCAGTCTGCATCATCGCGTTTCGCCAGTGAGATGACCTCTTGCAGAATGGCGCGGTGATTGGCTGGCGGGCGTACAAATAACTGCGCTTGGGGCAGGTCGGCCAGCAGGTCTTGAAGCCGTGTCAGATAGGGTTTCGGCATTTCGCTGCCAGCTAGAACAACCAATGTGAAATCTGGGTTGGTTTGCTGTTTTAACGCAGGCAGGCAAAGGTGTTCGAAGTAAGCGAACCGTTCTTCCATCCGCGCTTGGGCGTAAAGATAGGCGATATGTTGGTCCAGTGTGTCATGCTGAATCTGGAACCCGCCAATGGTGGCAAAAGAGAACCGCGTCATTCCTATTATTTGCATCAAATCCTCGCCTTTTCGTAAAACTTTCCCGCGCCGCTGCCGCAGATCAATCGAATTGCGCTTGGGCAATTAGGCAGTACACTAAGCGCAACTATAAATAGAGGGACGAAAATGTCAGCGGATAGAAACCAGATTGTTGGCGTGATGCGGTTTTCGTACATCTCAAAGGGTGGGTTTGCCCATAGTCACGATAGTCAGGAAGATCAGGAAAAGATGATCTATGCGGCAGACCGGATGGAGCGGCGGTTTCAATTATTTGAAGATTTCGCCCTGCGCAGTTTGAAGTATCAAAGCGATCAGGACTTCAAAATCATTTTCCTGATAACCCAAAGTTTTCCGCAGGCCTATAAAGACCGCCTTAACGATTTGGTGTCAGGCTGGGCGCCGGGGGAGGTCGTCGCCAAGCCCTTTATGCCCCAATTTCGGGCCATTCGGGCCTGTTATGACGGGGCGCAAGATAAAACAGGGGACTATTTCACGTCATTCCGGTTGGATGACGACGATATGATGGACGCGCGGTTTATTGAACGGGTGCGCGGACGGGCGGTCAAACTGGCCAAGGTAAAAGACGATGGTGCGCCTGTGGTTATGTCGTTTAACCGTGGTCTGTATCTTAAGATTGGTCAGCAAAAGAACCACATTTTCGATGCAGTGGAACGCACGCCGCTGTCTGTTGGCACGGCCATGATCACCCCTGTGGGGGCGCAGGAAAACATCTATTCCCGCAACCACCGCAAACTGCCTGCGTTTTTCGCCAGCTATTCCGATGTGGATGCCGCAAGTTGGCTCCGCACCATCCACCGCGACAATGACAGCAAGCCAGAGTTTACCGGCGAAACCAAATTACTAAGCGAGGCGGAAGTTGATGCGCAATTGCATAACGGTTTTGGTCTGAAACGGGCGGATTTGATGGGGTGGGGGCGGTAGATGATACCTGATTATCAGTTGTTAATGCGGCCAGTGCTAGAGACCGCCTTGAATGGGCCTCGGAAAATTTCAGAGGTCGTTTCCGAGTTGGAAATCGCCTGTGGGCTTAATGAGGAAGAAAAGGCGGCGATGCTTCCGAGCGGGAAACAGGCTACATTTGCAAATCGCGTACATTGGGCCAGATCCTATCTAAAGCAGGCAGGGCTGGTAAAAAACATTCGACGTGGCTGGTTCGAGTTGACTGACCGTGGAAGAACGATTGCAGCGGATCGTTCCCTCCTTTTAAACTCTAAGTTTCTGGAAAGGTTTGAAGAATTCCAAGAGTTTAAGTCCAGCGGGCTGGATGATAGGGCCCCTGTCCAAAGTGTTGAAGAACCGCTTTCGATTTCGGCTACGCCTGATGAGGAAATTCAGGAAGCCTACGGGCTTTTAAACGATGCATTGGCAGCAAATTTGTTAGACGCTGTCAGGTCTGCAAGCCCAGCGTTTTTTGAAAGGCTAATTGTCGAGTTGTTGATCAAGATGGGGTATGGTGGAACATCAAAAGACGCGGGCCGCGCCTTGGGTCAGAGTGGCGATAATGGCGTTGATGGCGTGATTGATCAGGACCCGTTGGGTGTTGACCAATTGTATTTGCAGGCAAAACGCTACCAAGCAGGTAATTCAGTCGGTGCTGGCGACATCCGAGATTTCTTCGGTGCTCTCAGTTTAAAGAAGGCGTCGAAAGGCCTGTTCGTTACGACGTCTTCATTTACAAATTCGGCAGAGCAAACAGCACGAGACCTTGGGTCACGCATTGTCCTGTTGAATGGTAACGAGTTGGCAAAGTTGATGATTAGATATGGTGTCGGGTGTCGCGAAAAAGAAGTTCTTTACATTCGAGAGATGGATGAAGGCTTCTTTGATGAAGATTAGCGCCTCACCTTTCGGTTTCAGCAACTGCAAGCAAGCCCAACGGCCCAAAAGGAAATATCCTCGGTATGATTTGAACCCAGTCTTTGCATCCTAAGGGGCCGTTGGTTTTTAACGTCAGCCCCGCGGCTGGGCGGTTTCGACCATTTTTACAAAGAAGCTGGCGCCGATGGGGGCGATGTCATCGTTGAAATCATAATCGGGGTGGTGCACGGGTGCGCCGTCGCCTTGGCCAAGGAACAAATAGGCACCGGGGCGTTCTTCTAACATATAGGCGAAATCTTCGGCGGGGAGGATGGGTTTGGTATCGGCGTCTACGGCTGCCTCGCCAACCACGGAACGGGCAACGGCGGCCGCCAGTTCTGCGTTTGCGGGATGGTTGATTGTGGGGGGGTAACCGTATTCGTAATCAAGATCGACGCCCACATCAAAAGTCGCAGCGATGCCCTGACAGATCGCGGCCATACGCTGTGCGATTTTGGCCTGAATGTCTTTGTCAAAGGTGCGCACTGTGCCGCAGATATAGGCGGTGTCGGGAACGATATTATTGGCCGTGCCAGACACAAACTCTCCGACCGAGATCACCGCGCGATCCAGCCCGCCCAGATTGCGGGAGGAAATGGTTTGTAGCGCCTGTACCAGCGAAACCCCAGCGATCAACGGGTCTTTGGTGTCTTCGGGCTGCGCGCCGTGGCCGCCTGAACCGGTGATGTTGATGGTGAAGGTGTCGGCCGCTGCCAGCAAAGCGCCGGAGTTCAGCTCGAACTGGCCTTGGGGAGAGTTGGGAGCGTTATGGATGCCGTAAACCTGTGTGATATTGAAGCGATCCATCATGCCCTCTTGGCACATGACCTGTCCACCGCCGCCGCCTTCTTCGGCAGGTTGAAAGATCAGCGCCACGCGGCCTGAAAAGTTGCGGGTCTCAGCCAGATAGCGGGCCGCGCCCAGCAGCATGGTGGTATGTCCGTCATGGCCGCAGGCGTGCATTTTCCCTGCATGAGTAGATTTATGGGCGTGATCGCCGTTTTCTACAATTGGCAGCGCATCCATATCGGCCCGCAGCCCGATGGTTGGGCCGTCCGACTGGCCATTGATGATGGCAACCATGCCGGTCTGAGCTATACCCTCGTGCAGTTCATCGACGCCGAATTCGCGCAACTTTGCTGCTACAAATTCCGCGGTTTTATGCAGATCGAACCCCAGTTCGGGAATGCTGTGCAGATGCTGCCGCCACTGGGTCATATCGGTTTGAAATTCGGAAATGCGATTGATGATGGGCATGGGGAAATCCTTTCAATTCGGAATCAGCCTAGACCCAAATGAAACAGACTTCTAGCGCTGTGCCGACTGGAGTTGCCGCTGTGTCAGACCCAGCTTGGCAGCATAGGTTTCGCGCGCTTGTATCAGACGGGGATCATTTGGCTGCATGCCAAGGGTGCGAATGAATTCCGAACGGGACAGCTTTTCGCGCTGGTCGGGGTCGATGGCGGTGCCCATGGCACGATCAATGATCTGTCCGCCATAGCTGACGTGAAACATGCGGGTGAAATCTTTGAAATGGTGCATGTTGTGGCGGCGGGTAACGGCGATTTCCGGCCCGAATTTGCGAATATTCAGGTGGGCGGTCATGTGATACCATTCGTACCCTAGAAAAGTCAGCACATGGCCGACAAAGACAAAAGCCACCGCCATATTCAGCGCTGTGTCAAACCCGAGCAAGGCAAAAATCCCCCAATAGATCAGGAAGCCCGCGATCAATACGGGCAGCATGAACCAGATCGGCACAAAGAACAGTTTGGTGTTGGTCGGGAAATCATGATGGCCGTAGTGGCACAGGTACAAGAGGTTGAACAGCCGCTGATTTTTCGGTGGGGGCAGGTGAAAAATATAACGGTGGATGTTGTATTCGGTCAGCATTTGGCCTGCGATGCCTGCGCCGATCAACAGCAGGAACACAGGTTGCCACCAAGCGATGGTATAGGCCGTGGCCGCCAGCAAAAGCGCTGTCATCAATTGGATCGAAAAATGGCTGAACAGCAGGCGGAACCGATAGGCGACGGCGCGGGTCGCGGGGGACAGAGATGTTGGTTCGGTGGTGCTCATACGGAAAGACTACCCGATAAGGAGGATTTGTGGATAGGGGTGACTTTGCGGTAAGGGCGCGGGGCTAAAGCGTGGTGGCTCGGGGCTGTTGCCTGCGGACGTAACGGAGTTTACCCGCCGTATTGATCCCGTATTGACGGTTTTGTTGTGGTCCCTGACAGTTCGTCAAACTTGGATCAAAGGGAGATAAGGCAATGGAATTAGCGCAGGCAATGCAGGGGCGGCGCAGTATTCGCGGGTTTACCAAAGACCCGGTTTCGCGTGAGTTGCTAGAGGAAATCATCGCGCTGGCCAACCGCGCGCCATCGTCCATGAACACACAGCCCTGGCATTTGCACGTGCTGACTGGTGCCCCGCTAGAGGCCGTACGGCAAGGCAATTCCGAACGGATGATGGGGGGCGTTCCCCCTGTGCGCGAAATCGTGGATCATGGCGCTTATGAGGGTGTACACCGCGACCGTCAGGTTGAAATCGCAGTGCAATTGTTCGCGGCCATGGGCATTGAACGCCACGACAAAGAGAAACGTCAGGATTGGGTGATGCGCGGCTTTCGCCAGTTCGACGCGCCTGTATCGGTTGTGGTCTGTCTGGACAAGGATCTGGTGGATGGCACCATCGCCCATTTCGATCTGGGCGCTGTGACCTATGGTCTGGTACTGGCGGCGTGGTCCAAGGGGCTGGGATCGGTGATTAACGGGCAGGGCATCATGCAGTCCCCCGTGGTGCGCGAACACGCGGGCATCCCCGACGATCAGGTGATTATGACCTGCGTGGCGCTTGGCTGGCCGGATGAAAGCTTTGAAGCAAATAGCGTGGTGTCGCGGCGGCGCCCCGTGGAAAACGTCACGCGATTTGTGGGGTTTCAGGACTGACGCAAAGACTGTGCCACCCCGTTGATCAGCTGCATCACGGCGGCCACGCGGGCGAATTGCGCGCGGTTTTTCTGGGTTATAAGCCACAGCGTATGGTGCCGTTTCTTTGGAAGCGGCACTGTTTTTATGTCATGGGGGCGGGGGAATGAATCCACGCCTGATTTGGGTAGAATTGTGTAGCCAAGACCTTCTGCCACGGGCAGGAGGATTTGGCCGATCTGGTTCACAAAGGTGCGGATTCTCAGGCGGTCCGCTCCTTTGTAATTGTCCGGGAAATTCAGCGAAAACAACTCATCGGCGTAGGCGGGCCCGTCAGGGTGGGCCACAAACCCCAGATCGTCGAGCGCCGCGAGGGATAGGTCACGATCAGGCACATTTGCAGGCAAGACGAGACACAACTCCTCTTTTACCAGCAGCGTGGCGTGCAGTCGGGGGTGGTTGGGTTTTTGGGTGACGATGCCGACATCCATATCGCCGCTGAGAACGGCGCTTAGAATACTGTCTTGCGGGGCGGCCTTTAGGTGGACGACCAGATCGGGCGCGACCTGCATCTTTGTCAGTAGGGCTGGATAAAGACACATGGCAAAGCTGCCCGAGCAGCCGATAAAAATCTGCCCTGCATTCGGGTCATCGGCGTCGATGATGTCTTGCAGTGCGCGTTCCTGATTGCGCCGGTCCGTGCCAAGTCGCAGGATAGATTCGCCCGCAGGTGTAAGGGTGAAGGATTTACCATCCCTTAGGATCAGTGGTCGTCCGATCTGATCTTCCAGTTTGCGCAAATGTTGGGATACGCCAGGTTGGGTCATACCCAGCCGATCGGCGGTGCGGGTGAAGTGCCCCAACTCGCAGAGGGTTACAAAGGTATCCAGCCAGATTGCGTTCAGCATGATTATTCCAGAATGTTATGATTTGGATGATAAATGATAATTTTTCGAACGAATAGAGCCCGTCTATATGATTTGTTAAAGAGCAACCATTAGAGGTCATCATGACAGTTACACCGACACCGCGGACATTTTCACATATTGGTCTTTCCGTTCCCGATCTGGATCGGGCCGTTAAATTTTACAGCGAAACGCTGGGGTTTTACATCATCATGGAGCCAACAGAGATTGTGGAAGACGACAGTGACATCGGCCAGATGTGCACGGATGTTTTTGGCGAAGGCTGGGGGCGGCTGCGCATCGCGCATCTGGCAACGGCGGATCGTATCGGGTTTGAGTTGTTCGAATTCGAGGGCAACTCGGCACCCGAAGACAACCTTGGCTATCGCAAACACGGGACGTTCCACTTTGCAATTCAGGACCCGAATCTCGAAGACCTGCTAGCCAAGATTGTGGCAGCGGGTGGCAAGCAGCGGATGCCGGTGCGTGAATACTTTCCTGACGATAAACCGTATCGCATGGTTTATGTAGAAGACCCGTTTGGCATCGTGTTCGAACTGTACAGCCACAGCTATGAGCTGACCTATTCAAACGGCGCATATTCCTAAGGATCAATGCCGTGGCGCGACTGGTCTGGCTGTTGCGTTTTCCGGTATTGAAGCGTAGCACTGGGAAAATAGGTCGCATGATGGATGGCAGGAACTGTGCACTGTCCAGATTCGACTATCGGGTTTCCCAGTGCCTCGGCCTCCTGTTGACACCCCACGCGACTCCCCTTATACGCGCGTTCACAGCTAGGGCTTTCTGTATCTGATTGCCTTTCTAAGCCATACATTGGCGGTCAAGATCCGGGTGTAAGCTCCGATCCTCTGGAAATTAACCGCGGTAGCCCATTCACACTTGTGCGGGTTGCCGTGTTCGCGGTGTTTGATCGATAGATCATGCACCTATTCGAGTTTGAAATAGGTAAAACGGAGTTTCCGAATGCCAACAATCCAACAGCTGATCCGCAAGCCGCGCCAGCCGAAAGTTAAGCGCTCCAAGTCGATGCACTTGCAGTCTTGTCCGCAAAAACGTGGGGTTTGTACCCGCGTTTATACAACAACACCTAAAAAGCCGAACTCCGCTATGCGTAAGGTTGCCAAAGTGCGCCTGACAAATGGTTTCGAGGTCATCTCTTACATCCCGGGTGAAAGCCACAACCTGCAAGAGCACTCTGTTGTTCTGATCCGCGGGGGTCGTGTAAAAGACCTTCCGGGTGTCCGTTACCACATCCTGCGCGGTGTGTTGGATACCCAAGGTGTTAAAGATCGTAAACAACGTCGCTCGAAATACGGCGCGAAGAAGCCGAAGTAAGGATATCAAGATATGTCTAGACGCCATCGCGCTGAGAAACGTGAAATTCTGCCAGACGCAAAATTTCACGACCGCGTTCTCTCAAAATTTATGAACAACCTGATGCTGGACGGCAAAAAATCTGCCGCCGAGCGTATCGTCTATGGCGCGCTTGAGCGCGTAGAAGACAAAACCAAACGTGCGCCTGTGGAAGTGTTCCACGAAGCGCTCGACAATATCAAACCTGCTGTGGAAGTTCGTTCCCGCCGGGTTGGTGGTGCCACATATCAGGTGCCTGTCGAAGTTCGCCCAGAGCGCCGTGAGGCCCTTGCGATCCGTTGGTTGATCAAAGCGTCCCGTTCGCGCAACGAGAACACAATGGAAGAACGTCTTGCATCCGAATTGATGGATGCGGTGAACTCCCGTGGTTCTGCTGTTAAGAAACGCGAAGACACCCATAAGATGGCCGAGGCTAACAAAGCCTTCAGCCACTACCGCTGGTAAGAGGAAGCTCGTCAAATGGCACGTGAATATCCACTGGAACTGTACCGCAACTTCGGGATTATGGCGCATATTGATGCGGGTAAGACCACGTGTTCGGAACGTATCCTGTTTTACACAGGTAAATCCCACAACATCGGCGAAGTGCATGATGGCGCTGCGACGATGGATTGGATGGAGCAAGAGCAAGAGCGTGGCATCACGATCACCTCTGCTGCGACAACCACATTTTGGGAACGTACCGAAGATGGTGTAAGCCCTGATACGCCAAAGCACCGTCTGAACATCATCGACACCCCGGGCCACGTTGACTTCACAATCGAAGTTGAACGTTCCTTGGCGGTTCTCGATGGTGCTGTTTGTGTTCTGGACGCCAATGCTGGCGTTGAGCCACAAACAGAAACTGTATGGCGTCAAGCTGACCGTTATAAAGTTCCACGGATGGTTTTCGTGAACAAAATGGACAAAATCGGCGCTGACTTCTTCAACTGTGTGAACATGATTGAGGAACGCACTGGTGCGGTTGCTGTGCCTGTGGGTATTCCAATTGGTGCCGAGACAGAGCTGGAAGGTCTGCTTGATCTTGTGACCATGGAAGAATGGTTGTGGCAGGGTGAAGATCTGGGTGCGTCCTGGATCAAAGCTCCTATTCGTGAAAGCCTGCAAGACATGGCTGACGAATGGCGCAACAAAATGGTCGAAGCTGCCGTTGAACAAGACGACGCTGCGATGGAAGCTTACCTTGAAGGTAACGAACCTGACGTTCCAACTTTGCGCAAATTGCTGCGCAAAGGGACTTTGGCCATGGCATTTGTTCCTGTTCTGGGTGGTTCCGCGTTCAAAAACAAAGGTGTTCAGCCTCTGTTGAACGCTGTTGTTGACTATCTGCCGAGCCCGCTCGACGTTGTTGACTACATGGGCTTTAAACCCGGTGACGAAGAAGAAGTCCGGAACATCCCACGTCGTGCGGATGACAGCATGGCTTTCTCTGGTCTTGCGTTCAAAATCATGAACGACCCTTTTGTTGGCTCGCTGACATTTACACGGATCTATTCCGGTGTTCTGTCTAAGGGCGACAGCATCTTGAACTCTACCAAGGGTAAAAAAGAGCGTGTTGGTCGGATGATGATGATGCACTCGATCAACCGCGAAGAGATCGAAGAAGCATTTGCAGGCGATATTATCGCGTTGGCGGGTCTGAAAGACACAACAACAGGTGATACTCTGTGTTCACAGCAAGAACCGGTTGTTCTGGAAACAATGACATTCCCCGATCCAGTGATCGAGATTGCCGTTGAGCCCAAAACCAAAGCTGACCAAGAGAAAATGTCTCAAGGTTTGGCCCGTCTGGCTGCTGAAGATCCATCCTTCCGTGTGGAAACTGACATCGAATCCGGTCAGACCATCATGAAGGGCATGGGCGAATTGCACTTGGATATTCTGGTGGATCGTCTGCGTCGTGAATTCAAAGTTGAAGCGAATATCGGTGCGCCACAAGTGGCATATCGTGAAACGATTTCACACGAAGCAGAAATCACCTACACCCACAAGAAACAATCCGGTGGGTCGGGTCAGTATGCTGAAGTTAAAATGGTCATCATTCCGACCGAGCCTGGCGAAGGGTTCTCGTTTGAATCCAAGATCGTTGGTGGGTCTATTCCAAAAGAATATATCCCCGGCGTTCAAAAAGGTATCGAATCCGTAATGGACAGTGGCCCATTGGCTGGTTTCCCCGTCATCGACTTCAAAGTTGAATTGATCGACGGTAAATTCCACGACGTTGACTCCAGCGTTATGGCATTTGAAATCGCAGGTCGTATGGGTATGCGCGAAGGCATGAAAAAAGCCGGCGCGAAAATGCTGGAACCGATCATGAAAGTCGAAGTTGTTACCCCGGAAGAATACACTGGTGGTATCATCGGCGATCTGACCTCCCGTCGCGGGATGGTTCAGGGCCAAGACACACGCGGCAACGCAATTGCGATTGACGCGCGGGTGCCTTTGGCAAACATGTTCGGCTACATCAACACTCTGCGGTCCATGTCTTCTGGTCGTGCGAACTTCACCATGCAGTTCTCACACTATGATGCGGTTCCGTCGAACATCTCGGAAGAGATTCAAGCCAAATTTGCATAAGCCAGCGGTGCGTGGGAAACCACGCACCCTACCCACCCCCGTAGGGTGTGTTCACTGAACCCACCGCTCGTAAAGAAAAAGGAGCCTTAAGATGGCAAAAGAGAAATTTGAACGCAATAAGCCGCATTGTAACATCGGTACAATCGGCCACGTTGACCACGGCAAAACGACGCTGACCGCTGCGAT
>NZ_JAVDQB010000020.1:0-856 GCF_031454055.1 Roseobacter sp. N2S
AACATGCCAGAAACGGGATGCTGTCGCCCGTCGACTTTGAAGACAGACAGCGAAATAACAACCAAGAAGGTGTCTAGGAAACTAGGGGCTATTCAAATGTTGTGCCATGCTCCTTGCACGCTCAAAAAATTGGTCCGCTGCTATCCTGCGTTACCCTGCACCTCATTTTTCTGACTGAAGTAGAGTTGCTCCTGCCACTTATGCGGGGCGGTTACGTTTATAAATAAAGGCCTCTTTGTAAAAAGGCCTCTCGTATTATAGAACGGCCTGTCTCATACTTGGCGAAAGTACAGAAACAGGCCGTTCCCTCGATCTATTGCCCTAGGACGTGGGCAAGGTCAGACGTTACCCAGATCATCACTTCCGAGCATATCTGTCAGACCACCAAGTAGGTCAGTGGTGTCTGTGACGGCACCCAACGGGGAACTATCCCCGAGCAGACCACCGATCAGGCCGTCATCACCAGTCACTCCCTCTAGCAAACCACCCAAAGTATCGCCTCCGCCTGTAAGGCCATCAAGCAAGCCGCCCACCGGATCGTCGCCGCCGGTCAGACCACCTAACAGGCCATCGTCTCCGGTCAGGCCGCCAAGCAGGCCGTCCTCACCGATCACACCGTCGAGCAAACCACCCACCGGATCGTCGCCGCCAGTCAGACCGCCTAACAGGCCATCGTCTCCGGTCAGGCTGCCGAGCAGACCGTCCTCACCGATGACACCGTCAAGCAAACCACCCACCGGATCGTCGCCGCCGGTCAGACCGCCTAACAGGCCATCTTCTCCGGTCAGGCTGCCGAGCAGACCGTCCTCACCGATGACACCGTCGAGCAAACCACCCACCGGATCGTCGCCGCCGC
>NZ_JAVDQB010000020.1:954-2486 GCF_031454055.1 Roseobacter sp. N2S
GGTCAGACCACCTAACAGGCCATCTTCTCCGGTCAGGCCGCCGAGCAGACCGTCTTCACCGATGACACCGTCGAGCAAACCACCCACCGGATCGTCACCACCGGTCAGACCGCCTAACAGACCATCGTCTCCGGTCAGGCCGCCGAGCAGACCGTCTTCACCGATGACACCGTCGAGCAAACCACCCACCGGATCGTCGCCGCCGGTCAGACCACCTAACAGGCCATCTTCTCCGGTCAGGCCGCCGAGCAGACCGTCTTCACCGATGACACCGTCGAGCAAACCACCCACCGGATCGTCGCCGCCGGTCAGACCGCCTAACAGACCATCGTCTCCGGTCAGACCGTTCAGCAAACCGTCGTCTCCGACAACGCCGTCCAACAGACCATCTTCTCCAGTGCCGAGCAGGCCATCAACCAGCCCGTCCTCGCCGATCACGCCGTCAAGCAGCCCCCCCGCAGGATCGTCGCCGCCAAGCAGGCCGCCAAGCAGGCCGTCGTCTCCGGTTAGGCCGCCAAGCAGGCCATCTTCGTCCGTCACACCGTCCAGCGGCGTTCCGTCGCCCAGCAACTGATCGAGAATGTCGCCCTCGTCATTTGGCGTGCCCCCCCCCAAAGATCCGGTGTTGGTCAGGTCCCCGACAAGTCCGCCGGATCCTGTCACATCCGACAGGCTCCCATCGTTGCCAATGAGATCCCCCAGCAGGCCATCGGACCCTGTAATATCGCCGAGCAAACCGTCATTTCCGGTCACAGCTCCCAGCAAACCGTTGTCAGAAACAACACCATCGAGCAGACCGATGTCATCGCCGCCAACGCCGCCGCCCAACACAGGTTGCCCCAAAATTGGATTGAGCACATCGTCTAGCGGGCTGTCCGGACCAACCAGATCGCCGAGCAAGCCATCAGATCCTGTGACATCGCCAAGCAAACCGTCATTTCCGGTGACATCTCCCAAAACCCCGTCGTCAGAGATAATCGGGTCAAGCAAACCTTGATCTTCGGCTGCAGGTGGATCGGTTGGATCAGTTGCATCCGTCGGATCCGTTGCATCCGTCGGGTCGGTTGCGTCTGTCGGATCCGTTGCATCCGTCGGATCAGTTGCGTCTGTCGGATCGGTTGCATCCGTCGGATCAGTTGCATCCGTAGGGTCGGTTGCGTCTGTCGGATCCGTTGCGTCTGTCGGGTCAGTTGCATCCGTAGGGTCGGTTGCGTCTGTCGGGTCAGTTGCATCCGTAGGGTCAGTTGCGTCTGTCGGATCCGTTGCATCCGTCGGGTCAGTTGCATCCGTCGGATCAGTTGCATCCGTCGGATCAGTTGCATCCGTCGGATCGGTTGCATCCGTAGGGTCGGTTGCGTCTGTCGGGTCGGTTGCATCCGTCGGATCAGTTGCGTCTGTCGGATCCGTTGCATCCGTCGGGTCGGTTGCATCCGTCGGATCCGTTGCATCCGTCGGATCAGTTGCGTCTGTCGGATCCGTTGCATCTGTCGGGTCAGTTGCATCCGTAGGGTCGGTTGCGTCTGTCGGATCCG
>NZ_JAVDQB010000020.1:2584-28067 GCF_031454055.1 Roseobacter sp. N2S
CGTTGCATCTGTCGGGTCAGTTGCATCCGTAGGGTCGGTTGCGTCTGTCGGGTCAGTTGCATCCGTAGGGTCAGTTGCGTCTGTCGGATCCGTTGCGTCTGTCGGGTCAGTTGCATCCGTAGGGTCAGTTGCGTCTGTCGGATCAGTTGCGTCTGTCGGATCCGTTGCATCTGTCGGGTCAGTTGCATCCGTAGGGTCGGTTGCGTCTGTCGGGTCAGTTGCATCCGTAGGGTCAGTTGCGTCTGTCGGATCCGTTGCATCCGTCGGGTCGGTTGCATCCGTCGGGTCAGTTGCGTCTGTCGGATCCGTTGCATCCGTCGGATCGGTTGCATCCGTCGGATCGGTTGCATCCGTCGGGTCAGTTGCATCCGTCGGGTCAGTTGCATCCGTCGGGTCAGTTGCATCCGTCGGATCGGTCGGCGAACCATCACCCCCGCTAGAAGCAAGTCCAAGAACGCCAAGACC
Source organism: Roseobacter sp. N2S (assembly GCF_031454055.1). Lineage (NCBI taxonomy): Bacteria > Pseudomonadati > Pseudomonadota > Alphaproteobacteria > Rhodobacterales > Roseobacteraceae > Roseobacter > Roseobacter sp. N2S. Next base: position 3,050 of record NZ_JAVDQB010000020.1, read on the forward strand.
GCCAACGGCGGCGGCAACTATTCCGGCTTCATCGCTCATGGCGCCGCCAAGACCGGTTTCAGGATCAGTCACGACTTCATCGCCGAAAACAAGGCTATGGAGCGACCCATCCGCTGCGGGAAGATAAAAATTATCGACAGTAATAACGTCGCCGTTTTTCAGCTCGATTAAGAGGTCGTCCCCCTTTTTACTGTAACGCAGGACGTCTGCTCTGTCTGAATTGATTGGAATGCCAATTTCGGCACCCGCTTGAATTGTTCTGTCTGCCATGTCTTTACTCCTAGAAATAAGCCCCCGCACGATGATGCAGATTCTAAAGTACGTAATCTGTATCTTAAGTATGTAAGGAATAGCAGATTGCATCCCCTGTCAACGACTAAAGGATATAATGCCTGGAAATATTCAAAGATGATCGCCCACGCATTTGATAAAAACTAACGAGAAACGGCGATTCATCTGTGTGTAAGCCACAGTGAACAATAGATTTTATCTCCGTAATGCTAAAATAAGCACAATTCGGTGCCGATCTTCTGCGCAACAGAATCAAGCTATCTAAAGTATGTACTGAATTTCCCTAAGAGCACAGAAAGCTATAAGGCACCCGCTCTTTCCCCATTCAAAAACACCCACCCTAGGCTTGCCTTGGCACCACCCATACCAAAGACATTTGGTATGGGTGGTGCCAAATGTCATCTCAGCAGAATTGGCAGAATGGGGGGGCTGAATTTAATCAAGCAATTATTTTGCGTCTATTACACTGGGCAACCTGTTTCACGGTTAGGTTCAGGCCAATGACCACTAGCCTGAACACCCAACCCTGAAAGGGATGTCTGCATCAGTCTGCTTTATAAGCAAAACGGGAATCGTCGAACTGGTATTCCTTACGGTCTATGGCGCAAATCCGGCGATGGACACCAGAATAGATAAACCCGGCAAGAACGATCGCAATGGACCCCCCAAAAACATACGCAGCCAAGACCAGCCAAAATCCGGCTCCCAGAAGATATGCCACAACTCCTGATATTACAGAATAGGTTAAACCTATCAGCAAAATCCCCAGCAAAGGCGGTTGTGTGAAATCCGATACGTGAGGCCAATATTCCTCTCGTTCGAATTCGCCCATATCGGTGTGTTCAATTGCAGCCATGTCCAGTACTCCCTTTGGTTTTGTTTGAATTCAAATCGTGGTTAAAATTCTATTTGGATCACCTAACAATTGGATCCTATCGTTCTGGAACGGCCCACCTCGTGCATGGCAGCAACTATGAGACAGGCCGTTCCCTTGGTTTGTCACCCTTGGGGAAGGGCTAGGTCAGGCAACACCCAGATCGTCAATTCCGATCAGGTCCGTCAGACCACCAAGAAGGCCGGTAGTTTCAGTCGCGCCACCCACCAGAGAGCTGCTACCCAGTAGCCCCCCGACGAGACCGTCCTCACCGATGACACCGTCAAGCAAACCACCCGCCGGATCGTCACCACCAGTCAGACCGCCTAACAGGCCATCGTCTCCGGTCAGGCCGCCGAGCAGACCGTCCTCACTGATCACACCATCAAGCAAGCCGCCTACCGGATCGTCACCACCGGTCAGACCACCTAACAGGCCATCGTCTCCGGTCAGGCCGCCAAGCAGACCGTCTTCACCAATGACACCGTCAAGCAAACCACCCACTGGATCGTCACCACCGGTCAGACCACCTAACAGGCCATCGTCTCCGGTCAGGCCGCCAAGCAGACCGTCTTCACCGATGACACCGTCGAGCAAACCATCCACCGGATCGTCGCCGCCGGTCAGACCGCCTAACAGACCATCGTCTCCAGTCAGACCGTTCAGCAAACCGTCGTCTCCGACAACGCCGTCCAACAGACCATCTTCTCCAGTGCCGAGCAGGCCATCAACCAGCCCGTCCTCGCCGATCACACCGTCAAGCAGCCCCGCCGCAGGATCGTCGCCGCCGGTCAAGCCGCCAAGCAGGCCGTCGTCTCCGGTTAGGCCGCCAAGCAGGCCATCTTCGCCCGTCACACCGTCCAGCGGCGTTCCGTCGCCCAGCAACTGATCGAGAATGTCGCCCTCGTCATTTGGCGTGCCCCCCCCCAAAGATCCGGTGTTGGTCAGGTCCCCGACAAGTCCGCCGGATCCTGTCACATCCGACAGGCTCCCATCGTTGCCAATGAGATCCCCCAGCAGGCCATCGGACCCTGTAATATCGCCGAGCAAACCGTCATTTCCGGTCACAGCTCCCAGCAAACCGTTGTCAGAAACAACACCATCGAGCAGACCGATGTCATCGCCGCCAACGCCGCCGCCCAACACAGGTTGCCCCAAAATTGGATTGAGCACATCGTCTAGCGGGCCGTCCGGACCAACCAGATCGCCGAGCAAGCCATCAGATCCTGTGACATCGCCAAGCAAACCGTCATTTCCGGTGACATCTCCCAAAACCCCGTCGTCAGAGATAATCGGGTCAAGCAAACCTTGATCTTCAGCTGCAGGTGGATCGGTTGCATCCGTCGGGTCGGTTGCATCCGTCGGGTCGGTTGCATCCGTCGGGTCGGTTGCGTCTGTCGGGTCAGTTGCATCCGTCGGGTCAGTTGCATCCGTCGGATCAGTTGCATCCGTCGGATCGGTTGCATCCGTCGGATCAGTTGCGTCTGTCGGATCGGTTGCATCCGTCGGATCAGTTGCGTCTGTCGGATCGGTTGCATCCGTTGGATCGGTTGCATCTGTCGGATCAGTTGCATCCGTCGGATCAGTTGCATCCGTCGGATCAGTTGCATCCGTAGGGTCGGTTGCATCCGTAGGGTCGGTTGGATTGTCATTGTTATCATCCAAAGCTAGCCCCAAAAGCCCCAAACCGCCGAGCCCAGCTGCGATAATCGTACCTTGATCGCCCATGGAACCGCCAAGGCCCGCCTCTGGGTCGGCCACGACTCCGTCTCCGAAAACAAGGCTGTGCAACGATCCATCTGCAGCCGGGATATAAAAATCTTGAACGGTGATCACGTCGCCGTTCTTCAGCTCAATCGTAAGATTCTGACCGTTTTTACTGTACCGCAGGACATCCGCTCTATTCGCATTGATAGGGACGCCGATTTCTGAACTTGCTATGATTCTTGTGTCTGCCATGTCTTCACTCCTGGAAAGCTCCGCAGAAAGTGCGAAGTCTAAAGTATGTATATTAACTTTAGTATGTATCGAAACACCATTAAGTACTACTTGTCAACGTCGAAAGGCCGTGCCGATTTGAAATCCTTAGGAATGCGCGGTGCCAATAAAATCTCTTATTTCCAGCCACCTCCCCCAATAAAAGGTACGAATTTTGGTCGTCCAACCGAACATCGGCCAAGCGAATTGCCCTACAGCGAAATCTGTTGCTAACACGGTTGGAGGCGTGGATTCTCCTTGGGCCACCTGCTACTTAGGCATTGATTTTACCGAACCGAAATCGTCGACAGCCAGACAGGCGCAAGCTTGCAGACAAAGCGCCCAGATCTTTGTGAAACCCCAAATAAATATGAGTCTTTCGGAAGGAACTGTGCCCATCGCTCTGGAATTTATCCAGTCGTCCTGCCTCCAGATGCTTGAAGCTATACATACTTTTGGCTAGTTCGCGTTAAAATCAGGTTGCATCATCCCCATGTTTTGCACAACTCCGCCCAAGATGCCCTTGCGTCACCTTTACAAGGGATCAATACTGAAATCCAAATGGATATAGACTTCTTAAAAATCCCATGACTCCTTTTGTAATAAATTGATAGTTTCCTTTGTACGAACACTTTGTTTCCTTATGCTCAAAACCAAGGTCCGACCTCGAGAGGGCGAATGCCCGAATCGAGTCACCGGTGGCCGCACCACGCCAAACCAGAGGAGCGGCTATTATGCCTGACGAAAAAATAACCAAGACATCGTCCAAGCCGCTGAATATGGCAAATGTCCGGCCGGTCCTGCAAGCCGTGGCGCGTCTGATTGCATCGGACCGTCGTCCCACGGTTCTTGCTACAGAGAAAGCTGAAATCCTCTTAGCCAATGCGCCTGCGAACAAACTGGGGTTGGATGAAACCAAACTGCTGGATGCTTTTCAGTGGAAAACGCTCTGTGCCGGCGCCTTGCGTTCAGGCAGTGTCGCTGTGTCAGCAACGCTTGCCGATGCCGATCTGGAAGGTGAGCTGGTGCATCTGCCGTTAGGCCAGGCTGACGGGTATATCCTGCGGCTAGCCGAAAGCAATCAAGAGGCCGCCCTTTTGCGCAACCGCGCAAGGACTGCCACTTTAATGCGGGTGTCTCATGATCTGCGCACCCCGATCCAATCCTTATTGGCAACAACGGAATTGTTTTTCCAAGGAGCGAACGACCAAAAGAAGGTGACAGAGGCTGATCGAGAAAAGCTTAGCCGCGCAGCAAATCAGACTCTGGATCACATCGACAACGTCCTGAAGGTTATACGCGGGGAATTGACGGCATCGACCCTGCAAGCCGACGAAGAGTTCAGCCTTAACGCAGAAGTACAATCTATCCTCGACATGATTGAACCCATCGCACGAAAGTGGGGGGCAACAATGAACCTGACAATGGAACCGAAGGACGCAGTAAAAGTGCACGGACCGCTGCGGTTCATTCGGGCCTTGGTACAGAACATGATCGACAATTCCGTAAAGCACGGTGGCCCGACAATTGACATAACTGTTCAATCCACAGCTTTCCCAAGCGAGAGCAAAAGCAAATCCTCTACTGAGGTTTTGGTTTCCATTGAAGTTTCCGATCTGGGCGGCGGGCTGCCAGTTGCACAAAAAAACCGCCTTTTTAAAGCTATTGGACATATGGCAGCTCTCGGACCCGCAAATGCAATGGCCGATGAACCGGCCAACGAACGTCCTTCAGCCGGGCTAAATGTCTTGGCCCACGCCCTGCGTCAATTGGGTGGAAAGCTAGAGGTTCTGGATCGCACATCCGGCAGCGTTTCACAGGAAGGGACGCATGATCAAAAGGTTATCGGCACGACCTTGCGTGCCTTGTTCACACTGGAACAGGTAGCGGACAACGCAATATCCCATTCGGACCCATCCGCACCACGTCGTGGTGCAAATGCCCTGCCCTGTTTATCCGGTGTTGGAATCCTTGTCGTGGAAGATAGCCCAGCCAGCCGCGACTGGCTAGTCCACAGCCTGCGCGATGCCGGGGCCAAAGTCTGGGCAGCGGAACACGGATTGAAGGCGATCTCGATCCTGCACAATTCTGACATCGCCAAAAATATTGATTTGCTGCTTTCGGACATGACCCTCCCCCAGATGAGCGGCGTTGAACTTGTGCGCCAACTTCGGGCAGATCAAACTGCTGGAACACTGGAATGGTCTGGGAAAATGATGGGTTTGACCGCCCATGTAGACACCAGTTTGCGGGATGCCTGTCTTCAACTGGGGATGGAGCGGGTTCTGGAAAAACCGATCCGGCCTGCACAGCTATGTCAGGCAATCTGGGATGTGACCAAATCCTCGCCGACAGACCAACTCTATTCCGAAAACACTACCGATGCTGTGGCCAACGAAACGTCTCCGTTACCCAAAGAGGAGGCGGCAGCCTTGTTAGGTGATTACGTTGTTGCTGAACTTGTTGACCAATTGGGCGTGGAGGGCACCTGTAGCTTTATGATCCGTGCTCATGCAGAAGCGCAGGCCGCGCTTGATACCATTCGCAGAAATGGCATTCAGACAGATACAGACCGAATGCTTCATGCGGCCACTGGTGCCACAGGTCTTACAGGGTTGCGCACTGTCGAAAGCTGCTTGCGCAAGATAGAACTGGCACTGGAAAAACCGAACCCGAACCTGACCTCCCAACTCAGTGATCTGGACGCCGCACTCCAACAATCTGCCAAGGCAATAGAGCAGTTAAAGCAAAGCGGATCTAATTTGATAAGCTAAAGACTTGCAGAACCACACATTCATGATACATAGTCTGACCACCCGCGCTCTGTTCGGGGGAGCTTTGGCTTGGGCATTACATTCGTGAAACAACCGAACGAATTTTGTCCTGATCTTAAGTTTAGGAACGTCTACAAAATAAGATACGGTTGGCTTCAGCAGGGCACATGAATAAAACAGAGAAAACTATCCTTCGCGTTTTGATCGCGGATGACCACGCGATGGTCTTGGAGATGTTTGAACAATTCCTCTCCAACCTACCAAATTTTGAGGCTTTTACCGCTCCTGACTTGCAAGCAGCTCTGGATCTAATTGACAGTGAAGAGCCGTTTGACTTAGTTTTGGTGGATCTGGATATGCCAGGAATGAACGGAATTGGCGGATTGGCCAAAGCAATCGAACATAACGGCGGAAATCCAGTAGGGATTCTGACAAGCAACCCTTCAGCCCATGTGGTGTCCGAGACTTTGTCACTGGGAGGGGCCGGTATTGTGCTGAAAACCGAATCCCTTAAAAACCTCGCCAATGAAATCCGCTTCATGGCCAACGGCGGGCGCTATGTGCCTATTGAACTGATTGATCAAAAGCGTAGCACAACCAGAGAAACCAATCAGGCGACATTGTCCGATCGAGAAATGACAGTTCTTGCCCTTTTGGCCGAAGGCAAACCCAATCGGGAAATCGGCACGAACCTCGGACTTGCCGAAGCAACAGTGAAAATGCACGTAAAATCCATCTGCTCCAAATTAGGGGCCAGCAACCGCACACAGGCGGTTATTGTTGCGCGTGACATGAACTTGTTCTGATACTCGTGTCAGCATCCCAGCTTTGGGGCCCCAAAAACCTCCTGTCAGAACCGCGTTGTTAGGCTTAAACCGAATATCTGGGTCTTGTCCCCAGCCTGCTTTTCTATGGGGTTCGCCAAGTAGATCGACACCGGCGTTTGTCCCACATCAAAGGTCATCGAAACGCCCACACTGCTGCGGCGGTGGAAACTGTCGTCGATTGCTCCGCCCAATGTATCATCCAGTCGCCAAGTGCCGCCTGTGTCCAAAAATACACCTCCCCGCACAGGGGCGGGAAAGACATCCAAAAAATCGCGCTGCAATTCAATAGATGCGCGCGCAAAATGGTTGCCGCCCAATGTATCCTTTCCGTCCCGCGGGCCCATTCCGCGCGGGGCAAACCCACGGAATCTGTCCGCGCCAGGAAAGTAGCGGTCGATAGCCCGAGTTGCGTTACTGCTTGTTCCCGCGACACTGCCAAGGTTCATCCCCAACAGCAAGCGCAGGTTAGAAGCAATCGGAACCTGCATATTTGCGTCCATCCGAGTTTCACGCAAAGCCTCACCCGTTCCCAGATTCCAGAAATACTGGTTCAGGTCGATTGTGTAGCCAAACGCCTGCCCGTCCGACTGATCATCCGTGCCTGACACAGAAAACTTATGCCTTAGCCCAAACCGCAGATAGGGTGCTGAAATACCGTCGGTTTTTTCACGCACCAGCAACGGGCTGGCGCCAACCTGCAGATCATACATCCGATAGTCACGGTACCCCACGCCCCCTTCGAGCCTGATCGAAGGCATAGTCGCCCATGCCAGATAAGTCTCGGCACGCAGGGATTCCTCAGTATAGCTGCGATCATCATAAGTTGCCCGCCCGCCGGCCAGTTCAAAACCCAGATCTAATTCGGTTCCAAAAAGCTCTTTACGGTACAAATTGGCGCTATAATGCACAACATCAGCATTCGCTTCTAACTGAGCAGCCCCATAGGTCCGATCAAACAGGTTGTATTGTTCAAAAGACAAGCTTCCAATGACGCCGTCCTGCGAGGCATAAGCCAGTGTCGCATCAATGCGCCCCGGACGGGTGTTCACTTCTTTAACGTCAATGAACAAAGTTGAGTCCTTGCGCGAAAGGGTCACGCTTTCAAACACCCCTGTGGACATCAGGCAATCTTCGATCGCGCGCAATTCCCATTTGGCATAGACAATTCCGGTTTCGGCACCGCATGTCATACGAATGTCATCCTTGGGAATGAACTCGGCTCCCCTGACCTCAACCCGCTCAACTGTTTGCGCCACCGCAGGTTCCACAAAGGCCAAGCCCAGACACAGCGCGATCCAGAGTTTGAGGCGCGCAAGATAACAAGCGTCACAGCACAAGGCTCTGGAAACAGACTTCGGTTTGGGCATAGAGGTCACTTTCGTAATCGGGTCGATGGCACGTGAAAAATGACCTACAGATTGACGTTTAAGCAGGCATCTTTTGCAGCGCAATTGGTGGATTAATGTAGTCGCGCCCTTAACAATGGCCGCGTGAGATAACTTAGTACAGAGCGTTTGCCACTTTCGATATCCACTTGCGCAATCATACCCGGACGAATTGCATATTGTACACCAAACCGTTCCAGATAGCTCAGTTCAGTGCGAACCATCACACGATAGAAATTCTTTGGTCCTTGTGCGGTGTCTTCTTCAACGGTGTCCTCTGAAATTTGAATTACATGCCCGCGCAGGTCGCCATAGGTCGCAAAGTCATAGGCGGTGATCTTGACGCTGGCCGGCATGCCCGGCGCAATCAAAGCGACGTCGCGGGGCAGAACTTTGGTTTCGATGATAAGTTGGTCATCGGTCGGAGTGATTTCCATGATGGACTCGCCGGGCTGAATCACACCACCAAGTGTGGTTATGTCGATGTTATTGACCCGCCCCGCCACCGGAGACCGGATTTCCGTACGACTGAATTCATCCCGCTTTTGGACCAGTTCCTCTTGCAAAGAGGCCAGCTTGGCGCGGCGCTGTGCCAAATCCTTATAGGCATCCTGAACATAGGCGTTCCGCACTTCACTGATTTTTCCGTCCAGTTCTGCCCGCTCCTGTTCTAGTTGCAAGAGATTAATCCGGCTGACTGACCCGCTAGCCGTAAGAGGCGCCGTGATCTCTATCTGGCTCTCAACGGAATTCCACTCGTTTTGCAGGGCTGCCAAAGTGGCTTCCAGCTTGGTCCGCCGTGCATTAAACAAACGCAGTTCTGTGGCTTGGGATTCATTGGGATTTTCGCCGAAATCCAGTGCCGGACGTTCAAGAACTTCTGCTTCCAGCCTTGAAACCTCTGCTGTCAACGAGGTGATGGCGGATTCCGCTGCCAGAAACGCAGATTGAGAGCGGGTTGGATCGAGCCGGACCAAAACTTGTCCTTCATCAACAATGTCACCTTCGCTCACATCAAGTTGCGCCAAAATACCGCCTTCAAGGCTTTGTATCGTTTGCATCCTTCGCAAAGGAATAACCCGCCCGTCGCCACGGGTGATTTCGTTGATCTGCGCCAAGCCAGCCCAAACAACGCCAGTGATCAAGGCCAAACAAACAGTATGAATCGTCAAACGCGCCGTTTTCAACGTCTGCCTACGATAGCTCCCATCAATATGGCTTGTGGGAAGGACATCAGGATGTGCCGTCATACGACAGCCTGCACAGGGCGTTTCTGTACAGAATTCGCCCGTGCCATGTTAAGGATTTTAAGCAGGTCGCCATCCCGCGCAACCCGTCCGTCTTTCAAAACGATCGCCCGGTTGGTTAGTGCCAGAAGTTCCCGTTTGTGGGTGGAAATTATTGTCGTGCGTCCTTTCAACCAATCCTTCAGGAAAGCAATCACATTGGCCTCGGTAACGTGATCGAAAGCCGCTGTTGGTTCATCGAGCAATACAATCTTGGGGTCTTGTAAAATTACCCGCGCAAGCCCGATGGACTGACGCTGCCCGCCCGAAACATTGGCGTTGCCTTGAAGTTGCAGATCAAGCCCGCGCACGTGGCGGCGTACAAATGTACCCAGCCCAACGGCGTCCAGCGCCTTTAGCAATTCTTCATCACTATGCAACCCGTGATCCAGCAGCAGATTGTCCCGCAAGGTGCCCTGAAACAGCGCCACACTTTGCGGTAGGTATCCGATCTGACGACGTCGGTCGATGGGATCAATCTGGCTAAGCGACAGATCATCTACCAGCACACTCCCAGACTGTGGATCGGTCAGCCCTGCCATCAGACGAAGCAAGGTAGATTTCCCCGCACCATTGCCCCCCAAAAGGGCAATGCGTTCCATCGGTTCTACCTTCAACTCGTTGATCGAAATAACCGGAGGGGCCAGCAGGTCATGGCGAAAGACCACGTCCTCAATTTTGTAGCTACCTGTCAAAGACTCGGCCCGCACGAAATGGCGGTCACTCGGGCGTTCCACGGGCAGTTGCATGATCGCGTCCAATCCGTCCATAGCTGCCTTGACCTGCTGCCAGCGCGCCAGCAATCCGGCTACCTGCCCCATCGGAGACATGGTTCGGCTGGACAAAAGCGTACAGGCGATCAGGCTCCCGACGGTAAGTTCGCCCGCACTGATCAGATACACCCCTGTGATGATCACCCCCGCATAGGCCAGCTTTTGAACCGAACTAACCATCTGGGTCATCAGGTTTGTGATGCCGCGGGTTCTCACAGATGTAGTGGCCATTGTCGCGGTCAACTGGGCATGTGCCCGCTGCAAACGCCCCTCAGCACGGGAGGCTTTTACCGTTTCAAGATGCGAAATCGTTTCAAGCAACAAACCGTTCAAAGCCGCCGCTTCGCGGGTGTTTTCCCGCGATGCCCGGGCCAGTTTCTTTTGCATGACCAAGCCTGGTAGAACCGTTAGAAACACGCCAGCCAACACGACGATCGCAACCGGCCCGCCAATAAACCAGATGACTGCAACGAAGATAAAAACAAAAGGCAGATCACAAATCGCGGTTACTGTGCCCGAGGTAAAAAACTCCCGAACTGTTCCAAAATCGCGCACCTGATTGGCAAACACGCCCGGTGACGGCGGTTGGTTCTGCAACCGCATATTTGCTACTTTATCAAACAGTTGCGCTGACAGGCGCAAATCAATGTCACGACCGGAAACATCCACAAGAGTAGAACGCATCAAGCGCAAAAGCAGCTCAAGCACGATCGCAATTCCAACCCCGCTTGCCAAAATCCAAAGGGTATCAAAAGCGTTGCTCGGCACCACGCGGTCATAGACCTGCATTGAAAACAGCGCCGTCGCCACAGCCAGAATATTTGCGGCAAAAGAGGCAATAATTACATCGCGGTAAATCGTCCAATTACCAAAAACCGGACCAAGGATCCAGTGCCGTCGGTCGTTACTTTTCTCGTCAAGCCGATCCGACACAATGTCGAGGGGTTTGGAAATCAGAACCCGACCGTCGTGTAACTCCACAAGTTTTTTTAGAGTCCAAGTATCACGGCCGCCGCCGGACTCGGGCAATGTAATTGTCGCTTCTTTGGATGTCAGTTTTTCAAGAACTGCCGTGCGTCCGTCCTTTAGAAACAACAGTGCAGGCAGGCTGTGATCGGGCACTGTGGTCAATGGCTCACTGCTGATCCGGCAGCTCATATTAACACGTCTTAGTGCAAGCGTGGCAAGATTAGGGTCCATTGCACTTCCGGCGGATTTGGGAAGTCCGTCGGTCAATTGGGCGGCGGATGTAGCGACGCCCTGCAACCGGCATAGCTCAACAATGCCGTCTACTAAAGGATCAAATGTCGTCTTTTCCTGCATTACTATCACTCTTTACTATATGTATCGCGATTGCGCTTACTGAACTCCCGATGCAGCCAAGATCAAAGTCCCAAGCACACCCAAATCTCGCGCTGCGTTATATTCTGTGCGTTTCCGTTCGTCGTACGTATCGATTGTATCAATTCTTGAATCATAGAGATCCCGCGCAGTTGTCAGCACATCCAAAAGTTCACGCTGGCCCGCGATAAACTGCTGTTCATAGTTCTCAAGGACCCTCTCGGATTCAACTAATTGACTTTGTCGCGCAGATTCCGTTCTGCGCAGAATTTGGATCTGTTCGACCGCAGTTGTCGCGGTGTTGGTCAGTTCCCGTTCTGTGGACAACATACTGGATTGTGCAGCACGCAGATTCAATTCCGCGCTTTGCACCTGCCGCCGCCCCAAGCCGCTAGAGCTTAGATCGACCCCCGTTGACAGCCCGACGGCAGTACGGGTGTTGCCCCCGTTCAGATCGGTGCGGCCCTGCGCCTGTAATTTGATCGTCGGCAACCGAGAGGCCTTGGCGGTTTTCACTCCGGCCTTGGCTTCATCCGCACCAGCCCGTGCGGCGACATAATCCGGTGCAATCCGAACCGCCGAACGGATTTTGGCAGTCTTTGAATAATGCTGGGTAAAACCCAACTCCGGTGGTCTTTGCAGTGTGTTGACCAATTTCCCCGTCAGGAAGGCGATTTGCGACAGCGCCATCCGGCGATTTGCCACAAGTTGCGCCAATTGGTCGTCAGCGCGCGCAATTTCCAAACGCGCACGAGCCACTTCACCATTATCACTGATCCCCGCAAGCGCCCGATCCTCTGCCTGACCAGCGATACGACGCGCTAAAGACACATAGTTACGGGTCTTCTGAATCTTGAGGTCGATCACCTCCACGTCCAGAAAATATTCTGAAACCATTAGTGAAATATCTTCCACAGCCATCTTCAGATCCGACACAGCTTTCACCCGCACCTGTGACGCCGCTTCAATCTTGCTTCGGATCAAACCCCAGTCATACAGAACCTGTGAAACACTCAGGACAAGACCCGGACCATTTGAATCGGTGGTGGAACTATCCCCTGACAGGCTTATGCTCGGGTAATAAGCATCCCGTTCCGCTTCGATCTCGACCGAGCGGCTGGCGACCTTCTGGCGGAGAGATAGAACATTACCGTCCCGTTCTGTGGCGTGTAAAACCGCCTGCCGCAGAGACATCTGTGCGGCGGCCGGCATAGCGAAACCCAAAGCCAAGCTCAAAACACCAAACTGTGCCACCCGGATGCCGCTAAATAATGTTGTCCTCGAAAGGCGATTGATCTGCCGCAGCATTAAAATGCCTCCGCTGTCACATCAGACAGAATATCAAGGAGAGAAAACTCATCCAGCGCTTGGGCATGGCAGTCCGCTCCCTGCGTACCTACGAACCCTTCGCTTGGCACAACGTCGCTGCCGTCTGGCACAAAGCCCAAAGCATTTTGGTCTGACTGGATGGCATCGGCTATCAAGTCTTCGGTGTCGAAATCCTCTGGCTGCAACAAAAACGGTTCACCACCTGTCAATTCAGCGACCATCGTAGCAAGCTCTTCATCTGTTTCGCCCGATAGAACCGCCAAATCATTACCCGCGTCTGGTGTTGACGCAGCTGCTGGCGCGGCGCTGCCCGCGCTGCTGCCACCTGACAAAGCACCGATGCCGCTGCCAACAGAAATACCCGCCGCTGCCAGCATTGCCGAGTTGGGCCAATCAGCCCCGCCACCTGCGGCTTCAGCAAAATGGTAGCTGACATTATCACCGGCATCATTGGCCGTATATGCCCCATCCAAAGGGACAGTCAACTGCTCGGCCAAAGCGGACCCTTCTGCTTCCGGCCCCATCAATCCAGTGACAATAATTTCTCCCGACGGGGATGCCAGACGGCTGAAATCCCCGTCCGGCCCAATGACAAAAAAGTCTTTAATATGAAGTCGCTCGCCATCAGAGAATTCTACATTCAAATCTGCGCCCATTTTGTCAAAACCGACAACGGGGGCTGCGGTAGGATCAAGAGCAACTGTCTTGGGAATTTCCAATGATAGCTGGGACATGACCTGCGAAAGGCCTGTATCTGTGTTGTTGCTTCCACTTTCAACAACGCCAACCATCATAAGCGTGTTCCCTTCCCAAACAATAATGCCATCAATCAACTGCCGGAATTAGAGGTGCACCTTTTGCACTACCCCAAAACCCTATACTACTTATAGTGTATCCTAACGACATTTTCATTCAAGTTAGAAAGAGCCCGCCTCTCAAGAAAAAATCTGAAATACTTACATTTGCAACATAAAAAGTCATTTTTTTTCAAAACCTTAACAATAACTCCACACAAACCGCACAAGATTATTATCAGATTTCAAGATAATGCCATAATAATGACATTATCCGATATCGTCATCCGCGCCTGACCCAAATAGACCACCCAGGATTGAACCAACGTGATGGTCCGCGCTGTCTTCGAATAGGATATTAAGTGCGTCTTCTACCGCTACATCGTCGATGAGCTCGGCATTACTATCAGCAGCTTCCTCTGGCGCCGCGCCAGTTTCAGCGTCTGATTCGTGGCTAAACAATTCGGCGAAAGTGCCTTCTCCGCCAAAGATTTCTTCAACCCCGCCACCAAGAATATTATTTAACAACCCGTCAATTTCAGCATCTGGTGCGTATGATTCGCCATCTGGTGACATGCTGACAACACCTTGATCCACAAGGCTGCCTGAAAGATCATCGCCACCGCTCAATCCAATGAACAAGTCATCAGCACCTGCGGCGGATTCTTCAACATCAACGCCAAAGACGTCTGCCTCCCCAAGCAAACCGTCCAAAAGTGATGGCTCTGACGCGTCCAGCAAAGACGTAATCTCCCCGCCCAACCCAAGTAAGGCATCAAACTCCGTCTGCCCTACCAACGTATCCAGAAACCCATCATCGCCAACGACTGCATCAACAATATCCTCTATCACCTCTGGTACTTCGGAAACTGTCGAAACGAGGGCCTCAGGTTCTGTCGTTGACGCGGCAGTAGTCTCCGTAACGACACCACCCAGTAAACCGCCCAACAGTCCCTCGTCACCGAGGAGGCCACCAACAAGGCCGTCATCGCCAAGAACTGTATCGACAACTCCACCAACTAAGCCGTCGTCGCCAAGAACCGTCTCAACGACGTCTTCTAGAACTTCTGGCACTTCGGAAACTGTCGAAACGAGCGCCTCAGGCAGCACGGTCAAATCGGCAGAAGGATCCTCGTCGGACCCACCCAGTAAACCGCCCAACAGCCCCTCGTCACCGAGGAGGCCACCAACAAGGCCGTCATCGCCAAGAACTGTATCGACAACTCCACCAACTAAGCCGTCGTCGCCAAGAACCGTCTCAACGACGTCTTCTAGAACTTCTGGCACTTCGGAAACTGTCGAAACGAGCGCCTCAGGCAGCACGGTCAAATCGGCAGAAGGATCCTCGTCGGACCCACCCAGTAAACCGCCCAACAGCCCCTCGTCACCGAGGAGGCCACCAACAAGGCCGTCATCGCCAAGAACTGTATCAACAACTCCGCCAACTAAGCCGTCGTCGCCAAGAACCGTCTCGACAACTCCACCAACAAGGCCGTCGTCGCCAAGAACTGTATCAACAACTCCATCAACTAAGCCGTCGTCGCCAAGAACCGTCTCAACGACGTCTTCTAGAACTTCTGGCACTTCGGAAACTGTCGAAACGAGCGCCTCAGGCAGCGCGGTCAAATCGGCAGAGGGATCCTCGTCGGACCCACCCAGTAAACCGCCCAACAGTCCCTCGTCACCAAGGAGGCCATCAACAAGGCCGTCGTCGCCAAGAACTGTATCGACAACTCCACCAACTAAGCCGTCGTCGCCAAGAACTGTATCAACGACGTCTTCTAGAACTTCTGGCACTTCGGAAACTGTCGAAACAAGCGCCTCAGGCAGCACGGTCAAATCGGCAGAGGGATTCTCGTCGGACCCACCCAGTAAACCGCCCAACAGTCCCCCGTCACCGAGGAGGCCATCAACAAGGCCGTCGTCGCCAAGAACTGTATCAACAACTCCATCAACTAAACCGTCGTCGCCAAGAACCGTATCGACAACTCCATCAACTAAGCCGTCATCGCCAAGAACCGTATCAACAACTCCATCAACTAAGCCGTCGTCGCCAAGAACCGTATCAACAACTCCATCAACTAAGCCGTCGTCGCCAAGAACCGTCTCAACGACGTCTTCTAGAACTTCTGGCACTTCGGAAACTGTCGAAACGAGCGCCTCAGGCAGCACGGTCAAATCGGCAGAGGGATCCTCGTCGGACCCACCCAGTAAACCGCCCAACAGTCCCTCGTCACCGAGGAGGCCACCAACAAGGCCGTCGTCGCCAAGAACCGTATCGACAACTTCGCCAACTAAGCCGTCGTCGCCAAGAACCGTCTCAACAACTCCGCCAACTAAGCCGTCATCGCCAAGAACCGTATCAACAACTCCATCAACTAAGCCGTCATCGCCAAGAACTGTATCAACAACTCCATCAACTAAGCCGTCATCGCCAAGAACTGTATCGACAACTTCGCCAACTAAGCCGTCATCGCCAAGAACCGTATCAACAACTCCATCAACTAAGCCGTCGTCGCCAAGAACCGTATCGACAACTCCACCAACAAGGCCGTCATCGCCAAGAACTGTATCGACAACTCCACCAACTAAGCCGTCGTCGCCAAGAACCGTATCGACAACTCCATCAACTAAGCCGTCGTCGCCAAGAACCGTATCGACAACTCCATCAACTAAGCCGTCGTCGCCAAGAACCGCATCGACAACTCCGCCAACTAAGCCGTCATCGCCAAGAACCGTATCAACAACTCCGCCAACTAAGCCGTCATCGCCAAGAACCGTATCAACAACTCCATCAACTAAGCCGTCATCGCCAAGAACTGTATCGACAACTCCACCAACAAGGCCGTCGTCGCCAGAAACCTTGTCGACCAAGCTATCGGTTTCTTCACTTTCAAGCGGTGTATTTTGCGTTCCAACCGGAGTGACCTCAACCTCTGAAACAGCAACCTTTACAGGTTCGCTTGCGACCGCCTCGTCCGGCGATTCCAAATCCTGCTTGGGTTCTTTTATCTGTGCAACATCTTCCAGAGCTTCTGCACTGACTAAAATTTCCGCGCCTTCAGAAGCTTCGAAGTCATTCTCTTCACTCTCGGACAGCACGATGGTTTCGGAGGAGAGCGACTCGCCTTGCACTTCGCTCTGCTGTGAGAACGAAGCATTCGCCGAAATTTCTTGAGCATCCTCAGCGGTGGGCTTCACGGCACGGTTCGACAACAGAGATTTCTCTCCGGAACCAAGCAACGCATCATCACTCGTCGGAACAGCGGCAAACGCCTGCAGGCCATCAAAGGACCCACTTTGCGCCGCAAGCCCCATGCCGATCACACTGGCCATCGAAGACACACCAGTCGCAATACCCCCTTTGGTGCTGACACTTTCAAGGCCGGCACGCTCAGGAGCCACGGGAACAGTTGCCTGCTCGCTATGACCTTCTCGCGTTTGCGATCTATTGCGGTTCAATGGTGTGTTCACGACACAACCTCCGGTTAAAATCTCAACAACTACGCCACACCCGACTAAAATTTTCTGCCCTGCCTGATATGACATGCAGCCTGAAGCCAGATGGGTTCCATTCTGCAAACTGGCCAGAAATAGAACGACGCCGACGCATTCAATCTATACTTTAGTCCAACTACTGATACTATAGTATGTCCCTTCCTGCCCATTTTGCAAGCATAAAGCTTTTCATGTCAGTAATGGGCCTTTGCCGTGGTTCACCCGTGACCTTTTTGCCCCGCACGCCCAGGCCGTGCTGGTTACAAAAACCAGCCACCCCACACCTGTAAACAAGATCGGGTCAGCAGGTTCCCAATCTAGCCCTGCGTGACGCCATAAAACTTGCGTGGTTTTCAAGCGCAGCCCGAACGCCAAGCGCGAGGAACTTCTTTGTCACTGGCCACTTCAAGGTCACATCACATGCTATCATCCGCTCGCAGGTCAGGTCGGACTCTCTAACAGCGCTGGAAATAAGGATAATTTTAAGGCCAGGGGCTGCTTGACGGATCTGTAAACAAAAGTCCACCGCCTCTTCGAGGTCAGCCATACAGTCTGCATCCACCAGCATAAGATCTAGTTGCTCCGCATAGCCTGCAAGCCAGCCAATAGCCACAGAATCCCGTTGAAAAACCACCAATTGCGAGTTTTGCTGGGAAAGCCAATCCATGATGCTATCTGTGCAAGTCCTGATCTGTCCGCACAGGGCGACTTTGCCCTTTTGGCCCAGCTTATCCGAAAGATTTAGATCAAGTTTTTCATACAAATCACCCAAAAGGGTGGCACTGACAGGAGTCAAAGGCAATTTTTTGCTATTGGTACGGCTTCGGTCGTTTCTTGATAAATACATTAACTGGCTCCGGCAGGGATCTTAAAAGCGATTCGCATACCCAAAAGCTAATGCTTTAGTATGTGTTTGGTCAATCTTTAGTATGTGTAAATCATCAATTCTGTGCGATTGTGAAAACAGTCACCTTTTTGCCGTCGATTCACCTGCTTAAAATGAAAGTTTAGTATCGTTGGAACGTGGCGAATAAATTACAAAGATCGCAGTTTTCAGAAATTCCGATACGAAAGTATGGCATTTTCGGGTTGTAGGCGTTAGTTTGTGAAGCTTGGCCAAGGCAGGATCATGCCTCCATTTCCGCAGCGTATTCTGCCCAGAGGCTGAACGCATCGGATCGGGCGTTGCAGTATGAAATTACGTTCATGTGATAGCGGCAAGGACGGAAGAGCACGTTGATTTGGTCATGCTCGGCCAAAAACCTCTGAGCCTACCGGAAAGATTTGAATTTACCGAAGATCTTCTCTCGTTTGCGTGTCGGCCGGTGCGACACTGCTATCGCGTTGTTCAAGCCCTTGTATGCGCGATGGTCAGCGTTCCGAGGCCAGTGTTTTGATCGGTTTGATATAGCTGCGCAATTTGCCAGTTATGACCGCGTTCGGCGCGCAAAACTGTGAAACTATTCTTTGGAAAAAGCGCCTTAATGCTTTGGCATTGAGGCGTGGTTACACAAGAATATCGAGGACATGTCCATCCGCGTCGATTGCGCGCCTCAGTCAATGCGTCTTGCCACGGATTGTGATCACGACTTCATCCACATGCGGCTTTTTATTCGGCAGTAGTCTACCATGGCGGACGCAGTTTGAGAAATGTTGCCCAAAGTCGGATCGCTTCTCGGGGGACAATCACGCCGCGCGCTGCAAAAAGGTCTTCAACAACTGCCGTACTCAAAAAACGATAGTACGCTCAAACCGCGTAAGCAATAATCTCGCAGGGGTAGCGGAAGCCTTTCAGGCGCAGCATTTGGCTCGGAATGTTCATGGGGCCGACATAGCTTGTTCAAACCCGGCCAACAAACTGATGAGGTTGGCGGTTCCACCCACCGGCATCGCAATGTGCCAAAGTGCTGGTGTTTGAACCGGCTCTGAAAGGAACCGCCCTGATGGAAATTACAACGATTAGAATCGACATTGCAAAGTCAGTTTTTCAATTTCACGGCGTCGATGCGGCAGAACAGACCGTTCTACAAAAGAAGCTTCGCCCGAATGCAGTTCTGAATACCTTGGCTCAATTGCCCTATTGCCTGATCGATATGGAAGCTTGTGCGACGCCGCACCATTGGGCTCGTGAGATTACGGCACTGGGCCACGATGTGCGGCTCATTCCCCCAGCTTATGTGAAACCCTACGTTAAGCGGCAAAAGAATGATGCGGCAGATGCGGAGGCGATCTGCGAGGCTGTTACGCGTTCGAATATGCACTTTGTGGCTATAAAAATTGTCGATCAGCAGGCGGCCATGATGCTGCACCGAGTCCGTGACCTTCTCGTACGGCAGCACACAATGCTGATAAATGCACTGCGTGCGCATATGGCTTAGCATGGGATCATTGAGCCACAGAGTCCTCAGAATGTTCTCGGGTTGATCCAGCAACTCGAAGAGGGCAGCAATGGCGGCATCACAGAGGTCGCCCGATCTGCTTTGCTGAGCCTAGCCCATCAACTCACCAATCTGACACAAGAAATCCGCGCACTTGATCGCAAGATCCTTGAATGGCACCGATCGAGCGAAACCAGTCAGCGATTAGCGACTATTCCGGGAGTTGGAGTGCTGACCGCGACAGCGATGGCTGCTTCGGTTACGGACCCCTCGCTCTTCCGATCCGGACGCCAATTCGCAGCCTTTCTCGGGTTGGTTCCCCGGCAAAATTCATCCGGTGGCAAAGGGCGATTGGGGCGGATTACCAAAATGGGAGACGGATATTTGCGTAAGCTCCTCGTGGTTGGGGCCACAGCTATTCTGAGGCGTGTTGCTGATACGCAAACGCGAATCGCGAATTGGATCCGCAGCCTGCTAGAACGCAAGGCCTCTCGACTGGTTAGTGTGGCAAACATCGCCTGGCAGGTCATTGATAAATGCCCGAGAGGGGGCCAACAAAACCGCTCGGATCGTATGGGCGCTCTTGGCAAGAGGAGGAACCTATCGAGCCGCATAAACAGTGAACAGCGCTGCATTGTTTACGCAGCGCACTAAGATGCAAGGGTAATAGACGTGATGATGATCAAGGCAAGCGGCCGCCAGAACACCCCGAGGCATTGCCAGGACAAACGTAGTCCAGCAACTTGATAGGAACCTGTCAAGCGGACTTAATCAGGGCCAGTGGCCATCGGTGCCGCGCAAAAAGGCTGGACACATGACCGCAACCCGCGATGATCACGACGTCAAAACAACCTTGCTAAACAGGAACCGTCCACACATGGCAATACCGGCAGAACAGTTAGGCTTCGCAAAATACATACTTTCGATGTTGAATGCGATCGAAAAGTATGCATCCTTGTTCCTATATAAATCGGGGCACAAAATGCAACCTAACACCAAAGCCGCAACAACTTTTCAAACACAAATGGAGCTAGCCCGCAAATTGCGTGCCAATAAATCCTTTCAGGCAGCGGCCAGCGCCTATACATTGGCGGGGAAAATTCAGCCCAAATCCAAGGCGGGGTTATTTGCCGCCATTTGCCTGCGCGACGCCGAATTGCTCGAAGCTGCTGATGCCGCCTATAAAGCCTATGTCTCTGAGAATCCGGAGGATTTTGATGGTTGGACAGGTATGGGAATTTTTCTCAAGCGGACTGGACAGTTAGAAGAAGCCATCGCCCCCTTCAGGAAGGCGTTGAAAATCCGCGATGATCAAGAAGTCCGCAACAGCCTGATCAGTGTGCTGTGGCGTGGTGGCCATGTTGAAGAGGCCGAGCAGGAAGGACGCTACAATATCCGGCTTAAAGACCAGAAAGCCCTCACCCATTTTCTGTCATCCCCTAATAGCGGTCAGCAGTTGAAACCGGGGGGCAAGGGTTTTGATCCGACACAACGGGAGCGCAATGTGATTGCCTTTTCCCTTTGGGGGGATCGGCCAGAATACATTACCGGCGCGATAGTAAACGCACAGATTGCCCAGCATATCTATGTATGCTGGACCCCTCGTTTTTACTGCGACGCCAGTGTTCCGGCAGATGCGATACAGGCGCTGCGCACATATGGGGCGCAGGTCATCATGATGGACAAGCCGGAGCATCAGAAAATCCGGCCTATGTGGCGGTTTCTGGCTTCGGACGATCCAGACGTGAACGTCTTTGTCTGCCGCGACGCGGATTCCCGCCTGAACGCAAAAGAATTGCTGGCAGTCAATGACTGGCTGGCATCTGGAAAACGCTTTCATGTTATGCGCGACCATATCTATCATCACGAGCTGATTTTAGCGGGTATGTGGGGCGGAACCGCCGGTGTGCTGCCTGATGTATCCACTATGCTGCGCAAAGGTTCGCAGTATTTTGACAACAAGTTCGGCGATCAAGCCCTATTGGCAGACCTCGTCTGGCCGTTGATCCGCGATGATGTCAAAGTACATGACACCCATTACCGCTATCCCGAAGGCGCAGCTTTCCCCACCGGATACGACCTGCCCGGCGCAATCCATGTGGGCGGAGGGGTAAAGAAAATGCCCCACTGGTCAAAATATGTCCAGATGCAAGCCCCTTGATATATGCTGGAAGGTGCAGATATGTACGGACTCTCGGGACACTTCCTGTAAATTCCCTGTTTTGGGATGGAGGAAGTATTCATGACGAACGAAGAACGCGACATTCAACGCAAACATAGAGTGCTCCAGCACGCCGAGAAGATTGGAAATGCTCGCAAAGCCTGCCGGTATTTTGGGGTCGGCAGGTCCAGTTTTTATAGATGGCGCGAAGCATATCAAAAGCATGGCGAAGCTGGGTTGAAGAATGCCAAATCAATCCCGAAGAATCCTGCCAATCAAACTTAACCGCTGCTTAGTCCCACCTTTCGCGCTGAGCGGATATCTACGAGCCCCTCGACAATATAGATTTGTCAGGGAGATTGCTGTGGGAGTACATCGGGAGCTACGTTTGGAGTCCATTGCAGGCCATGAGGTTTTGGTTGGATCTGACGGCAATCGTCGCTGGCCGGACGCGGTGAAGGGTCATTTGGTCGCCGAAACTTTGGTGCTGGGCGTTACCGTGAACGAAGTGGCGCGACGTGTTGGCATGCGGCCTAATCATTTGTCTGAGTGGCGGCGTCAGGCCCGCGAAGGCAAGCTGATCTTACCCGATCTTTCGGGTGCTGCGTATGTGCCGGTGGAAGTGTCCAAGCCCACTGCGCCCGTTGAAGATTCTTCGGCGCGATCAAAGACGGTGGATGTGATCGAAGGGGACGTGACAATTCGTCTGGATGCAGACACGGCAGCCGTGCGTATTGCCGAGATCGCGGCAGCGTTGTGATCCACCCGCCGCATGGCGTGCAGGTCTTTGTGGCGACCAAACCAGTCGACTTCCGTAAAGGCCATGATGGTTTGGCGGCGCTGGTACAGAGCCACCTCAAGAAGAAACCCTTCGATGGTGCGGTCTATGTGTTCCGCTCGAAACGGGCCGACAGACTGAAGCTCTTGTTTTGGGATGGCACCGGATTGGTCATGGCGTACAAGCGACTTGAGCAGAATGCGTTCAAATGGCCCGCCATCAAGGGCGGTGTTTTGCGGCTGGATCCGGTACAGTTTGAGGCCTTGTTTGCGGGTCTTGATTGGCGTCGCGTGATCGCGTTGGAAACCCGGCCACCGGATGCGGCAGAGTGACTCGGACGGTGTTTAATGCGGCCCGTTTGCCCCTGATTTTGATAGATCACAGGGATGACTTCCCCTGCTGATCTTCCAGATGAAATCGATGCGCTCAAGGCAATGCTGGTTGCGGCAGAGGCACAGATTGGCACGCAAAATAAGACCCTCGCTGAGCGTGATGACATCATCATACGCAAGGAAGATCGCATCGTCCGGCTGGAGAAGCTGCTCACCGACTTCAAGCGCGCGCTTTTGCCGTATTGCTTTGGCAATAGCCTGCGGTTCGCTCAGTGCACGGGTCTCCTTGATGATACGTCCACCCTCGTCGACGACGCAAATATGCGTCTCATCCAAAGAAACATCCAAGCCAACAAAGAATTCCATTTTCTCCTCCTTGATCAATTGTAACGGTGGACATCTTCGCAACGTCACCATCTGGCGCAAAGCCCGATCAGCGCATCTGTATCGCCAATCCCAAATCTATGCGCGGCGGGGCGTTGATATTGACCGCTCCACCTTGGCGTTCTGGGTCGGCAAGGCTACCCACGAACTTAAGCCCGTCCACGATGCGTTGCTGGCGCATCTCAAAACTCCCAGCAAACTGTTCATGGATGCGACACCCGCGCCGGTGCTCGATCCGGGGCGCGGCAAAACCAAGAAAGGGTATTTCTGGGCGCTCGCTCGCGATGATCGTGCCTGGCATGGACCAGAACCACCCGGCGTGGCTTTTACCTATGCGCCGGCGCGATCTGGAAAATACGCGTCCGAGATATTGCAGGGCTTTGAAGGCATCCTGCAAGTCGATGGCTATGCCGGATACAACCGCGTGCTTGATCTGCGCGACAATGCCCCGATCCAACTGGCCTACTGCTGGGCCCATGCGCGTCGCAAATTGTTTGATTTGCCCTATCACAACATCGCCCTGCAAAGAAAGAACGCGCTCTTCGCGGGCCACGAGGAAGGAACCCAATATTGGGCCATGCTCGCGTCCCTAATTGAGACCTGTAAGCTGAATAACATTGAACCGCACAGCTACATAACCGGCGTCCTAACAGCCATCGTCAATGGGCATAAACAGAAGGACATCGAGCAGCTGCTACCTTGGAACTTTATGGCCGGAAGCAACGCTTACCAATCAAACCCCTACTGAGATCGTCGAAAAAGTTCTCTATTTGCGGCGCAAATATCATCTAGGGCCAATTCGGATTGTCTGGTGTTTGGCGCGCTATCACGGCATCAAAATCTCAGATGCTGGAGTCTACCGCATCCTAAAGCGTAACGGTCTCAACCGACTGCCCAGAGGCACACGCATGCGCAAATTGCACACCAAACGCTATCAAAAGCAGGTGCCGGGACATCACATCCAAGTGGATGTTAAGTTTCTGACTTTCAGAGGAAAAAGAGGCGAAAAGGTCCGCCGGTTCCAATACAACGCGATCGACGATGCAACCAGATTTCGCGCCCTTAAGGTCTATGAGAAACACACGCAGGCAAACGCCATCGATTTCATTGACCATACCATCGAAAAGTTTCCATTCCGCATTCGAGAAGTTCGGACCGACAATGGTCACGAATTCCAAGCCAAGTTCCATTGGCACGTCGAAGACATCGGGATCAGACATGCCTATATCAAGCGCGGCACGCCCCAGCTCAATGGAAAGGTGGAGCGCTCACACCGGTCTGATCAGCAGGAATTCTATCAACTTCTCAGTTACAAAGGTGATGTCGATCTGGAGGCAAAACTCGCCGAGTGGGAAAGGTTCTACAACTTTGCTAGGCCACACGGCGCGCACAACGGCCAGACCCCTTACGAAGCTCTCAGAGACAAGCTACAATAACGGGGCAAGTGTCCCGCAGGTCCATCCAGGTTACAATCGGGAAGCATCACCATCACAAGAACCCGTCTTCCAGCGGATCATCCCCCTCAATCGCAGAGGAGAGCGCCGCCTCTTTGATGGCATGTTGCACCGCGCGCAGGATCCCGTCGTTGTATTTGATCACCGCAGCAACCCCTTCCCCGCTCAGCGAGAACTCCCGCTCGAGCCAATCGGGCAAACCATCGAGCCCCGCGCGCATTTCCGAGAAGACAGTATCGAGCAGCTCGACCATTTCATCTGTGGGCACCAAAGCGCCTCGCTGTTTGGCCGCCTGCATCCAGACCAGCTCGGCCTGCGCCAGCTCGCGCATTTGCGCCGGCGTAAACCCCGCCCGCGCATCGTCTTTTTCAACGCCAAGGAA
>NZ_JAVDQB010000021.1:0-20699 GCF_031454055.1 Roseobacter sp. N2S
CAATAGAGCTGTCAGAGTAAAATTTGCGTTGCAGCGCTCAACAGGTACCGTTTCAAAGCTAGCTCAGAGGCTGCAAAGAAAAAACGAAAGGAGAAGCCAACATTGACCAAAATATAAACACGGGTAGGTCAATTCGGCGGCAAATCACTGCGATGTTTCTCAATCAAGTCCAACCACAGCCCAAAGATTATTAATGATCATTAGTGTGATGTAGGGCAAAGGAGTGCATTCAGGTTACATCTCCAGGCTGATCGCCTGCTGGGGCATGCCGCGTGTCATCATAACCGACAAGTTGCGCAGCTACGGTGCCGCCCTACGCAAGCTTGGGTTGGTCGTGGACCATCGAGCGCACAAAGGGCTGAACAATCGCATCGAAGGGTCGCACAGGCCGACACGGAAACGGGAGAAGATCCAGGGCCGGTTTAAATCCGCCCGCCAAGCGCAGAGGTTTCTGGCTGTCCATGAAGAAACCGCGAACCTGTTCCGCTCTCGTCGCCATACAATGACCGCAACAACTTTCCGCCAGAAACGAGCTGACGCATTTTATGAATGGGCTGGATGCGCCAGTGAGCTCGCGGCTTGAACTGGAATAAACCGCCAATTTTTTAACATACGGCAACAACTTGACGATCCCCTTGATCGATGCCTGCAAATTGAACAGTGCCGATCCGCATGCCTATCTGGCCGATACGTTCACTGCCATCGTCGCAGGCCACAAACAAAGCCAGATCAACGATCTGCTACCATGGAATTACGTCAAATAGGTGGGATCGGCGCAACGCTTACCTTGTTCAGTTAAAAGAGCCAGTTACAGAATTGTATTGTAATTCCTCAAGGTCGCCCGACTATGTCCCGGTCCGTATATGCGGCTTATGGTTTTGTGGATGCAAGTGGCGTGTTCAACACACTTGTCGCGGACACGGTACAATGGGCCCGCAACAGTGACGCTATAGGTTCTGCGCCCATCAATCACAGGCACCGCCACGCCCCCCAGATCGGGTGAATAGTTTGAGGCGGAAGCGAACCAGCCCCGTCTGCGCCCAGCCTCTATCTGCTCCAGAACCTCGGGAATACTCATGGGGGTGTTCGTACTGTATCGTTCAAAGGATACCTTGCGCAGCAGCACCCCCAAATCATGCTCTGGTAGCTGTGACAGCAACGCCTGCCCCGAAGCCGTGGCGTGGATCGGCACCCGCTTTCCCGCCTTTGCAGTATACCGGACATTCGCCTTTGATTCGACGACCTCGATGAAAACGGCGTATTGCCCGCTGGAGGCTGAAATCCAGATCGTTTCTCCGGTTTGATCCGCAAGTTCCGCCAATAGCTGACGCAATTTTTCCGAGATCGGTTCCCCTTCTGCCATGGCATGCGCCAGTTGCAGCCATCGGGGCGAAGGATAGAAACCCGCGCGTGCCTTGGGTTCATACAGATACCCATTCTCGACCAGGGTTGTCAAAATGTTGAAGGTGCTGGATCGCGCCCAGCCAAAATGTGCCACGACATCCGCCAAAGTGGCAGGGTTTTTTCGTTCGGCAAAAAACTCTAACAATTTCAATAGGTTTTCTATCTGTTTGACAGCCATTGATGCCCTCCAGCGTTCTGAATTTTCGTGTCTATAAGCCATTACTATACCATCGGGGATGCTTCGACGGTCAGAAAGTTGTTGACAAGGCAACTCACTCGCTCGTTAAGTGGTCCAGTATGTAGAACTATTTATTCACATATGTGGACAAATTGGAAGGGCAAAAATGGGTTTGTTAAAAGGTTTGCGCATTATCGACCTTTCAACGGTGTTGATGGGGCCGTATGGATCTCAGATTTTGGGGGACTACGGGGCAGACGTTATCAAAGTGGAACCGCCCGAGGGGGATGTGGTCCGCCAGATCGGACCGACCCGTCATGCCGAGATGGGGCCGCTGTTTCTGAATGTTAACCGTTCGAAGCGCGATATTGCCTTGAACCTAAAGCAGGCCGAGAGCCGTGCCGTGATCTTGAAACTGATCGAAACGGCTGATGTGCTCATCACAAATATCCGTCCGCGGGCGATGGCGCGCCTTGGTCTGTCTTACGAAGAACTGGCGGATTTGAACCCGCGTCTGATCTACGCTGCATATGTGGGATATGCGCAAAACGGCCCTTATGCAGACCGCCCTGCCTATGACGATCTTATTCAGGGTGGTGCCTGTATTTCACACGGATTTGTGCGGGCGGGTGGTAAACCTTCTTATGTGCCGGCAGCGATTGCGGACCGGATCGTGGGGATGGCTGGCGTCAACGCCATACTGGCCGCGGTGATCGAACGGACCGGCTCGGGCAAGGGGCAGAAAATCGAAATTCCCATGTTTGAAACCATGGTCTCGATGATTATGGGTGATCATTTAGGCGGGCTGACCTATGATCCCCCGCTGGACAAGGGCGGCTATGCGCGCCACCTGTCTGCTGATCGCCGCCCCTATGAAACAAAAGACGGTTATGTTTGTTGCCTGGTCTACACTGATGGCCACTGGCAGCGGTTTTTCAAGGCGATCGGACGCAGCGAGATTCTTGAAAATGACGACCGCTTTTCAAACTTCAACTCCCGTATGGCCAATATAGATTTTGTCTACGCGACACTGAGCGAGCTGTTGCGTACGAAAACCACTGCGGAATGGCTTGAGGTTTTCGAAAACGCCGATGTTCCGGCCATGCCGATGCACAGCTACGCATCGGTTCTGGAAGATCCGCACCTTGTGGCCACCGGATTTTTCCAGTCAGAGGATCACCCCAGCGAAGGCAAGTTGCGCCAGATGGCCGTGCCGGTGCGGTTCTCGCGCACGCCCGCCAGTTCCAGCCGTCATGCGCCACGTTTGGGCGAACACGGCCCTGAAATCCTGACGGAAGCAGGGTTTAGCGACACCGAAATCGCTGAATTACAAAGCAGTGGGGCACTGCGTGTCATGAAGGAGAACTAAGCGATGGATTTTTCTTTGACAGAGGATCAGACCGCCATCCGCGATGCAGTGGACCGGATTTGCCAGAATTTCGACGCGGCTTATTGGTTGAAACGGGATCGCGAGGGGGGCTTTCCGCTGGATTTCTATGATGCTCTGGCCTCCGAAGGCTGGCTTGGTATTTGCTCGGATGAAGCACAGGGCGGCGCAGGGCTGGGCATTACCGAAGCGGCAATCATGATGCGCACCATTTCTGAATCCGGCGCAGGGATGTCCGGGGCTTCGGCGGTTCATATCAACATCTTCGGTTTGAAACCCGTGGCGGTGTTCGGCACTGACGATCAAAAAGAGCGGATGATCCGCCCGATGGTCGAAGGGCGCGCCAAAGCCTGTTTCGCTGTCACCGAACCCAATACAGGGCTGAACACCACGCAACTGAAATTGCGGGCGGACAAACGGGGCGACAAATATGTGGTCAACGGCCAGAAGGTCTGGATCTCTACCGCGCAGGTGGCCGATCATCTTTTGCTTTTGGCGCGGACCACCCCGCTGGAGGACGTGACATCCCCGACGCAGGGATTGTCATTGTTTTATACACCGTTTGATCGTGACCGGATCAAAGTCTCCGAGATCGAAAAGATGGGCCGCAAGGCGGTGGATTCCAACGAGCTGTTCTTTGAAGACTTCGAAATTCCCGAGACCGATCGGATTGGCGAGGAAGGCAAGGGCTTTGAATACATTCTGCAAGGATTGAACCCCGAACGCATTCTGATCGCCGCCGAAGCTGTCGGGCTTGGATTTGCCGCATTGAAGCGTGCAACCGACTATGCCTGCGAGCGAGAGGTCTTTAACCGCCCCATTGGCAAGAACCAAGCGATCCAGCACCCTCTGGCTATCTGCAATTCGGAATTGGAAGCCGCTTGGTTGATGATCATGAAGGCGGCATGGGAATACGATAGCGGTCTGCCTTGCGGCGCATCGGCCAATACAGCCAAATATCTGGCAGGGGAGGCTGGTTTCAACGCCTGTCAGACAGCCGTGATGACCCATGGTGGCTTTGGCTACGCCAAGGAATACCATGTCGAGCGCTATCTGCGCGAAAGCCTGATCCCCCGCATCGCCCCCGTTTCACCCCAGCTTGCCCTGTGCTTTATCGCCGAAAAAGTGCTGGGACTCCCGAAATCTTATTAAAGAGCCCCCTATGCCCGGATTGTATTTTGAAGACTTCGAGGTTGGCTGCCAGTTTCGCCACGAACTGGGGCGAACCGTGAGCGAAGCAGACAATACCATGTTCAGCCTGATGTCACTGAACCCGCAGCCCTTGCATATCGACGCGGCTTTTTCCGAAGGAACGGAATGGGGCCAACGCCTGTTTAATTCGTTGTTCACGCTGGCGATCATGATCGGGATGACCGTGCAAGACACGACCTTTGGCACGACGATCGGAAATCTGGGTATGTCCGAGGTCCGTTTCCCCAAACCGGTGTTCCACGGCGATACACTTCGGGCGGAAACCCTGATCATATCCAAAAGGGAAAGCAAATCCCGCCCCGATGCCGGTTTGGTGGAATTCGAGCACCACTGTTTCAATCAGCATGGCACGTTGGTGGCATCGTGCCGCCGTATGGGCCTGATGCGCAAACGCCCTAACGAAAAGGCCACCTAATGCGCAGCTTTCTGTTTGTCCCCGGCGATAGCCCCCGCAAATTTGGCAAAGCATCCGGCGGCGAAGCCGATGCGCTGATCCTTGATCTGGAAGATTCCGTTGCCGCCCCTGCCAAGGCGCAGGCCCGCGACTGTGTGATCGATATGCTAAAGGCCGAGCGGGGCAACAAGGCGCTTTTTGTGCGGGTGAATGCACTGGATTCAGGACTGACCCTGACCGATCTTGCCGCTGTCATGCCCCACGGCCCTGACGGGATTGTTTTGCCCAAATGTGAAGGGCCGGATGATCTTCGGACTTGCGCGCATT
Source organism: Roseobacter sp. N2S (assembly GCF_031454055.1). NCBI lineage: Bacteria > Pseudomonadati > Pseudomonadota > Alphaproteobacteria > Rhodobacterales > Roseobacteraceae > Roseobacter > Roseobacter sp. N2S. The sequence goes on from NZ_JAVDQB010000021.1 coordinate 4,903, forward strand.
ATCTTGCTGCGTTCGAGGCCGCGCATGGTCTGCAACAGACCAATATTCTGGCGATTGCTACAGAAACCGCCGCCTCTCTCTTCTCGCTCGGGCAATACCGCGATGTTGATCCGCGTCTTTGGGGGCTGATGTGGGGTGCCGAGGATCTGGCCGCCTCTTTCGGGGCGCGGCAGAATGTGCAAGATGGCACTTATACCGAACCGTTCCGACTGGCCCGTAACCTGTGCCTTGCGGGGGCTGCGGCGGCTGGCGTCGTCGCCGTTGATACAATCTGCGCCAATCTCAGAGACATTGACGCGCTGGCGGCCGAAGCCGGCATAGCCCGGCGCGACGGGTTTGGCGCCAAGGCGGTGATCCATCCCGATCATGTCGCCCCCGTAAACAAAGCGTTTCAACCAACTGCAGAAGAAATCGACTGGGCGCAGACCGTGTTCGACGCCTTTGCCGACAATCCGGGGGTAGGAGTCGTGACCATTGATGGTCAGATGATCGACAAGCCGCACTTGCGTTCGGCGGAAAAAATACTGGGCGCAAGCCGACATTCTGAATCGGGGGGGAAGGTATGAAAGATGCGATGGCGGAGACCGAGCCGGTCAACGGGGTGTCGGCAGTTCTGGCGCGGGTGGAATCCGTTCTGATCGGTGCCTCTGGGCTGGCGATGGCGGCGATTATGTTGATCGTGGTCGTGGATGTCACCCTGCGCTATGTTTTTGCAGCGCCGCTGACGTGGTCGTATAGCCTTATCGGGCTGTATCTGGCGGGGGCCATGTTCTTTCTGGCGCTGCCCGACACGTTGAACAACCACGGCCATATCGCACTGGACGTCTTCGTTCCGTTGTTTCCCCGTCGTGTTCGCCACCTTACGCAGGGGCTTGGCTATGGCGGATCGACCTTGTTTGTCGGGGCCATGTCCATGCTCGGGTACAGTCAGGCGCGTGACGCATATCTGTTTGACAACCGTGTCGCCGAGGCCGTGGCCTGGCCCACTTGGATCGCCTATGCGCTGCTTACCGTGGGCATGACCACGCTGTGTTTGCGTTGTGGCTTTCGGTTTGTTTTCCATCTGGCCTCAGTCTTTTCAGCACGGGATTTGGTAGAAATGCCTGCCCCACCCGATACAGCCGTTAAACCAGGGGAGCATGGCGAATGACCGTGACAATCGTACTCGTTCTTTTGGTTTTCCTGCTGATCACCGGCCTTCCTGTCGCTTTGGCCATGGGGGTTTCCGGTGCCGCGGGGCTTTACATGTTTGGCGGCTGGCCGATCCTGCAGGGCATTTTGAAGACCACCCCTCTTTCCACAGCCAACAACTATGAAATCATCACGATCCCGATGTTCATTCTGATGGCGGAATTCATCATTATATCGGGTGTGGCAAATGATCTGTTTCGGGCGGCAACCGTTTGGGTGGGCCGCTTGCGCGGTGGTGTGGCGATGGCGACAGCACTGGCGGGGGCCGGATTTGGCGCGATTTCGGGCTCGTCGACAGCCGCAGCGGCAACGCTGGCCTCTACCTCTATCCCGGCCATGCTGAAAGAGGGATACGATCCCAAGCTAGCTGGCGGTGTTGTTGCAATTTCGGGCACGCTGGCCATGCTGATCCCGCCGTCGATTGCACTGATCCTTTACGGGATCATCGCGGATATACCTGTATCGGCCCTGCTAGTCGGCGGGGTTTTACCCGGCATCATGGTGACGGCAACGATCATGCTGACCATCGCCTTTCTGGTGTGGCGTGATCCCAGTGCCGCGCCCAAAGGGCAGGCCTATAGCTTTGCCCAGAAGGTCCGCTCGCTCAAGCGGATCGGGCCGGTTCTGATCCTGTTCTTTGCAGTGACGGGCACGATCTATTCGGGCATTGCAACGCCAACCGAGGCCGCAGGCATCGGCGCATTTTGTGCCCTGTTGATCGCCGGATGGGAACGCAAGCTGTCTGTCAGTAACACATGGCGGGCGCTGCGATCAGCCGCGCAAACCACATGCATGATCCTGTTCATCATCTTGGGTGCGCATGTCTTTGGCTATTTCTTTACCCTGACCCGCGTCACCAATGATCTTGCCAGTTGGGTCGGCGCGCTTGAAACGTCGCGCTGGGTCATTCTCGCGGTCATTCTGATGGGCTATTTGGTGCTGGGGTTTTTCATGGACCAGATCGCCATTCTGATCCTGACTGTACCGGTGGTTTTGCCCCTGATCTACCAGTTGGGTTTTGATCCGGTGTGGTTCGGCGTTCTGATCGTCGTGACTGCCGAGGTCGGAATGGTCACCCCCCCGATGGGCATGAACGTCTTTGTCGTTGCACGCTATACGCGCCGCCCGCTGAGCGAGATTTTTCAAGGGGTCATGCCGCACGTCTGGGCACATCTGATCGTCATCGCACTACTGGCAGCCTTTCCGGGGATCGTCCTTTGGCTGCCGTCGACCATGCAATAGCAAGATTTAACAAGGAGGAGAGAAAGACAATGAAAATCAATAAACTAGGTATAGCTGCAAGCCTTGCACTCTGCGTCAACGCAGGCACGGCATTTGCGCAGGATATCACCTTGCGGGTGGCTGACAGCCTGCCTGTCGGGCATTATATCGCAGAAAACCTGCTGATGCCCTTTCTTGAAGATGTGAAAAAAACAACGGGGGAAGGCGTTGGTTTTGAATATTTTCCGGCACAGCAATTGGGCAAAGCCAAGGACATGCTGTCGTTGACACAGACCGGAGTGACCGACATCGGCTATATCGGGGCGTCCTATCTGGCTGACAAACTGCCGCTCAGTTCTGTGGCGCAGTTGCCCGGAACGTTTAACAGTGCCTGTGAAGGGACAATGGCCTATTGGGAAATCGCCAAGCCGGGCGGCGTTCTGGACAAAGCCGAATACGCCCCTGAAGGTGTGCGCGCCCTGATGGCGCTGGCCCTGCCGCCCTATCAGTTGTTTTCGGCCAAGGAACTGACTGGCGTCGAAAGCATCAAAGGTCAGAAAATTCGCACCAGTGGCGGGTCTCAGGCACTTGCGATGACCAAACTGGGTGGTGTGCCCGTTCAGATGTCGGCCCCCGAAGCCCGTGAAGCCCTGTCGCGCGGGACGGTGGATGCAATTGTGTTCCCTTACGGGTCCATCCAGCCCTACGATTTGGCCCCGCATTTGAAGACCGCAACGGAAGGGCTGAACCTCGGGTCTTTCGTGGCGTCTTATATGATCAGCCAGTCGAAATACGACAGCCTTTCGCCCGAAGCCCAGCAGGCTTTGACCGAGGCGGGCGAACGGGCAACGCAGCATGCCTGTGCGGTCATTGACGGGATGGTTGATGTCGACAAACAAAAAATCGCCGAACAGGGTGTCCAATTCGTCACCCTGCCTGAAGCGGATGTCGCAGAAATCAGCGCCTTGCTGGACTCCGTTGGTTCCGAATGGACGGCAGATATGGACGGGCGCAACAAGCCGGGGACCGAGGTGATGAAGGCCTTCATGGATGCGCTGAAATAACCGCGACACCATGTTCCAGACATAGACCCCGCGCAAGCGGCGGGGACTATGCGGCTGACCCAGCTATTGCAGGCACGCCATGCGGGTCGCTTGCAAGCAGATGAAAGAGTGAGAAATGATGTTACGGCCTTTGTCCCTTTCAGCGATCCCTGCTGAATCCGAAGCCATACGCGCCGAAGTCCGTGCATTTGCACAGCAGGAAACAGCCAAGCTGCCTGCTGTTGTTCGGGCGCGTTCATGGATGGGCTTTTCCGCAGATTTCAGCCGCAAGATGGGGGAAAGGGGCTGGCTCGGGCTTTCCATACAAAAGAAATACGGGGGACAAGAGGCAGGCTTTTTTCACCGCTATGTCATCGTCGAAGAACTGCTTAATGCTGGGGCCCCTGTGTCGGCCCATTGGATTGCAGACCGTCAAAGCGGGCCGCTGATCCAGCGCTACGGCTCGGAAGACCAAAAGCAACGCTATTTACCCGGTATCAGCGCCGGAGAAAGTTACTTTTGCATCGGCATGAGCGAACCCAACGCCGGATCGGATCTAGCAAGTGTGCGCAGTCGCGCGCAAAGGGCCGATGGCGGTTGGGTGCTGAACGGACAGAAGATCTGGACAACCAACGCCCCCCGTTCCCACTATATGATCGCGCTTGTGCGCACATCCGGTGCTTTCGGGGATCGACATGAAGGGCTGTCGCAGTTCGTCATCGACCTGACCACACCCGGCATTACCATCCGCGAGATCGAGGATTTGAACGGAGATGCCCATTTTTCCGAAGTCTTCTTCGAGGATGTTTTTCTGCCCGATGACACATTGATCGGCATGGAGGGAGGCGGATGGGAACAGGTCACGGCTGAACTGGCCTTTGAACGCTCTGGTCCGGAGCGGATTTTAAGCAGCATCGTGTTGCTGGACGAATGGCTGAACTGGCTGCGTGCTGTGCCCCAAGCACATACGGCGGAGCTGGGTAGGATGATCGCACATCTGGCCACGTTGCGTGAATTAAGCATCGCTGTCACGGCGCGTCTGGCTGTGGGCGAAAGCCCGATTATCGAAGCCGCGCTTGTAAAGGACTTGGGCACAGGTTTTGAACAGGATTTACCCATCCTGATCGCAGACGCGCTGGCCGCTGATCCAGACATGCAGCCGCCGCCGTCATTGTTGGAAACCACGGTTTTTGTCGGGCTTGCCGCCCCGAGTTATTCCTTGCGCGGCGGAACCAGAGAGATCTTGCGCGGTATGATCGCGCGCGGCTTAGGGCTGCGATAGGGGGCAGGGATGACAAACATGTTGGAAGAAAGCGCCAAGCAGCTTTTCGCAATTCATTGCACGCCAAAGCAGTTGCGCGATATCGCGCAAAACGGGCAGGCCGCCGCCCTTTGGAACGCGCTCACCGCAGCCGGTTTCGTCGATGCGCTGACCTCTGAGGACAGGGGAGGGGCCGGATTGCATCCGATCGACGTGGCGCCGGTCTTGTTTCAGGCGGGGGCCCATGCGGCCCCGTTGCCCTTGGGGGAAACCATGCTGTTGCGGTCTGTTTCGCCCGTTGCGGCAGAGGCGGGGCCTATCGCCATTGCGCCGACGTCGGTTCAAAAAACAAAAGACGGGTGCAGGCTGTCCAATGTTCCCTTCGGGCGACTTGTGGACCATGTGGTGGCTCGGGTCAACGCAGGCTGGGCATTGTTGCCACTGGCAGAAGCCACAGTCATTCCGTCCCCGTCAAAGGGCAGTCTGAGCGCAGATATTCTGTGGCCGCAGGCTGCGCCTGATGGCCCTGTGTTGAACACACACGACTGGCTTTGTGTGGGGGCGTTAATGCGCGCGGTCGATATGGCGGCGGCAATGGGACGGTTGCTTGAAATGACGGTGAGTTATGCCAAGGAACGCGAACAGTTCGGGCGGCCCATCGCAAAGCAGCAGGCCATCCAGCAGCAGATTAGTCAGATGGCCGAAGAATGCTACGCCGCGCGTATGGCGGCAGAATTGGGGCTTGCCGGTTTTTCGGACAGGGCAGCCGTCGCGATTGCCAAATCCCGTGTCGGCGAAGCTGCCCGACGTGCCGGCCCCATCGCCCATGCCGTTCACGGTGCCATCGGGATTACCCATGAACATGATCTCCACCTTCACACCCGACGCCTGATCGAAGGCCGTATCGCCTATGGTTCGGAAAGCTATTGGAACCTGCAACTGGGCCAATCCCTCCTACAAAGCAAGCACAGTTCGTTAGAGTATGTGCAGTCTGTTTCGGCGCGAAAAACGATGCCGATAAACCTGTAAACGAAAGGACAACCATGACCAATTTTCTGAAATACGAGCAGGACGGAGCCATTGTCACCTTGACGATGAATGACCCTGACCGCCGCAACCCCCTTACCGGAAATTCCGCTGTCGCCGAGTTCGTAGAAGCCGCGGAGCGGATTACAACGGACGAGTCCGTTCGTGTGGTGATTGTAACCGGTTCTGGAAAGGCATTTTCCGCAGGCGGTGATGTCAAGGACATGAAAAAATACGACGATGACACGCTGCTGCCCGTGTCTATCCGCACAGAATACCAACAAGGCATCCAGCGCCTGACACTGGCTCTGTACAATCTTGAAGTACCGATGATTGCAGCGGTTAACGGCTATGCTATCGGCGCGGGCTGCGATCTGAGTTGCATGTGTGACATACGCATCGCAGGCGAAAGCGCCAAATTTGCCGAAAGCTTTATTAAAGTCGGGCTTATTCCCGGAGATGGCGGCGCATGGCTGTTGCCCCGCGTGGTGGGCATGTCCAAGGCTTCCGAAATGGCTTTCACAGGCGAAATGCTGGATGCCCAAGCGGCATTGGCTTGCGGTCTGGTCAGCCGTGTAGTGCCTGATAACCAACTGTTGAACGAAGCAGGCGCATTGGCCGCCAAGATTGCAGCCAACCCGGGACCGGCGCTACGCATGACAAAACGTCTTTTGCGTGAAGGTCAGGTGACGCGGCTAAGCAGCCTGCTTGAGCTGTCTGCTTCGTTTCAGGCACTGGCCCATAAAACTGCCGAACATACAGAGGCCGTGAACGCGTTCGTCGAAAAGCGTAAACCCGACTTCAACTGAGGATGAAAAGCATTGCCGATTTGTTTACCGTGTATCGTAGGGTGTCGCTGGTCTGAAAATTAGGCTACCGGCACCCTAGATCCGGCGATATCTGGTATCTCTCGTTGAGATCGTTGTGATGATCAAAGACCTTCGCACTGGGTTTTAGTGGCCAATCCCCCGAGCGCCGCAGATGAACCGGACAGATCGAAGCGCGACATGGTTTTGCTGCCTAGTAAGACATTGACGCGCGATCCGGCACGCAATGCCGAGGTGATCGCGCGCATCTGGCTGACCGGCCATGGGTCGCCACCCAACATGAAATCCTGATAGCATCCGCGGGTTCCGCATTTCGCTGGCATCTGTAACGGCTGACCGCCATCGACCTGAAAATAGACCACCGCTCCGTCGCCAACAAATTTCAAATCATCCGGGCGCGTATCCGGTGTAAGGGAAATGATGATGATGCCGCCGTTGCCGCATCCGATGTTCAGCCGATGACCTTGGTTATTCACTACGAAAGCACTGCCGTTGTCGTCGCTCGCTTCGGGCGACCGTAGCACCCATTCTGCCCGCGCCGCGGTCACTGGCAGCCTGAGTATCAAAAGCACGATCATAAATCTTGTCATTGCAAACTCCTCATTTTTGTCGGGCCCTCATTCAGGTGCGACCTGTTCGGCCGAAACTTTCGCTCCGGCCAAAGTCATAAGAATTGTAAGTATAATGCGCATTAAAATTTCTGGACTATATCGCCCGATCGAGCACTAGAATCTCTGTATCTGTCAAGCCGGAATGGTTTTGATCCCGCCCAGCAATTGTCTTCGACAAGCTCCCTTCGCGAGAAATTGTTGATGGTCCGGGCATCAAGTCCCCAATTGGGAACGGTTTTTCCGACAGACCAAACCACGATGTAGCGGCAAGATAAAAAATCTGAACGAATAGTTTGACCGATTGGTATGAAAATGGCTATGTTTGCCTGAAACACGGGGCTCGCATGACGAATTTTTGCACATATCCACACGCTCGCACGGGGGCGAGATGAAGCGTTTCTGGGCTGATCATAGCCAGCGAGAATTTGCGGCGCTTGACCATGACCGCCTGATTGCGGTGCTGCCCATCGGGGCAATTGAACAGCACGGTCCGCATCTGCCGATGTCAGTGGACAGTTGCACGGTGACTGGTGTGGCGCACCGTCTGGCCGAGGCGCTGCCCGATGACAGTCCGGTGATTTTCCTGCCCACGCAGGCCATCTGCAAAAGTGACGAGCATATCGACTTTCCCGGCACGCTTACACTGTCGGCGGAAACGCTGATCCGTGTGCTTAGCGAAATCGGTGCCAGCGTGGCGCGGGCAGGGGTGCGCAAACTGGTGCTGCTGAACGGGCATGGCGGCAACATTCCGGTGATGGATATAGCCGCACGGCAATTGCGCGTTTCACAGGATATGCTGGTGTTTTCGGTCAACTGGTTCGGATTTGGCATGCCAGAGGGAATGTATTCGGAAGCCGAACGCACCCATGGCATTCACGCAGGCGACATGGAAACATCTGTGATGCTGGCGCTGGACGGGGATAATGTGGACATGACCCAAGCGCGCAATTTCCGCTCTCGCGGGCAGGATTTGTTTGAAAGCACCAGACATCTGGGGCTGGGTCGTGCGGGCAAACTTGCGTGGAAAACCCAAGACCTCAGCCCGTCGGGTGCCTGCGGCGAGGCGCATCTGGCCACTGCTGCCAAGGGCGAAGCCACGCTTGATCACGCCGTTGCACATCTGGTCGAGGCGATGGCTGAAATTGACGCGATGCCAGCCAACTGGCTGCACAACAAACCGGAGGTCTGAGCGATGACACCCACCCCAGCCCCCGACACTCATGCACCAGAAGGCGACACGCCGCTGATCAATATGCGCGGCGTTGACAAACAGTTTGGCAATGGCACTGTCGCCGTGCGGGATATGTCACTGACGATCCGGCAAGGGGAATTCGTCAGCTTTCTTGGCCCGTCGGGCTGTGGAAAAAGCACGGCGTTGAAAATGATTTCGGGGCTGTTATCGGTCTCGGCGGGGTCGATCACCGTGAATGGCCACCGTCCTGGCGAAAGCACATCAGGCAGCGATATTGGCTTTGTTTTCCAAGAGGCAACTCTGATGCCTTGGGCCACGGTCTATGAAAATGTCTATCTGCCGCTGAAACTGCAAGGGGTTGGCAAGGTCGAAGCCCGCACCCGTGTCGAAGAGGCATTGTCGATGGTGGGATTGGCGAATTTTGCAAAATCATACCCGCGCGAACTGTCGGGGGGCATGAAAATGCGCGTGTCCATCGCCCGTGCTATGGTGACAAAACCCAAGCTGCTGCTGATGGACGAACCCTTTGCCGCGCTCGATGAAATGTCACGCACCAAGCTGAACGACGAGGTGCTGTCCCTGTGGAAATCGCTGGGCCTGACGGTAATCTTTGTAACCCACTCGGTGTTTGAATCCGTGTATTTGTCCAGCCGCGTCGTTGTCATGGCGGCCCGTCCGGGACGTGTGGTGCATGATATAGCGCTGAGCGGGGGCTATCCGCGCAACGCGGCCTACCGGATGTCACCGGAATACGCAGAAAGTTGCCGAAGCGTCAGTAAAGCACTGGAAGGGACCATGGATCATGTCGAACTTAACCACTGAAGCCCCTGCCGCAGCCGCACCGCTGGACCCGCGCATCCTTCGCGAACGCCGTGAACGGCGCTTACGGTATATCCTGCCCTTTGCCGCGATCACCTTTGCGCTGGGGCTGTGGGAATTTCTGGTCTGGTACAATGAGGTGCCGCATTACCTGATCCCCGCCCCCAGCCTGATCGCCAAAACACTGGTGACGGACGGGACCAGCCTGATGCAAAGCGCGATGTTTACCGTCAAGCTGACGCTGATGGCGCTGGCTCTGGCGATTGTCGGGGGGGTGGCCCTGGGAATGGTGTTTGCCCTGTCGCGCCCGATAGAAATGAGCCTGTTTCCCTTTGCCGTGATCCTGCAGGTCACGCCGGTGGTGGCCATCGCGCCGCTGATCCTGATCTATGTCAGCAACACGTTCGCCGCCCTGCTGATCTGTGCGTGGATCGTGGCGTTTTTCCCGATCCTGTCGAACACGGCTATCGGGTTGCGCAGTGCCGATCATAACCTGCGCGATATGTTCCGCTTGTATCAGGCCACCCCGTGGCAGCGTCTGCGCTATTTGCTGATCCCATCTGCGTTGCCCTATTTTATGGCGGCTTTGAAAATTGCGGGCGGGCTGGCGTTGATTGGTGCGGTGGTGGCCGAGTTTGTGGCAGGCACCGCAGGGCAGAACACCGGCCTTGCGTCGCGTATACTTGAATCCAGCTTTCGCAACGAAATCCCGCGCATGTTTGCCGCGTTGTTTCTGGTGTCGGTTCTGGGCGTTGGCATTTTCCTGATCACCGCGTGGTTGTCCCGTGCCGTTCTTGGCCATTGGCACGAGAGCGAGATAAAGCGCGAGGGTTAGTTTTGATGACCGACAATCGTGCAAGGTTGCAAGGGATCACTCTGGCCGGACAAAGCGGCTTTTGGGATTTGGAGCAGGAGGCGGGGCGTATCACGGCGCTGCGTCCTGCGGCCACGGGCGGCGGCGGGTATGTGATGCCGCTGCTGGCGGATGTTCATACCCATCTGGACAAAACCATGACGGCGCCGCGCATGCCCCATCGGGCGCAATCGCTGTTTGATGCGATAGAGATGATGGGACAGGACGCGGCCCGCTGGACCGACGAGGATCTGCGCAGCCGCGCGACGCAAGGATTGGTTAAAGCCTATCACCACGGAACAGCCCTGATGCGCAGCCATGTGGATTGGTCCTATGCGGATGCGCCGCGCAGTTGGCACGTTCTGCGCGAACTGGCGCAGGACTGGCGCGGGCGGGTTGATCTGCAACTGTCGTCGCTGACGGCTTTGGATGACCTTGCGCAAATAGGCGCTGACATTGCACCGATCCTGCGCCGTGACGGTGGCATTCTGGGGGCGTTTGTGTATCGCAACGACGATCTGGCGGCGCATATCAAGACCGTGTTTGATCTGGCCGAATCCCATGACCTGCATCTGGATTTCCACGTTGACGAAGGTCTGGACGTGGAGGCCCGCGGTATTGATGCGATCATCGACGAAACTGCGCGGCGCGGCATGGCGGGGCGTGTGCTGTGCGGGCACGGCTGTGCGCTGTCCGTGCGCGATCCTGCTAAGGTGGAAACCCTGCTGGGCCGCGCCGCCGAAGCGGGCATCGGCCTGACGGTTCTGCCCGGTGCCAACAGCTATCTTCAGGATGCAGGACCGGGCCGCACCCCCCGTTTGCGGGGTCTTGCGCCCTTGCAAGAGGCTGCCGCTGCAGGCGTTCCGGTCATGCTCGGGTCGGACAATGTGCGCGACGGGTTCTTTCCCTATGGCGACTACGATCTGATCGACGTTTTGCGCATGGGCGTGCTGATGGGGCATCTGCCACCCGAAGACTGGCTGGACGCAATCGGCGCTCGGCCCGCCGCATGGATGGGCCACGACCTGAACCTGCGGTCCGGCGGCCCTGCCGATTTTATCCACTTTGATGCAACCGACCTGAACGATGTGATCAGTCGCCCCTCTGCTGTGCGGCGGGTCTGGCGTGACGGTGCGGTTTTGCCCCCCTTTCAAGGAGACCGATGATGTCCCACTCTTCCGATCTGAATGATTTCAAAGCCGCGCTTGACGGCATCCGCTTTCACGACGGCCAAAAGCATCTGGAAGCCCGCTCGCGCGATTATTTCTGGTACAGCCCGATCCTGAACGACCAGTTGAAGGACAAGCTGGGCGAGGTGCTGGTGATCCCGCAATCGGTTGAAGAAGTGATGCAGGTGGCAGGGTTGATCGCCAGATACAAACTGCCCCTGACCCTGCGCGGCGGCGGCACGGGCAACTATGGCCAATGCGTGCCGATGGAGGGCGGGGTGATCATGGATCTGACCCGTCTGGATAAGGTGCTGGAGATCACCGAAGGTCATGTACGCACCCAAGCCGGAGCGCGGATTTCGCGGCTGGACGATGCGGCGCACAAGACCGGACAAGAGCTGCTGATGTATCCGTCGACCCGCCAGATGGCGACGATTGGCGGGTTTTTGGCAGGGGGGTCGGGGGGCATCGGGTCGCTGCGTCACGGGATGCTGCGCGATCCGGGAAATGTCAGCTATGTCAAGGTGATCACCGTAGAGGAAACCCCGCAGGTGATCGAACTGCACGGCGATGACATTCAGAAAGTGCAGCACGCCTTTGGCACCAACGGGATTGTGGTGGAAATGGGTCTGGCCCTGACGCCCAAGACCGACTGGATTCACACGGCCGCCCTGTTTGACGGTTATGACCGCGCTTTGAACTTTGCGACACGGGCGCAAAAGGGCGGGATGGATTGCTATCTGCTGACAGCGGTAGAGCGGCGCTTTGCCCCTTATTATACCAAATTTGCAGATCTGTTCCCCGCCGATCGCGACGCTATTTTTGCGATGGTGGCCCCCGATGAAATGGACCGTTTCAGAGCCGAGGCCGAAGGGCAGGGCGGGAGCGTTTCCTTTGCCATGAACAAGGACAAGATCCGCGAAGCGGGCCTGCAACCGGCCTATGAATGCGGCTGGAACCACACCACTTTGCAGGCGCTTAAGGTTGATCCGGGCTGGACCTATCTGCAGGTTGCCTATCCGCGTCCCTTCGACGTTGATCTGGTGATGCGCCAGATGGCTCGCTACGGCGACGAGATGTTCTGGCACCACGAAATGGCGCGACAGGACGGCGATATCCAGATTTTTGCCCTGCCGCTGGTCCGCTATCGCGGCAAGGACGAGATGTACCGCCTGATTGGCGAACTGGAACAGACAGACGGCTGTACAATTTTCGACCCCCATGTCGTCACCATCGAAGACGGCGGCATGAAAGAAATCGACACCACACAGATTGATTTCAAAAAACGGGCAGACCCCTACGGTCTGATGAACCCCGGAAAAACACGCGGCTGGACCGATGATATGGTGCGCCGTGATGACCAACAGCAACAAGGAGAAACAGCATGAAGAAGACACTTACAGCATTCGGCGCGGCTTGCGCGCTGCTTTCGGCCACGGCCGCATGGGCAAACGACAAGGTCGTGATGGGCACCAACTGGCTGGCGCAAGGCGGGCACGGCGGGTTCTATCAGGCGCTGGCCGATGGCACCTATGAAAAATACGGGCTGGACGTTGAAATCAGCCCCGGCGGGCCGCAGGTCAACAACCGTCCGATGCTTTCGGCGGGGCGGTTGGACTTTCTGATGGCGGGCAATCTGTTGCTGTCTTTTGACAATGTGCGCAACGGCATTCCCACCACTGTCGTCGCTGCATTCTATCAAAAAGACCCCCAAGCGTTGATGACGCACAAAGGCCAATACGCCGATTTTGCCGCCCTTTCCGATGCGCCCACGGTGCTGGTGTCAAAAGACGGGCAGTTCAGCTTTTGGGAATGGATGGTGCAGGCACAGGGTTTCAAAAACGAACAACTGCGTCCCTACGGTTATAATCTTGCCCAGTTTCTGGCCGACGATAAAATGGTCCAGCAGGCCTATGGCACTGCGGAACCCATCTATGCCCGCGCCCAAGGGGCTGATGTGGATGTGTTCCTGTTGGCCGACAACGGCTGGAACACCTATGCCGCCACGCTTGAAACCCGTCAGCAGTTGATCGACGAAAACCCCGAACTGGTGCAGCGTTTCGTGGATGCCACAATCGAGGGCTGGGTGAACTTTCTCTATGGTGATCACACGCCCGCCTATGATGCGATCATGGCGGCCAACCCCGAGATGACCGTTGAAAAGCTGGACAAGGAAGTGGCCCAGCTAAAGGCGCTTGAAATCATCGACAGCGGCGATGCGCTGGAACAGGGGATCGGCGCAATGTCGCAAGAGCGGATCAAGGCGTTTCACGATCTGGCCGTATCCAGCGGCATCATCGACGAAGGCGCTGTTGATCTGTCCAAAGTGGCTGCCAGCCAGTTCGTCAACAAAGGGCACGGGCTGGACATCAAGACCGCACTGACAGGTAACTGATCGCAGCTGATCACAACGGGGCGGCGCGGGTGATCTGCGCGCCGCCCCTTCCCGACTGGTGCGCGTTGAAGCCTGTGCTATACCAGTCCTGCCAGCCTTCCCCGCGACCACCTAAGGACCGTCCATGACCACTGCAAAGATACGCCGCAGCGCCATTCAGGAAGCGATCCGCGATGCGGCCATCCGCGAATTTGCGCGCAACGGTCTGGCAGGCACATCGACACAGGCGATTGCGAAATCGGCAGGTATTTCCAAGGCGCAGCTGCACTATTACATCACATCGAAAGAAGACCTGTATCAGGATGTTCTGGGCTATATCGTGTCACACTGGCGCGAGCTGTTTTCGCTGTCGTCTTCGCTGGAAGACCCTGCCGAGGCGATCACCAACTATATCCGGCGCAAGGTCGAACATGCGCTGGAACACCCTGATGTATCCCGGTTTTTCGCTAATGAAATGGCCCGTGGCGCCCCTGAAATGAGCGCCCACTGGGCCCCGCTGAGCGCGTCTGTCGAGGATGCCAACAGAACCATTCGCGGGTGGATAGATGCGGGCAAGATCGCGCCCGTCGATCCGCTGCTGTTTCAGATCAACATGTGGGCCGTCACCCAGCATTATGCCGAATACGAAGCACAGGTGCGCATGTTGATGGGGGCCCCTGACGGTCAGCCGATGGATGCAGACCGCATTGCTGCCGAAGCCACTACGCTGTTCTTGCGCCGCTGCGGTATGGACGAAAAAGGAAACCGCATATGAAAGCGCTGACACCCGATAGCCTGCCCGCCCCTTTCGGGGCTTATGAACATGGCGTTCAGGCGGGGCAATTGATCGTCACCTCGGGTCAGTTGGCGATGGCGCCCGATGGCGGGATTCCTTTGGATGTTCGCGCGCAGGCCGAGATGTGTTTTGAAAACATCCGAACCATTCTGGCCGAAGCGGGCGCGGATTTTTCCAACGTGATGCGCTTTACCGGTTATGTCACCCGCCGCGAGGATTTCGCGCCTTACATGGCGGTACGCGATGCTTTGGTGCACGATTTTGCAGTGAAACCTGCATCGACCTTGCTGATCGTCACAGGCTTTACCAAACCCGAATTTCTGGTCGAGGTCGAGGCTTTGGCGATGGTCCCCACCGCACGCTGATCCTAACCGAGCCGCGCCTGTCCCGACTTCACCCGCCGCAAAGGGATCGAGCTTTCGATTGACGCGACGCCTGGAATTTTAGTGAAGGTTCCGACCAGAAACCGTTCAAATTCCTCCAGTCCGCTGGTGGCAATGCGCAGCAGATAGTCGCGGTTTCCGGTCATCAGCCAGCAATCGACCACCTCGGGATGGGCTGCAATCGCCTGTTCAAACTGTGCCAGCGCGTCGTCTACCTGCTTGTCCAGTTTGACTGACAGAAACACAGAAAAGCCAAAGCCCAAAGCCGCCTCGTCGATCAGCGCAGAGTAGCCGGTCACGATGCCCGCGTCTTCGAGTAATCGCAGCCGTCTGGCCACGGGTGACGGGCTTAGCCCGACGCAAGCTGCTATCTCTTGGATAGAGGCACGACCATTGGCCTGAGCCGCGCGCAGAATGGCCTGATCGAACGGATCTGGATTAGTGGAATTCGTCACAAAATTTACCTTTCTTGGCTGATCTCGTTAATATCGGCCCCCAATAGGGAAAGAAAGCAGGGATTCACCGCTGATGAAGCGATATACAGCGGTGAAACTTCAATCCTACGGATTCCCATGTGTGGATGCCCCGTTCAATGCAAGAGGTTCTTTCAACAGTTTGTACATGTGATCGGGTACGGTCATGTGTCAGGCCTCAATTTGCGACGTTTCACATGCCGCGGGCCAGTATGGCGATGCGAAGGTCGGGTCAATATCAATGCCACGAGCTTGAAGCTCTCTGGGAAGGCCTGGTTTTCCTAACCTCGATCTAGTCGATCATTTTGTCCTTACTGTCTCAATGTCCTTCTCACATCATACCGAGCGTTGCAGTTTACAATGCCGCGATCGGATCTCGATAATCTTCGTGTTTGGTCATCATCGCCCAGATTGTTCGGGCGGTTTTGTTTGCGAGGGCTATCGCTACCAACATGCTGGGCTTACGCTCTAACATTTGCTCAAACCAAGAGCCTTTTGGTGGACCGTTTTTGATCGCCCATCTGATCCGGGTCATCGCCCCGATGATCAGCAGTCGGC
>NZ_JAVDQB010000022.1:2125-6231 GCF_031454055.1 Roseobacter sp. N2S
CACCTGCTTTGCAAGCAGGGGGTCAACGGTTCGATCCCGTTATGCTCCACCAAAACCCAATTCTTTGAATTGGGTTGATACAAGCACTACGGCTTCAGAGCGGCAGATGTTTGGACCAAACATCGAGAGCGTCTATAGCGCCTTTTCCGGACAGATCTTCAGATACGAGAAATTACATCAAAGAGCTGATGATCAGATCATTAAGCAGTCCTCAACGACTGTTTAAAAGTCTGATACTTCAGACACTTTTACATCGTTTAGAGAGCATATAAATACACGAGACGTAAGTTTTGCGTATTTGGCAGATAGTTCTTCGGAATTATCTGGTAAGCAACACATCCCGTAAGGGGTAATCGCAATTTTGTAACCCGACCAAGGTTCTTAGGCGCGTGTTGTCGGTGAAGGCCCTCCAGTGCGTGTGGGATAAGCTGATATCGTAATAATTTACAGTCTTTCCAAGTCAAAATACACTAACCAAGCCGTGATTGAACTTGTTCAATCAGCGGCCGGCAAATCCGGGTGTTCGTCAGAACGCCAAATTTGCTTTCCGTTGAAGGAGCGAGCGAGGTTGCGGTAGATGATTTTAACCGATCATCAAGTCACCAACGTAAGTTGGTAACTGGGAATGTGCGTCACACAGTAATGTGTGACATGAGTTCAATGAGTTGGGTCTGAGAAATCAGATCTAAACACAATCGTATTGATCTTCGGATTGATACACTCTCAAAATGACGACTTCTGTTCTAGAGAAAGTCTAACTTTTTCTGGATCAGATCAAGCGCGAGAAGGGCGTTTGGTGGATGCCTTGGCAGTAAGAGGCGATGAAGGACGTGATACTCTGCGATAAGTCATGGGGAGCTGAGAATAAGCTTTGATCCATGAATTTCCGAATGGGGCAACCCACTTGATATTTTGTTATTGTTAACTTTACGACGGACCTGAAGATGTCGGAGCGAACCAGCTTGCTGGTGAGACCCGTCAAGGACGGGCACGGAGTGTTAATCAATAACAAGGTAAACCAAGTATTTTTAACCTGAATACATAGGGTTAAAAAGGCAAACCCGGGGAACTGAAACATCTAAGTACCCGGAGGAAAGGAAATCAACAGATACTCCCTTAGTAGCGGCGAGCGAACGGGGACCAGCCGAGCTGTGAATGTGACTAGAACCAGTTGGAAAGCTGGGCAATATGGGTGACAGCCCCGTATAGGAAGCATGATCAGACGTATTAAGTAGGGCGGAACACGTGAAATTCTGTCTGAACATCGGAGGACCACCTTCGAAGGCTAAGTACTCCTTACTGACCGATAGCGAACCAGTACCGTGAGGGAAAGGTGAAAAGCACCCCGACGAGGGGAGTGAAACAGTTTCTGAAACCGGACGCCTACAAACAGTTGGAGGATCTTTATGATCTGACAGCGTACCTTTTGTATAATGGGTCAACGACTTGGTCTTACTAGCAAGCTTAAGCCGATAGGTGTAGGCGCAGCGAAAGCGAGTCTTAATAGGGCGAATGAGTTAGTAGGATCAGACCCGAAACCGAGTGATCTAGGCATGTCCAGGATGAAGGTAAGGTAACACTTACTGGAGGTCCGAACCCACACCTGTTGAAAAAGGTCGGGATGAGGTGTGCCTAGGGGTGAAAGGCCAATCAAACTCGGAGATAGCTGGTTCTCCGCGAAATCTATTTAGGTAGAGCGTCGTCCGAATACCCCGGGGGGTAGAGCACTGGATGGGCAATGGGGGCATACAGCCTTACTGACCCTAACCAAACTCCGAATACCCGGGAGTACTAGACGGCAGACACACTGCGGATGCTAACGTCCGTAGTGGAGAGGGAAACAACCCTGACCTCCAGCTAAGGCCCCTAATTCATGGCTAAGTGGGAAAGCAAGTGGGACGACCAAAACAACCAGGAAGTTGGCTTAGAAGCAGCCATCTTTTAAAGATAGCGTAACAGCTCACTGGTCTAATTAAGTTATCCTGCGGCGAAGATGTACCGGGGCTCAAGCCATGAGCCGAAGCTGAGGATGCACGTAAGTGCATGGTAGCGGAGCGTTCTGTGATATAGAACGCTGCGTCTTTTGTTTTGTAACTGTCACAACGTTGCAGCGGGGCGAGCAATCGTCCTCAAGTAGCGAAGCGGTAGGACATAAAATAACGGACGCAATGTTCTGACTGTGAAGCCGGCCTGTAAGGGATCCGGTGGAGTGATCAGAAGTGAGAATGTTGACATGAGTAGCGATAAAGAGTGTGAGAGACACTCTCGCCGAAAGTCCAAGGGTTCCTGCTTAAAGCTAATCTGAGCAGGGTAAGCCGACCCCTAAGGCGAGGCCGAAAGGCGTAGTCGATGGGAAACCGTTTAATATTACGGTGCCAGGAAGATGTGACGGATCATGAAGATTGTTTCCCCTTATTGGATTGGGGAGGCCGTTCAGTGGTCCCTGGAAATAGCCTTCCATTAGATCGTACCCTAAACCAACACAGGTGGACTGGTAGAGAATACCAAGGCGCTTGAGAGAACTGCATTGAAGGAACTCGGCAAAATGCCTCCGTAAGTTCGCGAGAAGGAGGCCCCGTCAGAACGCAAGTTTTGGCGGGGGGCACAGACCAGGGGGTGGCGACTGTTTACTAAAAACACAGGGCTCTGCGAAGTCGCAAGACGACGTATAGGGTCTGACGCCTGCCCGGTGCCGGAAGGTTAAAGGGAGGAGTGCAAGCTCCGAACTGAAGCCCCGGTAAACGGCGGCCGTAACTATAACGGTCCTAAGGTAGCGAAATTCCTTGTCGGGTAAGTTCCGACCTGCACGAATGGCGTAACGACTTCCCCGCTGTCTCCAATGCAGACTCAGCGAAATTGAATTGCCTGTTAAGATGCAGGCTTCCCGCGGTTAGACGGAAAGACCCCGTGCACCTTTACTACAGCTTCACACTGGCAATAGGTCAGACGTGTGCAGGATAGGTGGTAGGCTTTGAAGCAGAGACGCTAGTCTTTGTGGAGCCTCCCTTGAGATACCACCCCTGTTTGTCTTATTGTCTAACCGCGGTCCGTTATCCGGATCCGGGACCCTGTGTGGCGGGTAGTTTGACTGGGGCGGTCGCCTCCTAAAGAGTAACGGAGGCGCGCGATGGTGGGCTCAGACCGGTCGGAAATCGGTCGTCGAGTGCAATGGCATAAGCCCGCCTGACTGCGAGTCTGACAAGACGAGCAGAGACGAAAGTCGGTCATAGTGATCCGGTGGTCCCGAGTGGAAGGGCCATCGCTCAACGGATAAAAGGTACGCCGGGGATAACAGGCTGATACTGCCCAAGAGTCCATATCGACGGCAGTGTTTGGCACCTCGATGTCGGCTCATCTCATCCTGGGGCTGGAGCAGGTCCCAAGGGTACGGCTGTTCGCCGTTTAAAGAGGTACGTGAGCTGGGTTTAGAACGTCGTGAGACAGTTCGGTCCCTATCTGCCGTGGGTGTAGGAGACTTGATGGGAGTTGCCCCTAGTACGAGAGGACCGGGGTGAACGATCCACTGGTGGATCTGTTGTGGCGCCAGCCGCAGTGCAGAGTAGCTATGATCGGACAGGATAACCGCTGAAGGCATCTAAGCGGGAAGCCCCCCCAGAAACAAGGTCTCCCTTGAGGGCCGTGGAAGACCACCACGTCGATAGGTTGGAGATGTAAGTGCAGTAATGCATTCAGTTGACCAATACTAATTGCCCGATAGGCTTGATTTGATCCAGTAATAGATAGATTGCTGGACAGTAGTCCGGAATGACTAACCTGATGAAAATCAGGGTCTCGTGTATAAACCCGCCCTCGTACGGCGGGATGTTCGAATACTTTCTCGGTTTGGTGGTCATAGCACAAGTGAAACACCCGATCCCATCCCGAACTCGGCCGTTAAGCACTGTTGCGCTGATGGTACTGCGTCTTAAGACGTGGGAGAGTAAGTCACTGCCAAACCTAGTAAGTATTCGAACACGCTCTCAAAACGATATAATAAAGCTCAAGCCGCCCCTCGGGCGGCTTTTTGCGTTCTAAAACCCAAATCCGCCGGGGAATATCCGCAAAACCAACCAAAATCACCACAACGATAAACAACGCATCAGAGA
>NZ_JAVDQB010000023.1:0-1636 GCF_031454055.1 Roseobacter sp. N2S
TTGGTTGCGGGGGTAGGATTTGAACCTACGACCTTCAGGTTATGAGCCTGACGAGCTACCGGGCTGCTCCACCCCGCGACAGTTTAGAGTGGTGATGTAGCTGTGTTGTTGATTGTGTTCAACGTCAAAATGGGGATTTGTTACAGTTCTTTGATTATTTTTGGTTACGGGACGATTGGGGGGCGTGCGTTGAGGGCGTCTACGTCAAAACCGGCGATTGTTTTATACTGTGAGGCGACCTTTGCCAGGGCGTCATTGCTGAGAACATGGTTAATGTGGTCAAATCCGTCGGGGGCGAGGGCGGCGACCTCGTCGAGGATCTTATCCGGTCCATCGCCGCGATTCGCCAGAACGATGCGGTTTACGGTGTCGCGCCGGTTGGCTTCATAAGCGTGGAGCGCGGCGGGTTCGATGCCGTGATCCAGCAGGGATTGGGTCAAAACCCGTGCATCCAGGATCGCCTGACTGGCCCCGTTTGACCCGATGGGATACATGGCATGGGCCGCATCCCCCAGCAATGTGGTGCGCCCGAAGGTCCATTGATCCAGCGGATTGCGATCCACCATGGGGTATTCAAACACCGCATCAGCAGCGCGGATCAGGGCCGGAATATCCAGCCAGTCAAAGCGCCAGTCTTCAAACTGCGGCAGGAAATCCTTCAAATCACCGCGCCGGTTCCAATCCTCACGGTTCCACAAATAATCCGCCGGCTTGCTCAGATCAGCGATCCAATTCACAAACTGACGCCCGTCAGGCAGGTTTTCGATAGGGTAGACGACGAACTTTTGATCCTTACACCCCGCCATGGCCATGGTTGCCCCGCTCAGACAGGGCGGCGCCAGCGTGGTGCCGCGCCACATGATTGTCCCCCCCCAATGGGGCGCGCCCTCATCCGGCATATTTTGCGCCCGCAGTGCCGAATGAATCCCGTCCGCAGCCACACAAATCGACCCGTTGACCGTACTGCCATCGGCAAAAGACACCTCAACCCCTGCGCCCAAATCCCGCGATCCCACCACACGGCGGCCCATTTCAACAACGCCCGCACCAGCCCGTTCCAGCAAAGCATCCCGCAGCATCAGCTGCAACTTACCCCGATGCACAGAATACTGCGGCCAATGATACCCGGCAAATTTCCCACGGGCCTCAGCCCAGATATAGCCCCCCTGCTGTGAGAAATAGGCCACCTCTTTGGTGCGAATGCCAATGGGATCCAGCCGGTCAGCCAAACCCATCTCTGTCAATTCGCGCACCGCATGGGGCTGCAAGTTGATCCCAACCCCCAAAGGCGCCATTTCGGAAACGGCCTCAAAAATCCGGAACGGAACCCCCTTGGCCTGCAGACTTAACCCCAAGGTCAATCCGCCAATGCCAGCACCCGCGATGATTACAGTCATAAATCCCCCCACCCCGCCGCATCCCTGCCACAGGCGTTATTCGTATCAGTTGCAACGAAGTTAAAGGAGCGCAGCAGATTTCCAAAGCAAAACTTTACGCACCCCTGCCTCGGATCGGGTTTTCCCGCGCCATTTTTCTGGCCTTCTCTGATGCGTTGTTTATCGTTGTGGTGATTTTGGTTGGTTTTGCGGATATTCCCCGGCGGATTTGGGTTTTAGAACGCAAAAAGCCGCCCGAG
>NZ_JAVDQB010000024.1:0-1207 GCF_031454055.1 Roseobacter sp. N2S
CGCGCGGTTTGAACAGCCAGCCGCAACCGTCTTGCGATCGCCGGACCAATCTCTTTATCCGTCAGCCGATGCGCGCGCGTCACAAACTTCAGACGCGGCCCATAAGACACGCTGTCTTTATAGGCCACCAAGAGCTTCAGCCCCATTTTGCTTCCTTTGGTACCAACACCCGCCCCACCCCGCCGGGCCCCGTGCTTTGGCCGCTGGTAGATCCCCGCCCCGCCACGCCCCGCACCTTGCTTGAGAAAATATCGATGGACATCTGCAGCATATGAGTATCGCCCTATCAGGCACAGAACCGCACTCGGCTGAGCCAAGAATCCCGATCGAGAGCGATCACCGTGTCGTTGGTTGTGATCAAGATGTTTTTTCCCAGGGTGTCATCGGCGGCATGACATCCGTCACCTCATAAGCAATCAAATCCCGCCCCGCCTGGAAGGTATAGCGCAGTTCATCCAGCGCCGCCCACCAATCCAGATAGTTGCGCCGTGCCGCCGCAACTTCGCCCGCAGTGTTCACATAGCGGATCGGGCACCAGTAGACATCCACCGCCCGCGTTCTATTTGACACGGTGTAGGTTTCTCGACGAAGTTTCACAGCCTTGCCAAAATCCCCCCGCCAATGGCTGCGCCATTCCACAGGTTCCACATGGGGCTTCGCCCGCGGCATATAATCGGGCACCGCCCCCACCCGCGCCAGTTCGCCAATCTGCACCGCCATGGACCGCCCGCCCCGCGCCACAGGCAAAACCGACAGAGCCGCCGAGACCAGTTCGGCATCGTGATGCGGTTCCGAGCGCCCGCCACCATCGATGCTGCAGCCCACTCGGGCCCGCTCCAGTAGCAGATATTCCATCCCGAAGGACGGCGCAGGCTCCGCCCCAAAGCGCCGCTCGCTGTCAAAATCAATTTGGGCAAACTCGCGCTGGAAGGCCCATTCCACCAATTGGCGGATGCTGACCTGCTTTTTACCATTGGACTGTGCAACACCGCCGCCTTTAATCTGCACGCGCATGTTCATGGCTCGGCCCTTTTGGCGATTCCCTCTTCTACGAGGCCTTTGGCGATCGACTGGGCATTGCGGTAAGATTTGAGCCAATTCAGCTCTTCGGGGCGGGCGCGGCCGCAGGCGCGGTTTTCTTCAATGCGCACAACACGGCTTTGATTTGCCTCGGCTTCAACGCCGAGACGATGCAGAAAGTTCGGCA
>NZ_JAVDQB010000025.1:0-1045 GCF_031454055.1 Roseobacter sp. N2S
TGAATAGCCCCTAGTATTGTAGACGCTTTCTTCCCTAATTTTGAGGCAAGGAGGCCGTTATGGGGAAGCCAAATTTCAGTGAAGATTTCAAGCGTGATGCTGTGCATCAGATCACGGTGCGTGGGTATCCAGTTCGAGAGGTGTCTGAGCGTTTAGGCGTCAGCACCTATTCTTTGTACAAATGGATGAAGCTGTACGCGAAGGCGGCGTCACGGGCATCATCTGTGGACCATGAAGCCGAGAACCGCAGGCTCAAGCGTGAGCTGGCAAGAATGACGGAGGAGCGCGACATCCTAAAAAAAGCGGCCGCGTACTTCGCAAAGGATGTAAACCTCTCGCGCATGTAAACATGCACTGCCGGTCAACGAATGAAGTACGCGTTTGTCGCCGAGCATCGCCCACAGTTTTCAGTGCGTCGGATGTGCCGTTGCCTCAACATCCATCCCAGTGGTTTCTACGCATGGGCTAAGAATCCGTTAAGCCACCGTGTAAGCCAGCGCGCGCGTGAGGATGCTCGTCAAACGAAGCTGCTCACGGATGCATGGAAAGACAGCGGTAAGGTCTATGGGTATCGCAAACTGCATGACGATCTGATGGAGTTGGGCGAGACCAGTTGCCCAAACCGTGTTGCCAGGCTGGCTCGTTTAGCGGGCATTCATGCACAGATCGGCTATAAACGCAGACCTGGAATGTATGGAGGTAAACCATCTATCGTGATCGATAATACGCTGGATCGGCAGTTTGATGTGGCTGACCCGGATACAGCTTGGGTCTCCGATATTACATATATTAAAACCTACGAGGGGTTCCTGTATCTGGCTGTGGTCATCGACCTTTACTCACGTCGTGTCATCGGCTGGGCAACCCAATCACGCCAGCCTACTGACCTTGTGCTTCAAGCACTGCTTATGGCCGTTTGGCGACGCAAACCCAAACACCCTGTCCTGATCCACACAGACCAAGGCTCGCAGTATACAAGCCGGGATTGGGCGGCGTTTCTGCGAGCCCACAACATCAAGCATTCGATGAGCAGGCGTGGAAATTG